>CAJKLD010000042.1 GCA_905200645.1 uncultured Phascolarctobacterium sp. | reverse complement strand
GAAAGTACTTGGCTGGAAGCGGCCTGGGAGGATAGAAAGCTGCCGGTTAGAAAAATAAAACCCGCACCACGAGGTGTGGGTTTTATTTTTATGGTATAATGTTAACAGAAAGGCGGATTAAAGAATGCGAAAAAGTGCTTTTGCTAAAATAATAGGCTTGCTGTTAGCATTTTTGCTTTTGGCTTCCTGTGGTAAAGAAGATAAAAAAGAAATAAAAGAACTGACTTTATGCAGCAGTATGAATAAGGCTTTTACGGAATTGATTGCTGCTAGTTACGCTAAGGCTTTTAATGCGAAAGTTATAATCAGCTATTTGCCGGGCGGCAGTCAGCAGCAGCGTTTTGATTATTTGCGTCAGCATAAGATTGACGTGTGGCTGGGCGGCACCAGTGAAGAATACTTCTTGGCTGATGAGCAGAATATTTTGCAGCCATATTTGGCTAAGGAATCTTATAAGGTGCCGGCGGAACTGCGCAATCGTACAGGCGAATGGACGAGCCTATATTTAAGATATATAGCTTTGCTTAGCAATAAGCATAACCTACATGCTTACGGCTTATATGCGCCGGAAACATGGGAAGAGCTGCTGGCGCCGGAGCTGAAGGACGAAATCACTATGGCAGATTTTTCGCTGGGCGGCTCCAGCTTTAGTATGCTGACAGCCATTTGGCAGCTGCGGGGCAAGGAAGAAGCCCTAGCCTATGCTGCAAAATTAAATGGTCAACATCCCGAATACACTTCTGGTTTTGGTGAAGCCGTGGATAAAGTATATATTGGCAAAAAGACTGTAGCCGTTGTGCCTTTGGACTATGCTTTGATTATGGAAAACCGCCACAGTCATTTGTTCGCTACCGTGCCTAAAGATGCTAATCGCAATATTTTGACGGGCGCCGCAATTTTAAAGGGAGCGCCCCATGAAGAAACTGCTAAGGAATTTCTTGATTATCTTATGAGCGATGCAGGCGCAGAGCTTTTGCCGAAAAATGGTTATCATTATATGTGGCATGTAAAAAATTATCCTTATAATGATGACCGCAAAAAGCTTGTGGGCAACGTGCAGGTGCCGGCCGATGATTTAAGCTGGACATCTACTTATAAAAGTGAAATTATTAGACAATGGTTAGAAGCAAAATGATTTCAAATATAACAGCAAAAACATTTGTAATTTTTCTTGTTGCAAAGCGCGCTAGGAACAAATGTTCGTGCTGAAATAATAGTATATGCTACGTTGGCGGCAATAATTTTAGCTGCATATTTGCGTATAAAAATAACCCTTCTGCTGCAAAAGGGTTGCAGAAGGGTTATTTTAGTTTACTAGATTTTATGCTTTACATGATCCAGCGCTTGGTCGAAAAGTCTGAGCACGTGAGCGTCGTCTAAGGAATAAATAACTTCCTTGCCCTCCTTAGTGAATTTTACTAAATTAGCAGTGCGTAAAAGTCTCAGCTGATGGCTGATAGCGGAGTGCGTCATGTCTAAAGCTTCGGCGATACAGGTTACGCACATCTCCTGATGCGCTAAAAGAGCCAGAATGCGGATGCGCGTAGGGTCGCTGAGCACCTTGAAGGTGTCGGCCATGGGTTGGATATATTTTTCGTCCTTCTGCCCGGGCAGAGGAAGCTTGTGTTGATGAATATGCATAATGTCACCTGCTTTTACTTATTGCTGTGTATACGCAGTCCTTTATTGAAAAAAAATAAAAGACATACATAATAGGTAAAACCGCCTGTGGTGGTTCTAGTTAAAAACCAAGAGGGAAATAAAAAGAAACTGACGAAAAGAAAAAGTATTTGCGGCAGACAGTCTGACAATCCCGTTAAGCCTTCTTCCTTCCAGCTTGCTTTAAGTTTGAGCGCGGAAAGTACGCTGTAGCGCGAGGCAAAGATACCGAAAAAAATGCCGCTTAAGCCGTAGAGCAAATAGGTTACAATTTGATGAAAGGACATTTATTTACCTTCCTTAGCTTTAAGCCGGGCGAGGACACCGCTTTTTAAAAGCAGTCCCGCAATAATGCTGCCGCCGATAGTGCTGACTAAAAACGGCGGAATAAAAAACCAGGCCACGGTCTTGCTGCCTAACAAAACGAGGGCAAGTAGCCAAGCTGCTAAGCCGCCCACAATACCCGTACCGAAAATTTCGCCGGCCATGGCCGCAGGAATATTTTTATAATGCTTATACGCTAGACCTGCAAAAAACGCGCCTATCATACTGCCGGGAAAGGCCAAAAGCGAGCCGGTGCCGAACATATTGCGTAGACAGGAAATTAAAAAAGCAATGGCCACGGCGTAATCGTGGCCTAAAAGCACGGCGCCCATGACATTGATGGCATGCTGTACAGGAAAGCATTTAGAAACTCCTGCGGGAATATAAATTAAATGGGCGCTTAGCGTGCCGATGGCAATTAAAAGTGATGCAGATGTTAATTTGCGAAGCTGCATAGCATTTCCTCATTTCTCACCTAAAAATATTTCAGCAATATTATACCATTTTTCTCTGTTTTAAGGAAAGCAAAAAAAGAAATAGTGACATTTTTCTTAGAATATTGTATGATTATCTCAAAAGAATTTACACAAACTAGTGGGAGTGATGCTGATGAAGCTGCTGGAAGGGGTTAAGGTAATAGATTTTTCCAAGTGGCTGCCGGGGCAATACTGCGGTATGCTTTTGGGGGATTACGGCGCCGAAGTTATTAAGATAGAGGATCTTGATGGCGATGCTACGCGCAGGTTCTGGCCGGAAAAAGCGGCTGGTATGAGTTATTGGCATATGATGCTTAACCGCAATAAGCGCGGCGTTGCCTTAAATTTAAAAAAAACCGGCGGCAGGGAGCTG
The DNA here is from genome assembly GCA_905200645.1 of uncultured Phascolarctobacterium sp. GTDB lineage: Bacteria > Bacillota > Negativicutes > Acidaminococcales > Acidaminococcaceae > Phascolarctobacterium_A. Next base: position 2,283 of record CAJKLD010000042.1, on the reverse strand, counting down.
CTGCTAAAGCTGCTCCGGGACGCGGATGTTTTTCTTGAGGGCTTTAGGCCGGGATATTTGGCGCGTTACGGTTTGGATTACGCAAGCGTGCGGCAAATTAATCCGCGCCTGGTATATTGTTCCATCACCGGCTTTGGGCAGCATTGCCACAAGCCTGCGCACGATTTGAATGTGATTGGCTTGGCTGGTCTCAACAGCTTGGATGATGTGGGAGGCGCCTGCGTCAGCGAAGTGCAGGTTTCGGCCATTGGTAGCGGCTTGAACGCTTTAAGCGGCATTGCTATGGCGCTGTTTGCCCGCGAACGCACGGGAGAGGGACAGCATTTGGACGTTAATCTTTACGCTACGGCGCTGTCCATGCAGGTGACGGGCATCAGCTCCTTGTGGGGCTGCGCCGAAACCGGCGATGCGCCTTTTGGGCGCACTGCGCATTATTATAATATTTATCGCACTAAGGATGGTCGCTTTTTGACCGTGGGTACTATTGAGCCTAAATTTTGGCAGCGCTTTTGCGATTTAATCGGCTGTGCGGAATTAGAAAAGCGGCAGTTTGATTTTGCTCACGGCGAGGAAATTAAAAAATTGGTGGCAGATAAAATTGCCGCTAAAACTCAAGCCAAATGGCTGGAATTGATAGGCGGCGCAGAATTCTGCGTAACGCCTGTGTGCAGCTTAGAGGAAGCTTTACAAAGCCAGCTTACGCAGCAGGAGCAAATTTTACAGGAAGCGGAATGTGATTTAGGCAAGCTGCGTTATATCGGCGGACCGGTAAAATTTTCGGCGGCGCAAAGCGTGATTTCCCGGCGCGCGCCTTATTTAGGCGAGCATACGCAGGAAATTTTGCAGCAGCTTGGCTATGATGAAGCAGCTATTGCGGCTTTATGCAGCGAGGGAGCAATTTAGGAGGGGCGAATATGAATAAGCTTTATAAAATTTTTTTAGCTTTTGTAATGGCGTGCTGCTTTTTTGTCGGCGTACAGCCTGCGGAGGCCGGACTCATCAGTAAAGAACAGGAGATTGAAATGGGCAGGCAGACTGCTCAAAGTTTGGAGGCTAAATACGGCGTATCGCAAGATTATAATTTAAACGAAAGAGTTAACCGAATCGGCCAGCGTTTGGCGGCAGTTTGCGGACGCGACGATATCACTTATTCCTTTAAGGTGCTTAACTGCAACGAGGTGAATGCGTTGGCCTGCCCCGGCGGTTTTATTTATGTTTTTAAAGGACTGCTGGATTATATGCCGACAGATACAGAGCTGGCAGGAGTTTTGGGTCACGAGGTTGGGCACGTTGCCAAAAAGCATACGGTAAACGCCATTGAAAAGCAAATGTGGACCTCGTTAATTTTGTTGGCTGCAACCCGCGGGCAGGGTCTTGGTTTGGTGCAGGCCGCCCAGCAGGCGCTGTTTGCCGGCTACAGCCGTACCGATGAACGCGGCGCTGATAAGGAAGGCGTAAACAATACTATTAAGGCCGGCTTTAATCCTTACGCTATGCTGATTACGGTGCAAAAATTGGATGATCTTTCCCAGCAGGGCGGCGGTGGCAGCTACGGCTTGTTCAGCAGCCATCCGGAGCCGGAAGAACGCGTAAAGCGCGTAGTTAAACAGCTGAAAAGCTATGATATTCATCCGGACGTTACGGTAGTTGACGACGACCATGCCAGCGTTACCGAGGGTAACTGGCGTTTTGATATTAACCAAAGCATTGGCAATACCAAAGCAAAATATCGCGCGTATATGCTGGCAGGCAGTTTGTGGACGGTGCGCCAGCGCGGAACCATCAATCCTAATTATTTTGTAGTTTATGATAATGGCAGCTATGCGTATATTTATTACGACGATATTCAGCTTTTGACCTTGTATACGCAGGATGCAGGCGCGTGGGGTAGCGCCGGAGCTTATGCTGGAGCCTGCGCCGATTTGCTGCGTCAGTGGGCGGTAGTCGCCAACGAAAACGATGCGAAAGCAGCAGCTAAAAACAGCAAAAGTAAAAAGAAATAAAAATTAAACAAAACCTTGCCTAAGCTAAAAAGGCAAGGTTTTATTTTTGGGCGAAATATAACCGACTGAATGCTTTTGAAGTATTTATTACTGATAAAAATAGGCATTTGATATATAAAAAAGCATATTATAATATAGCCAGCTTCTAGAAGATACGCTTTAAATACGCAATACACCAGAAATCACGCAAGGAGGAAGTAGCATGCAAAAAAATATTTTTACCAATGGCTCTGTCACAACAAATGGTTGATTTTGACGAGAAATAGCGTATAATAATAGT
>CAJKLD010000041.1 GCA_905200645.1 uncultured Phascolarctobacterium sp. | reverse complement strand
ATTTCTACATGCGTACATCGAGCAAAAACACCATATTGAAACCATACTCCAGAACGCCGTTTTGGAGTTTTTTGTTTTTATATGCGTACATCGAGCAAAAACACCATATTGAAACCATACTCTAGAACGCCGTTTTGGAGTTTTTTATTTTTCTATGCCTGAACACACAAAAATGGCAGGCACCGTACGGCGCCTGCCATAAAAATTTTTGTTTATGCTGTTAGAAAACTTATTTTAATTCCGGGCTAAGCAAACCATATTTGCCGTCCTTACGACGATAAACTACATTGGTGCTGCCCAAATCGGGATCGAAGAATACAAAGAAATCATGGTTCAGCAAATTCATTTGCAAAATGGCTTCTTCCGGAGTCATTGGGTGCATAACAAAATGCTTATTTCTAATGATTTCAAATTCTTCTTCAGGAGCTTCATCAGGTACCGGTGCTGCCGGTTCCACAAAGTTGGCATATTTTCTCTTCATCAGACGAGTTTTATATTTATGGATTTGACGTTCAATCTTTTCCACAACCAAATCAATGGAAGAATACATATCATTGGTTGATTCCTGTGCTCTTAGCAAAATACCGCTGGCGGGCACGGTAATCTCCACAATATGATTACCTTTCTCAACCTTCAGCACTGCAGAAATGTCGCCAACAGTTTTAAACTGTTTAACAACCTTGGTAATTTTTTTCTCCACATACTCTTTCAAAGCCGGAGTTACATTGATGTTTCTGCCTTTTACGTTTACGCTCATAATTCATGCCTCCTTAGGTATGTCATGGTTGACGAACTGCCCTCCATGCTACCTTTTTCTACAAGGGTTCAGGCTTTATCCCTTTGCGTATATAATTCGCTATAAGTATCTAAACTCCTGCTGCATTTATCATTTTTGCGTGAACTTTTAGTGAAAACTTATAAAACTGTTACACTTTGACGTAACTAGGAAAAACACTTACCTCATTGCAGGCAGCTTAACATTAAAGAATTTTGGATAAGAAGCTTTTGCAGCGCTCTGTTTTGGGATTACCAAAAAGTTCTTCCGGCGTACCTTCTTCTTGAATAACGCCGCTGTCCACAAATACTACTCTGTCGCCAACCTCACGGGCAAAACCCATTTCGTGAGTTACAACAGCCATAGTCATCCCCTCATTGGCCAGTTCCTTCATAACATCCAAAACCTCGTTAACCATCTCCGGGTCTAAGGCGCTGGTAGGCTCGTCAAACAACAAAGCCTTAGGCTTCATGCACAAGGCTCTGGCAATAGCTACACGCTGCTGTTGGCCACCGCTCAGCTGGTCGGGATAGCTGCGTGCTTTATCAAAGAGACCAACTTTAGTAAGATATTTAGTAGCAGTTTCTTCTGCTTCCTGCTTACTTACACCACGTACCTTCATAGGCGCAAGCATCAAATTTTCCATAACATTCATATGCGGAAAAAGATTGAAGCGTTGGAATACCATACCAACCTCTTTGCGAATTTCATTGATATTTGCTTCGCCACTTAAAGGGATGCCGTCAATAACAATACTGCCGCCGGTCGGCTCCTCTAAATAGTTTATGCAGCGCAAAAGCGTGCTTTTACCGCTGCCGCTGGGGCCGATAATAACAACAACCTCTTTTTCCTTAATGGTCAGATTTACGCCATTCAAAACATTTAGATCGCCAAAGCTTTTTTTCAGGTCGGTAATCTTAATCATTTCATTGCTCATTTTGTTTCAAACCTCCGCTCCAAATAACCTGTGAATCTGGCTACAGCAAAGGTCATAACTAAATAAACAATTGCTACTGCCATCCAAATTTCAAAAGAAGCATAGGTACGGGCAATAATCAACTGACCGCGGCGGGTCAGCTCTTCAAAGCCGATAACCGATACCAAGGAGGAATCCTTCAGCATAGCGATAAACTCATTACCTAAAGGAGGAATAATACGCTTAAAAGCCTGCGGCATAATGATATAACGCATAGTCTGCGCCCAGCTCATGCCCAAGCTGCGTCCTGCTTCCATCTGGCCTTTGTCAATGGATTGAATGCCTGCGCGGAAGATTTCTGCAATATATGCGCCGCTGTTAATGGAGCAGGCAGAAATAGCTGCCAAAAAGGGATCTACACGACTGCCGATAATACCCGGTAAGGCAAAATAAACAAGAAATATCTGCACCAAAAGCGGTGTACCACGTATAAAATCAACGTATACGTTGGCAAGATAGCGTAAAGGCTTAATGGTGCACAGGCGGGCAATTCCCACCAGGCAGCCTATAATCAAGCCCATAAATACGCTCATGGCAGTAATCTCTACCGTAATGCCGGCGCCTGCCAACAATAACGGAAAAGATTTTACCATTAAATCAAAATTAAGTTCCATAGCTACTCCCAATCCCTTCTAATTTACGGGTTATCTAACAGCTTAAAAATCACAAACAAGTTTGAGAGTTAAATTATTTAGCTTCGCCAAACCATTTTTTATAAATTTTGTCGAACTCGCCGTTCTTTTTCAGTTCAGCCATAGCTTTGTTAATATCCTCTACCAGTTTGCTGCCTTTTTTAGCTGCAATACCGTATTGTTCGGCTTCCATTTTTTCGCCTACGGTCATAGCAAATTGGCTGCCGCCTTTTGCCAAATAGTATTCCATAACCGGCAGATCGCCGATAACAGCGTCAACGCCGCCATTTTTCAGTTCCAAAGCAGCTTCGTCCTGAGTGTTAAAGGTAGTAACCTTAGCGCCTTCAACACTTCTGGATTTCATTTCGCCGGTGGTGCCGATTTGAGCAGCAATACGCTTGCCTTTCAAATCATCAATGGATTTCACAGCAGTATTATCTTTTTTCACCATAATGATAAGTCCGGAAGTGTAGTACGGGTCAGAGAAGCTGACAGCCTTTTTACGTTCTTCGGTAATGGTCATGCCGGCAATAGCTACATCAATGTTGCCTGCGTTCAAAGCCGGGATTAAAGCGTCAAAGCCCATACCGGAAACTTCTACCTTAGCACCCATTTGCTTGCCGATAGCTTGAACCAGCTCAATATCAAAGCCGGTCAGCTCTTTGGAGCCTTCTTTAGGAAATTCAAAAGGCGCAAAAGCAGGCTCGGTACCTACGCGCAAAACCTTTGCAGGTTCAGCCTTTTTCTCCTCTTTAGAACCGCCGCAGCCTGCCAGCATCATGCTGCAAGCCATAATTGCCATCATTAAAAATACTAATACTTTTTTCATTTTGAGTCCCCCTCATCTTATTTAATTTTATAATTCAAACGTTAAATAACGTCCGAAAACATAAACGGAGCACTTGCGATTCTAAACCACGCAGTGCTCCGCCCAAGAACCGACTTTATTATTTCTTTACTTCACCAAACCAGGTTTTGTAAATCTTGTCATATTCGCCGTTCTTTTTCAACTCGGTCAAAGCTTTGTTAACGTCGCCAGCCAGCTTGTCGTTGCCTTTTTTTACAGCCAGGCCATACTGTTCGGCTTCCATAACTTCGCCTACGGTCATAGCGGTTGCATTACCACCCTGTGCCAAATAATAGCCTACAACAGGACTATCGTTGATAACAGCGTCAACGCCCTTGTTTTTCAGCTCCATAGCAGCTTCGGTATTGGTGTTAAAAGCAGTAACTTTAGCATCTTTAATGCTTCTTGCTTTTTTTTCACCCGTGGTACCGATTTGTACGGCAATGCGTTTGCCTTCCAAATCTTTAACGCTCTTAATTTCTTTGTTGTCTTTGTTAACCATAATGATCAAACCGGAAGTATAATAAGCTTCAGAGAAGGTTACGGCCTTTTGTCGCTCTTCAGTAATAGACATACCGGCAGCAACCATATCAATATTATTAGCATTCAAAGCAGGAATCAAAGCGTCAAAACCCATGTTAACGATTTCAACCTTAACGCCCATTTGTTTGCCAACAGCACGTGCCAAATCCATATCAAAGCCATCATAATCCTTGCTGCCTTCCTTTTGGAATTCAAAAGGTGCAAAGGTAGGCTCGGTACCTACGCGCAATACTTTAGCAGGCTCTGCCTTTTTTTCATCTTTAGCGCCGCCGCAGCCAGCAGCCAGCATTGCAACAGCAGCGATAACTGCCATCAGCAAAATTAATAATTTCTTCATTTAAATATTACCCCTTTCCTCACTGTGCCACTAAAATATGATATGCACATTATATACCGATTTTCTCCACATGTAAAGTATTTTTATAAATTTTTCAGTATAAAAATAAATACAACTCAGCTGACCTGGTTTTCGCCCCCACACTCGCCTGCTGGAGGGTTCGCTCCTAAGCATCTGCTCCCCACTACTACCCCTCTCGCCTTAATTTTTATGCGGCAGGACTTACTTCTATACTGCACCGTGCTCGCAGCCTATTTTGGCTGTTTACGTGGATCGTTTCGCCTGCAACTGGCATCGACTTGCAACCACAGACCTGAGTTGTACAACTAATTATACGCGCTATGACTTTTTTTTGCAATACTAAAAATACCGGCAGTCTGCATAAACTCAAACTGTCGGTATTTAAAAAATTTCTGTTTTGTTTAATGAAGAATTTTGATGTTCTTATTCAAAGCGGCCGCGCATTTTTAAATCGCCATGCAGCAATGCAGTCTGTCCTTTTGCAAAAAGGCTGTCAATATCTAAATTGCCATCCAAAACCAATAAATCGGCGTCAGCGCCAGGCTTAATGCAGCCCTTTACGCCATCCTTGCCCAAAACATAAGCGGAATTACTGGTCAAAAGCTGAATTGCCTTTTCCAAAGCCATACCGCTCTGTACAAGTCCCTTGATTGTTTTATGCAGGCTATCGGGAGTTGCATAGGTCAGGCCAATGCAGTTACCCTCATCATCAAAGCGCGGCATACTGCCCATACTATCGCTGGACAAAGTAACATGCTCCAAAGTTACTCCCGGCCTTTGCAGCAGCTCGTACAAAGAATCGGCGTTTTCTTCAATAGACTGCGGGTCAGAGCCAGCCGTACAGTCAATGTAACCGCCGCGGCGAACATGTTCCGTAGCGTCGTCAATCAGTTCAGGACAGCGCAGAATATGCGTAGGCAAAAATGTCTTTGCCGGAATATCACTATCCTCCAGCGCTTTAAGCAGTGGCTTCAAGCCTCCCTTACCACTGCCCATGTGCATAACAACAATACCGGCAGTACCGCTGATCATACCGCCACGGCGGGCAGCAGTACCTAAGGCAATCAAATCTTCAGCCTGAGGGTTAGAACTGCGATGATCGGAAACAGCAGTTTTTACACCAACCATAGGCGTCAGCATATAAATATCCTTTTCCACGCTGCCGGTCATAGTATTAGCAGGATAGCCATAGGAGCCGGTCAAGGTATAAACGGTAATACCTTCCTCAGTCAAAGCTCTTGCCTTAGCGATTAAATTTTCAATGCTTTTAGTTACGCCGTCAGTTCCCAAAAGCCCCAAAACCGTAGTAATGCCGTTTTTGAGGAACATGCTGAGCTGCGATTCGGGAACGCGGGTAGCAGGACCGGCTTCACCACCGCCGCCGGTAATATGCACGTGCATATCAATATAACCGGGAAGCAGCTTAAGACCTTCAAGGTCAAAAATCTCTACCTCCGGCAATCCATCGTATTCATCAATATGAGCGTCAATTCTGGCTATTTTATCGCCGATCACCAATACATCCTGCTTACCTAATGCTCATGTACGGTAAGGAAGCAAGCAACCGAAAACAAGAGATAGACCGCC
>CAJKLD010000040.1 GCA_905200645.1 uncultured Phascolarctobacterium sp. | reverse complement strand
TTCAAGTAAAAATTATCATAGAAGGTCTTATTTACAGAAAAACTCTCACACACTCAAAAACTCCCTTAATGACCGGCATCCAAAATGCCGTTTTCACTAAGGGAGTTTTTCAACATAATAACATAAACTATTCACGCTTTCATTGTAACTTTATCACATACATAAAAATTGCCTATGCTATAATGGAATTACAGAAATAATAATTTCCAAGGAGGTAATAAAAATGCGAAAAAATAATTGGCTTCTCGGAGGAATTTTTTTAGGTATAATTTTCTTTTTAGCAGTATTCTTAGTCAAGCCCATAGGCGTATCTACGCAGTTTTCCGTGCTCAGCGGCAAAATTCATACGGCAATCGCAGCCGATATAGTTGCTCCTGTTCCCGGAAAGCCCGGAGAATATACCAGTACTAACCCTTATTACGCTAAAAGTAAGGGCAAGCTTATCGCTGATATGAAAAATCTGGCAAATTATGATTATATTTTTGTGATTTCGATTCCGCTTGGTGCTTACGCAGCAGCAAAAGCTTTAGGCAGAAAAGAACAGCTTGAGGCCATACCTGCTGATGCAAATAAATTACAGCAATTTGCTCTGGGCTTTTTAGGCGGAGCGATTATACTTTATGGTGCGCGCCTTGCTGATGGCTGTACCAGCGGTCACATGATGGCGGGCATAAGTCAGGGCAGCGTCAGCGGCTTCGTCTTTGCGGCGTCCGTTTTTGCTACGGCCGTTCCTACCGCTATACTGGTAAAAAAATATAAGTCGGGAGGTAAATAAGCATGTCTAAAATTATCTTAGCAATCATCTTGGGCAGCGCTTTTGGCTTTGCTCTATATTATGCAGGAGCAGCTGACCGGAAAAATGTTCGCGCTATGCTGCGTCTTGAGGATTTGACTTTGATGAAAACCATTCTGTATGGTATTGGTTTAGCTGGCGTACTGATTGGCGCTGCCGCTTCGCTTGGACTTTTAGATATTAGTCATTTTAATATTAAAAATATGAACGCAGGTGTAATTGTCGGCGGCGCCATTTTTGGTATTGGCTTTGGTCTGCTGGGCAGCTGTCCGGGGACGAGCCTTGCTTCGCTTCCCTACGTCAACAAAGCGAAAACCTGGGGCATTATCATTGGCGGTTTATTTGGAGCGTTTCTTTTTTCTATAAGTTACGGCAGCTGGTTGTCTTCCGGGATATTTAAGGTATTCGATTTAGGTAAGCTTACGCTCTTTAATATTGCGCCTAAATTTCCTTCGCTTTACGCTTTTGGTGCAGAAGGCGTACTGCTGATGGGTTTGCTTTTTATCCTTGTTTCTTTTCTCCTTCCTAAAAAAATTTAAGCCTCGCCGCAGCGGCTCATTTACTTCCTGGCGCAAAACGTGCAGGGAACGAGTGTTCACAGTAAAAATGCAGCCGGGCAAAAGAAAAAGTCAGTTTCTAAAAGCTAGAAGCTGACTTTTTTATATAGTGTTTTTTAGGCAATTAGCTAAAATTTTTATCTTTTATACTGCTTTTCCAGCAGGCGGATAAAATAATGATACGCGCAGAACACAAAAATTGCGCAGCACGTCCAGGAAATAGGCGAAGCCAGACAGGCTCCCGTATAGCCGTAGATATCGCCTAAATAAATTGCCGCACCGGAGCGCATAACAAGCTCTATGGTTCCGGCAAGCATGGGCACTAAGCCGATACCCATACCCTGACAGGCGTTGCGGTAAATAAAAATCTGGCTCAAAAAGAAATATACCGGCACCGTATATAAAATATACATGTGCGCCGCCTGCATAACCTCCTGACCGGGATTTTCCAAAAAGACGCCGATAATATTTTCGCTGAAAAAGAACATGCACGCCGCCGCAAACACGCTGAAGCCCAGGCTTAGCAGGGAGCATTTGCGTACCGCCTCGCGGATTCTGTCGAAGCGGCGCGCGCCGTAATTCTGCGCCGTAAAAACTGCCATGGCAATGCCAGAAGAAATCATCGGCTGCAGCGCCATCTGCTCCACACGGGTGGCAGCCGTAAAACCGGCAATCTGCTGGCCGCCGAATTTGTTGCACACCGACTGCAAAATAATAATGCCCATACCCAAAACGCTGAACTGTACCGCCATAGGCAGACCCATGCGCAGATGCGTCCAAATTTCCGGCCAGTCTAAATTGATATCGCGGCGTTTGATGTGTAATTGCGGAAAACGCTTGTAAATATAAATCATGCACAAAACTACAGAAATCGCCTGAGCGATAACCAGCGCTATGGCGCTTCCGGGCACGCCCCAGCCTAAATAAAGAATAAAAATCAACGCCAGCGCAATATTTACAACGGAAGAAACAATCAAAAAATACAGCGGCGTTTTACTGTCGCCTAAAGAACGCATAATACCTGACAAGAGATTATAGCCCATCATGGCAAAAAGTCCGTCCACAATAATCATGACGTAAGCTTTAGAATCTGCCAAAAGCTCTGCGGGAATATTCATCAGTTCCAGCGCCGCATCGATTATCAGATGAAAAACCAGCATGATAAAAAAAGTAAATAAAACGCTGAGCACCGTGCAGGTGCCAATGCTGCGCCGCATACCGTTCATATCTCCCGCGCCGTAGCGTTGGCCGGTTACTACTGTGCAGCCGTTGGCTAAGCCAATCGTCAGCACCATTGTCATCATAAACAGCGGCGTTACCGCGCCTACTGCGGCCAGCGCTTCTACGCCGATAGTGCGGCCGACAATAACCACGTCGGCAATATTATATAGCTGCTGAAAAACGTTGCCGATAAGCAGCGGCACCATAAAGGGCAGTATCAGCTTTAAGGGTTCTCCTTCCGTCATATTATTTAGCATAAAAGTATTCCTCCACATATTATTGACTAACTGGTCAATAATATAACATAAATAAATTTTACTGTAAAGTTTTCTAATGTAAGCTCAAAAAAAGAAGACGTATGCGCCCGCATACGCCTTGCTTTCAGTTGTCAAAATAAATTTTATTCGCGCTCTACAAAGTTGGTGACAGAACCAATGCCTTCAATTTCTATTTTCACTTCGTCGCCCTCGTTTAGCAGACCGGAGCCCATAGGCGTACCCGTGAGTACAATGTCACCGGCGTCTAAGGTGAAGCTGCGGGAAATGTAGCTTAAAATTTCATAAGGATTATAAATCATGTCTTTAGTGTTGGCATTCTGCTTCAGCTCGCCGTTCACCCAGGTTTTGAGAGTTAAATTGGTGGGGTCAAGCTTGGTTTCCATCCACGGTCCCAAAGGGCAGAAGGTGTCGAAGGATTTGCAGCGCAGCCATTGCTGTTCCTTGCGCTGTAAATCGCGGGCGGTGATGTCGTTGGCGCAGGTGTAGCCAAGAATATATTTGGGTACATCCTCCGGCGCTACGTTTTTCATTTTCTTTTTAATAACTATGGCCAGCTCCACGCCGAAAGCCAGCTCACCAACCTCTTTTGGCCAGATGATATTTTCTTCGGTACCGATAATGGTATGCGAAGCCTTGGCAAAAATGCTGGGCTCCTGCGGTACGGAAACGCCAAATTCGTCAGCGTGCTTTTTATAATTGAAGCTGACGCAGATAATCTGCTTGGGCACGCAGGGAGCCAACAGGCGTACGTCGCTAAGAGCGTACACATCTTCGGTAATCTGCCAATAGGTTTCCAAGCTGCCCTGCACTCTGGTAACAGAATTGCCGTTGATATAACCGATGCCGATAAAGCCGGTCTTTTTATCTTCAAAACGCACACATCTCATTTTGCTGCCTCCATAATCTGCATTTTTCTCTTCTTAAAATATACGGGCATCAGACGGCATTTTTTAGCAAGCTGTAACGCTTCCTGCAAGCGCCGTCCTACATGCTCCGTGTAATGCGCGTCGCTGCCGATGGTGCAATATTTGCCGCCTAATTCTTGGTAACGCTTATATAAAGGAACAAGCGCTTTGGCTGCGGCAGCGTCGTCTAAACGGCGGGTGTTAATTTCTAAAGGAATATTTTTTGCAATCAGCAAATTAAAAAGCTTATCAAAAAGCTGCGGAGCATCCGCCGGACGCAGCTCGCGCTCTGCGCCTTGGTAAGGCCAGTAACGGCAGATATAATCGATATGCGCAAAAGCGTCAAAGTCGCGGTTTTGCTCTAAACATTTAATGGAATCGTTTAAAAATTCTTCCACAATCTGCCGGCGGGTGCGTCCCGCGTAGCAGGCTGCTTCGTATAAATCGCGCCTGCCGATGCAGTGGATGGAGCCTAAAACATAATCAAAATCGTGGCTTTGCGCAATACGCTTGTCGGCGGCGGCAGTGTGAGTCTGCATGCCGATTTCAATGCCAATCAGCACGTTTTCGCTGCATAAGGGCTTGAGGCGCGCAAAATATTCGTCTATATCAAAAGTAAAAGCAGTAGGATTTGTAGGATAATCAAAATCCCAATGTTCCGTAACAATCATACCAATTTTTTGAGCGGCCGCCGCTTTTATGGCGTCAGCAAATTGCATATGGCTGTCGCAGGAATAATCGCAGTGCATATGCGTATCAAAAAGCATTTTTTATACCTTCCTTTCGCAATTTATATTGTACCAAATTGCTATAAAAATGCAATGGTTAAAAATTACTTAGGACGAGAAATATTTTGCAATAGAAAAGAGTGCAGCCTGTCTGCGCGCCGCACTCTTTAAATAGCTTTATCAAATTATACGTTGAATCTAAATTCTACTACGTCGCCGTCCTGCATAACGTAATCCTTGCCCTCAAGGCGCACCAAGCCTTTTTCGCGTGCTGCCGCTTTGCTGCCGCAGGTTACCAAGTCGTTGTAAGAAACTATTTCGGCGCGGATAAAGCCGCGTTCAAAATCGGTGTGGATTTTGCCGGCCGCCTGAGGAGCCTTGGTGTTTTGCTTGATGGTCCAGGCGCGGGATTCAATTTCACCGGCGGTTAAGAAGGTCATTAGTCCCAGCAGCTTAAAGCCGGCCTTAATCAAACGGTCGAGACCGGTTTCTTCCAAACCTGCCATAGCCAAAAATTCGGCGGCTTCTTCTGCGTCCAGCTCGGCAATTTCGCTTTCCATTTTGGCGGAAACTACAATAACCTCGGAGCCTTCAGCTTCGGCATATTTTTTTACAGCCTGCACGTGGGGATTGGCAGAAGCGTCGGCCACTTCGCCCTCGGCTACGTTAGTTACATATAAAATCGGTTTCATGGTCAAAAGATGAACTTCCCCCAAAAGCTCTTTCTCCTCGTCGGTTAAGCCTACGCGGCGGGCGGGAACGCCGTCGGATAAGCCGGCCATGATTTTTTCCATGACAGTTTGCTCGGCCTTAACTTTTTTATCGCCGGTTTTCGCCAGCTTTACCAGACGCTCCTGACGTTTTTCCACTGTTTCCATGTCTGCCAGACACAGCTCGGTGTTGATAATATCAATATCGCGCAGAGGGTCAATGCTGCCTTCGACGTGAGTGATGTTGCCGTCCTCAAAGCAGCGCACAACTTCCGCTACGGCGTCTACCTCACGTATATGCGCCAAAAATTTATTGCCTAGGCCTTCGCCTTTAGACGCGCCCTTCACAAGGCCCGCGATATCTACAAAGCGCATGGCAGCAGGAACAATTTTGCGGGATTTAAACATTTCGCTTAAAACGTCCAGGCGTTTATCCGGCACGTCGACAACGCCTACGTTCGGTTCAATCGTGCAGAAAGGATAATTTGCAGCTTCGGCGCCGGCCTTGGTAATGGCATTAAAAAGCGTGCTTTTGCCGACGTTAGGCAAACCGACAATACCAACCTCTAAATTTGTACTCACATTCATCGCTCCATTCTTTATTTTTTCGCTAAGCGTAAAATTTCTATATTTAATATATTTTACAATATAGCGCTGGTTTATGCAAATGGTTTGGTGCTTCTCGTCAAAAATTTACGGTTGTTATCAGAGTAATTTTTAATTTTGTAGCTGTCTGCATTGTTGCTGAAAGCATTGGCGTTCCTATTTCTTCGCTGCCGGCTGTTTTAGGTATGTTTGGTTTGGTAGTTTCTTTGTCTGTGCAGGGAGTTTTGTCCAACGGCATTATGCTGTTGATTACCAAGCCGTTTAAGGACGGTCATTATATTGCGGTAGCCGGTGTAGAAGGAGTGGTAGCAGAATAAGTAAAAAGTAAAGCTGCTGCATCAATTATGGTGCAGCAGCTTTTTTGATTACTTGCTTATTTATTTATTTATTTATTCTTTCCATCAATCTGTTGGCAAAGCTGCGCATTGCCGGATCGGCAAGCTGCTGAAAATCAGCAGGCGGCAGGTTAAATACGGCTTCATCAACAACGTTAGAAACTTCCACTACTTTAAACATTGGCAGATATGCAGTTTGATAACCCACCCAGTTTTCAGTATCTTTTTCATAGAAAAAACTTAAGGTATTACTGCCTTTGGTCATTTTATCATAATCGTAACCGGTGGCAGCGTCGTAACCGCTCTGCGGACGCACGTTAAACCAGCCAATCAGAGTTTCGGCGAAAGGAACGCTCATTCCCGGAAGTTCCGGTACTCTGTCATAGGTTTTGTGCAGATAATCGATAGCGTACCAATAACCACCCTTGCAGAAGTTGACGGTATCTTTGATGATCTTGCCTTCGCCGTCAGTAATAATGGCGCGTTCTGCGCTGATACCGTTGTTTTCATTATATTCCGTGCGGCTGATGCGTCTTTTTTGCGCGTCAGGGAGATTATTATAAGCTTCCGCTGTTAATAGGTCGCGCATATCGATGGTTTGAGTTACAACTAAATGTACGGGATGGTTATCGCTGTTTAAGGTTTGTCCCAAAAGCTTAATTGTGCGCTGGCCGGGATTGTAGGCTAAGGCTATGGCAGTGCACATTACGGTAAATAAAAAGGTTAAGAATAATAATCGTAAAGATTTGCTCATGTAATTCACCTCGTCAAAGATAGTCTATGAAAATATTATACCACAATCGGCGCGCAGCGACAAAGGAAATGTCAGTAGTTCGTTGTGAAACCACCGAATAAGGGGAATTTTGTCTGCTGCTTTTTTTCTAAAAAAAATTCTAAAAAAGTTATAAAAAAGTGTTGACAAGCTATTTTAAAAGTGGTATTCTATACAAGTCGCCGCGATACGGCACTAAACAAAAGCCAAAATCGCTAGACCAAATCGGCAAAGAGAAATTGCCAAACACAAAGCGATGAAGATAACAATTTATCGATATCGCATATGAACCTTGAAAACTGAACAATTAACCTAAAAAAAGCGAATGTGCGGGCCGAGCGCGAAAGCGCACGGCCAAGTCAAAATATTTCTTTTAATAATAAGAGCCAAATCGGTTCTTCAAAAAATATCTTTTTTGGAGAGTTTGATCCTGGCTCAGGACGAACGCTGGCGGCATGCCTAACACATGCAAGTCGAACGGAGAGTATCCGACACTGAGAGTCTTCGGTGGCGGTGCAGGCGGCAAAAATCTGCTTGCAGATTTTTGCTACGCTTATTATAGTATGCAGCACATGCAATAAGGAACCAACACCAGAGGTTTTCAGTGTTGGATACTCTTAGTGGCGAACGGGTGAGTAACGCGTAGGCAACCTGCCCTTTAGATGGGGACA
>CAJKLD010000039.1 GCA_905200645.1 uncultured Phascolarctobacterium sp. | reverse complement strand
TCCAAGTAAAAATTATCATAGAAGGTCTTATTTACAGAAAAACTCTCACACACTCGAAAAACCTTGATATGTGTGTCCAGTGTGTTATACACGAAATAAATCTAAAAAAGCAAAAGGTAAAGCCTAATATCTAATGCCAAAAAATACAGTAAACTCTCGTTCTCTGTACATTTAGGTTGTTACTCCTAAAGCAGACTAGTGAAATATAAAAAGCCTACTTTAGAAGTTAGGTACTTTTGTTTAGAGTAAGCTTACTTTGCCTTAATCCAGCATCTAATTATTTTTATTTTTCGTTTTTCTTTTGTTGCTTTGTCGTAAACATCTTTTTCTTTACACTCACCACTTGTTATATAACCAATATATTTCAAATGCTGTACCAATTTTTCATTATTAGCAGTTACATCAAGTTCGACTAATCGCCTACTAGACCTATCCACTAAGTTAGAATAATCCTCCAGCTCGCTAAAGCAATGTTCCATATCATCTGAATTCAAAAGCGTAAGATTGTGATACATCAAATTTTCTTTAGCAACATCGGAATTTAATGTATTCCATGCTTTATCGAAAATTTCTTTAGTAATACTAAACCCTGCCGAATTCATATTTTCTGCAATTTTTTCAGTCATATAACTTGCAGCATAATTAGTAAACAGTTCTTCCTTAATATCACTCTGGATATCAGGTTCAAACAACAATTCTTCAAGTAAGGAAGCCGTCATTTGAATTTCGTTTACACTTGATCTAAATGCCTCTTGATTATTGATAATAAAGTCTATTGCTATATCAAAATTCTTTGCTAAAATACTTTGATAACGGCTCACAGTAAACGAAAAATAATTACATTCAACCATTATTCTTAAAATATCTTCCGGCAAATCTTCCAACTTTAAATCAAAATTAGACATAGGAAGTACAGGCAGTAATTCCTCATAAGTTTCATATTTAAAGCCTACTTGGATAAAGTCCTTAATAAACAAATCATCAACAGTAGCTTTCGGAGCATTAACTAATATTGCAATATTATTTTCTATAAAACGCTTTAATGCTGCATCTAACTTATAATGTTGCCAATATAAATATATATTTTCCCATTTTTGAGCTAGTTTCTTATTTTCCACCAGCGTTTCCCAAATTACTTTTACTTCAGATTGATGCTTGTCTATTTCATCTGTTAAGCACTCTGAAAGCTTTTCTAATATAAATTGCTCTTGTTTAATTAATTGAATACAAAGCTCTTTTTCTGACAAAATTTGTCTAAATAAGTCAATTATATCTTTAACATCATCTGAAATATTAGTTTTATTAAACACAACTGTTGTAAGATAGTTATTAACATCTTCACGCACACGTTGAATCAAAGGTTCATATCCAAGTCGGATAATAGAACTATACGGCTTTGCCGAAAAATTATCTATAACAGAAGCATTTTTATGAAGAATGATAGCTTTTACCATATCTTCATTTAATACATAATGACCATTTTCAAATACATAGTCAAGCAACTCTTTGGGCACACCTTCTATATATAGATTTTCAAAGGAAACATTCAAAGCATCAATAGCATCAGATAATTTTTTCACCTCAATCTCATTTAATTGTTGAAGAATATCTACATGATCTTCAAAAAACTTAGTAATATTGCCGTTTTTATTTAACCTTAGCAATTCCTCCTCACTCAAGCTACCTAATAGTGTTTTTAAATATTTTAATTGTCGCTCGTAGGTAAGAATAGAAAGATGGGAAACATAATCCCACATTCCTAACCATTTTTGAGCAAGAATACGGATAAACTTATCTAAACAAGAAGTTTTATCAGTAAATTCATCAATAAATTGCCAACTTATATCTTCTTCATCAGCTAATTGTTTAATAAAAATATCCAGCTTAGTCGATTGCCCTTCTTTTAATAGCTGCTCCAAAAGCTGAAAATTATAGATAGCCTTTTGCTCAAACTCGTAATCCTGCAAACGTAATACGACCATATCTACCTTTGTCAACCGATAATCAAATGCTTGTGGTTCCTGACTCTTAACAGCAAGAATAAAATTCATATCAGCAGCTGTAATACTGTTACCCTTAAAATAATTAATATAATTTGCATATTGTTCATTAATATATCCTCTACGCAACAGAAAAACTAAAAGCTTATTTTCCCTAACTTCCTTTGACAAAACATTTTCAGAAGAATAATTTTCAATCAACGATTGCAAAGATTCACCTAAAATATTATGCTGTTTTCTTTTCAGTTCTGCAATTTTTTCTTGCAAATTTACTAAACCCTGTTCGTGATACTTTTTAAGATTCTCCCATCTCTTAATGTATTTTGAAATCTTATTTAGTGAGATATTATCTAATGGTATTCTATGTAAATCATAGTATCTATCAAGAGATACATACTGGACTTCGTTATAATTTTTCTGAGCTAATTGCTTGAAATCAAAGTCATCTTGCATTATTTTCGTTGATGAATACGTTGTTCCTCCATATTGTTGAAAACTCCTTACTATTCCTTGTCCATTTGTAATATCTACTAGCATAGCATATTTCAATTCTCTGACAGATTGCAAAACATCTTCTTGGGCATTATTAATCGTTTCTGTTGCGTCATCAATTTCTTTCTGGAATTCTTTTTTTCGTTTTTCAACATAACTTTGTTTACCCAAAAATGCTTCCTTGATTATACCTTCTTCTTGTTGAATATTGGAAAAATCATTCGGATATAAATTTTTAAAGATAATCATTGCCATCATATGTTCATCTGATAATGACAATTCTTGCCCTGTTCGAAGCATGTTTTTATAAATAAGAAACTCATTATAAATGTTTTGTAACATTCTCATATCAGAGATATATGGCGCTATATCTAAAATAAACCCCCGAGAAATATTATGTCCAACGTTATTGTTTTTTGCTTCCGCTAACATTTCTAATAATATTTCTCCGGAATTAGTAGAATTTATAACAGGTATGACGGGTATTATAAAATCAAAAAATTTAGTCCTATCCTCTTTGGTAAAAATATCATCCTTAATTGCATACACAAAAACGATAGGTTTATCTTTGATCACATCATCATTATTTAAAAGATTATTCAATTCCCTCAAATGAACAAATATTTTTCTATCCTCTAATCTATCTAAATCCTCAAAAAATACTACTCTATATGGTGTAGATTCAAAAAAATACATAATTTCGTCTAAATTTTTATTAAATACAGAACTATCTGATTCATCATCTTCTTTTATTGTGGCATTTATTGGCAGTTGAACTTCTTTAACATGATATTTTACAAAGAACAATCTATATAAATAATTTGCTCCTATTCCCACAATAAAGTATAAAACCATTGCCATTATTATCGTTATATCTGATGGTAAATTACATAAAACTGTGAAATCAAACAATCTACCCCATATAGCTTTATAAAAATCAAAAAAAGGTACAACACTCAATAAAATTATAATTAATTCTACTAAAAATGTTGTCTGCAACATTTTTAAATAAGAAATAGAGTGAAGCTTTCTATACCTACTTTGCGGTATTATCTCATGATTGACCTTATAAAATAATTGTTTTAAAATCCCTTCTTCTACCTCACTAGGATTAACATTTATTTTTCCGTCATTGTTAGATTGATTGTGACCTTCAATAAAAGTAGCCATGGAAATTTTTAAATATTTTCCGGCTAGTTTATTTTCTTTCTTCCAAAACTTCAAAACAGATAGTAAAATACATATTTTTTGGTTCCAAAACTCTAAAGTATATATTTTCCTTGATCTTTCTTCCTCTCTGTGCAAATAGGTTTCTATAATACTGCTCTTACCAGATCCATAAGGTCCGGCAAGCGCAATATTTTTTATCTTTTTATTTTCAAAAGCCCAATCTAAAGCTTTTATGTATTCTTCGCCATTATT
Source organism: uncultured Phascolarctobacterium sp. (assembly GCA_905200645.1). Classification (GTDB taxonomy): domain Bacteria; phylum Bacillota; class Negativicutes; order Acidaminococcales; family Acidaminococcaceae; genus Phascolarctobacterium_A. The sequence continues at coordinate 3,930 of CAJKLD010000039.1, read as the reverse complement.
TATATCATTTTTCGGAGTTAAATCTCTATATTCAGAATATCCCATTATTACACCTCCATATTTATCGTTACTATCCCAATCATAAACAATCTATCATAAATCAAAACTAAAATCTTTCTATTTTATATTATATCATATCACTTGCTACTCGACTAATACTATAAGATGAACTATACTAATATTTACTAACATATTACGTTATGACCCATGCTTTTTGCCATTTTTACTCCAAACACTTGTTTCTAGCGCGTTTTGCTATATGAACAACCACTAATGCGTATAAATTTTACACAGGCGGTTATATTATCACGCTAACCCCATCTCACTTTGCGGCAGAACGCCAAAGCTTTGCATTGCGAGCCGAAATAACCCGGAACTACGAACTTTAAAAATTTGAATATGGTAAAGCCCTTTTTGCCAGGCTTTTTGCGGCGAGGCAAAAAGCCGTTGTTTCCCGCGATTTTCAAAATCGCGAACCTTTCTTGCTTCTTCTTTCAGTTATGAAAGAAGAAGATATAAGCGCCGGCGTGCCGCTCGCACGCCTTCTTACACCTTCAACGAAGTTAAATTAAAAAGCTGCCTGACACAAAGCACAACACGCTTCATGCAGGCAGCTTTTATTTTAATTTTTAAATTTTCGGCTTAGGCAATCTCAATAACGTCAAAGCCGGTATCTTCAATAGCGTTTTTAATGGCAGCTTCATCGGGAGCAGGACCGGAAACGGTAGCGCAGTTATCCTCCAAGGATACGGTTACGCTGGTAATTCCCGGCAGAGCCTTCAAAGCGTCGTTGACAGCCTTCACGCAATGCTCGCAGTGCATACCGCCGATAAAAATAGTTTTAATCATGAAAAATCTTCCTTTCTTTTATTTATTTAAATTGCAGCTTGAAAATAAATTCCAAAAAAAATTTTTCACTGCAATTTAATGAACACAGTCACAGCTTGCTGAATTTCAGTCTAAGGGCGTTGCTTACTACCGATACGGAGCTGCAGCTCATGGCGGCGGCGGCAATCATCGGGTTCAGCAGCAAGCCAAAGGCGGGATAAAATACCCCCGCAGCCAACGGAATACCAATAGTATTGTAAATAAACGCCCAAAACAGGTTTTCTTTAATATTTTTCATCACGCTGCGGCTAAGCTGCACCGCGCGGGTTACGTCCAGCAAATCGTTTTTAATCAGCACCATGTCGGCGGCTTCAATAGCCACGTCGGTGCCTGCGCCAATGGCAATACCCACGTCGGCGCGCGCCAAGGCAGGCGCGTCGTTGATACCGTCGCCCACCATAGCTACCACGTGTCCCTGCTCCTGCAAAAGACGCACATGACGTTCCTTATCCTGGGGCAGAACCTGCGCGATAGCTTCGTCCAGTCCCACCTGGCGGCGGATAGCTTCGGCAGTAACGGCGTTGTCGCCCGTGAGCATAATTACGCGCAGACCCATTCTTTTCATCTGCGCCACGGCATCCTTGCTGGTGGGCTTCACCGTATCAGCGACGGCGATAATACCCAAAAGACGCGCGCCTTGCGCAAAATACAGCGGCGTTTTACCGCCGGCAGCCAAAGCTTCGTGCTTGACGCGCAAGCTTTCATCCACGTCTACGCCCTGCTCCTGCATCAGCAAAAGATTTCCGGCAGCATAAAACTTATCTCCCAGCCGCGCCGTAAAGCCGCGTCCCGGCAAAGCGGTATAATCGCCGGCGCTTAAATTATAATTCACCGCACCGCCGTTTTCCATTGCCTCTGCGGCAGCAATCACGGCTTGTCCCAAGGGATGCTCCGAAAGTTTTTCCAAAGCCGCCGCGGTAAGCAAAAGCTCCTCGCGACCGACACTTATGGGCAGAATATCGGTAACGACGGGCTTGCCTTCGGTTACCGTACCGGTTTTATCTAAAATTACCGTATCTATTTTGTGAGCAGTCTCCAAAGCCGTAGCAGATTTAATCAAAATCCCCTGCTTGGCGCCGCGTCCCGTACCCACCATAATGGCAGTGGGCGTTGCCAGCCCCAAAGCGCAGGGACAGGAAATAACCAAAACCGAAATGGCAATAGTCAGCACAAAATGCAGGCTTTCGCCTAAAACCAGCCACACGCAGGCGGCCAGCACGGCAATAGTAATAACCACAGGCACAAACACGCCGCTGATTTTATCGGCCAACTTGGCAATAGGCGCTTTGGAAGAAGTTGCTTCCTCCACTAAGGTGATGATTTTCGCCAGCGTAGTATCGCCGCCGACAGCAGTCGCTGTCATTTTAAAATAGCCGCTGCGGTTAATGGTGCCGCCGGTGACCTTATCGCCCACAATTTTATCCACGGGCAGGCTCTCGCCGGTGATGGCGCTTTCGTCTAAAGCGCCGCTGCCTTCGATAATTTGTCCGTCCACCGGTACCGTAGCGCCGGTCTTGACAATTAAAATGTCTCCGGCAACTACTTCCTCCAAAGGAATTTCACCCTGCACGCCATGGCGCTCTACCAGCGCCGTCGGCGGCGTAAGCTGCATTAAAGCCGTCAGCGCGTCCGAGGTGCGGCTTTTGGCGCGGGCTTCCAAATATTTACCCAAGGTTATCAACGCCAAAATCATGGCCGCAGATTCAAAATACAGCGCGTCGTAAAAACCGTGCAGCAGTTCCAGGCGCTGATGGCCAAAAGCATACGCCAAGCCCAAAAGGCCATAAACGCCATAAACAAAGGCCGCGCCGCTGCCAATGGAAATCAGTGAATCCATATTAGGCGCGCGGTTCAATAAATTGCGCAGACCGTGAAAAAAATATTTATATCCTGTAAGCACCACCGGCAGACAAAGAAAAAATTGCAGCAGAGCGCATACTAATAAATTTTCCTGCCCCAGCACAAAGCTTGGCAAAGGCCAGCCATACATCAGTCCCATATGCAGATAAAAAAGCGGCGCAGTAAAGCCAAGTGAAAGTATTAAACGACGCTGCATCTCCTCCAGCTCATCCGCCGCCGTATTGGCAGGCTTTGCCGGAGCCGCCTGCGCCGTCACCTGATGCACTGCCGCGCCGAAGCCTAATTTTTCAATGCGGGCAATAATGGCAGGCATATCCAGCTTGGTCTCGTCGTAAGTAACGTAGGCTTTGTTGGTTAAAAGATTAACCGTCATTTCGTCCACGCCCTCCATACGCCCAACAACCTTTTCAATGCGGCTGGAGCAGGCGCTGCAGCTCATGCCCGTTATATCTAAAAGTTCTTTACGCATTTGCTGACCTCCTTTTTGACATGCAAATTAATTTCTGCTAATATTATAGCAAATGCTACCTTTATTTCAAGAACGTACTATTTTTATATATACTACCTAAAAAGATACCGTAAAGGAGAAGCACATGACTAAACAAGAATTAAACGCCAACTGCCCCGTTTCCGCAACACTGCGTCTTATCGGCGGCAAATATAAAGCCTTACTGCTGTGGCATTTATCCGACGGCATTTTGCGCTTTAACGAATTACACCGTCTGGTGCCGGAGGCTACGCCAAAAATGCTCACCCAGCAGCTGCGCGAATTAGAAGCCGACGATTTAGTACAGCGCACCGTTTACGCCGTGGTGCCGCCCAAGGTAGAATACAGCCTTACGGAAAAAGGTAAAAGTTTGTTCCCGATTTTGCACGCCATGTACGCATGGGGCAGCAAGCTTATGCGTGAGCACGGGGAGTGTCCGCACTGCTCCATGACTAATGACTTTTTAAGCAGAAAGTAACAAAAATTGCTAACTTATATTTCTTATAATTATTTTTTTTACGTGTTATGCGCACGCGGGCGCTTTTCAAAGAGCGGTAAAAAATAGAGCTTGCAATACAAAGCATTGGCGGTCTACCGCAAAGTAATTTGGACGCCGACCCAAAAAATTCGCACAAACAAAAGGTTCTTTAACTAATTTTGGGGTTTTCTACTTCCTAAAATAAAAAATAATATAA
>CAJKLD010000038.1 GCA_905200645.1 uncultured Phascolarctobacterium sp. | reverse complement strand
GGTTCGATCCCGCTTATCTCCACCACTTAAACAAACAAAAAACAGCGGTTCGATCCCGCTTATCTCCACCACTTAAACAAACAAAAAACAGCGGTTCGATCCCGCTTATCTCCACCACTTAAACAAACAAAAAACAGCGGTTCGATCCCGCTTATCTCCACCACTTAAACAAACAAAAAACAGCGGTTCGATCCCGCTTATCTCCACCACTTAAACAAACAAAAAACAGCGGTTCGATCCCGCTTATCTCCACCACTTAAACAAACAAAAAACAGCGGTTCGATCCCGCTTATCTCCACCACTTAAACAAACAAAAAACAGCGGTTCGATCTCGCTTATCTTCGCCACTAAAATATTAAGGCTCCGTAACAAAAGTTACGGAGCCTTTTGGTTTTTAATTATATGAAATTTTTAAACTTCCTTCATCCACAGTCCGTGGAGATTGCAATAAGCGTAGGCTGCAATCGGACGGTCGTCAGCGGTGAGGGAGAAAGTAAGCAGTGGCTTGTCGCCAGGTTTTAGAGCTTTACGCTGGCCACCTTTTTCGGTTTGCAGATATACCCATTCAATATAGTGAGCGGGAATCATAGGATGTTCAACGCTGCCGATGCGTACAATTATTGTGCTGCCGTCCACGCTGATATCGGGAACATGCTTTTCTTGCGCGGCGTCCACAGTATTAGGCGTCAATTCCTGCATTTCTTCATCGCAGCAGGTAAGGGGCATCTTACTGTCAAAAATCATACCTACCATATTACCGCATTTTTTGCAGATAAAAAATTTGTGAGCTGTCATTTTTTTCACTCCTTTGTATTTTAAGGTTACATATATGACAATGCTGTGGCAGCTACGTTTGCTACCTTTATTGTCTCTAGCTTAATTATACTTCAATAATATATAAAAAGATAGGCTTTCACAAAAATATTATATGTGTGACAAAGAGATGACACAATAATATTTGCTTGGAAAGTCAGCTGGAAAAATACGAAAAGTGTGAGTAAAAAAGGAAATCCTGCAAGCCTGTGAGGACAAAACAGGCGGTAGTGGTGTATAATAATTTTATATTTATAATGGAGAAAGTTAAACGTAAAATCAAGCAAGGAGTACAATAAATGGCTAAGCTATATATTACGTCCTTAGGCAGCAGCGCCCGCAATTTTTTTTGCGAGCAGCTGACTAAATTAGAATATGGGCACGGAGCAATCGTGCTTCCCAATCGTCTGTTGCTGGAAGAGGTGCAGGCTCGTTATAATGTAGAATGTATTGGCATGGATACCTTGGCTGTGAAAGTACTCAATCTAAACGGCTATGAGGATTTTCACCAAATCAACCGCCGCAGTCAGGAATTGGTTATTCAAAATATGCTGAACGATTTACTGGCAGCGTACAAGCTGCCGTATTTTGGTAAGCTGGCGCTAAAGCCGGGCTTTATTAAGGCAATGGCTTCTTTAGTTGGTCAGCTTTCCCGCAGCGGGTCTACGCAGGAGCAGATAGTCAATATTTTGAGCGCGTGGGATAGAGAGGGCGATTTAAGACAAAAGGATAAAGAAATAGCGCTGCTCTACAATTTTTATCGTAATTATTTAAAAAATAAGGATTGGTTCGATTTAGAGGGCAAATATCGTCTGGCAATTTGGATTTTAGAAAACGCCAAGGTTAAGCTGCCGTGGCAGCGGCTATATTTCAGCGATTTTTATAGCTTTGACGCTTTGCAGCTGGATTTTCTTCAAGCTTTGAGCGAGCGTTGCCATATTACGGTGGGCATGTGTTACGAGAAAAATTTGCAGGGACAGGAGCGCGAAAAAATTTTTGCGGCCTCTGCTGATAGCTATATGGCTTTGGAAAATCTTTGTCTTGACGAAAAAATAGAAAGCTATACTCAAGATTTTATTGCGGAGCCTGCCTGCGTGCAGGTGATAAAAAATTTAGGACGCGCTTGTCAGCCTGTGTCTACGGATGACGCTGTGCGTTTATATAGCTTTCAGGATAGAGATAAAGAAATTCGTTGGGCGCTGACCAATATTAAGCAGCTGTTGCAGCAGGGGATGGCTTCCCAAAAAATTTTGCTGGCAGTGCGCGATTTATCTACATACAGCGGGTTGCGCTTGGTGGCAGATGAGTACGGCGTGCCCGTTGATTTGCCGCAGACCGGAAATTTAGCAGTACAGCCGCTGACGGAAATGGTGTTGCTGTTATTGCAGGCAGTCTGCGACAACCATAAGGGAGCGCAGGCTTACTTTGAGCTTGTGTCCGCGCCGCTGCTGCATTTGCTTTTGACTGTTGACGGCGAGGCAGTGAATTCGCTGCAAGAAAATGCGTATTTTACCAGTCGTAGCGGAGTGCAGGCTGCTGTGCAAGAAAAATTAGCGGTAGAAGATGAAATTTTAAATTTAATTGACGATTTGCTGGAAAAAATTCCCCGGCAGGCAAAAGTTACGGAATACGGCGCGTTATTACTGGAATTTTTGCGCAGCTTGAAGCTGGCGCAACGCTTAGGCAGTCTATATCAACAGAATAAGGTACAGCTTGCCGCCGTTACTGCCGCTTTGCAGACGCAGAAAAATTTGATGGAAGTTATTCAGCAGCTTATGGACGATTATGTAAGCTGCGGCATGGGCGAGATGAAAATTTCTTTACCAGAATGGCAGGAGTTATTGCGTAATGCGGCTGCGGAGGTAGAAATTGTGCTGCGTCCCGGCAGGAAGGATGGCGTGCTGGTTACCGAAGCAGGCAACGCGCAGGGCCTGGCCTTTGATTATGTTTTTCTTTTGGGACTGCGCGAGGGAGAATTTCCGCGCGCTAACAACGAAAACTGGATTTATAATGACCGCGAGCGCAAAGAGTTAAAAGCGTTAGGTCTTGATTTGCCTAATACGTCCTTATCCTATGCAGAGGACGCTTACTTTTTTGCGTCTGTAGCAGCAGCGGCGCGCAAGCAGCTGGTGTTGAGCTATTTTGAAGATGAGCAAGCCGGAGCCGGCGCTTATATAAATGCGGTGCAAAAATTGTTTGCGCCGCAAACTTTAGCAGCCATAAGCGAGCCGGAAAAAATTTGCGCTTCGGCAGGCGAATTTGCGCAGAAAGCGGCGAGCGAGGAGTGGCTGCGCCAGCAATGGGGCGCGCCGCTGCTGGACGCTGCGCAGGCGGATAAGCTGCGCTTGGAGGATGAGCGTTATAACGGCGTATTGTTGGCTGAAAATTTGCAAGCCCATGTGCGGCAAAAAATAGGCAGTACTTTTAGCGCCAGCGGTTTAGAAATTTATGCAGCCTGTCCCTTTAAATATTTGGGGCAGCGGGTGTGGCAGCAGCAGGAATTTGTAGCGAAAGACGAGCAGCCGACGCCTGCGGATGAAGGCGATTTGCTCCATCAGGTTTTGGCGCGTTTTACGAGCAGATATTTGCAAAAGAAAATTTCGGCTATGCCTTTAGCTGCGCTGCAAAAGGAACTGGCAGAAATTTTTGCTGCTGTAGCGCAAGAGGCGGAAGCGCAAGGAAAAATTGTCAACAATGTTTTTTGGCAGGCGGAAGCACAACGGTTGCACCAGCTTTTACAGCTGTGTCTGCAATTTGAATACGACGACAAAAAAAATTGGACTGGCTTTATGCCTTGGGCTGTGGAGTGGGATTTTGGCAGCAAAAATAAAAGAGCTTTGCGGCTGCAATTAAGTGATGGCACGCAAATTGCCTTGACCGGACGAATAGATAGAATCGACAGCGACGGTCACAGATTTTTCGTAACGGATTACAAGCGCAGCGGCAGCTCCGTGCCCAGTGGCAAGGATTTGGCTAACGGTTTTGACGTGCAACTGCCTTTATATTTGCTGGCGTTGGCGGATTTGCATAGTGACAATAATTCTGTTGTAGGCGGTACTTATTTTGTTTTGAAGGACGGCCAAAGAAAAAGCAGTTTTCTTTTAGAGGATGCAGGCAATCCTAATTTAGTTTATAAAAAAGCTGCGCAAGGTATCAATGATTCTTGGGACAGCTTTCAAAGCTTTGCGCAAAAGCTGATCACAGATTATATAGAAGCAATTTATGCGGGCAATTTTGCCGTAGCGCCGCGCAAAAAATGCAGCGCATATTGTCCGCTGCGCAATATTTGCCGCTTAAGTCAAATGCCGCAGGCAGAGGGAGGTGTGCAGGCAGATGAATAAATTACAGCCTAATCCGGAGCAAAAGCAAGCCATTGAGGCAATTGCCAACAACGTAGTTGTTTCTGCCGGTGCAGGCAGCGGCAAAACGCGGGTTTTGGTAGAACGCTTTCTGCATATTTTAGAGCAGCATAATCATCAAAATACCAAGCCCGTCGACGCTGCCAATATTTTGGCGATTACTTTTACGCGCAAGGCTGCCGGAGAAATGCGCGAGCGCGTGCGTAAAGGCATAGAGGAACGTCTTGCCGACGATAGCAGCGGCTTTTGGCGCAGTCAGCTGGGGGCGCTCGACAGAACGCAGATTAGTACCATCCATGGTTTGTGCAGTCGTATTCTGCGCGAAAATCCCGTAGAGGTGCAGCTGGACCCGTCGTTTACCGTGGCCGAAGAATTTGAAGGCGACGAATTTCGACAGCAATGTATGCGGGAATATTTGCGCCGGCAGCTGTCGCAGAAAAATGAGGGTGCAGCCAAGCTGGTCGCCGCTTATGGCGTGGACGGTTTAATGCGTCAGCTGGAAAGTATTCTGCCTTCTTTAGATAAGCTTGCGGCAGAAAATTTGACCAAGCCTTATGCAGAAAGCATCGCAGAACTGCCGCAATTACGGGACGATTTGTGTCTGGCTTTGCGCGAGCTGGTTTTGTGCAGAGAAGAATTAACGAGTAAAAAATCCAACGCCAGAAATTGTTTAGAGAATTTGGCAGAAAGTATAGATGAAGCTTGTACTGCCGTTAAGCAAGGTGAAGAAGTAAATATTTTAGGCAAATATCTGCTCGGCGTTCAGGCGAGAGGTAAAATTAAGGATAGTATTAACAATATTAAAAGCTTGCAGGAGAAAATTCAGCTGCAAGCTGCGGATAAATACGCCTTAGCCTTTTTACCCTTGTGGCAGGATTTATTGCGCGGGCTGGACGCTTATCTGCGGGAGCAAAAACTGGCGCAGGATTTGCTGACCTTTGATGATTTGGAAAATTTTACGGTGGAGCTGCTCAAGCAAAACGAGCAGGTGCGTCATAAATATCAGGAACGTTTTCAATATATTATGGTGGACGAATTTCAGGACACCAATGACAAGCAGCGGCAGCTAATTTATTTGCTGTGCGGCGATGACAGCGAAAAATTGCAAGGCAAAAAATTATTTATCGTAGGCGACCCTAAGCAGTCCATTTATCGTTTTCGCGGCGCGGATGTCGGCGTGTTTGCCCGCGTGCGCCGGGAAATAGCGGCAGGCGGCGGTGAAAGTTTAAAGCTTAGCACCAACTACCGCAGTATGGATAAAATTTTGCTGGCGGTCAACAGCGCTTTTCGCGAGCTGTTAGGCGAGGACAGCAGCAAGGATGTATTTTTTGAAGCGTTGGCGCACAATAAAATCTGCGCGGAAATTCCGCAGCTGCTGTTGTGTGCTTATGATAAGGAGTGCGGTACAAGTAAATTCCAAGTGGAAGCGCGAGCTGTGGCACAGACTGTGAAAAATTACCACGCAAATGGAAATTCCTACGGCAAAATGGCAATTTTACTGCGCGCCATGACTCATTGCGAGGAACTCGCCGCCGCTTTGCAGGAGCAGGGAGTTCCTTATGAGATAGTGGACGGGCGCGGTTTTTATGATTGTCAGGAAGTGTTGGACGTTTTAAATTTACTGACGGCGCTCAATAATCGCTGTCGCAGCTTGGAATTAGCGGGAGTTTTGCGCTCACCGTTTTTTGGCTTGCATGACGAAACCTTGACCACACTTTTTTTGCAGCAGGAAACCTGCTTGTGGGATGCGTTAATGCAGGCGCGTCCGGAAAATTTTGCCGATAAGCAAAGCGTGCTCGTGCAGAGGGCAGCTAAGGTTTTAGACAAGCTGCGCAGCCAGACGTCGCTATTGGGCTTGCCGGAGCTGTGGCAAAGCCTGTGGCAGGAGCTGGCAATGGAGGCCGTACTTTCCGTACAAGAACATGGCGCCAATAAATTGGCTAACGTGCAGAAGCTGCGCCGGCTGGCGCAGGAATACAGCGTGCAGCATAAAGGGACATTAGGCGATTGGCTGGATTATGTGCAGCGCTTGCGGGAAGCCGAAACCAAAGAAACGACGGCTAATTTAAGCACCGGTGACGTAGTACAGATTATGACGATTCATAAATCTAAAGGCTTAGAGTTTGATACCGTTTTTCTGCCTTTTTTGGACAGCAGTACGCCTAGCGATACCGCGGAAATTAAATATTTGCCGCAGCTTGGTTTGGGTATTAAGGCACCGGATGAAAACGGCGTTTTGCAGACTACAAGCATTTTGCAAAAAGTAAAAGCAAGCGATAAATTGCTGGAGAATGAGGAGCGTAAGCGCCAGCTATACGTTGCTATGACTAGAGCGGAGCAGCGGTTGATTTTAACCGGCATTACCGACGGCAAGGAAAATAAAGCTGATAAAGCTTTAGCTGAATTGAGCTGGCTTAAGCAGCTGCAGCAAATTTATCAGCAGGAAAAGGCAGTAGAAATAAAATTTATTGAGGAAAGCGCAGAAATAACGGAAGCAGTGCCAGTGGCAAAAACAGAAGTTGTGCTCGACAGTCAGGAGTTGCTTGCTCCGCTGCCGACTTACGCAGCTAACGGACAGCAAATGTTTTCGCCCTCTGCATTGCAAACCTATCTTTATTGTCAGCGGCAGTATTTTTATCAGCATTTGATGAAATTACCGCAGCTGGACGAGTTTGTAAATAATTATGACGGGCAAGCGCAAGCGGTCTTGCCGGCAAAAATTTTAGGCAGCATTGTCCATCGCGCTTTGGAATTATATCGCGGCGATTTAGCTGCTGTTTTAAGCGCAGCCATAGCTCAATACGCGCCCTCGTACCAAGGAGGAGAAGCAAAAGTAATGCTGGAAAAATATCTTGCCAGTGCAATTTATCAGGAGCTGCCCAAAAAGCAAATGCGCGAGCTGCCTTTCTGTTTGACTGTTGGCGGCATTTTAATCAGCGGCATTATTGACTGTTTGTGCGAAAATGATGACGGAACTTTAACTATCGTAGATTATAAAACCGGCAGACCGCCGCAGGACGGAGAAGCGAAGCTTGGCTATAGCTATCAGCTGGCGTTGTACAAAGCGGCGGTGGAGCAACGCTCGCAGAAAAAAGTTACGCAGGCGCAGCTGCACTTTTTACAAAATTTGAGCGTGTGGAATTTGCATGATGACAAGGATTATTTGCAGGAGGCGTTAGCTTTAGGCCAAGAAATCAGCGGCAAAGGCGCTGAAAGCGAGTTTAGCTGCCGTTCGCAAAATGTGCGGACGGGGCTTGCAGGCTGCGCTCATTGTCCGTATAATTATATTTGTAATCATCGTTGAGGGGGATTTTTTACATGGAAATATTGGCCAAGCTGGATAGCTGGGATTATTTGGCTTTGTTGATGCTGTTAGCAAGTTTGTGGCTGATTTTAGGCGGTATCAGCAAATTGCAGGCGGCAAATCCGGAGCGCGTAGATGCGGGTAAGCTGAAAATACGCGCTTACGGCGGCTTGATTGCGTCGGCGGCCTATTTAATCTGCCGCTATTTAGCGTAATATATAATGAAGAAAAATTTTTGAGGTAAACAAATGATAAATGAAAACAGACTTTTAAACGAATTTATTGAGCTGGTCAGCGTTCCCTGTCCCAGCAAGGACGAAAAAGCGGAGGCTGAGCTGATTATTGCTAAGCTGCGCGCCATGGGATTGGAGCCGGAAATGGATAACGCGCACGCAAAAACCGGCGGCACCTGCGGTAATGTGTGGGCTTATGTCAAAGGAACCGTCAAGGAGGCTCCGACCTTACTTTTTGAAGCGCACATGGATTCTGTGGCGCCAACTACGGGAACAAAAGTTGTACGCAAAAACGGCGTGCTTTACAGCGACGGCACTACAACTCTTGGCGGCGACGATAAAGTTGGCGTTGCTTCTATGCTGGAGGCGGTGCGCGCGCTCAAAGAAGATGGCGTGGCTCATGGCGATATTCAGCTGCTTTTTACTGTCAGCGAGGAAATTGGCTGCTTGGGCGTTGTCAATCTTGACAAAGCTAAAATCAAGGCAGATTATGGCTATTGCATGGATATTGGCGGCGAGATGGGCGAAATAACTTACGCTGCGCCCAAGCTGTACGATATTTATGTAACCGTCAAGGGCAAGGCGGCTCACGCCGGAATCGCGCCGGAAGAAGGCGTCAATGCAATTATGCTGGCTGCCGAGGCTTTAGCCAAACTGCCTGCTTACGGCAGAATTGATGCAGAAACTACCTTTAATATCGGTATGTTCAACGCCGGTATTGGCACCAATATTGTTTGTCCGGATGCAAAATTTGTTATTGATATGCGTTCTTTGAATGTGGCGAAGCTGGAAAAACTCAAGGACGATACTATGGCGTTGATTAAAAAAACTGTTGAAGCCGGTAAAGGTCAGGTGGAATTTGAGGTTGTGGAGGGCTGTCCGGCAGTGGAGCTGAACAAGGAGCATCCTTGTATTGAACTGGCTAAGCGCGCTGCGGAAAATTTAGGCTTTAAGGTGGCATTAAAAACTACCGGCGGCTGCAGCGACGGTAATTATCTTTGCGGCTATGGTCTGCCCTGCGGTCTTTTGGCTACCGGTATGAGCAACGTGCATACCACGGAAGAATATTTAAAGGAAAGCGATTTGTACGATACTGCCCGTTGGATTTATGAGACCATAAAGGTTGCGGCAGTAAAATAAGCGAGGTAAAAAATGAAATTATATTCTTGGAACGTAAATGGTTTGAGAGCTTGCATGAATAAAGGTTTTGCTGATTTTTTGGCGCAGGCTGACCCCGATGTTATCTGCTTGCAGGAAACAAAAATGCAGCGCGAGCAGGCGACTTTTGATTTTCCCGGCTACGAGGAATATTGGAACAGCGCGGAGAAAAAAGGCTACAGCGGCACGGCGATTTTCACGAAGCAAAAGCCAATTAACGTAACCTATGATCTTGGCATTGAGGAGCACGACAAGGAAGGCCGCGTAATTACGGCGGAGTTTACGGATTTTTATTTGGTAACGGTTTACACGCCTAATTCTCAACGAGAGCTGGCGCGTCTTGATTACCGCATGGAGTGGGAAAAAGTTTTTTTAGCTTATCTCCAAAAGCTGGATGCAGTGAAGCCCGTAATTGTCTGCGGGGATTTGAATGTAGCGGCGGAAGAAATCGATTTAAAAAATCCTAAAACCAATCGCATGAATGCCGGTTTTACCGACCAAGAAAGAGAAAAATTCCGCGAGCTGAAAGCGGCAGGCTTTGTAGATACCTTCCGCTATCTGCATCCGGAGGAAGTAAAATACAGCTGGTGGAGCTATATGTTTAAGGCGCGCGAGAAAAATGCCGGATGGCGTATTGACTATTTTGTAGTTTCTGAACGCATTAAGGATAAGGTAAAGGCCGCGGAAATTCATAATGAGGTTTTTGGCAGCGACCATTGTCCCGTAAGTATTGAGATTGATTTTTAAACGAAAAAAATAGCGTAAAAATTTTAAAGAACTGAGTTCTGTGTACAGCAGAGCTCGGTTCTTTTTTTGTTTTGCTTAATTAATTTTGTGGCTTTCAACTAGCTAAAATAAAAAAGTTGGCGCAAGCCTTCCTGCAATTTTAGACAAGCTATAAAAGTAAAGCATTTCTGTCAAATTAAGTATTGTTGAGGGGGAACGAACGTGCTATAATATTTTATATAATAATAAACTGGGAGTTAAGCGTGAAAACGAGGTGTGTTTTATGCTAAAAAAAATATTACTAACATTTTTAATTATGGTTTGTCTATGTGCTTCTG
>CAJKLD010000037.1 GCA_905200645.1 uncultured Phascolarctobacterium sp. | reverse complement strand
TCCTTTCCATGTTACGACTGTTTTTTGTGTCTGTCAATTCGGGTATGGGGGCAACAGAGTTTATTTCTAATCAGAACATTGAGAAGATCATCAAACTTCTCCGGTGTGCCTTTAAGCAGGCTGTCCGCTGGGAGTTGATTGCAAAAAATCCCTTTGAGAACACCGTATTACCAAAAACAGAGTACAAAAAGCGTGACATCTGGGATGCCGATACTATCCGTATCGCTCTGGACCAGTGTACTGACAGCAAATTGTATGTTGCTATGAACCTTGCATTTGCGTGTTCTTTGCGGATGGGAGAAATTCTTGGTCTGACCTGGAAGAATGTCCACATTGAGGATGAAAACATAGCGGCGGATAATGCCTATGTTTACATTGAGGCAGAACTGATAAGGGCTTCCAAACAGGCCATTGAAATGATAGGAGAAAAAGATATTTTACATATCTTCACTCCGCTTATGCCTAATACCAGCACTCGGCTGATCTTGAAGAAACCGAAAACACAATCAAGTGAGAGAAAAGTCTGGCTACCGAAAACCGTTGCTTATATCCTCCGTGAGTGGAAAAAAGCACAGGATGAGCTAAAGAGCTTCCTCGGTGAGGAATACCAGGATTATGATTTAGTGGTTGCGCTGCTAATGGCAGGCCATGTGAGAACCGGATTATTGAGAAAGAATTTTCTCTGCTGAAAGAAAAAGCCGGATTGCCTAATGTGGTGTTCCACTCTCTCAGACATTCCAGCACTACTTATAAGCTGAAACTCAACCACGGCGATCTGAAAGCTACCCAGGGCGATACGGGCCATGCCGAGATTGACATGATAACCAGTATCTATGCTCACATTCTGGACGAGGATAGAAAGGTCAATGCTCAGAAATTCGAGACAGCCTTCTATGCCAAGCCTGATCTTCGCAATGTCCGTCCGCCGGAGGAACCGGCAAAATCGGAACCTGCGACCCTGGACCTTGAAAGCCTTGTGGAGCAGCTTCAGAAGTCGCCGGAGCTGGCAAGTGCGCTCGCAGCCCTGATAGCGGCGCAAGCCCCGGCAAAGTGATCCGAAAAATCGAATTAGCAAAACGCAGAATTTTCTTAGCAAATTTCTGAAAAGCGTTCGAGTCCAATTAGCAAATATACATCATGCGGCGCATAAAAATCTCCCGGTAACGGAAGTGAAATTACCGGGAGAAGGAGGAACAAAAAAACGCTGCAAACCCCGAAAAAAGGCTTGCAGCGGTGCTTTCTGGCGTCCCAGAGAGGATTTGAACCTCCGACCCCACGCTTAGGAGGCGTGTGCTCTATCCAGCTGAGCTACATGGACATTTGTAAAATTATTCAGTTGTTTGCCTCATTTGGACTCGAACCATCTACCGCTTAGGAGGCGGTTGCTCTATCCTACTGAGCTACGGAACCTTTTTCTATTATAAAATTTTATAGCAATTATAACTTAAAAAACATTTTATAGCTTTTCTGCCATTCCCGGAGGCATGCTCCATTCTACGCGCACGCCCGTTTTGCCCCACAAACGTGTCATGCAGGTCTTAAAATTTTCCATGCTGGCTAACGGCTCCAAGGTTTCGGTGACAAAATCGCGGATAGTTTCCCCGTGAGGAATATCCAACGTCAACGGCGTAGCTAAAAATTGCTCCACCACCGCTTTAGCCTCTGCCATCGGCAAAGTAACAGCCGCTGTTTTGCTTGTTTCATTATATTCTACAAAACCATAATTGCAATTGTAATTCAAGGTAACGATAAATGTACTCATTTTTAATCCCCCTCTACTGCTAAATATTATAGCAATTCAGCAGCATAATAGCAATATGCGGGTTTAATTGCGCATTTAAAACACTGTCAATTTACCGTCTGCTAAATACAGGCTGCAATCTTTGCTCCATAGGCAGCTTGTCGCTGGCCACCGCCAGCTGCGCCATTTCGTACAGCGTCGCCTGCGCGCTCACAGGCTCCAGCTTATTATGTACGCGACGATAATTGCCGTTGGACTGCATCATATGCGCGCCCACATTATCGCGCAAGTATAAATCCAGCAAGCCTTTGATACGACTGATATGCTCCTCCGTTTCCACGGGGAAAAACAGCTCTACGCGGTCGTTAAGATTACGCGGCATCCAATCGGCGCTGGAAAGATACAGCTGCGCTTCGCCGCCGTTGGCAAACCAAAAGATACGGCTGTGCTCCAGTTGGCGTCCTACGATACTGCGCACCGTAATATTTTCGCTGATACCTTCAATACCTGTACGCAAGCCGCAGATACCGCGCACAATTAAATCAATATGCACGCCCGCAGCCGAAGCCTCATACAGCTTTTGAATTACAGGATAATCAATGAGAGAATTCATTTTCGCGATAATATGACCCTCTTTGCCCAAATTAACCATATTGATTTCATTGTCAATCAAGGAATAAATTTTTTCCCGCAAGCCTAAGGGCGCCATCACCAGCTTATTCCAAATGGGCGGTTCGCCGTAGCCGCTGAGCAAATTGAAAAAAGCCGAAGCATCGCTGCCAAATTCGTCGTTGGCAGTCATTAAACCTAAATCGGTATATAATTTTGCGGTGCTGTCGTTATAGTTACCTGTGCCCAAATGCACGTAGCGTTTAATGCCGTTATCCTCTTTGCGCACAATCAGAATAATTTTCGCGTGAGTTTTTAAACCCACCAAACCGTAAATTACGTGGCAACCTGCTTTTTCCAAGCGGCGCGCCCACAAAATATTATTTTCTTCATCAAAACGCGCTTTTAATTCTACCAAAACTGTAACCTGCTTGCCGTTTTCCGCAGCGCGGGCCAAAGCCGCAACAATAGGACTATTGCCGCTCACGCGATACAAGGTCTGCTTAATCGCCAAAACCTGCGGGTCGTCCGCCGCGTCGCTGACAAGTTTTACCACCGGATCAAAGCTTTCATAAGGATGATGCAGAATAATATCGTTTCTGCGAATAGCTGCAAATAAATCGCTGTCGTCCGGCAGCTCCAAAGGGCGCTGGGGCACAAAGGGCTCATACAGCCAAGGCCACATTCCCTTTAAGCCGGTAAATTTAAAGAAACAAGTAGGGTCCAAGGGACCGTTGATTTCGTAAATCTCTAAATCGCTTACGTCAAGATTTTCTTCCAAAAATTTTTTAATGCGATTATTATTCGTTTTAAAAATTTCCAACCGCACAGTAGCTCCGCGTTTGCGCTTACGCAGAGATTCTTCAACCTCTTTTAATAAGTCAACGCTTTCTTCTTCCTCCAAATCTAAATCGCTGTCGCGGGTTACTCTAAAGGGAACTACGTCTAAAATTTGGCAGCCCTTGAACAATTCCTGACAATGGCTGGCGATAATATCCTCTAAAAATACAAAGGTACGCTTAGCATCAGACGGAATTTCTAAAATTCTATCCAAAACAGAAGGCACCTGAATCAGCCCCATGCTGTGTTCGCCGTCAGCCTTCACCAATTCCACCGCAAGATTCTGCGTTTTGTTTGCCAAGAAAGGGAAAGGGCGGGAAGCGTCTACCGCCATGGGCGTCAACACCGGATAAATTACTTCGTTATAATATTCCTCCAGCCAATCCTTAGCTACCTCTGATAAATTATTTACACGGCGAAAATGCAAACCTATTTCGTCCATTTCCCCCAGCAGAGCAATCAAATATTTTGTCTGCGTGCGTACCTGCTCGTGAGCAGATTCCGAAATCGCTTCCAACTGGTCTTTTACAGATAATCCCGCTGCGTCCGGCTTATCTATGCCGCTTTCATAATTATTCCATAAGCCTGCCACGCGCACCATAAAAAACTCATCCAAGTTCGAGGCCGAAATAGCAATGAATTTTAACCGCTCCAATAAAGGCGCTTCTTTAAACATAGCCTCCTTCAGAACTCTCAAATTAAATTTGAGCCAGCTTAATTCACGATTATAAAAATATTCAGGCTTAGTTAAATCTAATTTTCTCATTACTTATCCACCCGTTCCAATATCGGTTTCATACCGTATACTTCTTCAAAAAAAGCAGCCTTGTCTTCAAAGGTCCATAACTCTAAAGCCAAATCAACCTTGCTGACAACCTGTATTTTTAAAATATTATCCTTTGCCGTTATATTACAGCTGCGAATTTTTTGCAGATAACTGCGGTCCATAGCATCTGCCAAACGCACAAGCGCCGCCAATTTTGCCACAATAGCTACCATATCCCGCGGTACCTTAGGTGCCAGCACATTACTCTGGTCAAAAAGCTTGTTGGCATGATAATAAGAAGCCAAAGCAATAATCTGCTTATCTTTATCGCTAAAGCCCAGCATATCTGTAGAGCAAATAAGCTGATAGGTGTAAATAGAATGGCTGCGCATACAAATATATTTGCCGATATCATGAAGAATACATGTGCCGCGCAGCAGCAAACGTTCATATTCACCCATGCCGTAATTTTTTGCCACAGCGTCAAAAATAGTTATTGCCAAACGTTCCACCTGCTGTACGTGACGCTTATCGTACAAATAACGCTGGCCAATGCAATGAAACATGCTGATAATTTCCTGCTCCCATTCCTTAACTAAAACAGGATTTGTTTTGCGGCCGATATGCAGCAGCTGCATACCGTCAATAAAGCTGTCACCGGTAATAACAATTTCCTTAGCGGGAACAAGATGCAGCAGCTGCTCATATAAAAGCACTGTCGGCAAAGCCAGCTCCGCTACATGCTCCGGAATATGATATTCACTGATAATCTGCGGCATATTCATACGGCGCATTTTATCAAAAAAGGCGTGAAAAGCTTCTGCTTTAATGCAGTGTACCAGCTGTCCCTCGTCCAACTCCAGCATACGCAGCAAAAGCTCTGTCTCCGTACCGGACAAAACAAGATACTGCACGCTGCTTTGTTTTAACTCCTGGCGCACGGAGCCAATCGTGCTGCTTAAAAATTCTGTCAGCGCCTTATTAAAATTCATGCTCTCGCGGCGATTGCGGGCAAAGCTTTCGTTAATGCGAATAATGCCCACATGAAAATTTTGCTGGTAACGAATCTGCTCGTCCTGCACCAAGGTAATTCCCAACCCGCCGGAAGAAATATCCATCATCAGCATACCTTCGCGCTCGCTGCTGATTTTGGCATTTTTTAAGGTTCGGCGAATAGAAACAAATTTAGTATAAATTTCCTGCGGCATATCAACCACATCAACTACCAAACCGGTTTTGCTGTAAATTTGGTCCAGCAAAAAAATCTGGTTGCTGGCCTCGCGTACAGCAGTAGTCGCCTGCAGCTTATATTCTTCAACTCCGTATTCTACCATTAAACGCTTAAAGCCCTGCAAAATATCGCATATTTCCGATACCAGCTCGTAAGGGATAATTTTATTTTTAAAGGTTGCTTCACCAAGGCGTATGCGGCGATTAACACGCTCAATAATTTTATATCGGTCAAGATTTTTGTACTCTGTAATCTGCATGCTTATCTTTTCCGAGCCTAGATGAATGGCAGCAAAAGTTGTATGTGTTTTACGTTTCATAAAGTCTGCCTCCAAACTTGCATATATATTATATATTCTTGTTTTATCTATAAACTCCTGCGTTTACGTGTAAAATTTGCGTAAATTTAGTAATTCGTCGCAGGAGTTTTTTATTTTGTGCGTAATATATATAGTAATAATGTGGTTCGCCACGAGGAGAAGAAAAAAATGCAGAGAATAGCAATCATAGATATAGGCTCTAACTCGGCTCGTTTAGTTGTAAGCCATATCTATAAAAACGGCGCTTATAATATGGTTTATAATCAAAAAGAAGCGCTGCGTCTAAGTCAGAAGGTAGACGGGCAGAATATGCTCACGGAAGAAGCCTTTACCAGTACCATTGACACCCTTAAAAGCTTTGCGCACATGTGCAAAATTTATCAGGCTGATAAAATTATCGCTGTGGCTACTGCGGCCATCCGCAACGCCGCTAACGGTAAGGAGCTTATTGCGCGTGCGGCGCAGGAAACTGATATCCGGCTGCACATTATTTCCGGCAAAACGGAAGCGTATATCAGCTACCTTGGCGTTATCAATACCCTTGATGTAAAAAACGGTATTATTTTTGACCTTGGCGGCGGCAGCACCGAATTGATACTTTTTAAAAACCGTAAAATTTTAGAAAGTGTTTCCATTCCTTTAGGCGCAGTCAATACCACAAGTATGTTCAATATCCGCAACGAAATGCCGCCGGAAGTTTTCACTAAATTAAGCACCTTTATTATGGATTGTTTAGCGAAATATCCGTGGCTCAAGCAAAAAAATCTGCCTTTAATCGGCGTAGGCGGCACCGCTCGTACCGTAGCCAAAATCATCCAGCGGGCAAAAAAATATCCCGCGACCAAAATTCATAATTACGCTTATCCTCTCCAAACCTTCCGCAGCTTTTTCAACAAGCTGCGCACGACTAATTTAGAACAGCGTAAAAAAATTTCCGGCTTAAGCAGCGAGCGCAGCGACATTATTTTAGCAGGCAGCAGTATCATCAGCTGTCTGTTAGAAGCTACCGGCGCCAAAAAGCTGATTACCAGCGGCTGCGGCCTGCGCGAAGGACTTTTTTACGATTATTATTCCAAATCCAATAACGTAGCCTTAATCGCCAAAAATATTTTAGAGCGCAGCAGAGAAAATACGCTCAATCTTTTTGAAGCGGATACAAGACACGCTCATCATATTACCAAGCTGGCGCTGACTATGTTTGACGGCTGGACGGAGCTGCATAAAATCCGCAAGGGTTACCGACGCTTGCTGGAAACGGCCGCGCTATTGCATGATATTGGTATTACCATCAATTTTTACAGCCATGCCCGTCACAGCGCTTATATGATTCAAAACGCTAAGCTTTTCGGCCTTACGCATAAGGAGCAGATTATCACCAGCGCCATTGCCGGCTGGCATAACGGCGTTTCCAAAAATTATTTTAAGGACCGCTTTTATAAAGAAATACTTACGGAAAGCAACTGGAAGCTTATCAATAAGCTGGCCTTGCTGTTAGCCTTAAGCGAAAGCTTAGATTATTCCGAAGCGCGTATGGTGCGCGGTTTAAGCACGAGCTTCGACAAAAAGAACGCTGTCCTCAAAATTTATGCCGATAACATCCCGTCCATTGAAATGCACCAAATCAAATCTCATCTTGCTTGGTTTAAGAAAACCTTTGGCGCTGATTTAAGTATAGAAATTCACAAAGAAGAAGAACAGGATAGTTCTGCCAGCAGAAGCGATAGCGACAACGCTCTTACGCAGCTTTTACAAGAATTGGATGCCGATAAATAAAATTTTATTTTCTTTTTCCTCATCAAGCCCGAAAAAAACATCATTCTGCCACACTTAACATTTATACTTTAATCACAAAATAAAAGAAAGAAGTGATTAAGATGTTGCAGAACTCAAAAAAAATCTTGGCACTTGCTCTGACTGCTTTATTTTTATCGGCTCCGCTAACAAGTACGGCAGCGGCGGCAGCTATTACAACCACAACAAACAAGTGGATGAAACTGTAAAAGGCACTAATATTGCCGCCGGAGAAAATATTACCGTTACAAGCGGCAGCGACATCAACATAAAAGGCAGCAATCTAACAAGCGAGGCAGGAAAAGCCAGCCTGAACGCCGAAAATAACGTTAATGTGCAAAACGAAAGCGAATACCACGAGCGCTTGCACGAAAAGCACGAGAAAGTAAGCGGCGTTTTGAGCAGCAAAACCACGGATATTTTTGACTACAGCAATCAAAATACAGTTGTAGGCAGCAATGTATCCGCAAACGAGGTAGAAATAATGAGCGGCGCAGATGTGAACGTTACGGGCAGCAACGTAGTTGCAGATAAAGATGTAAATGTAAATGCTGGCGGAAATTTGAATGT
Organism: uncultured Phascolarctobacterium sp.; assembly: GCA_905200645.1. GTDB lineage: Bacteria > Bacillota > Negativicutes > Acidaminococcales > Acidaminococcaceae > Phascolarctobacterium_A. Next base: position 3,946 of record CAJKLD010000037.1, on the reverse strand, counting down.
ACAAAGTGCAGAGCAGACCAGCGAAAGCGAATACATTAAAAAGGTTGAAAAGAGCGGCCTTTTGAGCGGCGGTTTTGGCTTTACTATTGGCAAAGAAAAACAAAAAGACCAATATGCAAACCAAAACAGCGAGCAAGTTGGCAGCGCTGTTGGCAGCATAGAGGGCAGCGTAAAATTAAACGCTCAAAAAGACGCCAGTATTAAAGGCAGCGACGTAATCGCTAAAGAAAATATTGATATTACCGGACAAAACGTAAATATTGAAAACACAACCAGCGTTTACAACGCGCAGGAAAATCACGAATTTGAGCGCAGCGGACTTAGTGTGTCTATTGGCGGAGAGGCAATAGACAAAGTAAACGAAGCGGTAAATCATGTAGAGCGGGCAGCGCAAGTAGAAGATAAACGACTGGCAGCACTGCACGGTTATGAAGCTTACGATACAATAAATAAAAATATGAATAAGATAAAAGATGCAGCTAAAGACCCGGCGCATAACCTTTCTCTTAACGTAAGCCTTGGCAGCAGCAAGAGCAAGAGCGAAAGCAATAGTACAACTATTGTAGCCAATGAAAGCAACGTCAAAGCTGGCGGTGATGTAAATATTACATCCACCGAAAAAGATATTAACATTAAAGGCAGCAGTGTGTCCGGAGATAATATTGTTTTAAATGCGAAAGAAAATCTTAATATAACTGCGTCCGAAAATACGAACGTAACAGAGCAAGATTCCAAATCCAGCAGTGCCAGTGTAGGCGTAGGCTTTGACCTTGCAACAGGCAGCTTAAACAGCATTAGCATAAGCGGCAGCAAAGCCAAAGGCGAGGTGGATGCTAACAGCACAACATATAACGAAAGCACTGTTACGGCGCAACAGGAGCTTGATTTCACTAGCGGCAGCGACACAAATATCCAAGGCGGCAAGCTTAGCGGTGAAAAAGTAAACGGCAACGTGGGCGGCGATTTGAATATCGCAAGCAAACAGGATAGCAACAGCTACGAAGAAAAAAATACTTCTGCCGGTTTTGGTATAGGCATTTCTGTAAACGGAAAAGATGTTCCTAATAAGACCGGTGTATTTGGTGGAGCTTCCAAGAGCGAAATCGACAGCAATTACGATAGCGTTACCGAGCAGAGCGGCATTTACGCAGGCAAAGAAGGTTTTGATATCTGCGTAGAAAATAATACCGATTTGAAAGGCGGTATTATTACAAGCGAAGCGGAAGCCGACAAAAATAAAATTTCTACCGGTACGCTGACTTTTGAAGATATTAAAAACAAAGCAGAATACGAAGCTGGCGGTATAGGCGCAAATGTGAATATCAATAACGGTGCAGAATATAACGAAAAAGGCGTAACGCCGAATATTGGTATGTCTGCGGGTGACGAAGCCGAAAGCACAACCAAGGCGACCATCTCTGACGCTACGATTGAAATTCGCGACAAAGAGAACCAAAAACAGGATATTAGCAAACTGAATAGAGATACGCAAAACAGCCTGAATAAGCTGGGAGAAATTTTTGATAAAACAAAAATTGAAGAACGGCAGGAGTTGGCCGGTTTATTTGGCGAGCTTGCATATCATAAAGTACATGAAATAGCTGCTAAAAACGGCTGGGAAGAAGGCAGCGCAGAAAAGAATGCTTTGCACGCGCTGATTGGCGGCATAATGAGCGAACTTGGCGGCAGCGCTTTCTTAGCAGGCGCAAGCGGAGCAACGATCAACGAAATGATTCAGGATAAGCTTAGCGATATGTTTGAAGATGACCCTGCAATGCACCAATGGGCAAGCGCTTTAGTAGGCGGAGTAGTGTCCGAAATAGTTGCCAACAATGCACAGGCAGGCGCAAGCACTGCTGCTAGTGCAACGAAAAATAATTTATATTGGGAGCATATTCCTGAATTTAGAAAGTCTATTAAAGATGTTGATGTAAATAATCTTCCAGAAGGATATTGTAGAATTTTAGCTTTTGGCGCTAGTGTGGGTGAGATAATATCTGGAGGTATATCAGATGCTGCTCTAATATTTAATACACCGGATAATGATGTGTACTCTAGTACCGATATTACTGGTAGCGCTGGATTTAGTATGCCAGTAAATATACAGGCTGGTATAGGTTGGTTAGAAGATAGTTCTGGTAATGTTGTAACAAACCCAGATGAGATTCGCGAGCAAATGCAAGGATTTTCGTATACTACTTCTGGAGCAGCTGGAGGCGGAATAGGAAGTTATTTTAATGGAAAAGGTTATACATTCAAAGTAAAATTTATAAGTCCGTCTGTTTCATTTGCCTGTGGTGGCTCTTATACGAAATATTTAGGGAAAAAGAATGATGTGGCTAATGGAGATTTTTAAATTATGATGATGCTAGTAACTGATTTTTTGAAATTACATTGGCAACGAAAAATACAAGTAATATTATTCTTGTTTGCCATATTCTTTTTTCTTGAAGAATATAATGATATATATTTAGAGCAAAAAACTCCTTGCGAAATTGTAAATATATACAATGAAATGCCATTGCCAAAGGATGATAGAACTATGATTTCTATTCAAAATCATAGAAAAATGTCAGTGTTTGCTATTTCTTGGCAGACAGAAGATTCCGATAAACAATACGAAAAAGAGCTAAAAAACTTTCTTAGGGATAACGATTTTATACAAGATAAAACCAATATCTATAAATATTACAATGATACTAAAATTGTATCTATGAAAAAAGAGAATGGTAAACTTATTGTAAGATTGAGTAATGTTGTAAAAGGAGTTTTTGATGATAAAAATATTAAATGATTTTAAAAAAAAAAATAATCTAGATATATCTAATTGCTGGATAAAATTTATAATAGGTTTTTTTATCGGCTCTATATGTATAGTACTATATTTTTCGCTACTCTTTCCTATTATCTTACATTGGCAAGATAATTCTATTTCACGAGAACAAGAAACAAAATTAATGTACTTAATACATTCTATTTATAAAAATGACAGTAATATTACGTATTTTAATATGTTTCCGATAATAGGTGGGAATAGAATATTTGTCGTAAAAGCAGATAATGACAATATGAAAGAAAAATTTAAAAAAATAGACTGGCAAGTTTTAGATATAAATAATAAAAAATATCAGGCTGTACAGAAAGAATATGTAGCTAGATTTACAGAAGGAAAGGAAGGTGTTTTGATTGTAGGATGCAAGGATAATCTATGGAGTGATTTTTGGTATAATGTATATGAAAAATACTATTTTTAGGTCAAAAAATTGCCTTTGCATCAAATTTCACAAATGTATTCAATTAACAGGCGTTACCATTAGCGAAATCAATCCCGATAAACCGCTGGAGCCGGAAGACCCGCCCACAGAAGACAGAAAGCCGGAAGAATTTACCAATCCCGCGTTGCCGGAGATTGCAGATGTTACCGACCCCGCAGCTACAAAAGCGCAGGATAAAGCAAGCGACAGCAGCCTGGCGCTGGCGGCAGACGCTAACGCCGACGGCAGATACAAGCCGATTATCGACCACGCGGCCAACGGCGTAGATTTGGTGCAGATTGCGCAGGTAAATAGCAGCGGCGTAAGCCGCAATTTGTACAGCGATTTTAATATCAAAAGCAGCGGTTTGATTTTAAACAACGCCACCATCAGCGGCGACGGAGCCGCAACAGATACAATAATTACGGCAGCTAATTTTAGTAACAGCGATAAGGGCGCGCTGGTAACAAAGGGCAGCGCGCAAATTACGGCTGCCAACAGCCTGACTAATAATAGCGCCAATATTTACATCAACGGCGGCAGCGAAATAACGGCAGGCGTTTTAATGAACAGCAATACCGCCAATATTCACACGGGCGGCGACGCAGCGCTGCACGTTGCTGCCATGCAGAACAGCAAAGCCAGCGTAGATGTAAAAGGAAATTTAACTGCGGAAATTGGCAGCCTGACCA
>CAJKLD010000036.1 GCA_905200645.1 uncultured Phascolarctobacterium sp. | reverse complement strand
GAGGATAGAAAGCTGCCGGTTAGAAAAAGAACCATACCTATTGGTATGGTTCTTTTTTTGTTTGTCGACAGGTATACTAATGTTGCCCATGAGTTTATTTATATGATATAATAATAAAACTGTATTATTGAAGCTCTAAATTTAACGATAGAAAAGAGGTATGAAAATGAATAATGGCTTTTCAGCTTTAAAAGTTTGTACTCGTACTGTCGAACAATTACATAAAATGGGTATCAAGAAACCTATGCCAGTACAGGAACAAGCAATTCCAGCACTGTTTGCAGGACGTGATGTTATTGCTCGCGCACAAACAGGTACCGGCAAAACTTTAGCTTTTTTAATTCCTTTGGCTGAAAAAATAGATGCTGAAAAAAAATATGCTCAAGCATTAGTTATTACGCCTACCCGTGAATTGGCGCAGCAGATTGCTATGGAAATGAAAAAACTTCTTACTGGCACTTCTATTAAGGTATTGTCAGTAGTTGGCGGACACGATTTTGAGGAGCAAAAATATAAATTGGAAGGCCGCAGCCATATACTTATTGGTACTCCGGGACGTTTATTAGATCATATAAAAAAAGGCAATACTGCTTTAGGTGGTGTAAAATATCTTGTTTTAGATGAAGTTGATGAAATGTTGCAGCAGGGTTTTATGGATGAAGCCCTTGATTTAATTGCTATGACTGCTCCTGAGCATCAAACTATGCTTTGTAGTGCTACCTTATCAGAAGAAGTGCGAAAGCTGGGACGTAAGTTGACTAAAAATTGTGCACTTATAGATATCAATCCTAATCAGGCTACTGTTGATAAAATTAAGCAAATTTGTTTGAAAACCACCGAAGAATACAAAAATAGAGCTGTCGCTGCGCTTATCGACCGCCTTAATCCTTATTTGATGATAGTTTTTTGTATGAGTAAGGAACGTACCAAGGAGTTAGGTGAGTGGCTGGGCATGCAGGGGTATAATGTAGATGTTTTGCACGGAGAAATGTCTCCGGCAAAACGCAAAACAGTGATGAAAGCGTTTCGTGATGCAAAAATTCAAATTTTAGTGGCCAGTGACTTAGCGGCTCGTGGTCTTGATGTTGAAGGTGTAACTCACGTTATCAACTACGATATACCGCATGATGTAGATTGGTATGTGCATCGTATCGGACGTACCGGACGCGCAGGTAATGATGGCGCTGCCATAACTCTTTATACTCCTGAAGAAGTAAAGTGGCTGCACAATATTGAGGCTAAGCTTAATGTTGTAATGGAGCGTCAAAATCTTGAAGGAGAAATTGTTGCCCGTCGTGTGAGCGCGGATAGCTCCAAGAAAAGAAAACCGGCAGGACCTAAGCGCGGGCGTAATGCTGTGCTTGATAAACGCAAGGCTCCTAAAACAGGCAGCAATCGTCGTCAGACACCTAAAAATGGCAAGAAATAACTAAATTGTACCGTAAAATGAGTGAATAAAATAAATATAGTTATTTGAAATAATCTAAAAATATGTTATAATTAAATACATGTAGAATACACTGTAAGAGTATACTAAAGTATGCTACTTTAAGGGAGTGTGTCAATTGAAGTACAAAGTTACTATGCCCAGCGGTTTAATATTTGATTTTACCAATATGTTGGGTGTAGGAAGATTACAAGAGGAAGAGGTAGAGCGCGGACTGACAGGATATGGTATTGCAGCTGATGATGCAGTACGCAAACTTCGTATCACGGGACATTCTAAAGCGCATTTGTCCAAGGACGGTACGCCGGAACACGTTTATTTTCCGCGTATGCCTTATATAAAAGAGGGCAATCCTAATACCCAAAGCTCTATTGCCAAGCTTAAAGAGTACAGTGAGTATCTGAAACAAATTGACGTCGTTGTTTTTTTAGGCGTAGGCGGTTCTTTTTTAGGTAATAAGGTGCTTTTTGACGCGTTTGGCGGCTGTCATTGGAATACCAATGCGCGTCTGCGTCATGACCAACCGCGTATTTATTTTTCCGGTAATAATCTTGATCCTGTTGATTGCAATGGCTTAGTATATGAGGTTCAGCGCTTGGCTTATCTGCACATGAGTAATGGCAGAGAGTTGCGGGTTATGCTGGTGCCGATTTCTAAATCCGGTACTACCTTGGAAACTATAGCTGCCTTTACATATTTTTATGATACCTTTAGCAAAGGCGTAAATATTAAATTAGATTGTACGGTAATTACCGATTTGCATACTGATGAAGACAAGGCTCCTTTGCTGAAGCTGGCACGGCGTTTTGGCTGGTGGCAGTTTGATATTAAAGAGGGTATCGGCGGACGATTCTGCGTCATGACTGATCCGGGCTTAATTACTATGGCTGCCTTGGGCGGCGATATTGAAGAATTTCTGCGCGGTGCAAGAGAAATGGACGAATATTGTCAGCAGGTAGAGCTTTGCGATAATCCGGCATTGGTAAACGCACTGCTGAAATTTTTGGCTTATGGCAAGGGCAGAGATATTGAGGTTTTTATGCCTTATAGTATGCATTTAAAATCTCTTAGTGAGTGGTATATCCAGCTTTTGGCAGAATCTTTAGGTAAACGCTGTAATCGCGAAGGTAAAGAAATACATTATGGCAGAACTCCCGTTGTTGCTGTGGGTACTACTGATATGCATGCGCAAACCCAACAGCATCAGGAGGGACGGTTGAACAAGGTCGTACAGTTTCTGGAGATTGCTGACCCTGAGGAAAAAGCGGTGCTGCATAACCCATTTGAGGACTTGCCTTGCTTTGCAAAATACGAAGGCTTGGATATGAATAGAGCTTTAAAAATAGCTTTGGCTGCTAATGAAGCGGCGCTGACCAGTGATAACCGTTATAATGCTCGTTTTACCTTACCTAAATTAAATGAATATTATTTGGGGCAGCTAATGTATTTCTTAATGCTTAGCGTTGCCTATGAAGGCGAAATGGCTGATGTTGATGCTTACGACCAGCCCGGGGTGGAAATTTATAAGCGTATCATGAAAGACCAGCTGTAACAATAATATAGTAACTTAAAAAGCTCATTGCGAGATTTCGCAATGAGCTTTTTTTGTAGTATTTTTAGCAAAGTAGTCCAGCCATTTCTAAGCATATTACGGTATTTTAATGAAACTATTATTTCTTGCCCGTAAAAAGCAAGCTTAAGATGCTGCATATGGCAAATATTTTACTCAAAACAATACTTACCAGCAAAGCTCCCACAACGAGAGCAAAATAAGAGAAGGTTACCTTTTTGACTGTCATCACGATACCGAATTTGGTGTAAAGGCTGGTCATCCATTCTAATAAAAGAGGATGGAGAAAATAGATTAACATAGAATAATGAGACAATAAGCTAATAAATTTTTGTATAATGTGCGTTAATTTATTGAGCTTATTGACAGTAGCAGAAGTAAGCGAATTTTGTTGAGTGTTTTTAGCAGCAATACATTTTTCTTCTATGATATCTAGTGCCCAGCAGAAAAATATAATTGAAGCGATAGTGTAAACTAAACCCTGAGGACTTAGCTGGTGATAGGTATTGGCTAAATCAAGCAGACTGTAGCCTTTGTAATTATATGAATAATACGCACTGCCTGCATGATAGATAATAGCAGTGATGTAAAATATTATTACTAATAAGCCGTTGCGACGTAACCAAGTAATAAAATTCTGCCAATATACAGCAGTCAAACAGCCGCTCATAAAAATCAAAAGATAGTGCAGCGGCAGATAATTAAGACGATAAGTGAAAAAGTTTCTTGCTAAGATACTCCAGTGGCTTGCATCTACATTAGGATGGGTTGTCCACCAGTTAAGGGCTAACTGAAAAATAAACAGCAGTATTAAACTGATGACTGCATTGTGCTTGGTAATATAGCGCAGCAGCGTGCGCCACAGAGGATAGCTGCCATAAAACCAAAGTAGAATTACCATAAAATATAGGTGGTAGCAGCCTAGACCGAAGAAAAGCACAAAAGCAATGTGCAGCGGATGCCAGCTGATGTAGCCAGACGGCAGAATCAGCCAGAAATAAGCAAGATAAAATAAAGACCAGCTTACATAGGGAAGTCCGGCGCTGCGAAATCGCTTTTTGATAAACTTCCAATAATTAAGCGCGCCGCCTGTAAGTAAGTTTTTATCTGTACAAGCCAGGCCATAGCCTGAAATAAAGAAAAATGTAGGGACGCTGTAACGGCTTAAAATTTCTAAAAAACAGTACAGCATAAAGCTATTGGGAGCCAGCGCTAAGCTGCCAATGTGAATACCAATAACCCCCAGCATGCAAATACCGCGGAGGTTGTCTATAATTGTGTTGCGCATGAAATTTCCTTTCAAAATTAAAAGCAAACAGAAATGCCGTACCTAGATTGGTAAAGCTTATATGGTATTATACACCTAAAGCGAGCGGCAGGCTAGACTAAAATTATCTGCGAAAAATGTAAAAAAAGCGGGGTAAATATTTGACGGATAGTGCTTCGAGGTGTAAAATATATTTAAATCAAATGCACCTTTAAATGAGTCCCGTGAGACTACAAGGTTTATTGTTGAAATGCAAGGCCTTCTTGTACCCTCATGGGGATGAGAAGGCTTTTTATTTTTATTCATTATAATATGTGTATACAGGAGGTAAAGCTAATGGCTAAATCAAATGTATCTCTGGGTGGCAGAGATATACTGGATCTGGAAAGCCTCAGCGTAGATGAGATTGAATTAATCTTAAAAACAGCTGAGGAAATGAAGAAGATTATGAAAAGGGACATTAAAAAGGTTCCGTCCCTGCGTGGTAAATCCATCATCAATCTGTTCTATGAGCCCAGTACCCGTACTCGTACTTCCTTTGAATTGGCAGGCAAATATTTAGGTGCCGATGTGGTAAATATTACTACCGGCAACTCCAGCGTAGTTAAGGGCGAATGTCTGCGCGACACTATTTTAACCGTACAATCCATGGCCTGCGATGCTATTGTTATGCGTCATCCTATTGAGGGCGCTGCTGCTTACGCCGCTAAGGTTGCCGATCCTGTCATTATCAATGCTGGTGACGGTGCTCACGCTCATCCTTCTCAAGGCCTTTTGGATATGTTCACTATTCGTGAGCAGGGCAAAAACCTGAAAGGCTTGAAAATGGCTATTATCGGCGATATTTTGTACAGCCGTGTTGCCCGTACCAATATTGCTGCTTGGACCAAAATGGGTGCTGAAGTGCATGTAGCCGGTCCCATGACCTTGCTTCCTCACGATATTGCATCCTTAGGCGTGACTGTGCATAAGCATGTTGAAGACGCTATTGCTGACGCAGATGTTATAGATATTCTGCGCATTCAGCTGGAACGCCAAAAGAAAGGCCTGTTTCCCACTACTCGAGAATATGCGCGTATTTTTGGTATCAACGAAAAACGTTTGGCCTTGGCTAAGCCTGATGTAACCGTCCTGCATCCTGGCCCTATGAACCGCGGTTTGGAAATTTCCTGGGAGGTTGGTTACTGCGATAATGCTGCTATCCGTACTGAAGTACAAAACGGCGTAGCAGTGCGGATGGCTCTTTTATTCTTGACTTTGACAGGAGGTAAACACATTGAAAACGTTGATTAAAAACGGCAGGGTAGTTGACCCCAGCCAAAATTTAGACGCTTGCATGGACATCCTGGTAGAGGATGGAAAGATTAAAGCTGTAGCTGAAACTATTACTGAAACCGCCGATGAAGTGTATGATGCAACAGGGTTGGTAGTAACTCCTGGTCTCATTGATATGCACACTCATATGCGCGAGCCTGGCTTGGAGGCTAAAGAAGATATTATTTCCGGTACTAAGGCTGCGGCTGCCGGCGGTGTAACTACCGTTGCCTGCATGCCTAATACTAAACCTATCGTAGATTCCTCCATTATTGTCAGCGGTATTAAACAACGCGCTGCCGAAGAAAGCTATGCAAACGTAGAGGTTGTAGGCGCTATTTCCAAAGGCGAAAAAGGCGAAGAGCTGGCTGAAATGGGCGATATGGCTGAAAAAGGTGCTGTTGGCTTCTCTGATGACGGTCATTATGTAAAAAGCTCTCGCCTGTTTGTGCTGGCTGCTAAATATATTACCGCATTTGATAAACCGCTCATGTGTCATGCTATTGACCCAGAACTGAATGCTGAAGGTTATATGCACGAAGGCGTAGTATCTGCACGTATCGGCGTACCGGGGATTCCCGCAATTTCTGAAGATATTGCCGTAGCCCGCGACTGCATTATTGCCGAATATACCGGTGCCCATGTACATATTTGCCACGTAGCCTCTAAAGGCGCTATTGATATTATCCGTCAGGCTAAAAAGAGAGGCGTTAACGTAACCAGTGAGGTGACTGTACACCATTTAACTTTGACAGACGACGCTTGCGCAGATTATAGCTCTGCAACCCGCGTAAGTCCGCCGCTGCGCAGCTGGGACCATGTACAGGCTATGCGCGAAGCTGTTTTGGACGGCACCGTGGACTGCATTGTTACCGACCATGCTCCCCATGCCCCCGAAGAAAAGGATGTGGAGTTCCGCTATGCTCCCTGCGGCTTCTGCGGTTTGGAAACCAGCCTGGGCGTAATGCTGACCGATTTGTATCATACTAATATATTTGATTTAAAAACTATCATCAGCAAAATGAGCTGCGAGCCTGCTAAGGTTTTCCGTCTGCCCGGCGGTACTTTAAAAGAAGGCAGCGTTGCTGATATTACCATTATGGATTTGAACAAGGCATGGACTGTTGACAGCTCCAAATTCTATACTCGCGGCAAATTCACTCCTTATGAAGGCAAAGAGTGCAAGGGTAAGGCTGTTGCCACTATGCTGCATGGTAAGTTTGTGATGAGAGATGGTGTAGTATGCACAAAGAATTAAGAAAAGGTAAATTAGTTTTAAAAGACGGCAGCGTCTATGAGGGTATTTTGTATGGCGGTAAGCGCAATGCTGTTGGCGAGGTTTGCTTCACCACCGGTATGAGCGGTTATCAGGAAACTCTTACTGACCCTTCCTTCTGCGGACAAATTGTAGTTATGACCTATCCTTTGGTAGGCAACTATGGCTGCAATCCCATGTTTAACCAAGGACGTAAAAATTTCTTCCAAGGCTATGTAATCGGCGAGCTGTGCGACTGCCCCAGCAACTGGCGTAATGAGCAGAGCTTGGAAAGCTGGCTGGAGGAGCAGGATTTGCCGACTTTAACCGGTGTGGATACTCGCGCTATTACCCGCAAAATTCGTGATTTAGGCGTTATGCAGGGTGTTATTGTACCCAGCGATATGCCTGACGCTGAAGTAGAAGCGCTGTTAAATACTCCTGCTATTCATAATCAGGTTGCTACTGTAACTACTCCTGAGGTATATACTTTGGGCAGCGGTAAACACCATATTGCAGTTTTGGATTTTGGTATTAAGCAAAATATTTTAAACTTCCTGCTGCTGTTCGATACCCGCCTGACAGTTTTTCCGGCTAATGCTACAGTAGAACAAATTTTGTCCTGCAACCCTAACGGCATATTCCTGTCCAATGGCCCTGGCGACCCGAAGGATTTGGTAGACGTTATTGAAAATATTAAGCAGCTTATCGGCCGTCGTCCTATTTTTGGTATCTGCTTAGGGCATCAGTTAATGGCTTTGGCCAACGGCGCTGATACTTATAAAATGAAATTTGGCCATCGCGGCGTAAACCAGCCCGTAAAGGATGTGCGTAGCGGTCGCATTTATATCAGCTCCCAAAACCATGGTTATGCAGTAGATCCTGCTTCCATTGAAGGGAAAAATATTACTGTTACCCATATTTCTATGAACGATGGAACTATTGAAGGTTTGGAATATAAGGATCATCCTAGCTTTACTGTACAATACCATCCGGAAGCCTGCCCCGGACCCGGAGGTCACGAGTATTTATTCCGACATTTTATTGATTTGATGGAGGGTCGTTAATCATGCCGAAACTTACTAATATTAAAAAGGTTCTTGTTATCGGTTCCGGCCCCATTATTATCGGTCAGGCTGCCGAATTTGACTATGCAGGCACTCAAGCCTGCCGCGCTTTGAAAGAAGAGGGCTTAGAGGTTGTGCTGGTCAACAGTAACCCGGCAACTATTATGACTGACGTTCACATTGCTGACCGTGTGTATGTAGAGCCTATCAGCATTGAATTTTTAGAGAACATCATTAAACATGAACGTCCTGATTCCCTGCTGGCTACCTTGGGCGGTCAAGTAGGCTTGAACATGGCCATGAAGCTGGAAGAAAAAGGCATTTTGAGCGAGTACAATGTGCGTTTGTTAGGTACGCAGATTTCCGCCATTAAACGCGGCGAAGACCGTGAAATGTTTAAAGAGACGATGGAGAAAATCCATCAGCCTATTCCTGAATCTACCATTGTTGAAACTATTATGGCAGCCTGCGCTTTTGGCCGCGAAATTGGTTATCCTTTGATTGTTCGTCCCGCTTACACCTTGGGCGGTACAGGCGGCGGTATTGCCGAAAATGAAGACGAGCTGGTTGATATTGTCCAAAAAGGTTTAGGCTACAGTCCTATCGGTCAATGCTTGATTGAACGTTCTATTGCAGGCTGGAAGGAAATTGAGTTTGAGGTAATCCGCGATGCTGCCGATAACTGCATAACCGTTTGCTCCATGGAAAACCTAGACCCTGTTGGCGTACATACAGGCGATTCCATCGTTGTGGCTCCGGCGCAGACCTTGAATGATAAAGAAGTACAGATGCTGCGTCAGGCTTCTATCGACATTGTGCGCGAACTGGGTGTAGTAGGCGGCTGCAATGTGCAGCTGGCTTTAGACCCCTATTCCGAAAACTACTATGTAATCGAAGTAAATCCGCGCGTAAGCCGCAGCTCTGCTTTGGCTTCTAAGGCTACCGGTTATCCTATTGCTAAGGTTACCAGTAAGATTGCCGTAGGCTATAATTTGGACGAAATTGAAAATGCCGTTACCAAGAAAACTAAAGCCTGCTTTGAGCCTGCTATCGACTATATCGTTTTGAAGTTCCCTCGTTGGCCGTTTGACAAGTTTGTTACCGCCGACCGTACTTTGGGAACTCAGATGAAAGCTACCGGTGAGGTGATGGCTATTGAGCGTACTATGGAAGCTTCTATGCTGAAAGCTGTGCGCTGCTTGGAAATCGGTCTGAACCATTTGGAAATGCCGGAACTGAAAGCTTTAAGCGACGAAGAAATTCGCGCTCGTATTAAAAAGATTGATGACGAACGCTGCTTTGTTATTGCGGAAGCTATGCGCCGCGGCGTAACCATTGAGAAAATTAACAGCATTACTAAAATAGACAAATGGTTCCTGTCCAAGATTGAAAATATCATTAAAATGGAACGTGCATTGGCCACTCATGAGCTTACTGCCGGCTTGCTGCGCAAAGCTAAGAAAATGGGCTTTGCCGACAAGACCATTGCTGCTATCGTAGGCAAAACTGAATTTGAAATTCGTGATCTGCGTAAAGCTAACGGCATTATTCCTACCTATAAAATGGTTGATACCTGCGCTGCTGAATTTGAAGCAGCAACTCCTTATTATTATTCCTGCTACGAAACTGAGGATGAGGTTAAGGTTAGCGACAAGAAAAAGGTTGTTGTTTTGGGTTCCGGTCCTATCCGTATCGGTCAGGGCGTAGAATTTGACTATTGCTCCGTACATTGCGTTTGGGCATTGAAAGAGCTGGGTTACGAAACCATCATTATCAACAACAACCCGGAAACAGTTTCTACCGACTTTGATATTGCCGACAAGCTATACTTTGAGCCTTTAACCGTAGAAGATGTGCTGAATATTATTGATAAAGAACAGCCGGAAGGTATTATCGTACAATTTGGCGGTCAAACGGCAATCAATTTGGCAGGTCCTTTGTCTAAAGCTGGCGTAAAGGTTTTGGGCAGCAGTGTAGACAGCATTGACCGTGCTGAAGACCGTGAGCGTTTTGAACAGCTTTTGACTGACTGCAATATTCCACGTCCTAAAGGACACACTGTATTTGATACCGAAGGCGCTTTGAATGCTGCACATGATGTAGGCTATCCTACTATGGTTCGTCCCTCTTATGTATTGGGCGGGCGCGCTATGGAAATCGTGTATAACGACGACGAGCTGCGCAATTACATGACCTATGCCGTAAAGGCGTCTGCCGAGCATCCTGTTTTGGTTGACCATTACCTGCAGGGTACCGAAGTAGAGGTTGACGCTATCTGCGATGGCAAGGAAGTGCTGATTCCCGGCATTATGGAACACGTTGAACGTGCAGGCGTGCATTCCGGCGACTCTATTGCCGTATATCCGCCGCGTACCTTAAGCGAATCCGTAATTAAGACTATTATTAACTATACCAATAAAATGGCCTTAGGCTTGGAAGTTAAGGGTATGATTAATATTCAGTACATTGTGCGCGACGAGCATGTATATGTAATAGAAGTTAATCCACGTTCTTCCAGAACTGTACCGTTCTTGAGTAAAGTTACCAGTGTGTCCATGGTGGATGTGGCAACTAAATGCGCTATGGGTAAGAGCATCCGCGAGCAGGGTCTGCGTCCGGGTCTGCGTTTGTTCCCCGACTATTACGCAGTTAAAGCACCGGTGTTCTCTTTTAATAAAATGTCTAACGTAGATATTACCTTAGGCCCCGAAATGAAATCTACCGGTGAAGTTATGGCCTGCGACTATCAGTTCAGCCGTGCTTTGTACAAGGCTTGTCTGGCTTCCGGCATTAACGTTCCGCATGAAGGCTCCATTTTGATTACCGTTGCCGATATGGATAAGCCGGAAGCTGTAGAAATCGCCCGGGGTTTTGAAGATTTAGGTTACATTGTTACTGCTACCGGCGGTACTGCAAAATATTTGCAAGAGCAAGGCATCCAAGTAAATGTTGCTACCAAAGTCAGCGAAGGTCATCCCAATATTTTGGATGATATTAAGAGCGGACGTATCAGCATGGTTATCAATACCAGTAACCATGGCCGCGACGCAGAGCGTGACGGCTTCAAGATTCGTCGTTCTACTGTTGAACATGCTATTCCCTGCTTGACCTCTATGGATACTGCCCGCGAGCTGCAGCGTGTTATGAGCGCTATGCGCCGCCGCCGCGTTGTTAGTGTAGTAGCTTTGCAGGATCTTAGCCTGAGCTGGGAGGACTAAAAGGTTTTAGCCAAAAGCTGAACGCAAAGTAAGTTTTGCTGGGAGGATTGATTATGGCAAAGACTATTGCGGCGGCCAAGGTAATTGGTCAGCGTATTCTTAACAGAACAACAAAATTGATAGATATTTATGCACCTGAAATTGCCGAACAGGCTGTCCCCGGGCAGTTTGTCAATGTGCAGGTGTGCAAAAATACTGCTCCGCTGCTGCGCCGTCCCTTCGGCGTAGCCGGAGTTCATAAAGAACAGGGTACTTTTACCATGATTTATCGTATCATTGGTGAAGGTACGCACATTTTAGCAGATGTCTGTGCAGGCGACGTTTTAAGTATAGTAGGACCTTTAGGCCGCGGCTTTGACATGAGCTTTAAGAAACCGCTGTTAGTTGGCGGTGGCTTGGGACTGGCTCCGCTGCTGTTTTTGGCCGAAGGCTTTGGCGTGGGGAATACTGATATCTTAATGGGCGGACGCAATGCTGAAGAACTGTTTTGGAAACAGCTTTACGGAGACTTGTGCGCTAAAATGTTTTTAACTACGGATGACGGCAGCGAAGGCACTAAAGGCACCGTCATGGCGCTGTTGCCCCGGCTTTTGGCAGAGGGCGGCTATGACTGCGTTTATGTCTGCGGTCCCGTTCCCATGATGCGCGCCGTAGCAGGCGCTTGCTTAGAAGCAGGCGTAAAATGTCAGGTTTCCTTGGAAAAATATATGGCCTGCGGTTTAGGCGCATGCTTGTCCTGTGCCTGCGAGGGTATTGGCAAGCGCATTAAGGTGTGTAAGGACGGTCCCGTATTTTGGGCCGAGGAGGTGGGCGAATGGTAAAGTCGTTATATGATGGCCGTTTGGCAGTTGATGTTGCCGGCCTAAAAATGGCTACGCCTGTAACCACTGGCAGCGGCACCTTTGGCTTTGGTTTGGAGTTTACCGATTTTCTGGATTTGGAAAAGGTAGGCGCCGTAACCGTCAAAGGCACCTCGCTTTTACCTGCGGCTGGCAACAAAGGTCAGCGCGCAGTAGAAACTCCCTCCGGTATGCTTAACTGTATCGGTTTGGAAAATCCCGGCAGCGATTATTTTTTGGAGCATACCTTGCCGGAGCTGCGTAAGTATGACGTGCCCGTAATCGTCAATATCTATGGGCATTCTCCCGAGGAATACGGCGCAGTAGCAAAAAAGCTGGATGTGGACGGCGTTGATGCCGTAGAGATTAACATTTCTTGTCCAAACGTCAAAGAAGGTGGTATTGTTTTTGGTACCTGTCCCGAGGCAGCAGCCGAGGTTGTGGAGCAGGTCAAGAAAAATACCTCGAAAATGGTAATTACTAAACTGTCTCCTAATGTTACAGATATAGTTTCTATGGCTAAGGCTGTAGAAGCTGCCGGTACTGATGCTATTTCTATGATTAATACGCTTTTGGGTACGAAAATTGATATTGAGCGTCAGCGTCCTGTTTTAGGAAATATTACCGGAGGCTTGTCCGGTCCGGCAGTGCGTCCTGTTGCCGTGCGCTTGGTTTATCAGGTAGCGCAGGCAGTAAAAGTGCCTATTATTGGTATGGGCGGCATTATGTGTGCAGAGGATGCTATTGAGTTTATGCTGGCAGGTGCCAGCGCCGTAGCTGTTGGTACGGCAAACTTTGTCCATCCCGATATTGCCGAAGCTATCGCGCATGGTATGCTGGCATATTTAGATAGGCATAAGGTGCAGAATATTACAGAAATCGTAGGCTTGGCCTTGCCCGAGGGCAAAGCTTCCATGCCTTTGTTTAAATAGGAGAAAAATATGAAATCTGATGACAGACTGATTGTTGCTCTTGATTTTCCCACCTTGGAGCAAGCTAAAGCCTGCGTTTTAGAGCTGGGCGACGCTGTAAGCTATTATAAAGTAGGTATGGAGCTGTATTATGCAGTCGGCAGCGAAATCATTCGCTTTTTAAAAGCACAGGATAAGCATGTATTTTTAGATTTGAAGCTGCAGGATATTCCTAATACTGTAGCGCATGCGTTGACTGTTTTGAGTGATTTGGGTGCCGATATGATGAATGTGCATGCTGTTGGCGGCAAAAAGATGATGGCTGAAGCCGTTAAGGCTGTACATGAGGCTGCTGCTAAGGCTGGACGTACTGCGCCTAAGCTGATTGCCGTAACTATTTTGACCAGTATGGACGACGAGCAATTTGCTGATTTAAATTATAAAAATACCATTGCAGAGCAGGTAATTGCCTTGGCAAAGCTGGCTAAAGCGGCAGGTATGGACGGCGTGGTTGCTTCTCCGCGCGAGGCAGCAGGTATTCGCGAAGCCTGTGGTCCGGATTTTTTGATTGTAACTCCCGGCGTGCGTCCGGCAGGTGCGTCTCTTGATGACCAAAGCCGCGTAGCTACACCGGCAGGCGCATTCAAAAACGGGTCCAGCCATATTGTAGTAGGCAGACCTATTACTAAAGCGGCAGACCGTCAAAAAGCCGCTTTAGCTATTGTTGACGAAATTAAACAGTAAGCTCACAGAAAATAGACATGCGTTGCTATATAAGCAGTACTTTAAGCGGCTGCCAGAGGTAGAGTAGAAGGGAGAATTAATAATGTCCGTATTAGAAGAAAAAGATGTTCTTAAAATGTTAGAGGAAACCGAAGCAGTGCTCCATGGTCATTTTTTGCTGACCAGCGGGCTGCACAGCCCTATGTATGTAGAAAAATTTAACGTGCTCCAGCACCCTAAATATACCGAGCGTTTGTGCCAGGAAATTGCCCGCCGTTATGCAAATGATAATGTGGAACTGGTTGTTGGCCCGGTAACCGGCGGCATTCTTTTGTCCCATGAGGTTGGTAAGGCACTGGGCACCCGTGCTATTTTTACCGAACGTGAAAACGGCAAAATGACTCTGCGCCGCGGCTTCCAAATTCCGGCAGGCACTCGCGTATTGGTAGTAGAGGATATTGTTACTACCGGCGGCAGCGTTAAAGAGGTTATGGAAGTTGTTAAGGATCATGGCGGCGAATTGGTGGGCGTTGGTCTATTGGTTGACCGCAGCGGCGGTAAAGTAGATTTTGGCGTTCGTACCGAAGCTTTGCTGCATTTGAATGTAGAAACTTTTGATCCGGATACCTGCCCTTTGTGCGCTAAAGGTATTCCTTTTACCAAACGCGGCAGAACCGGTAAATAATTGGACATAACCTAAATTTTTCTTTACGTAAAATAACCCCTGAATAGTAATATACTTCTACGCTTTAGGTAAGTAAGGAGTATATTACTATTCAGGGGTTAGCTGTTTTATATAGTTTTAAGTTAAGCACAATTTAAAAAAGGATCTAATTTTTGAACAGCAATAATAGCCCGCCGATGGTAGGCATAGAAATCACTATATAGCGTAGTACATTTTTAGATGCCATTCGTGTCAATTTGGCTCCAACATAGCTGCCAATAGTTAAACCGCAGATAGTTTGTAAAAAGATTATTATATCTAAATGACCGTTTAGCAGATAGCTAAAGCCGCCGGAAAAAGCAATCGGTAAGATTATCAGCATTGTTGTGCCAATAGCATGATAGAGAGAAAGCCCCAAGAAAAGAATCAGGCTTATTTGAATAAATACGGTAGCGCCTATACCGAAAGCTCCTGATAAAAAGCCCGTAATTGTTCCGATGCACATAGAGTAAATGTAAAATTTTAGGCCGGTAGCTTTTACAGCATGCTTATTGATAAAGCTTTGCAGTTTTTCCTGACGAAAAAGTACAATATAGAGAAATGCTGTAGATAACAGCAGCATAGCCGCAGTTCCCGTCGTTAATGTTTTGGTAGGCATTATATTGCTTACTTGTGCACCGGCGGCGGCTCCTAGTATACCAAAGCAGCCTATTGTTATACCAATATGGAGCTTTACGTCACCTTCGCGAAAATGACTTATTGTACCGGACAGCATGGTAAAGCTCATGGCGGATAAAGCGACGGCTAAAGCGGTATGTATAGGCACATCAAAGCCAACCGTTAACAGAGTTATGGTCAGGCCTGCGCCTCCGGCACCAGCGAAGCCCAGTAGCATGCCTAAAAGAATCATTGTAAAAAATATCATTATATATGCCTTCTTTGCTTTGAGTTTTAATTAATGTAGAGTAAAAAGGGTATTTCCTAATGCTAGCGTCAAGTTTTTGTAGGAAAAACGAGAAATAAAAGAGAACACCTCCATTGTGTATTTGTTTTTGTTTGGTCACTTAATAATAACACAATTTGGTGTTCAGACTGTAGAAAAAACCGTGTTTCTCTCTTTTCAAGGGAAGAAGGGGTTAATTTATTTAGAAGACGTACTCAAAAACAACGTATCTAGTTAAGTGAAATAGGGGCATAGAATGGTCTGAAATCCAGAAGAATATTCTGGAGCGAATATGCAATATGGTGTTTTTGTTCGATGTATAAATATATAAATAAAAAAGCCCATACATAGAAGTATGAGCTTCGTTTTCAGTTTGGTGACCTCAGCAGGACTCGAACCTGCGACCTTTTGATTCGTAGTCAAACGCTCTATCCAGCTGAGCTATGAGGCCGACAACATAGATATTATATCCGTTGATTTGTGCTTTGTCAATGCTTTTTTATAAAAGATAAAAGCGAGTTGACTAATTGACGTACTTTTTTTTATGGTATATAATTTAGTCGATATCTATAAATATATCTTGTTGAAGCCTGCACGATTAGGCTGGCATGGGGCGGCGTATAGGCGACCGCTAGTGCGGCGTTGCATATACTTTGACAGGCATGTATTGTGTAAAAAAGGAGGATTTTTTGTGCCTGTTTCTCTTGTCATCTTAATATTGTATATTGCTGCTCTGTTTGGTATCTCTTGGTATGCCAAAAAACGTAGTGAGGGCAACAATGAAAACTATGCTCTTGCCGGACGTAAACTGTCCGCACCCTTGATTTGCGTAACTATTATTGGTTTGGCCGTTGGCGGTGCATCTACTATCGGCGTATCCGAACAGGCTTTCCGCGTTGGCCTTAGCGCCGGTTGGTACACTATTGCTTGGGCGCTGGGCGCTATTGCAATGGGTTTGTTCATGGCGAAAAAATATCGTGAACAAAACATTACCACCATCACGGAGCTGATTGAACGCCATCATGGTACTAATGCAGTAATTCTTGGTGTATTGTGCCAAATTGTTATTCAGCTGGTAATTATTTCTTTGCAGTACATTGCCGGCGGCAGTATTCTGCACGCTATTCTGCCGGATATTTTTGATTTTAAAACCGGTATGATTGTCAGCGCCATTACCTTTATCGGCATTACCTTTATCGGTGGCATGTGGTCTGCATCTCTGTCCAATGTTTTGAACATCGTGTTGATTTATGTAGGTATTTTGATAGCTACCGTTATTCAGTTCAATAAAATTGGCAGTATGGATAACTTGGCGGCCGCATTGCCAAGCAACGTGCCTTGGTTCAGCTTTATTGACGGCGTAGGGCCCGTTACCATAGCCAGCTGGTGCTTAACCTTGATTACGGTAAACTTATCCCTGCAAAGTATTTTGCAGATTTCCTTGGGTGCTAAGGATGCAGAAACGGCGAAAAAGGGCTTTGTCTGGGGCGGTATTATCATGCTTCCCGTAGGCGTTTTGGCTGCCTTTTTGGGTATTGTTGCTAAGGCTATGTTTCCGGATGCGCAGGCTGCGCTGGCTCTGCCGCAGGTTATTGTCGGCTTGCAGCCCATACTGGCCGGTATAACCTTAGCTGCTCTGTGGGCTGCTGACGTATCTACTGCCTGCAACTTGTTGTTGAGCGCCGGCACCTTGTTCTCCAGCGATATTTATAAACGCTTTATCAATCCTGATTGTGATGAAAAGCGTCAGCTGTTCGTAACCCGCATGTGCGTAATGATCAGCGGCATTTTGACCTTGGGACTGGCTATGACCGTTTCCAGTATTTTGGGAACCATTATGATTGGCCTTGCTTTGACGGCTGCTTTCACTATGATTGTGTTTGTAGCGCTGTTCTTTCCCCATTATACTTCCAAAGCCGCAGGCTTTTGGACACTGCTGACAGGACTTTTAACTATTATTCTGTGGCAGGTTTATCCGGCTATCAGGATTTTCCCCAATGTAATTTATTTGGAATGGGTAGTGTGCATTGTGACTTATTTTGTGGTCGCTCTAATTAGTCCTGCGAAAAAAACTGCTGAAAAATAAAAATTTCAACTTCAATTTTGCTGCTGTCAGGTTTTTACTTGGCAGCAGTTTTTGGTTGTAAAAAGGTATGAGTAAAATAAAGAGTCAGCATTTTACTTTCGATACTACTATGATATAATTTACTTAGTTGATCATATTGCATGATATGAGGAGAAAAATGGAAAAATTAAGAAATATATATGCTGAACTTTTTGCTATAATTCAACGGGCTGCTGTTTTGGAGAAGGAAGAATGTGCGTCGTTTACTGCTATGCAGGGATTTCGTTATGCAACAGCTAAAGACATTACAGGTAAAGCTTTTCGTATGATGCTCGTTGGGCGTGCCGTAAACGGTTGGAAGGAGTATACCGGCAAAGATGGTAGCAAAGAAGAATTTGTCAATGCTTCTTTGGCGAATTTGACAAATCAACCTCAAGTTCTAAAATATGGTAAGGATCGTTTTGAATGGATTGCAACAGATGAACGTGGAGTAACTAATTTAGGCGTTGAGGATGATAAGACTGTTATCGATAATCCATATAATCTTTTAAGATCTCGTTTTTGGTGCGATACAAAAGAAATTTGGGAAAATTTATATGGTAGGCGTACTGATTGGAATGAAAGATGGTTTGAAAATATTTGTTGGTCAAATCTTTATAAAATTTCTCCGCGTTTAGGAGGCAATCCATCTGCAAAATTGCAGAATTTGCAAGAAAATATTTGTATTAAGCTTCTGCAAGAGGAAATTGAATATTTTCAGCCAACACATATTCTTTTTCTTACCGGTAGCGATTGGTTTATGCCTTTTGGTAAGATATTCAACAACGTAATATTTATAGGATGCAATAAGGTGAGTGGTAAAAATAAAAACGATATTTTTGTTGAAGCAACAGCAGAATATATAACAAGAACAGGTAGCGTATGTAAGATTGTAGTTGCCTGCAGACCAGAAATGCGTGCTAAAGATGGATATGTAGAGCAGGTCAGCAAATATCTTAGGCGGTAAAAAATTAAGGCTATGTCACAACAAACAGTTGATAAATAGCCATTTTTATAGGGGAGTATC
>CAJKLD010000035.1 GCA_905200645.1 uncultured Phascolarctobacterium sp. | reverse complement strand
GGCAGTCCTTTTTCTTTCACTAACATTTTACCAATAATTACAGCTTGCTCATTCTAGGAGCGTCAAGCATAACCTTTTTTACATTTAAAATACGGTTAATTTCGCGGCGTACAGCATAGCCCCATTCTTCGTGTACCCAATCCCAACGGCTGGTCAAGGTTTCGTCAATCTCTTTATCGCTGTAAATGCGGTGCTCATAATATTTGCCAGTCAACGCATTATAGGCAACAGCCTTGCCATCCATAGTTAATTTAACATAGCGTTCGCCTGACGGAAATACCGGATTATCCTCCAGCTCGTCAATCTGCATAGCGATAACAATATCGACCTTGCCTTCTTTGGCGATTTTTGCTAATTGCGCTTCACCGGGAACATTAGTGCCATTTTTGTTAGCGTCAATAACAGCAGTCAAATTATCGTTTTCCACAAGCACAAAGCCCTTTTGCGCATTGATGGCGCCAATAGCGCTTTTGTAGAAAACCTGATTAGCAATTTCGTCGCCCTGCACATTATTGATTAAGGGCAGCAGCGCCACACTGGCAGCCTCCGCACCCAAAGCGGGAACGCTCAAGCACAAAGACAAAACAGCAAGCAATAAATAACGATAGATTTTTTTCATATTGTTCAACCTCCTTGCATTTAAAATTATTTACAAAAAGTGCTTCTGACTGAATAGTCTAAACTTATTTCTCTAATCAAAAATGGGACTGCCGAAACAGTCCCATTTTATTTGTGATTGTAAAGTCGTGTTTCTAAGTAAAATTAGAAAGTGAAGATTACTTCAGACCACAAAGTCTTAACGTCGAGATCACCTTCGCGGCCTTCCAAATCATAGTATTTAACGCCGGCTACAATGTTTTTAGCTAAGGTATAGTTAGCGCCAACTTCGAAGCCTTTGAAACCATCAGAGAAGTCATTCTCAATATTACCAAAGAATTGCGGCAAATCAGTGTAACCAGTGATGGTGTGTTTTACATAGGTTGCTTGCGGTTGGTCAAAGTAGTTAGCATACAATCCCCAAGAACCAACAGTAGCAGCTTTAGCGCCTCTATAAGCCAAACCAATTACATAACCGTCTTTGTCGCCTTCGTAGTCATCCCAATCGGATTTGCCATGCAGCCATTCAGCGGACAGCTTCAAATCTTTAGCAACTTTAGCGGAAGCGCCCAACACATAAATTTCTTGATCCAGTGCAGGATATTTGCTGTCAGCAACGGCACCTTCTTCTGCATCAATATTGTAGTAGGTTCCATAAACGTCAACTACGCCCAGTTTAGTAGACAGGTCAACTGCATACATACGGTCGTCAGAAGCGTTAGTGAAGTTAGCAGCTTTGCCAACATAACCGGTCAGTTTAACGTCTTTGCCATAGGAAGCGCTGATGCCGTCGAAAGTTGCATCGACAACGGAACCGCCATGCAGTTTAAAGTCTTGACGACCAGCGTTAACTGCAATGCCGCCAACCTTACCAGTTACATAAGCCCAGTTCAGTTTGGTCTCATCATCGCCAGCGTTGGGGTTAACATCTTTATCTTTATCTTCTTTACCAGTAATGGTTTGTTCGTTTTGAATACGAGCAGTGTAGGTCCAATCTTCGTTTACAGCGCCTTTCAGGAACAAACGGGTACGAATCTTAGAAACGGATTTGCTGTTGTCCATATCACGATAGTGAGCACGGATTTGACCGGTAATTTTCACGTTGTCAGCTTTTTTCTCTAAGTTAGCTACGCGAACGCCCAGGTTATCCAGTTCGTCTGCAAATTCTGCAGCCAGTTTGTCTACGTTAGCGCCTTTTGCCATTGCTTTAGCAACAATTTGAGCCATTTCATAACGGGTCATCAGTTTGTCGCCGCCGAAGGTAGCGTCGCCATAGCCTTCGATTACGCCGGCAGCAGCCAATTTGGAAATGCTGTCATATGCCCAGTGGCCGGCAGGAACATCAGAGAACGGATTTGCAGCATAAGCGCTGGCGGTTACGCCAAGAGCCATTGCCATTGCGAGTACTAAGGATTTTTTCATTATGTTTTCCTCCTTTAGGAAATTATATTTTTACAAAACTTCCTTTAGGGTTTCCGCCCGGCCTGCCCACTGCGAGTTGCCTTGTTTCCTCTAGTATCGTGCCCGGTTTTTGCCTTATTCGGAAGCTTTATAAACAAATTTTATTGCTGAGAAAAATTTTTAGCAGGGGTGCAGCCTTCATATTTTGGGGTGCGTCAGCAAAGCCTTGACAAAAACTCCGGACGTCGGATAGATGTTAGCATGGCTTGAAGGCCCGCGTGACATCCAGAGTTTTCACCAAAGAAAAAGGAAGGAGCCGGTAGGCATCCAGCCCACATCCTTTGCGCAAGGAAGAGTTCGTCTCGCTGCGGATAAAAAACCTACCACCCCTGATAGGCAATCTCTCATGTCCGCACCTTGCTTTGGGTACATTATAGCACATTTGTACCCCCCTGCAAGACTTATTAGAAAAACTTTTGAAGAAAATTAGAAATTTTAATATATTTTTTCTATTTTACTTCGGCATTAGCCTGACAGCTGCTGCGCAGCCAGTCTTGCCAATTCGTAAAAGCTTGTGTACTCTTGCATAAAAAAACGACTGGCAGTCCTTATACACTGCCAGCCGTCAAAATCCTTGTAATTGAAAAAGCAACTCGTTTTAAATTTTCGTTTTAATTTTTTTAAGCAGCCGCTTACATTCCGCGCACGCCGTTAAACAGCATCATAACCGCTCCCGCCAAAACAATCAGCAGCGACAAACGGCGGAATAATTGCTGATTAAGCCTAAAAACTAAGCGTTCGCCTGCCAAAATACCTGCCAATGTAGCCGGTATCATAGCATAAATATACGACCAGTCGCCCACCGCGGCAATATTGCCGACAAAATAATTAACAAACAGCGATAAAAAGCCGGTCACGCCAAAAATCCAAATCATGTTAGCGCGCATTAAAGTCTTTTCCGTATTTTCGTTAAGAAAATACAGGGCCAGCGGCGGTCCGCCTACGCTGGTACATGCGCCAAAAAAGCCGCTTAATATGCCTGCTCCCAATCTGCCGCAGGTTTTATTTTTTATTTTTATCGTGTACTGCATACTCATTAGCAAAGTAGCGATTAAAAGTACCACGCCAAGAAAAATCTGCAAGCTGCTCACAGAAATTCTGCGCAGCAAGATACTGCCCGGAATCAAGCCAATAAAGCAGCCAAGGGAAGTTACCAGCACAGTGCTCCGCTCAAACTGCCCCCACACCCTAAGCATAGTTAACGAACGCAGCACAATCGTCAGCACCAGTAAAAAAACTATCACCCATTTCAGCGGCATCAGCATGGCCAGCAGCGGCGTTGCCACCAAAGCAAAACCAAAGCCGGAAATAGTAGCAAAAAACGAGCCTAAAAACACTATACCTCCGGCTAAAAGCAAATTTATAATATCCATAACCCCTCCAAAAAGCAAGGCTACTCCCTAAACGAGTAGCCTGCAAGTCGAAATTTTTTTATTTTTTTGTTTCTGCCAAATATGTCCAGCCGTCTTCCTGACGCACCTTGCCCTCTTTCATGAGATGCCCCAGCGCGCGCTTAAAGGCTGCCTTACTAATGCCAAATTTTTGCTTAATAATTTCCAGCGGCGTACTGTCGCAATAGGGCATACTGCCGCCGCGCTTCAGCAGATAATCATAAATATCCTGGGCGTCCGCAATCAGCGCATTTTCTTTTTGCAGGCGCAGGGAAATATTCAAACGCCCGTCCTCGCGAAGATAAATTACGCGGCCTGTAATTTGCTGGCCAAAATCTAAACGTCCGCCGGGAACCTCGCTGCGGTGCAGAAAGGCAATAAAGCGCTGCGTAGTGAAAACAAAAAAGCCTTCGGGTAGAATATTATAAATGGTACCTGTTACCTTATCGCCTACCTTAAGTCCTTCCGCAGGCTTAGAGGCGCGCTGCATATCTTCTTCTACGCGCATGGTTACAGCCTGACGGCCGCTTTTATCGCGATACAGCTTTACCCACACCAGCTGGCCTTCGCTTACATGGCCGCGCATTTGGCTGTATGGCAAAAATACGCCGCGCTCCGCGCCAATATCCACAAAGCCGCCATCACGGGTAACGCTTAAAACGCGCACATAACCCAGCTGTCCTTCGCGCATTTTGGGCAGCTTCATGCTGGCGGTCAAGCGCTTAGCGGGGTCAAGATATAAATATACCTTAACCTCGTCGCCTTCCTTGACCTCCGCCGTTTGCTGCAATTTATGCAGCAAAATATCGTCGTCCGTATTGCCGGTGCCGCCGTCAAGGAAAGCGCCCATTTCTCCAAGACGCGCTACCTTTAAAGCAACCACGTCTCCGGGACGGTATTTAGTATTATTCTGCACAGCTACCTGCTTATGACAGCTGCTTTTTACCGGTCTTTTATTATTCAGCATCTTCATTCTCCACAAAAGCTTCGGACGGAGCGTCTGCCCACAACTGCTCTAAATTGTAGAAATCGCGCTCTTCTTCTAAAAACACGTGGGCAACTACGTCGCCATAATCCAAAAGCACCCAACGGGCATCGGCATAACCTTCTTTATGATTGGGGAACACGCCTTCTTCACCCAGCTTATCTTCAATATTATCGGCAATAGTTTTTACTAAGGTGCTGTTGCCTGCGCTGCAAATCACATAATAATCGGTAACAGGGGACAAGCCCTCCATGTTCAGCAGCAAAATATCCTTAGCCTTTTTGTCGCTGGCCGCTGCCGCAATTTTGTTAGCTAAAACTTTAGTATCCATTAAATATCCTCCTCTAATTGCAATCACTTTTCATTTCTTTTGACTATTTTCAGCAAGCTCATTGTATTTCTTTAGGCTGCAAATGCTCCTGCTGTTCTTGCCCGTCTTCTGCCGGAGTTGTTTCCTCTTGCTTTTTAATATGAGGAATACCCAGCTCCTCCAAAGATTTGTTTACAGCTTCTTCATCTGCGTACCAATAGCTGATGCCGCTTTGGTCGTCAAATTTACCGTACAGCATACAGCTGCGCATTTTGTCATCACCAAAAAACTTAAAGCTGTTAGCCGCTTTCAGCATGGTCAAGGTATTCAAATCTGTTTGAATGTACTTATCCAGCGTGGCTAAAAGACTGCTGATTTTGGTTACGTTCTGCACAGAAAACATTTGCTCCGCTGCCGCCTTCAAAAATTTTTGCTGACGCTGCACGCGGCCAATGTCTCCCAGCTCGTCCTTGCGGAAGCGCACATATTTACCGGCTGTTTCGCCATCCATGTGCTGATAGCCATGCTTAATATCTATTACTAAATTGGCGTACGGGTCTTCGTAATACATATCCTTATCAACATAAATATCTACGCCGCCAATTAAGTTTACCACATCAATAAAGCCGCGCCAATCGGCCAGGCAGTAATAATGAATGGGTACGCGCAGCAGATTAGCTACCGTCTGCTTGGCCATAACCGCGCCGCCATAGGCAAAGGCCGCATTGATTTTATCCGGGTCCTTATGTCCCGGCAGAATAACCTTAGTATCGCGGGGAATGGACAGCACCGATACCTGATTCTGCTTCGGGTCAAAACTTAAAAGAATAATAGCGTCGGTACGCTTAGGCTCCGATTCTGCCGCTTCACTGTCGCCGTCGTCAATGCCCAAAAGCAAAACGTTGATGCGCTCGTTAAGCTTTTCATTTTTGCGGATATTTTCATCGGCCGCAGCAATATTATTCTGCGGCGGGCTGATAATATGGTCGTAAAGCCATACGCTGCCCCAAAACAAGCCTGCTACAAACAAGCCTAACACCAACAATACAATTATCAGTCTGCCCCAACGCAGCTTACGTCTTTTGCGGCGATGAGGCTCCTGTCGGTCATTTTGCAAATCTTCCATCTAAAACTCCTATAACTAACAGCAAAATTTTATTTTTCTTTTCCGGCTAAAATAAGTTCGTTATAGCCGCTGATGCAGTGAGGATGAATAAGCAGTCCGCCGTCCAAAAGATAACGGATAGTATTGCTGTAAGCCAGCAGCATAGCCTTATCCAAATCCTTACGCGCCAATTTGCGCAGCTCGTCTACGCCGGGAAAATCGCGTCCCGGTTCAATCATATCCGCCAAATAAACTACTTTGGCCAAAACGCTCATACCGTCAATGCCGGTAGTGTGGTATAAAATTCCGTCTAAAATCTCTTGGTCGGCCACGCCATATTTGTGCATGGCATTATATACGCCTAATTTAGCGTGCAGCAAAATTGGCTGCTGCATTTCTATCTTATCTACAGGCAGCCCCAGCTCCCGCGCTTTCGCCACGCTTTCTTTAGCGGCAACCTCGCGACCGCAGTCGTGCAGCAAAGCGGCAACGGCAATTTTTTCCGGCGGCAATCCATGCGCCTCGGCTAATTTTAGAGCCGTTTCATAAACGTTCACCGAATGCTTATAACGTTTGCCGGGAATAGATTCTTTAAGCAAATTCTGCATAACTTCTAAATTCATCATTTTGTTGCCATCTCCTGCTTTTGATACAAATGATGCTGATAAATATATTTTTCTACTTTGCTAGGCACCATGCCCTTTAGACTGCCGCCTGTACGAATGCGGGAGCGTATCTCCGTTGAAGAAATATCGTATTCCGGAGTATCTAAAAGAATAATACGTTCCTTGGCTTTTTGACCTAAACGCATCGCAACTTCTTCCATTACACCTTCATAACCAGGACGCCCGGCGGCTACAAACAGCACAAGCTCCAGCATTTCTTCAATATAATGCCAAGTATGCAGCTGCGCCACACTATCCGCGCCGATAATAAAATACAGCTCTTCATTTTTATATACTGCGCGCAGCTGACGCACAGTATCAATGGTATAAGAAATGCCGCTGCGGCGCAGCTCCATATCCGATACGGAAAAATACGGTTTATCTGCCACAGCCAGCTTTGTCATAGCAAATCTGTCCGCCGCCGGAGCAAAATCCATCCCCAGCTTGTGAGGCGGCACAAAGGCAGGAATAAAAATAATCCGTTCCAGTAACATGCGCTCATGCACAGCCTCCGCCATACGCAGATGTCCAAGATGAATGGGGTCAAAGGTTCCGCCCAAAATTCCCAAACGCTTACCAGTCACTGCTATCCTCCCTTAAAAGCTATCCGCTTACAATAACCTTATCATATTATTATATCAATTGCTTAGATATTCTACAACCTTTTGCAAAAGAATAATTATAAGCAGCAGCAGTAAAACAAAGCGGCTACGATCCTTCAAATCAAAAATAGTTTTGGGCCTGCGCAAAAAAGCAGCAAGCGCCTGCCAATAATCACGCCAAGAGGCAGGCTTGCGCTGTTTATTTTGGGGTGTCGGCTGTATGTTTTTAAGATAATTTTTTTTTGCCACCTTAACGACCTGCCTTTTCGCCGTTACTTGCGCAAAAAGACAGCAGCGCGAAGCCACTGTCTTTCTTCTGCTTAATTTTATTATACTATATTTGGGCGCTTATTCATAGCGCAAAGCGTCAATAGGGTCTAAAAGCGCCGCTTTCCTTGCGGGATAAATGCCAAAGAACAGACCGATACCCACGGAGAAAATTACGGCAATCACAATCGCCCACACAGAAATTACTGTATTCCATCCGGCAAACCGGCTGATAGCAAAGGAGGCGCTTACGCCTAAAACTACGCCCAGTGTGCCGCCCACAATGCCGATAACCATTGCTTCAATTAAAAATTGCAGCAAAATATTGTTATAGGTAGCACCTAAAGCTTTGCGGATACCAATTTCGCGCGTGCGCTCCGTCACGGAAACCAGCATAATGTTCATAATACCAATGCCGCCGACCAAAAGCGAAATGGCGGCAATGCAGCCTAACAGCATAGTAATACTGTTGGCAGTTTCCATCATGGTATCCATAATGGCCGCCATATTACGCACGGTAAAATCGTCGTAATCGCCGTCTTTAATTTTGTGCCGTGTGCGCAAAACCTGTTCTGCCTCCGCCTGCACGTCGTTAATAATGTTCTCGTTTTCTGCCTGCAAGGTTACGCGCTGCACATAAGTTATACCCATCATGCGGTTCTGCGCCGTAGTCAAAGGAATATACACCACGTCGTCCTGATCCTGCCCCATGCCGCTCTGACCCTTGCTTTTCAAAACACCAATTACCTGAAACGGCGCTTTATTGATACGCATGAGCTGACCTACAGCCTCGCCGTCGGGGAACAGGCTGTCGGCTACGGTTTTACCGATAACGGCTACTCTACTGCGTCCGGCTAAATCGTTATTGCGAAAAATGCGGCCTTCTTCTACCTCCAAGCTTTGAATTTCAAAATTACTGGGAGTAGTGCCTTCTACGCGGCTGGTCCAGTTTTGGTTGCCTGCTACCAGCTGATAACTTCTATTTACACTGGCGCTCATGCGGGCAACGCCGTCTACTTGCTTTAAAATAGCCTCGCCGTCCTCAAAGGTCAGCTTAGCTCCCTCGCCTGCCGCCAGTCTTGCGCCGCTGGATGTTCTGCCGCCGGAGGTAATTACCAAAAGATTGCTGCCCAGCTTAGAAATATTATTTTTGATATTTTCTTTCATACCAAAACCCAGGCTGACCATAGCAATAACCGCGCCGACGCCGATAATAATTCCCAACAATGTCAAAAAAGTGCGCAGCTTGTTGGAAACCATGCCTTCCAAAGCCATTTTGATTGATTCGTTCAGCATGCTGCTCACCTTCTTTCGTCGCTGACCAATTTACCATCGCGCATAACTAAAATGCGCTTCGTCTGCTGGGCAATATCCGGCTCGTGGGTTACCATGACCACAGTTTTACCGCTGTCGTTCATAGCCTTAAAAATATCCATAATTTCGTAACTGGATTTAGTGTCCAAATTACCTGTAGGTTCGTCCGCCATAATAATCGCCGGGTCGTTGATAAGCGCTCTGGCAATAGCCACGCGCTGACGCTGGCCGCCGCTCATTTCCATGGGCTTGTGCTCTAACCGCTCGCCCAAGCCTACGGCCTGCAAGGCCTTTTTTGCCCTTTCCATGCGTTCTTCTTCATCCACACCGGCGTAGATTAAGGGCAGAGCCACATTAGCCTGCGCCGTAAGCTTAGAAAGCAAATTAAAATTTTGAAAAACAAAGCCTATTTTGGCGTTGCGGGTATGTGCCAGCTCATCGTCGTTATAACCCGCAATTTCTTTACCATCAAGAAAATATTCGCCGCTGGTTGGCCTATCCAGACAGCCGAGAATATTCATCATAGTGGATTTGCCGCTGCCCGACGGCCCCATAATGGAAGTAAATTCACCAAATTCTATGGTTACGTTCACGTGGTCCAGGGCGTGCACAATGCTGTCGCCCATCACGTAGGTTTTCATTATATCCTTTAATTGGATAACTGTTGCCATTGTTGCCGCCTCCTTAGTGCATGGGCGGTCCCATTCTCGTACTGGTCTGCTTAGCTACGGCTTTTTTCACCAGCAGCTTTTCGCCCGGCTGTAAATCGGCGCCGGTCACTACTACGTCGTTGTCGTTGCTCAAGCCAAGAGTTACGTCTACGTCGCGGGATTCCTTGGTTTTTTCGTTATATACCTTTACGTAACTGCGTTTGCCCTCGCTGTAAACGCAGTTAAGGGGAACCATAGTTACATTGTTGGCTTCTTCAATAATAAATTCCGCTCTGGCGGTCATGGTCGGCAGAAGCTTGCCCTTGGCGTTGTCGACGGTTACATACACATTGTAATAAATTACGTTGTTTTCGGTAACGGCTTTTTTGGACAGCAGCCGCACAACGCCCGTAAAGGTTTCGTCGGGAAATGCGTCCACGGTAAAGTTAACCTTTTGTCCCTCTTGAATGCGGCCGATGTCCGATTCATCAACCAAGGTTTCAATTTCCATATTATCCAGCGTAGCCACGGACATAATTACCTGAGGCGTGCTGATACCGGAGCTGATGGTTTGACCTACGGGCGTAGGCTTACCGATAATATAGCCGCTGATGGGCGTGGTGATAACCGTATCGTCAACGTCGGAAACCGCTTTATCATACACGCTTTTCGCCACCAGATAATCGGCATAGGCGGTGTCAAAAGCAGATTGGCTGATAGCACCGCGGTTCAGCAGCTCCAAATCACGGTTATAGGTAAGCTGTGCATTCACAAGCTTGGCTTCCATTTGCTTTAAAGTAGCGCGCAAAGCGGTATCATCTAAACGTACAAGCACGTCACCGGCAGTAACATGCTGATTTTCTTTTACCAATACTTCTACGATGCGTCCGGTAATTTTAGAGCTGATATCTACATTATCCAACGCCGACAAAGCGCCGGTAGCAGAAACCGTTTCCGCCAAATTACCTTTAGTAACCTGGCCTAATCTAACCACGCTTTCTGTTTGTTGTGTGCTTTGATAATATCTGTAACCGCCATAGCTGCCTGCCAAAAGAATAGTGCAGGCCAGAATAATGTACTTATTGTTTTTGAAAAACTTCATCATAGGGCATCCCTCATTTATCTTTTTCTTTTAATTATATACTCCCCTTCTTTGGAGGTCAAAGTTAGTATACCAAGAAGATGTGTTTTTTTTTTGACACTTTATGGCGCATTGCAGATTTTCATTTTTCCTGCCGCTTAGGCTCGCCCCGGGCACTAGGCGTTTGCTTAGGCGACGTCGATTGCTTCCAGTTCAACAGCTGCTTCGCCGCCTGCCACAGCTTGAGCAGCCCCAGCACTTTCTCCAAAGTTATTTTCTTCCATTTCATTGATGTCCTCCAATTCTTCCAACTCCGTAATATTTTTCTGCTCGTCTGATTTGGGCAAGGCGCTCGCTGCCTGCTCCGCAAAATCTTCTTTCTCCGCCGCCAGTTTAAGTTCTTCTTCCGAAAGTGCCGCCAGCGCTTCTTCATCCTTGGTCTGCAAAAATTTGCTGATAAAATAACGCTGACCTTTGCCGGTGATCATGGGCGTGCGGGTTATAATCATGGTGCCATCTTTAGGCGAAATATTGGTGCTTTCTTTAATGAAAAAAATTCCTGCGTCGATACATTTTTGATAAGGCATATTCCACATGTTGCCTTCCTTGCGCTGCAAGTAGCCGTTTTCCCGCAGCCACTCAAAAAAGCGGTTTTGACCGATATCAATGCCGTTCTGCGCCAGAAGTTTTGCCATTTCGCCAACCAAAATCGCCGTGCGGTTTTCAAAAACAGCCTTGGCAAATTCAATGCGCGGCTTGTTGCGTTCAAAATAAGCATTTTTGCGCTGAATTAAATCATCCTTAGCGCTCAAAAGCTGACGCGCTTCCAAATGCTTTTGCCTTTCTTCGGCGAGGGTTGCCGTCAGCTGGCGCATAGCTTCGGAATTATTCTGCACGCTTGCCAATTTCGCGTCCGTCAGATACGCGCCGTGCTGACGAATACAGGGGATAACCTCGCGGCAGAGCCAGTGTTTAAAATCGCGGGCGGCAGGCAGCTTGCTGGTTAAAATGAGGGCGTACACGCCTGCTTCGTTTATGGCGACTGTGCTGCGCACGCCTTTATCCGTGGTGACTTCCGCTAAAAAACGGTCGTCCTCATCCACATGGGTTATTAACGCCGCGCGAGAGTTTTTGTAGCCTAAAATTTCCGCTACGTCGCGCCCTACAAACCAAGGCGCGCCGTCCGCATCTATCATGCGGATTTTAAATTGTTCGTTTTGAAAAAGCTGTAATTGCATGTTGCCACCTTCTTTTTTTATACCTGTTTACACCTTTTTACCTACATTTTTAAACTTTCTTCGCCAGCACGCGGGTCAACGCTTCGATATTGTTCGCCAGCTTTTCCATTTTCGTTTCCATGCGAATGAGCAAGTAGCAGCTCACAATCATGGGGAAGCCGTAGTTCGCTGCCGCGACTAATAATTTGTCGTATTCCATGCAGTACCTCCTTTCGGGTTTATAAATTTTTAGGGTAGACGTTCGCGCGAACGTCTGCGTTCATTTAATTCAACTTCTTTTGTTGCCAAAAGAAGTTGCAAGAAAAGCACGCGATTTTGAAAATCGCGGCAAACTATCGCTTTCACCCGCAAGGGGCGCAATGTCCGTGCCGGAAAAGCTTAGCAAAAGGGCTTTTAATACCCCATTTGTTAGACATTCTTGATTTAGGCTACTGCTTTTGAGTTCGTAGTTCCAGGTAATTGCGGCTCGCAATGCAAAGCTTTGGCGGTCTGCCGCAAAGTGAATTGTGCATTTAGCGTGCATTTTTTACTTGCCTACACCAAAAATACTCACCATTGCGCATAGCTTTTAGCAACAAAAGTAGGCAAGGCGATTATATTATCACTAAGTGAAGATAGCGTTTTTTAGTGAATGAGGGCATGGAAGCATAGAAATCGAGCAATGTTTGAGTGTAAGCGAGTTTTGCGAGATTTCGTTATGCTTCCGCCCGCAGTGAACGTCAAAAAACGCGTTGAACGAGTGATAATATATCGCCGCTGTATTTTATTGGTAAAAGGCGGCGTAAGCAAGGACGCCGCCTTATTTAGTTTTCACGCTCTACGCGGCGGTTACACCGCAGGAACGTATTCGCAGGTGTGGAATCTTGCTTCCACGAACTCCGCGATTTCGTCCGCAACGTTGGACAACAGCAGAATGTTGTTGTCCACGAAATACTGCGCCACTGCCTGGCACTCCTCGGCAGAAGCGTCGTCGCGTTGGTCGTAAATCACCAGCGTCTTAGTTCTGCCCAGCTTGGTGCGGAACACCAGCTCCAAGGTTTTGGAATCTAAATCCTTGGCATTTGCCATATTTTTCACCTCCTTTCGCTAAGCCTAAACAAGCTTGAAAATTTCCGCTTTACGTCTACTCGGATATGTAGTTTACAGGCTTTCTGCCAGCTCATGCTTTTCGCTGATGATGATTTTGTTGGGCTGCTTGTCCATCAGCGTAGCCAGCTTGGTCACTGCTTCGTACAGCACGTCGTCGGTAGCTTCGGGATTTACTTTGCCCACGCTGCGGTTTACGCAGACGGGATTGCCCTCGCCGTCAGTGCTGTAAGGCACTTCCAAGCTTACGGAGCGATAAATCAAAGTTTTTTCTGCTGCCATGCTTTCACCTCCTTTCAGGTTTACATATTTTTACGTTAGGCGTGCAGGCGGCACGCCAGCGCCTTGTATTCACCTCCTTTCAGATTTATATATTTTTACGTCAGACGTGCAAGCGCACGAGCGACTTATATATCATACTTTTTCTTAGGGCAAGACGCGTGCCCTTTAGGGTAAAAAGTATGCAAAAAGAGCCTTTAATTGCAGGCAGTAAGTCCCACTGGCTTCGGCTTGATAACGTCAATTCGCAAAACAAACAACCACAGCAATAATGATTATGGTAGCGCGCCAGCGTACAATTCACTTTGCGGTAGACCGCCAAAGCTTCGCACCGCGAGCCAAAATGACCTGGAACCACGAACTTTAAAAATGGGAATATGGTAAAGCCCTTTTTGCCAGGCTTTTTGCGGCGAGGCAAAAAGCCGTTGTTTCCCGCGCTTCCAAAAGCGCGTGCTTTTCTTGCAACTTCTTTTGGCAACAAAAGAAGTTGAATAACAAACGCTGGCGTAACTCCGGTACGCCGAACAAACAACAACGCCAAACCCTTACTTTTGCCAACTTTATTTAAAGTCGAGCTTTCGCAATCGCTCGGCGTATCCTTGCGCCAGCTCCCGCAGCAGCTCCCCGCCCGGTCGCATCCTGCCGTCCTTATCCGGCAGATACGACAAATCCCAACGCAGTTCAGGGTCGCCGCTGCCAATGCCGTAGCCATCCACAGCTGCCACCTCGCAGTGCGTCGCCACATGCTCCGCGTCCAGCGGAATCGCCAGCACAATGCACAAAATCGCAATCATCATGGCCAATCTATCAATCTGCTCCCGCGTAGGCGCGTAGCCTTGAGGATAAATCGGCACGCCGTCCGCGCCGCACTGCGCTCCTAACGCACAGCACAGCGCAATTCCTACGCTGCCCGTATTGCGCCGCCAGGTGTGCGATTTTGTTTCGTCCAGCGCCTTACATGTTTGGTAAAACTCGCCGTCCGCGTCCACGTTCAAATGGTAATCGTCAAAAATTTGCGCGTACCGCCCGGCAGTCCAGTGCAGATACAATCTTGCAACTTTCCCCTTGGCAGCCGCCGCTAAATTGTGCAGCTCCCGCAAGGTCAACTGTTTAGGTTCAATAATCAACATAATTTTCAGCTCCTTTGCCTGCGCCGCTCAAATTTTCGAGGTCGGCGGCGCGTTTTTTATTTGCCCCTCTATTTACAATAAGGCGAAAAAAGGCCGATTTCTTTACATGGTTTTGAAAAAAATTTTATTTTTTTCTTTTGATGTAAAGATTTTGGGCAAAAATCTCCTTATTGTAAATAGGACTTCTTTTTTCCTCTCTTTTTAAAATTTTTTCTTTCCTTTTTTCTTCGCCCCCTCAAATCCAAGAATTTACGTTAGTAAATTCATCCTTGTTCTTAGTATATATTTACTGATATAGTAAAATAGTATGCTAATACTACAAGCTTCGATTTTAGATTTAGAATATTAAAGCTCTATATCTAAGTTACTGCTCCAGCTCCAAACGTAAAATATCTAATGCCCGTTGACGTAAACGATAAGCCGCAGAGTATTTTATTCCCTTACATTTAGCATATTCTTCCAGCGTATAGCCGTTAATAATAGTGGCTATAATTACATTTTTCTGCTTTGTTGAAAGCTTAGCCAATAAATTTTCTACCAGCTTTTTATTTTCTAAATTACTGATACACAAATTACGGTCACTTATTTCAATAAGCTTGTGTCCGTTTTCATCCACGGCATCCAAACTGGCATCTACTGCTAGCGATATGTTACGAAAGGCCTTATGGTTCATTGCGTAGTGTAGATTTATTTTTAAAAGCACAGGCAGCTCTTTAAAGCTTTTACGCCGATAATTATAAATATATTCCAAAAAAATCTCCCACGCAGTGTTAAGCGCGTCAACTCCCAATGCTTTAACAATATTCTTTCTATACGCCTCCTTGTAAATCAAAGGCTCAAACGCCTTGCACAGCCTGTCGATTGCACTTTGGTCGAATTTTTGTGCTGCTCTTACCAAACTTCTTACTTCTTTTGGTGTTAAGCGAAAAACATAGATTGATTGTTGACTTTGTTTAGTTTTCATTTTGACCCATCCTTTCGGGCAAAGTATGACTAAAGTCACGCTTGCCATATTAAGACGGGCCCGTCTATATTTGTCGACAATATTATGATAATGCTTTATTTTCTGATGTGAAAGAATTTTATGATAATTTTGTCATGCTTTATAGAAATTTACCAAAACTGTTACAAACTATACTTTTATAAAAATTTGCCAATAAAAAAACGACTGTAAAAAAATTACAGTCGTAAATTTCTAAAGCAAACATTTGTTTCGAGTCGCGTTTCGTGACATGAAGAATCGCTCATACGTTGGAAAATTTGACAAGGCGATATATTAGCACTCGCTCAGCTCGCTTTTTTTACGCCAGCTTCTAGCAAAAACATCACTAAATCTCGCAAAACTCGCTGCGCTCAAACATTGCTCGATTTCTATGCTTTTAAGCTCTTGCTGTCTAAAATCTCTAATCTTCGCTCCGTGATAATATAATCGCCTTGTGTGTACTACTTACTGTTCACTGACAATATTAAGTAGTTAAAATTTCAATCTACTATCAACAATTACAAAAATAAAAAGAGCTACTGACAAAAAACATAAACAATATAATGTTTTCATCCTACTATTTATAATATTAAATTTTTTTACTACAGTGTCATTATATTCTTCCTCTTTTATTTTTAAAATCATCAGTCTACGTAATCCATAGAGTAAAAGAGTCGGACTTATTATCCAAAGAGGGAAAAAATATATAATAAATTTAATGTATCCATTAAAATCAAGTAAACTACCAATCATAAAGAATAGGAATAAACATAAGCCACTAGTAAAAGGAAAAAAGTATTGTTTATCGTAAAAATATTTTCTTTGTAAATTATTGATATATATTTTAATTATAACTATGCAAAACAATATACCCATAACATTAATACACATATTATTCATTATCTAATTCCTTTCTGCGTATCAGTGTCAGCTAAATTTTCTTTTAATACTTTACTAAATGAATCGCCGAATATTCCACCCAGTGTATTAACACCAACATATGTACCATATACTACCAATATAGGGTTATTATTTGCTGTCTCTGCAGCAGTAACACCTCCTAGAGCTCCTGCTGCCATATTGCCAGCAAAATACCCTGTAATATCACTTGCGACAGCAATACCGAAATCCGTACCACTGTATTTTTTCGAGTCATCATAAATAGCAATTACTACATTAAATTTTCCGGTAGGACTTTTTATACCTATTCCTTTTTCTAATACACTATCAGAAATTACGATAGCCGTATTCATAATATGTGAACATCTTCATAAGTTAATGTGCCGGTAGAGATTTTGTTTTTGTCTGCTTCTGCTTCGCTGGCAATTATGCCGCCTTTAAGGTCGGTGTTGTTTTCGACATAAATATCAAAACCTTCCTTGCCTGCATAAATGCCGCTCTGTTTAAAAAATTTTTTTTAAAAATACATAAATTAAATATAATATTCTAAACAAAACTACAAGTTGTGCAAACTTAAATCTTTTATAAAAAAAATTTTTTTCATTAGGAGTATTTCCTATCTTAGGAACGACTTTATATTCAAATAATAGCATTAGCATTAATCCTAATATATATCCAAATATTACTATTAAGTCATCAATCAAGAGGAACACCTCCATTTTTGAAAGACTCTATTCTATTCCATAATTTGTCTACTGATGTTTCAACAACACCTCCTAAAATTATTCCAACTGCTATTCCTGTAGGACCAGCTATCATTTTTCCTACTGCATATCCAGTACTTTCATTAACACTAAATTTACTAATTTCTTTTCCCCAATCAACATCATTTTTATCAATATAATCATTACTTAGTTTTATTAACAGAGAACCTCCAGATGCTATTGGAACTTTTTGTAATACGGACGATACCATTTTTCCGCCGCTATTGTAGTAAATTTTAAAAGCATTATTACTTCCTGGATAAGATTCTATTTTAATATAGTCAGGAAAATCTTTAGACAAGATAGCTTCTAACGATTTATCTCCAGCAGTTGTTAGTGTGTTTCCAAAAATAGCATTACTTAAATCTTCCGCTGTAATCTCATACTTATTATCTAAATTTTGCTCAGCTCCATCCAAAACCTCTGTTTCTGTTTTTGGTATATGACCAAGTTCGGTAGCCAACTCCTGATCCAAATCATTGTTCTTTGTTCCGCTAGATGCCGCACCAGCACCTGCTTCTGCATTTTTAGATACCAGTTCGGAAATTACTCCACCTAAAGCAGCACTAAGCCATTGCATCATTGCAGGGTCTTTACCGGCAATTTTTTCTATTTCTTTAATAACAAGCTTGTTAATTGCTGCTGCACTTGCGCCTGCTAAGAAATTTCCACTGGTAAGCTTGCTCATAATGCCGCCTACTAACGCGTGGTACAATGCTTTCTGCTCAGCAGTACCATTCATATAGTGAATTTGCTTAAAGGCTACTTCACCAAATAATCCCGCCAGTTCTTGACGTTCTTCAACCTTTGTTTTATCAAAGATTTCTCCAAGCTTATTCAAACTATTCTGCGTATCACGGTTCAAGCTAGAAATATCCTGTTTTTGCTTGTCCTTATCACGAATTTCAATTTCGCCCTCGGAGATAGTTGCCTTCGTTGTACTTTCAGCGTCACCGCTTGCAGGCATACCAATATTAGGTGTTACGCCTTTTTCGTTATATTCAGCGCCGTTATTGATATTAACATTCGCGCCTACGCTTCCGGCTTCATATTCAGCCTTGTTGTGAATATCTTCAAATGTCAGCGTGCCGGTAGAGATTTTGTTTTTGTCCGCTTCTGCTTCACTGGCAATTATGCCGCCTTTAAGGTCGGTATTGTTTTCGACATAAATATCAAAGCCTTCCTTGCCCGCATAAATGCCGCTCTGCTCCGTTACGCTGTCATATTTGCTGTCGATTTCGCTCCTGCCGACGCTGCCAAATACGCCGGTCTTGTTGGGAATATCTTCTCCGGTTACAGAAATGCCTATACCAATTCCGGCAGAGGTATTCTTTTCTTCATAGATGTTGCTGTCCTGCTTACTTTCAATATTCAAATCGCCGCCTACATTGCCGGTTACCCTTTCACCGCTTAGCGTGCCGCCTTTAATATTAGTGTCCTTACCGCTGGCGAAGTCCAAATTTTTATCCGCTTTAACAGTGCTTTCGTTGTAGGTCGTGCTGTTGGCGTCTACCTCTCCTTTAGCCTTGCTGCCGCTTATACTAATGCTGTTTACGCTGCCTGTTGCCAGGTCAAAGCCCACGCCTACACTGGCGCTGCTGGATTTGGAATTTTCCTTTGTTATATTCGTATTTTCGGACGCAGTAATATTAAGGTTTTCTTTTGCGTTTAAGCTTACGTTTTCACCCTCTACGTTACTACCTTTGATGTTAATGTCTTTTTCCGTAGAGGTAATATTAACGTCGCCTTTAGCCTTAACATTGCTTTCATTGGCAACAACCGTTGTACTGCTGCTTTCGCTCTTACTCCTGGTTGTACCAATGCTTACGTTAAGGGAAAGATTATGCGTCGGGTCTTTTGCTGTATCTTCCAGCTTACCAATATTTTTATTTATAGTATCATAAGCTTCGTAGCCATGCAGTGCCGCAAGACGTTTATCCTCTACTTGCGTTGCACGCTCTACATGATTTACCGCTTCGTTGACCTTGTCTATAACATTTCCGCCTACGGACACACTAAGCCCGCTGCGTTCAAATTCGTGCTTCTCCTGCGCGTTATAAACGCTGTCCGTATTTTCGAGATTTACATTTTGTCCGACAATCTCAATATTTTCTTTAGCGATAACGTCGCTGCCTTTAATATTAACGTCTTTATCAGACTGCATCTTAACGCTTCCCTCTATGCTGCCAATGGTGCTGCCTACTTGCTCGCTGTTTTGGTTTGCGTATTGGTCTTTTTGTTTTTCCCTGCCAATGGTAAAACCTAAACCGCCGCCGCTTAACAGTCCGCTCTTTTTAACGGATTTAATGTATTCGCTTGCGCCGGTCTGCTCCGCGCTTTCTACGTTCAGGCTGCCGTCTGCTTGCATGTTGACATCCTTATCTGCTACTACGTTGCTGCCCGTAATATTCGTATCTGCGCCGCTCATAATATCTACCTCGTTTGCGGATATATTGCTGCCTACAACTGTATTCTGACTGCTGTAGTCATAAACATCCGTGGTTTTGCTGCTCAAAACGCCGCTTACCTTTTCGTGCTTTCCATGTAAGCGCTCATGGTATTCGCTTTCGTTTTGGATATTAACATTGTTTTCGGCGTTCAGCGCGGCTTTTCCTGCTTCGCTGGTTACATTGCTGCCTTTTATGTTGATATCATTTGCGCTATTGACTGTAATATTTTCTCCGGCGGCAATATTGGTGCCTTTTACCGTTTCATCCACTGTTCGGTCGTGGTAGTAATTGCTGCCGCCGCGGTGGCCTACCTCGCTTTCTTCGCTGTAAAGGTCTTTTACTGCCGTAATATCTACGTCGCCGTCTGCGTTTATTTCCGCATTTTTGGCAGCACTTAATACACCGCCGCTGACGCTCACATTTTCACCGGCGTTAATTGTTATATTTTCGCCTGCCAGCACGCTCTGCCGGTTTTCTACGCTGTGGATTTCCGCAGAGGAACTGCCATAGGCTACGGCAACATGCTTTTCGTTGGCTACTGTGGTGATGTCAATATTTTTACCGGCTTTCAAATTAAGCTCCTTGTCTGCCGCTAGTACGCCGCCTCTGTTCGCAATATTTTCTTCTGCTGCTAAGCTTAGATTGTTTCCGGCTGTAATGCTGCCCGTGCCGGTAATTTTGTTTTGGTTTAATTCTTTATACGTGCTTGCTTCCGTTGTCGCTGCGTTGGTAATATTTTTGCCCTGCAATATAGCGTCCACCTTGGCGCGGATGCTGCCGCTGTTGCTTATTGCTTCATCAGCCTTAATATTAACGTTTTCGCCTTCTACCCTGCCTTTATTGATAATGCTGTTGCCGTGCAAATCTACGCTGCCGTCCGCGCGGATAGCACCGATATTTTCAATATCCTGTTTGGAATAAACCGCTACCTCGCCGCCTACTATTAAAGCGCCGCTTGCTGTCAAATCCTCGTCACGCACGCGGGCAAGATAAACCTCCGGCA
>CAJKLD010000034.1 GCA_905200645.1 uncultured Phascolarctobacterium sp. | reverse complement strand
AAGGATATTACGCTCATTTTGTTCTTTTACCAACATTTTTATCACCCTATTTAATGGTATCGAAAAAGGCCGCCTCTCGGCTACCTTTTTCGACAGTCTGAAAGCGGTTCCGAAGAACAGCTATTTTACTTTTCACATATATAAGTAGTCGTTCATAGAGCGAAACATGCTAGGAATAAAAACAAAAACGCCCCGGCGCACTGATTTTACAGTACGCCGGAGCGTTAAAACTTATAAATTTGTATGCGGCTAAAATTAAGTCTTATCGCTAAACCTAAATCTTAGCTTTCAGCTCTGCCAGCTTAGCGTTCTGCGCCGCCAAAACCTTGTCGCCTAAAGCAAATTGCTTCTCGTTTTCCGAGAAAGCCGGACCGCCATAGGAACGACGTGCTTCTACGCAGTTTTCCGGGTCTAAAGTTAGCAGTAAATCGCTCTCGAACAAATCGGAGAACTGTTTATATTCGGCAACGGAAATTTCCGACAGGAATTTATTCTGAGCGATAGCGTAAGCCACGCATTTGCCCACTACTTCATGAGCTTGGCGGAAGGGCAGACCCTTGCGTACCAAATAATCTGCCAAATCGGTAGCGTTGGAAAAATCGTGTGCCACAGCCTGCGCCATTTTATCCACGTTCACCGTCATAGTCAAAATCATATCGCGATACACAGCCAAAGTAAATTTCACCGTATCAATCGCGTCAAAGAAGCCTTCCTTATCCTCCTGCAAATCCTTGTTGTAGGTCAAGGGCAGCCCCTTAGCGGTGGTCAGCATAGCCATTAAATGCCCGTAAACGCGACCGGTTTTGCCGCGCACCAGCTCGGAAATATCCGGATTTTTTTTCTGCGGCATCATAGAAGAACCGGTGGCAAAGCCGTCATCCAGCTCCACAAAGCCAAATTCCGTGCTGCTCCACAAACAGATTTCTTCGCTCAAACGGCTCATGTGCATCATAAGCGTAGAAGCAAAGGATAAAAATTCGATAATATAATCGCGGTCGCTGACAGCGTCCATGCTGTTAGGATAAACCGTATTAAAATTCAGCTCCTCCGCAACCATAAAGCGGTCAATAGGAAAAGTAGTACCGGCAATAGCTCCGGCGCCCAAGGGCATCATGTCCGCACCTTCCCATACGCCCAGCAGGCGGCGGAAATCGCGCTGCAGCATGTTAAAATACGCCAACAGATGATGGGCAAAGGTAATCGGCTGCGCACGCTGCAAATGTGTATAACCCGGCATTAAGGTTTTTTCATGTTTTTTAGCCACGCTCAACAGTGCTTCTTCAAAGCGCAGCAGCAGCTCGGCAATTTCCGTTACCTCGCGCTTCATATACATGTGCATATCCAGCGCTACTTGGTCGTTACGGCTACGCGCAGTGTGCAGACGAGCGCCCGCGCTGCCGATACGCTCGGTCAGACGCGCTTCCACATTCATGTGAATATCTTCCAAAGCAACGCTGAATTCAAATTTACCGGCCTCAATATCAGCAAGAATATTTTTTAATCC
The DNA here is from genome assembly GCA_905200645.1 of uncultured Phascolarctobacterium sp. GTDB lineage: Bacteria > Bacillota > Negativicutes > Acidaminococcales > Acidaminococcaceae > Phascolarctobacterium_A. The sequence goes on along the minus strand of CAJKLD010000034.1, from coordinate 19,866 downwards.
GGCAATAATTTTTTCCCCGTCTTCTGCCGGAATAATACCGCGTGCAGCAAGCATCCGCGCATGAGCTATACTGCCGCGAATATCCTCATGATATAAACGCTTATCAAAATCAATGGACGCATTAAATGCGTCCACCAATTCGTTAGTATTTTTACTAAAACGACCGCCCCATAGCTTAGCCATTATTTCAAAGTGCCTTTCTTCATCATTGCGCGAACAGCCAAAGGCAGACCAAACAGATTGATAAAGCCGGTTGCGTCAGCCTGGTTGTAAACTTCGTCCTCGCCAAAGGTTACATATTCTTGGCTGTACAAGGAGTACGGGGATTTTACGCCGGCGCTATAAATATTGCCTTTATACAATTTCATACGCACGGTACCGGTAACGGTTTTTTGGGTTTCGTTGACAAAGCCGTCCAAAGCTTCGCGCAGCGGACTGAACCACATGCCGTCATATACCAGCTCGGAATAACGGATGGATACCTGTTGTTTAAAGGATTGAGTTGCACGATCCAGGCACAGATTTTCCAAATCGTTATGGCCGTAGTAAATAATAGCACCGGCAGGATTTTCATAAACGCCGCGGGATTTCATGCCAACCAAACGGTCTTCAACCATATCGGTAATACCAACAGCATTGCGAATACCAATTTCATTTAATTTTTCTACTAATTTAGCGGGGCTCAGCTTTTCGCCGTTTACAGAAACGGGAACGCCTTCCACATATTCCAGTTCAACATATTCCGGTTTGTCGGGAGCTTTTTCCGGAATGTTGGTTACAATAAACAGCTCGTCTTTAGGAGCATTCCACGGATCTTCCAAATCAGAGCCTTCGTGAGACAAATGCCACATATTGCGGTCCATAGAGTAGTCATGGTCATGGGATACGGGAATAGGAATATTGTGCGCAGCAGCGTAGTCAATTTCTTGGTCGCGGGAACGCAGCTCCCATTCACGCCAAGGAGCGATAATTGCCAAATCAGGATTCAAAGCTTTAATAGACAGCTCAAAACGAACTTGGTCGTTGCCTTTACCGGTAGCACCGTGAGCGATAGCGTCAGCGCCTTCTGCTTCAGCAATTTCTACTAATTTTTTAGCAATCAGCGGACGAGCAAAGGAAGTACCCAGCAGATATTTTTTTTCGTACACAGCGCCTGCTTTCACAGTGGGCCATACATAATCTTTAATAAATTCTTCTTTTAAATCTAAAATATAGCATTTGCTGGCGCCGGTGTTGATAGCCTTGTCATGCACCGGATCCAACTCGTCACCCTGACCCAAATCGGCGCAGGCAGCGATAACTTCGCAGTTGTTATAGTTTTCTTTCAGCCAAGGAATAATTACGGAAGTATCAAGGCCACCGGAGTAAGCCAAAACTACCTTTTTAATATCTTCTTTTTTCATTTTAAAAGCCTCCTAGAATTGCATAATATAGAATTTTAATGTATATTCTTACAAACTTCTTGTATTATAATCCTTTTTTATGCATAATTCAAGTGTTTTTAATCATGTATACAAAATTTTTCTTACTTACAGCGCTTCGTCGCTCATTAAGAGAGCCATAATTGCTTTTTGCACATGCAGACGGTTTTCTGCTTCATCAAAAACAACAGAATGCGGTCCTTCCAGCACATCCTCGGTAATTTCTTCCCCACGGTGAGCCGGCAGGCAGTGCAGCACGATACATTCCGGACGCGCCACATCCAGCAGCGCTTGATTGATTTGATAATTATGCAGAGCCTTAAAGCGCACTTCTCTTTCAGCTTCTTCGCCCATGCTGGTCCATACATCGGTGTAAAGCACGTCGGCGCCTTGAGCAGCCTTAAACAAATCTTCTTCCACAGTAATAGTGCAGCCCGTTTGCGCGGCATCCTCCTGCGCTTCAGCCAAAACCTCCGGATCAGGCTGATAGCCTTGGGGGCTGGCGCAAACCATATTCATGCCCACCTTGGCGCAGGCGTACATCAAGGAGTGCGCCATATTATTGCCGTCGCCAACATAAACCAGCTTACGGCCTTTGAGCACCGCCATTTTTTCTTGAATGGTGAACATATCCGTCAAAGCCTGACAGGGATGCAGCAAATCGGTCAAGCCGTTAATAACCGGCACCGTTGCATATTTAGCCAGCTCCACCACAGAATCGTGGGAAAAGGTACGAATCATAATACCGTCCACCATGCGGGAAAGCACGCGTGCGGTATCGCGGATAGGCTCGCCGCGGCCGATTTGCGAAGCAGAATCGCTTAAATAAATCGGATGTCCGCCTAACTGCCAAAAGCCAACCTCAAAAGAAGTTCTAGTACGGGTAGAAGCTTTGGAGAACAGCATAGCCAAGGTTTTGCCCTTTAAATATTGATGCGGCTCGCCGTTTTTTTGTTTACGCTTTAATTTTTTTGCTACATCTAAAATTGTGGCAACCTCACCTACGGTAAGGTCGTGAATGCTGAGTAAGTCCTTATTTTTTAAACCCATTTTTATCCCTCATTTTTTACAGCGGCTCATGTAGCAGCCGCCAAAATTTTGTTACTAAAAAGGCGGCACAGTGCCGACAGCATTGCGCCGCTTAATAATTAAGCTGCTTTAGCTTATCTAATTTCTTTAACTACTTCGGTGCCAACGCCCCTGTCGCTGAAAATTTCCATGAGAATTGTATGCTCTGTACGGCCATCAATGATATGGGTCTTTTTAGCGCCGCCGCTTAAAGCAGTAATGCAGGCACGAACTTTAGGAATCATACCGCCGTCAATTTTGCCGCGGATAATCAGCTCCTGCGCTTTTTCAAAAGTTAAGGTAGACAGAAAGCTGTTTTCGTCGCGGTAATCGGCATAAATGCCGCGCACGTCAGTGAGTACCAAAAGCTTTTCCGCTCTCAAAGCACCGGCAATTTCCCCGGCAACGCTGTCGGCATTAATGTTATAGGTTTCACCCTGCGCACCTACGCCGGTGGGAGCGATTACAGGAATAAAGCCGCCGTCCAGCAGTACGTCAATCAGCTCGGTATTAATTTTTTCCACATTGCCAACATAACCAATATCTACTAAATTAACTTCACCGTTTTCGTAAACGTCAGCCAAATGCTTTTTAGCTTGAATAAGGTTGGAATCTTTACCGTTTAATCCCACAGCTTTGCCGCCCAAAGTATTCAAACGAGATACCAAATCGGTATTGATTTTGCCAACCAAAGCCATTTCGGCAATGCCCACGGATTCTGCGTCGGTTACGCGCAAGCCGCTGACAAATTCGCTTTTTTTGCCGGCCTGCATCAGCATGCGGGTAATTTCCGGACCGCCGCCGTGAACTACAACAGGTCGCATGCCTGCGCATTGCAGAAAAACAATATCTTGCAGCACTTTATTTTTCAGTTCTTCATTCATCATAGCGTTGCCGCCATATTTTACCACGATAGTCTTATTTTTGAATTTGCTAAGATAAGGTAAAGCCTCTACTAAGGTTTGTACTTGATTGTCATTCATCAACATAATAAAATCCCCCTTGGTTAATAATAATTATACAGCTAAGTTGCATAACCTTGCAAGTGTCTCAGCAATAATATTTTCTGCTTAAATTAAAAATAATAAGCCATTTTACATTATCTATTTTACTACGTTACCACAAATTTTCCTAGCTTTTTTTCACTTTACTTTGCAAAAAAGCCGCTTTCTTGCTACAATAAAAGCAGAATAAACGAAAGAGGTAAATTTATGTTAAAAATAATTATTATGGCTCTGCTTATTTTCGCCGGTATGGTCGGTTACGATACTTTCATTGACAAGCCTGTGCCAACTGCGCCCACGCAAAAGCGGGAAGAAAAAATAAATAAACATGAAAAATCTGCGGCTATGGCAATTTTTACCAGCCTGCTGCCGCCAAAAGAAACGTGGCCCTCGCCCGTACAGAAATTTTATTTGGCCTTTAATATGGAGGAGGTTATCGACCCCATCCGTCAAAGCCCCCGGTGGACGCCTTTAAAAGCTATGAGCCAGGATATTCCCCGCGCTTTAATTGCTATTGAAGACCACGAATTTTATAATCACGGCGCAATTGCCGTGGACGGCGTACTGCGCGCTCTTTTGGTAAATATCAGCGCCGGTGAAGTAGTACAGGGCGGCAGTACCATCACCCAGCAGTTTGTAAAAAATGTTTTTCTCACCCACGAGCAAAGCATGGAGCGCAAAATTGAAGAAGCGGTGCTTTCTTTAATGTTGGAGGAAAATTATACCAAGGATGAAATTTTAGAATTATATTTAAATACCACTTATTTCGGCGCCGGAGCTAACGGCATACAGCAAGCGGCAAAAACATATTTTGACAAAGCTCCTTCTGCTTTAACTTTAGCCGAAGCCGCCGTCATCGCCTCGCTTCCCTACGCGCCCACGGCTTTAAATCCGTTGGAAAATCCGCAGGAGTGCAAAAAACGTCAGCAGCTGGTTTTAAGCGCTATGCACAAATACGGCATGATAAATCAAGGTCAGCTGGCAGAAGCCAAAGCCGAACGTATCTGCCTTACTAACGGCACGAGAATGTAAAAAAGGTCATTGCTAACAAAGCTTACGTAGCCTAGTTAACAATGACCTATTCTTTTTGCTTTTATTTTTCTGTGCTCACCGAAAAATTTTTGCCATCCGTAACCACAGTTAAATTTCCGTGGTCAAAGGTGGTGAAAACTCTAGCGCCCAAATGCTGCAAACTGCCCACAACATTTTTATTAGGATGATGATAAACGGCAAAATTACCGCAGCTTATCAAAGCGTATTTTGCTTTAACCTTGCTGATAAATTTATAAATCGAAGAAGTTCTGCTGCCATGATGTCCAACCTTAAGCACATCAGCGCGCAGTCTATCGCCATATTTCTGCTGCAGCGCGTCCTCCACGGGCGCTTCCGCATCGCCTGTAAAAAGCATGGTAAAGTTTCCGTAATGCATCTTCATCACTAGGCTGGTGTTGTTAAGATTTTTTAAAGTTTTGGCGTTAAGAAAATCTCCCGGCGCCAGCACTTCTAAATAATAATTTTTGCCCAGCTGTACCGTATCGCCCGCCTTTAAAACGCGGTTGTGATAGTGCCCTGCGCGCAGCTCCCGATTGAGCCACACGGCAATTTGATTTTTTTCGTTGGGCATGGCGTTATCGTAAATATTTTTTACCTTATATTTTCCCGCCAGCCATTTGATATTGCCCATATGGTCGCCGTGATAATGAGTGACAATGACAGTTTCAATGCTGCCGTCAGCGCCCACGCCCGCCTTGGCCAAAGCTTTTTCCAAAGCTGCTCTGCCGCCGCTGCCAAAATCATCCTTGCGGTTGTCGCCCACGTCAATCAGCACGTTGCGCTTGCCGTCCTGCAGCAAAATTGCGTCGCCCTGACCAATATCCAAAACCGTAATACGCAGTTTGCCCTCGGGCACAGAATTAACATTTACTTTTTCACTCTGCGTCTGCAAAATTTGCGGCAGACCCTGCTTGACAGCAGCGCGCACGCTGTCCTGATAAGGCTCATAAAAAATATTGTACGCAAAAACGGCAATGACAAAGGCTGCCAGCATCTGCAAAATCAATTTTATTCTGCGCATCACAAGCACCTCGCCCGGCAGCATCCGGCAAAAAAAATTTAAAAATTAAATTATTTTTCGTAAGTAAAATTATTGATATGAGGACGCAAGTCCTCGCCCTGCTGCGCTTCCGCAGACAAAACTGCCTGCACCAAAATAGCATTTTCCAAACGTTTTCTTTGCAGCTTGCAGCCATATTCGTAAGGCTTGGAAATATCGCCGTTAATCAAATCGGCGTTAGCGTGACAGCCGCCGCTGCAGAAGAAGCGCGCCCAGCATTCGCGGCATTCGGGCTTAGTCATAACATGTGTGTGGCGAAATTTTTGTACCAGCTCCGGCTTTACTACGCCGGTATCAAGAGTGCCCAGCTTATATTTTTCGCGACCGACAAATTGGTGGCAGGGATAAATATCGCCGTCGGCGGTCACGGCAAAATATTCGTGACCCGCGCCGCAGCCGGCCAAACGCTTTGCCACGCAGGGACCGTTGTCCAGCGCCACATTAAAATGAAAAAAGTCAAAAGGATCGCCGTTGCGGCGTCTTGCTAAATAAACGCGCGCCAGTTTATCGTATTCTTCAAAAATAACTGGCAGATCTTCGTCGGTCAGCACCCAAGGGTCGTCAATGCCTACAACCGGCTCCACGCTGATTTCCTTGCCAACCTTAGTCATATCCAGCACATCCTCGCAGAAATGCGTGCTGAAATGAGTATAGGTTCCGCGCAGATAATAATTTTTGCCTTCGCGGCTGTCAATAACCTTTTTAAAGCCGCGCACAGCGGCGTCATAGCTGCCGCTTTTGTTGGGGAACGGACGCATAGCGTCGTGAGTTTCCTTTTTGCCATCCAGGCTCAAAACAAGCATCACGCGGTTATCGTTCAAAAATTTAATGTTTTCATCATTTAAAAGCGTGCCGTTAGTAGTCAAGGTCAGCTTAATATTTTTGCCGGTTTCCTGCTCGCGGCGGCGCACATAATTAACAATATGCACTACCACGGGCCAGTTCATCAGCGGCTCGCCGCCAAACAAATCTAATTCCAGATTATGGCGCTTCATGCTGCCTTGAATAGCAAATTCTACGGCCTTTTCCGCAGTTTCCTTACTCATCAGCTGACGACAGCCGCCAAAGGAACCGCTGTCGGCAAAGCAATAGCCGCAGCGCAAATTACAGTCGTGCGTTACCAAAAGGCACAGAGATTTTACAATAGGCTTTTCCGCGAAGGTTGGCGGCACCTCAAAGGACGGACTGAAAAGCAGTCCCTCGTCCTGCAAGCCGTGCAGTTCTGCCAAAGCGTCGCGCAAATCTTCCTCGCTGTATTTATGCTTTAAAGCAGCAACGGCCTCTTCATCGTTGCCGCCTTTATAATAATCTAACAAATCATAAATAACATTGTCCACCAAATGGACTGCGCCGCTGTTGACATCCAGCACAGCCATATTCTCGTCAAGGCGCATTTTATGTATCAGCATGTAATTCAACCTTTCTTGTTATAAATTTAATCATGAATAGTATTATAACATTTTGTCTGCGCTTGCTCAATACCCTAGGTTAGATTTGCCCGACAGCTAAATTTTCATCTGCTGTGTTTGACTTAAGCAGCCGATGATATTATAATATTTTTTACATCACACTCTAATTTTATGTAGGAAAAAATTATGAATAAATACGTTGCGGCCTTTAAAGCTGCTTTTCCGCTGACACTGCCAATCTGCGCAGCCTTTCTTTTTTTAGGACTTTCCTATGGCTTTTATATGTGCAGTAAGGGATTTTCCTTTTGGTATCCCTTTTTCACTAGCGCGCTGGTTTTTGCCGGCTCTATGGAATTTGTGCTGGTAACGATGCTCCTAAGTCCTTTTAATCCCTTGTACTGCTTTTTCATGACCTTAATGATTAACTCGCGCCATCTTTTTTACGGCCTTTCCATGCTTGAAAAATATTATCTTATTTTTGGTATGTGCGACGAATCTTTCGCTACCAACTGCACAACTAAGGCTCCAGAAGGCGTGGACTCCGGCTGTTTTATGTACCGCAGGCACTATTTTTTATATGCTTTTAGTGCAATATATGTTTATCTAAACTTGAATAATGCTTAAAATTATAAAGGCTCACTGTTCCACGCGAAACAGTGAGCCTAATTTTATTTAGGAATTTTTAGCTAGATGCCGATTACATCATGCCGGGCATACCGCCGCCCATAGGAGGCATTGCCGGAGCAGCGCCTTCCTTAGCCGGTTTGTCGGCTACGATGGATTCAGTGGTGAGAACCATAGCAGCAATGCTGGCTGCATTTTGCAGTGCGCTTCTGGTAACCTTAGTCGGGTCTACGATACCTTCAGCAATCATATCAACATATTTTTCGGTAGCAGCGTTAAAGCCAATACCTTTACGACTGCGTTTAATGGAGTCAACAATTACTGCGCCTTCCAAGCCTGCATTGTAAGCGATTTGGCGAACGGGTTCTTCAATAGCGCGTTTAACAATTTCTACGCCGGTTTTTTCGTCGCCGGTTACTTTCAGCTTGCCAAGAGCCGCTTGTACTTGTAAGAGTGCAGCACCGCCGCCGGCAACAATACCTTCGGCAACTGCTGCGCGAGTTGCGTTCAAAGCGTCTTCAATGCGCAGTTTTTTCTCTTTCATTTCAACTTCGGTAGCAGCGCCTACTTTAATAACCGCTACGCCGCCGGCCAGTTTAGCCAAACGTTCTTGCAATTTCTCTTTATCAAATTCAGAAGTAGTTTCCGGAATTTGCGCGCGGATTTGTGCAACGCGGGCAGCAATAGCTTCTTTGTCGCCCTGACCGTCAACGATAGTAGTCATTTCTTTAGTTACGCGAACCTGACCCGCACGGCCAAGGTCGGCAACAGTTGCGCTGTCCAGCTTACGGCCAACCTCTTCGCTGATAACAGTTGCGCCGGTTAAAGCAGCAATATCCTGCAGCATTGCTTTACGACGGTCGCCAAAGCCGGGAGCTTTTACGGCAACGGCCTTAAAGGTGCCGCGCAGTTTATTTACAACCAAGGTTGCCAAAGCTTCGCCTTCAATATCTTCGGCAATAATCAAAAGCTCGCTACCACTTTGTACAACTTTTTCCAAAACCGGCATAATATCTTGAATCATGGTTATTTTTCTGTCGGTAATAAATACGAACGGATTGCTCAACACTGCTTCCATTTTTTCAGCGTCGGTTGCCATATAAGGAGAAATGTAACCGCGGTCAAACTGCATACCTTCTACAGTTTCTACGCAAGTATCCATAGTTTTGGATTCTTCGATGGTAATAACGCCGTCGTCGCCAACTTTTTCCATAGCGTCGGCAATCAGCTTACCAACTTCTTCATCGCCTGCGGAAATAGAAGCAACCTGCGCTTTAGCTTCTTTAGTCTCAACCTTTTGGGAAATACCTTTTAATTCTTCAACCAAAACGTCTACTGCTTTTTTAATACCTTTTTTCAGTACCATGGGGTTAGCGCCTGCGGCAACATTGCGCATACCTTCTTTAATCATAGCTTGCGCCAAAACAGTAGCGGTGGTGGTGCCGTCGCCGGCAACATCGTTAGTTTTAATAGCTACTTCTTTAACTAATTGCGCGCCCATATTTTCGAAGGGATCTTCCAGCTCAATATCGCGGGCAATAGTTACACCGTCGTTAGTAATAGTCGGTGCGCCGAATTTCTTTTCTAAAACTACGTTGCGGCCTTTAGGACCAAGAGTTACTTTTACGGCATCAGCCAGAGTATTTACGCCACGTTCCAGACTGCGGCGAGCTTCTTCATTAAACAGAATTTGTTTAGCCATTTCTTATCGCTCCTTTTATCTTATCTTTGCAATCAATTATTTAACCACAGCAAGAATATCGCGTTCTTCTAAAATCAAATATTCCTTGCCTTCATGCTTAATCGGAGTACCGCTGTATTTTGCAAAAACTACTTCGTCGTCTTTTTTGACTTCAGGTTTAATCAACGTGCCGTTTTCGGTATATTTGCCGATACCTACGGCAATAACCTTACCTTGCTGCGGTTTTTCTTTAGAAGCAGTGTCCGGCAGAAAAATGCCGCTGGCAGTTTTTTCTTCTTGTACAACAGGTTCTACAACAACATGACTAGCTAATGGTTTTAACATTTTCATAACCCCTTTCGAGTTCTTTATAATTTGCTATGAGCGTGAGAGCTTTTTGTTAGCACTCATTTTGTCCGAGTGCTAATTACAATTATTATTATATCCATATCCGAAAAAAATGCAAGACCTTTACCGGTTTTTTTTACAATTTTGTTGCAAATTATTTTACACCAACAAAAAATCGCCAGCACAAAACTGACGATTGAAAAGTAGAAAATATTTTAGAGCTTAAAGCAAATTTTTAGCTTTCACAATATATGCCTAAAATATTGACACAGTATTTACCTTGGGCTATAATTTAGTTAGAAAGAAAAAGGAGGCTTGCGCCATGACAACTATTAGCACAAATATCAAAATAGATCCTTCTTTAAAAGCAGAAGCTCAAGTATTATTTGAAAGTATGGGTTTAAATTTAAGCACCGCAGTTAATATGTTCCTCAGACAAGCTGTCCGCGAGGGAGCGATTCCTTTTAGAGTGGGAAATCCTTTGCCTAACGCGGAAACCACTAAAGCAATCGAAAATGCGCATAAGGGTATTGGGCTGAGCCGCGGTTTTACTTCCGTTGCTGAACTAATGGAGGAGCTTGATGCTGACGATTAAATATCAAGCATCTTTTAAAAAGGATTATAAGCGCATCAAAAAAAGAGGCTACAATATAAATTTGCTCCAAGAAGTAATCGAGCTGCTGGCAACAAAAAAAGAGCTGCCTGCCAAATATCACGAGCATTCTTTGATTGGCAATTATGCGGACTGCAAGGAATGTCACATCACACCGGATTGGTTGCTTATTTACGAAATCAACAACGACGAATTGATTTTATATTTAACACGAACCAGTACACATAGCGATCTTTTCATATAAAAAATAAGCGTAACAGTTTTAGCAGCTGTCACGCTTATTTTTATTTTTTGGCAGCGGCGGCGATAATGCGCTCCGCCAGAGCTTTGAGCGAAATGCGCTTGGCCATGCTGAACTGCTGCATTTTGCGGTAGGCCTCCTGCTCGGTCATGCCGTGCGCAGTCATTAAAATGCCCTTGGCTCTGTCCAAAAGCTTGCGGGTTTCCAAGCTGTCCTTGAGCTGCGCCAATTCTAAATTAAGCTTTTGTACTTCCGTAAAACGCTTGGCGGCAATTTCCATGGCAGGGAACAGCTGCTCTTCGCGAATAGGCTTGACTAAATAAGCAATCACGCCGGCCTCGGAAGCCTTTTCTACAATATCCTGCTGACTGTACGCCGTCAAGAGCAGCACCGGCGCAATATTTTCTTCCGCGATAATTTTGGCGGCGGTTAAGCCGTCCATCACGGGCATTTTGACATCCATAATAATAAATTCCGGCTGCAGCTGACGCGCCAGCTTTACTGCTTCCTCGCCGTTAGCCGCCTCGCCAACTACCTCGTGCCCTGCTTCCGTCAGCATTTCCCGCAAGTCTAAGCGCAAAATGGCTTCATCATCAGCTAAGAGTATTTTTAATTTTTTCAACATACTTTTTCACCTGCCTGTGGGAATTTTGACTACTGCAAAAGTACCGCCCTCCGGCCTGTTGGTCAAGGTAAAGGAACCCTGCAAATCTGATTCCGCCATAGTTTTGATTATTTTTAGTCCCAAACTTTTGCGTCCGGTAATTTTAAAATCCTGCGGCAGGCCCACGCCGTCGTCCGCAATGGACAGAGTGTAGCCCTCCGCGTTCTCTATAAAATTTACTTGCAGTTTACCGCGCTCGCGCTCCGCAAAGGCGTGCTCAATGGCATTTTGCAGCAGCTCGTTTAAAATCAGCGCAATGCTCGTCGCCTTATCGGAAGCCAGCTGCACCTCATCCGCACGAAATTCCGCCTCCAAAACAAAATCGGGATTCAGCATACTGCCGATAATCGCCTGATAAATACCTTTGGCAACCTTGCCCACGTCAATGAGTCCGGAATCCTGCTGAGATAAATATTCGTGGACAATGGCAATACTGTTGACGCGGCTGATGCAGTCCCGCAGCACCAAACGAGTTTCGCCGCACTGAGCGCGCCGCTCCTGCAAACGCAGCAGGCTGGCAATGGTCTGCAAATTATTTTTTACTCGGTGATGAATTTCCTTGATAACCACGGATTTTATCAGCAGCTCTTCATCCTTTTTGCGCAGCTCCGTAATATCCTGCAAAATTACTACGGCACAGCCGCCCTTGGGCCGCGGCACTACGGGCAGCACCCGCATAGACAGCAGCAGTCCGCACATATTAAATTCCTTGCTTTCCGCCGTGCCCGTATCCATAACCATGCCGACCAGCGGCCAGTTAATGGCTACGTCGTTAGTACGGCTGCCGACTAATTGCGGAATTTCCATCACGTCAAACATGTGCTTGGCTCTGTTGTTGGCGGCAATAATGCGTTTGTTGGAATCGACAACCATAATACCGTCGGAAGGCTGCATTCTGCCGTAATGGGGATTATTTAACAAGCCTTGCTGCATATTGCAGATAAGCTCCAAGCTTTGCAGCGTAATAATATTATCGGGAGCGGCAGTTTCAAAGCTGATGGCGGCGTAGCAACGCCCGCGGGCATCCCGCAGCGGAAAAACCTCTAGGCTGTTGAATACGCCTAAACTCCATTCTCTTTTACCCACTACAGAAATATTTTTTTTCAAAGCACGCGCCACCATGGGCTCCTCCACCGTGCGCACTCTGCGTCCCGTCAAATCCGGGCGCACATTACCCCGCTGGGTACGCGGCTGCTCCTGCTTAAAAATATACAGATATTTTTTATCCTCGCAGGGTAAATAAATGGTAACAATACCGTGAGCCATATCCGCAGCCAAGCCTAAAACAGCCTGCATGGTTTGTAAACTATTTTTTTGTTCTGCCGCTAAATTTATCAGCATGTTCTCCATTTTATACTTCAAACTGTCCTTTCCACAGGCTTCCGCAAATAATCCCCCAATTTATCCACTCTATCCACAGACTTATGCACTTCAAATAGCGGATTTTTTAGGCACTTTTAGAAGTTTATCCACATTATCCACAGCGTTATACACTGTTTGCTTATCTGTTTACCCTAATTTCAAAGACGGAACAGCGTTCAAATCCAATGGACTTTTCATACCAGCCTGATACATAAAATAGCCGCGACAGGCAATCATTACAGCATTATCGGTGCACAAAATCGGCGTTGGATGTACCAGCTGCGCGCCAATATTTTTCATGGCTGCCGCCAAAGTATTCTGCAAAGTTTTGTTGGCCGATACGCCACCTGCCAACACAATTTTTTTGTAGCCCGTAGCCTGCATAGCCAGCACCGCCTGCTTGACTAAAGCGTCCACCACTGCCTTTTGAAAGGATGCCGCCACATCCGCATGATTTACAGCTCTGCCGGCCTGCTCCTGATTGTGCAGATAATTGATAACGGCGGATTTTAAACCGCTGAAGCTGAATTCATAAGGCTTATCCAGTTTAGCCAAAGGAAAAGCCATGGCTTGGGCATTACCGCCTAACGCCAGTCGCTCAATTTCCGGGCCGCCCGGATAGGGCAAGCCCATGACACGGGCAATTTTATCAAAAGCCTCACCGGCTGCATCATCGCGGGTCTGCCCTAAAAGCTCAAAGCTGTTGTAGCCCGTAACCTTTAACAAAGCCGTGTGCCCGCCGCTGACCACCAGCGCCATAAAAGGCGGCTCCAGCTCGCTGTCCGCCAAAAAATTGGCAAAAACATGTCCCTCTAAATGATTAACGCCAATTAAAGTTTTGCCTGTAGCCCACGCCAGCGATTTAGCCGCCGAAAGTCCCACCAGCAGCGCGCCCACCAAGCCGGGGCCGTAGGTTACAGCTACCGCGTCAATTTCTTCCAATGTCACCTCAGCCTCACGCAGCGCGGCGTCAATAACCGGCATGATATTTTCAATATGCTTGCGCGAAGCAATTTCCGGCACTACGCCGCCAAATTTGCGGTGAATAATAATTTGCGAGGAAATAATATTGCTTAAAACCTCGCGTCCGTTTTTCACCACCGAAGCCGCCGTTTCGTCACAGCTGGACTCAATACCTAATATATAAATATCCTTTTTCTCACACATCTGCGCACCTTCTTCAGATTTTTCCCGGCTCTTTATACAGCCACATAATCACTGCGTTTTCGTGGTTGTCCTCATAATAATGCGGACGAAGCCCTTCGTTAGCAAAACCGCAAGTTAAATAAGCCTTTTGCGCCGCCAAATTACTTTCGCGTACTTCCAAAGTAATAGCGTCCGCGCCCAGCTCCCAAGCCTTGCTTATTAACGCCGCCGTTAAACGTGTGCCGTAGCCCTGACCTCGTTCTGCCGCTGTTATAGCTACCCGCGTAATCTGCGCCTCGCCTGCCACCAGCCAAAAACCGGCGTAGCCTATCAGCTTGCCGCTACTCTCCATAACTAGATAATAAGTCAAGTTATTTCTCAGCTCGTTTCGCAGCATATTTTCGTTCCACGCATCATAAAAGGACATGGCTTCAATTTGCACCACAGCGGCAAGATCGTCCTCCGTCATGCAGCGAAAATTTATTGTTGCTGTTTCTTCTCCCACAGTTCCTCTGCCTCTGATCTTCTAATATAGTATGGCTCTAAGCCAAAAATTTTTTTATCCGCCTGTGCGTCAAATTCTGCCAACGCCGCTAAAGCTACGCTGCCGGCCCTGGGCATCCGCAGAGCGGCGGGCGCTTCCTTAACCCATTCAGGTAAATCCTGCGCCAAACGGCCGCATTCGCCCAAAAGCAACGCAGTCTTTCCCTGCAGCGCCAAACGCTCCAAAGCCTGCTGACGATTTACGACAGCCACGGGCGCCAGCTCCACCAGCTTGCCCTCGCGCCATTCGTAGAGCGCCTGATAAAAATTTCCCTTCTGCGCGTCTAAAACCGGCGACAAAACTACGCCTGCCAAAGGAATATTATACGCCAAGGCCTTGAGCGTATCCACGCCGTGCAGACAGCACTGCCAGCTGTACGCCATTGCCTCCGCCGTAGCCAGGCCAATGCGCAGTCCCGTGAAGGAACCGGGCCCCATGCTAATTGCCAGCAGACCTATTTCCTTTTTCTCCACGCCCGTGCGCTGCAAAAGCTGCTCCAGCTGGGGCAGCAGTCCCTCGGAGTGGGTCATTCCCATATTTATTGTGTATTCTGCCAAAATTTCCTGCTCGCGGCACAAAGCCACGGTGCAGACCTTAGTAGCAGTATCAATAGCTAAAGTCAGCAACTTTTTTCTACCTCCTCAAGCAAGGCTACGTAACGCGCTCCGCGAGCCGTGAGCAAAATCTTTCTGCCCCCGCCCTCATGACGCAAAACTATCTGCAAATATTCCTCCGGCAGCTGCTCGCGAAAAAGCTCCGCCCATTCTATCAGCGTCACGCCGCTGCCGCCGGCGTATTCGTCAAAGCCAATATCCTCCAGCTCCTCCGGACGATTTAAGCGATACAAATCAAAATGACGTATCTCCAAATTTTTGCCCTGATACACATTCATAATGGCAAAGGTAGGACTGGTAACCTCCGCCGCCGTTACGCCCAAGGCTGTGGCAATGCCGCGGCTAAGCAGAGTTTTGCCTGCGCCTAAATCGCCGCTCATACAGATTACGTCGCCGCTTTGCAAATAAGCGCCCAAAAGCCTGCCAAAGGCTTCGGTTTCCTCACTGCATGCTAAATATTTTTCCATACTTCAAATCTCCACTATTTGCCTAACAGGCTGTCATTTCTTTCCAAGGGATCTTCCACATCCATGTGGCCGCTGATGGTAGTTACCTTTTGGCCTTCAATCAAAATTTGTACTCTTTTAATCTGCGGAAATTCCGTCAGTGTGTTGGTAATGGCGTAGCACAGCATCATTTCACCATAGGAGCCCTGTCCCTTTTTCGCCAATTCCTTGGAAAAATCCGCATAAGCCGTACCCTTATCGTCAATGCGCAGACTCAAAACCTTGGTGCCGATAGGAATTACGTCGTCCATGCGCGCGTCCTGAGGCTTGGTGCTGACCAAAGCAATTAAAGCATTTTCGGCAATGCCCTTACCATTAGCAGCAACCGTAAATTTTTCCGGCAGCAGCTTTTCCGAGCCGTCTGCCGCCGCACGATAGACGATAAAGCTTTGCTTTTGCACAACCTGCTCCTGCTTAGCGCCCTCGTTCACGCCGTTAGGTTGCTTTTTATCCTCGCCGCAGCCGCCGATAATTACTGCACACAAAAGCAGTACGAGCAAAATTATTTTTTTCATATAATACTGCCTCCGTTGTCTACTCAAAATAATCCTTAATACCCTCAACAATCATGCGCGCCGCTTTCTTTTGGAACCAGTTGCCCTGCATCAGCTTTTCCTCTTTAGCATTGCTGATAAAGCACAGCTCCAGCAGCGTTGCAGGCATACTGCTGCGCTTAATAACGTAAAAATTAGCCTGTCGCACGCCCAAATTATCCACACCAAAATTTTTAGCCAGCTTTTGCTGAATAGCTTGAGCGATTTTTAAATCGTTGTCTGTTTTGGGGAAATAATAGCTGGAAAAACCGCCTACATTTTTATTCACCGAAGAATTGATATGCAGGCTGACAAACAAATCAGAATTATTTTTTTCCGCCACGTTGACACGCGCCTGCAATTCATCCCTGTCACTGGCATTCGGTCCGCAAACGTCCACATCCGTAGTACGGGTCATATACACCTTGGCGCCTTCTTTTTCCAAAAGCTCCTGCACGCGCTTGGTAATCGCCAGCGTAATGTGCTTTTCTTTAGTGCCGCCTGCGCCCACTGCGCCAGGGTCGCTGCCGCCATGACCGGCGTCCAGGGTAACTATTTTGCCCTTTAAGCCGCCGCCTGTACGGAACTTACTATTGCTTTTCAAAGCCGGCAGCTCCTTGTTTTTGCTTGTTGTTGTTTTATCATTAACAACCGCTTTTTCACTATTCTTTTTATTATTTTTGCCTTCTTCCTTGGCTATTTTGGTTTTCTTTTTGGTACTAACCGTAGGCTTATTAACGGTTGCAGATTTATTTTTGCTTGCTACAGAAGCAGCAGTGCTTTTCACAGGTTGGGAACTGACAACGGGCTTGTTGCTCACAGTATTTTTTGTGGTAACAGCAGTTCCCTCAGCCGCCGATTTAGCAGGCTCTTTCTTATCCGCCAAAATATCCACTACTACTCTAAAGGGACGACCTGTTTGGGGGTCCTTCTTCAAAACAAAAGATTTATAATCGCTGCTTTCTATCCGCTTAGTTAAATGCACATGCACTTCCGTACAATTGCTTTTATCTATCACCTGCAATTTATCCGCTACGGTGCTTCTGATAGCTTTCGTTTTGGGTACGTGTCCCGCCGCGTTGGCATTAACTGTCAGCTTTAAGGCAG
The DNA here is from genome assembly GCA_905200645.1 of uncultured Phascolarctobacterium sp. Classification (GTDB taxonomy): domain Bacteria; phylum Bacillota; class Negativicutes; order Acidaminococcales; family Acidaminococcaceae; genus Phascolarctobacterium_A. The sequence goes on along the minus strand of CAJKLD010000034.1, from coordinate 2,868 downwards.
AACTGCTGCACTCCACAGCATAGCCTGCGGAATCGGTAATATCTACGACTAAGCGCAGAACATTGCTTTTGTCCACGCCCCATTTTACATCTGTTATCTGCGCTGCCTGTACCACTGACGTAAATAACAGCATACAAGCTGCCAGCGTTAACAGAAATATTTTACGCACTAAGGCCACCTCTTCTCCAAAATTTTATTTTTAACCAGCAATGGTTGAAATAATCTAATATTTTATTTTAACACGATTACTCCGCCGGTGCAATTAACTGATGCCTCCGCAGCGTCTTTTTCTGTTTGACTTCTGGCCGCTGCCAAAAAATCTGCTATTTCGCCTGCCGCCAAGCCTACGCTGCCGCAAGCCAGGCTGCCTGCCAGTCCGTGCAGATAAACGCCGCAGACAGCAGCTTCCTGCAAGGAAATTCCCTGCGCCGCCAAAGCGGCAATAATTCCCGTCAAAACGTCGCCGCTGCCGCCGGTTGCCAACGCGCTGCTGCCGGTGCTGTTCACATAAATTGTGCCGTCAGGACAGCCGATAACCGTAGGCGCGCCCTTTAATAATACCACTGCCTGCCATTCCTTAGCATATTTAGCAGCTACGCTAATTCTATTTCTATTGATTTCCTCCACGGATAAACCTGTTAAGCGTGCCATCTCGCCGGGATGCGGCGTCAAAACTTTGGGCGCCTGCATTTTCGCCAGCATGACCGTATTATCCTTCAGCGCAGTTAAGGCATCGGCGTCAATAATTACGGGAATTTCCGTTTTCTGCAAAATATCGCGCACTGCCTGCTGCGTGCTGTCGGATACGCCTAAACCGGGGCCGACAGCCAAAACGTCGGAATTAGCAGCTCTTTGCAGCACGTCGTTTACGGCTGCGCTGCCCAAAACGCCTGGCATCCGCTCTAAAAGTCCGTGCACCATAACCTCCGTCAGCTTCACAGCCAAAACCTCTCGGCTGCTTAAAGGCGTTAAGAGCGAAACCAAACCGGCGCCAGCTTTTACTGCCGCCCGTCCGCACAGCGCCGCCGCGCCGGTATAGCCCGGACTGCCTGCACAAATCAGCACGCGTCCCGCATCGCCCTTGTGAGCGTCGGTAGCGCGCAAGGGCAGCAGCGCCTGCACCATCTGCGCCGTAATTCTATATTTATGACCGGGATATTCTGCCAATAATTTTTCCGGCATTCCGATAGCCGCTACCTGCACGCGTCCTGCCAATTCCCTGCCCGGATACAGGCACAGACCCGTTTTAGGTAATGCCATGGTAACGGTCACATCAGCGCGCACCGCATCCTCGCAGGCAGAGCCGTCGTCAGCGTTGACGCCGCTGGGAATATCCACGGCGATGACGGGCTTTGCCGCCGCATTCATCAACCGGCAGGCCTTGCTAGCATCAGCGCGCAGCTCGCCCGTAAAGCCGGTACCCAAAACGGCGTCTACCAGCACGGCCGAACGCTCCGCCGCCAATTCTGCAGCAAGCCATTCCTCCTCGCTTTGCAGCTTGGCAATGCGTCCGCCCGCTTTAGTATACATCAGCATTTCGGCAGCAGCGGAGCCCTTCACCTTAGCCAAATCCGCGCCGACAAAAAATAATTTTACCTGCACGCCGTAAGCAAGCAGCCAACGGGCAGCGCCGAAGCCGTCGCCGCCGTTATTGCCACCGCCGCAAAAAACGGTAACCCTTACGCCGGACTTAAACAAAGCCTTTGCTTTTAAAAATTTGACTACCGCGTCCGCAACCTGCTTCGCTGCCGCGTCCATCAAAAGCATATCCGGCACGCCGTATTTTTCTACCGCCTGCTTATCTATTTCTTTCATCTCGCATCCTGTAACCAGCTTCATTTTTCATCCTCCATTACTACATACGCCATGGCCAGTTCTTTGCTGTGGCTCATGCTAATTTGTATATTTTTTACTCCCAGCTTACGCGCTAAAGCCAAATGGTAACCGGACAGCGTCACCCCTGGCTTGCCCAATTCATCGTTAGTAACCACAATTTCCGTCAGAGAACCGCCGCGCAGCCCCGTGCCCAAGGCTTTCAATACCGCCTCCTTGGCGGCAAAGCGAGCGGCAAAGCTTGCCGCAGCCTGCTGCCCGCGTCCGGTGCAGTAGGCAATTTCCGCCGGCGCAAAAACTCGCTCTCTAAAAGCTTCTTTTTGCACAGCATGCTTTATCCTGCTAATCTCGATTATATCACAGCCAATACCCAGCAGCATAGTTCTCCTCCTTACGGTATTTTTAATTATGTTAACTATATTTTATTCTTGCACTGGTTGGAAAAATCCTTTTAGAAATTTGATGTTTTGAATTTTTTTCACAAAAATACCTGACCCCGCCAATCTTTTCTCCGCAATACGCCGCTGAAAAATTTATCCCCCTATATATATAATTACCTTTTTCTAGGCAAAAACTCACCCCCTAAAAAAAATTTTTTTCAAGGGGTGAGAAAATCGTTGGTGCGAGGTAATTATAATAGTGAGAGTTCTTTTTTCCTCTCTTTTTTTAATATTTTTTCTCTCCATTTTTTCTTGGCCTTCTCCAATCTAAGAATTTACGTTAGTAATTTCATCCTTGACGTTAGTATTAGGATATACGTAAAGTATGCAGTAGTAACATGGCTACCGCTTGCGTTAAATTTTTAATTTAATATTACAAACACTTGTTTCCCTCCTGATTCAGGACCCATAAATTTTCTTACCGTTTTTCCATTAGCAATGGACAACATCGTAGATTTATTGGTTTGAAGAATTTTTTTGAGACGTTCACGCGAACGTCGGCGCATTTTTAAATTAACTTCTTTGTAGCCAAAGAAGTTACAAGAAATCTCGCGCTTTTCTAAGCGCGGCAAAGAATATGAGCTTCAACCCTTAA
>CAJKLD010000033.1 GCA_905200645.1 uncultured Phascolarctobacterium sp. | reverse complement strand
CTGATACTCCCCTATAAAAATGGCTATTTATCAACTGTTTGTTGTGACATAGCCAAAAAATTTAAATTAAAAAATGTGCGACCTTTTACAGTCGCACATTTTTTTGCTGTGTACTTACAGCGCAATATGATGTTGTATGTTGAGTCTATAATCTATCAGAAGGTCCAGCGCATGCCTACGTTCCACTGCCACGGTGTCTTGTAGTCACCGCCGAAGGCTTTGGAAACATCTGCATACAGATAGCTGTTATCCTTGGTTTTGAGATTGAAGCCGATGCCTGCCTCGTACCAGGTGTCGCCCAAATCGTTGCTGTAGGTGGTGGATACACCGTTGTAGCTCAGGCGGGTGTCAGCACTGCCGCCGAAGTCATGCAGTACAGAAGCTTTGGCGTATACATTACCGTTGTCGCCAAGTCTGCTGCCAAGCTCGAAGCCTAAGCGGCCGATAGTGCTGCTTTGGCTGTCCTGACTGATAGCAATGCCGTTGACGGTAGTGTAATCCTTACCGGCAATACGCAGCCAGGAAAGCTGTGCCTGCGGAGTGAAGTAGGCCTTGTCACCCATAGCGATTTCTCTGCCGTATTCCGCACTGATGCTGCTGCCCCAGGTTTTGTACTGACCGTGAGTGAAGCCAATCGGTGCAGAGATATCGTAATCATTGCTCAGACGGCCTTCCTTGAGTACGATGTCTGCATAATGTCCCTTATCGCCCAGCCAGGTGCCGTACAGAGTAAGTGCCAAGCTACGGTTTTTCGCTGTTGCATCGCCGTAGGTGGTTTTGCCGCTGTTACGGCTGATAGCAGCGCCGTAATGCCAATCGCCGCCAGCCTTATCATAACCCATCTGGAAGAAATTATTCTGGTTTTTGGCATTGTCATATTTAAATTCGCCGCGATTCAAGCGTACCCAGAAGCCCTGGTCGCCATCGCCCTGACGCAAATCGCCCAAGCGTTTACTCAAGGTAGCGTCCTCCTGTCTCCAGGACAGTGCTGCTGCGTTTTGCAGATGGCTGATAGCATCCACCGTAGTGCTTTGGGCAATTTTTACATTGGCGATTGCGTTGCCGTCAATATGGTTGATGGTATCTGCCTGCATTTGGCCAATGAGCAGACCTTCGTTTACCTGAACGTCAAATTTTGCCGCACTGTCATCGTGAATCTTCAGGCTGTTTCCAACAAGGCCTTCTAAGCCGGCTGCGTCCTTCACGTTATCAGCATTGATGCCTGCATAAGAGGTATGTACTGCGACTGCGCCGGTGTAAGAGCCGAAGAACCCACTATTCCCGATATCGGCATTTTGGCTTCTACTGATATTTTGGCCATTGACCAAGCTTCCGTAGATTTGGTGTATGCAGAGCCCCATAATCATGATTTGGTAGAACGTATGGAATCCCGTCACGGTCTGCACCAATTAACCGCTATGCGCGAGCTGAAAATGGGCAACGATAAGTACGAGCTGATTACTGTTGATTGATGAGGGCGTTTCATGACGATTAAAGAAGTAAGTGAAAAATATAACATATCTGCGGACACGCTGCGTTATTATGAGCGTGTAGGTATGATTCCTGCCGTGCGCAGAAATCCAAACGGTATCCGTAATTATGGCGAGGAGGAATGCGGTTGGATAGAGATGGCGATTTGTATGCGCAACGCTGGACTGACTATTGATACTATGATAAAATATGTTCAATTATATCAGCAGGGCGACGCAACTATTAAGGCTAGATTGGAGCTGCTGATAGAACAAAAGGCCAAGCTGATGGAGCAGCAGGAAAAAATAGCTCAAACACTGCAGGTTTTGGATTATAAGATAGGCCGTTACCAAATGGCTGTGGCAAGCGGGCGTTTAAGCTGGTAACTAAGCTTAGAAGAATAGTCCTGTATGCAGTAAATTCTAGCGGCTCAATATTATGTTGAGCCGTTTTTTTATAACAGAGGTAATTATTATGCGCAAACACTTTACTTTTGCTTTAGTAATATTATGTGTTTTGGGACTGACCTTGGGCTGCGGCAGACAGGCGGAGCAAGCCGATGCGGGCAGCGACAGTTCTGTGGGCGTAAAATACATCCGTCAATTAGTCGCAGAAAATAACAGAACTACCCGCACGCTCATGTGGCAGAGCGATGTGCGGCAAAATTACAAGGTTGAATATCAAGAAAAAGGCACTAACCAGCTGGGAACGCAGTATGCGACAGAATGCTCCTTTACCGAGGGCAGGGGCGATTATATTCAGTATCAGGCGCAGCTTAAGGGCTTAAAGCCGGGTACGGTTTACGAATACCGCATTGTGAGCGATAAAAATAAAGGCGCTTGGCATAATGTGAAAACCGACGGCAGAACAGGCTTTACAGCGCTTATTTTTCCTGATTCCCAAAGCAGCGATTACAGCGGCTGGCAAAAGCTTGCGCGCAGCGCCTATCAACGCCATAGCGAGGCGGAGCTGTACATCAATATGGGAGATTTAGTTGATAACGGGCAGGATGCCGGGCAGTGGCGCGCCTGGTTCGCCAGCGTAGAGCCGTTTAGCTCCGAAATAAGCTTTGCGCCCGTAATTGGCAATCATGAAGCATATAGCATTGATTGGCAGCTGACGCCGCCTAAAAGCTATGTTAATTTGTTTCAACTGCCGCAGAATGGTTTAAAGCAATATCCCAATCAATTTTATAGCTTTGATTATGGCTCTGTGCATTTTACCGTGCTGGATACTAATTTTTATGAGGCACAGAATTGGCAGCCAAATCTTTTGGAAGAAGAACTGGCGTGGCTGGAGCAGGACCTGGAGAAAAGCAAAGCTAAATGGAAAATTGTTTTGCAGCATCGCGATGTTTTTATGTATGCCTTTAGCAAGGACTCAGGAAGACCGCAAAGAGAAACCTTTTTTCTGGATTTCAGCCGCCGGCTGATGCCGGTGTTTGAAAAATATCAGGTAGATGCGGTGCTCAGCGCTCATCTGCATACTTACCGCCGCCGCGTGCCGCTGCGCAATTTTGCACCGGCGGCAGACGGTATTACCTATATTCTGACAGGCGTGGCAGGCAGCGTGCGCTATCCTACGCTGTGGGGTGATTTTGCCTGGGACGCAGCTCGTGCGCCGCAGCCGGAAACCGCTAACTATATGACGCTGCGGGCAGAGGAGGATAAGCTGTTTTTCAAAGCCTATCTGCCTGACGGCAAAGAGTTTGACTCGGTAGAAATTACAAAGTAAATAACGTGCAATACCCTCTTAATACCTGGTGATTTAAGAAAAATTTGAATGCTCGGTAATAAGAGGGTTTTAACTATGCTTAAAGAAAAATATCTCAAGATATTCTTTACCGATTAAACTTTGCTAAGTGTACTTTGCGCGATAGATGTGATATAATAAAACAGGTTATTTTTAAAAACAAGCTTACCGTTTAGAATGCAACGCTTACTTTTTGGTATGTATTGCATACTCAAACGTGGGGCTTAAGTAAATTATAATAGGATGGTGACAAAATGAAAGTATCTGCTGAAGACGTAAAGCACATTGCGCAGCTTTCCCGTTTAACAGTTCCTGCTTCCGAAATGGAAGTGTTCACGGAACAGTTTAACCAGATTCTTAACTATGCCGATATTTTGGAAAAGATTGATACCACCGGTATCGAGCCTACTCCCTATGTACTGCCCGTCAGCAACGTATTGCGTGAGGACGTTGTAAAAGAGGGCGTTTCTCATGAAGAAGCTTTGAAAAACGCTCCTGCTGTCCATAATGACGGCTTCAAAGTACCGCGCGTAATTGATTGATAAGGAGGCACTGCTGTGGAACTATATAAACTTACGGCGCACGAGCTGCATGATAAGCTCGTTAATAAAGAAGTCAGCTCCGTTGAATTGACCAACGCTCTGTATGAGCGCATCGACGCAGTTGAAGACCAGGTTAACGCGTATGTAACACTGGATAAAGAAAACGCTTTGGCACAGGCTGCTAAAGTAGACGCTAAAATCGCTGCCGGTGAAGCTATTGCTCCTTTGGCCGGCGTACCCGGTGCAATTAAAGATAATATCTGCACTAAAGGCTTACTCACTACCTGCTCCTCTAAAATGTTGAGCAACGTAGTTCCCATTTATGACGCTCATGTTATTAAAAATCTGCGTGCCGACGAAACTGTTTTCTTGGGCAAAACCAACATGGACGAATTTGCCATGGGTTCTACCACCGAAACCTCCTTCTATGGCCCGACGCATAACCCTTGGAATTTGGAGCGCGTACCGGGCGGTTCCTCCGGCGGCAGCGCTGCTGCTATTGCTGCCGGTGAGGCTGTTTGGACCTTAGGCTCCGATACCGGCGGCTCCATTCGTCAACCGGCTTCTTTTAACGGCTGCGTTGGCATTAAACCTACCTACGGCCGCGTATCCCGTTATGGCTGCGTAGCTTTCGCATCCTCTCTGGACCAAATCGGACCTATCACCAGAGACGTAACCGACGCTGCCATTGTTTTGAACACCATCTGCGGCAAGGACGAAATGGATTCCACTTCTTTGGATGTGGAAGTACCTGATTTTACTAAAGCTTTGCGCTCCGATGTAAAAGGCTTGCGTATTGGTCTGCCCAAAGAGTATTTTGGCGAAGGCATTGACCCCGAAGTGAAAGCGGAAATTGCTAAAGCAGTTAAAAAATACGAAGAACTGGGCGCAGAAATCGTGGAGGTTTCTCTGCCGCATACTGAATATGCCGTAATTACATACTATATTATTGCTCCGGCCGAGGCTTCCGCTAACCTGGCGCGTTATGACGGCGTCCGCTATGGCTATCGCAACATGAACGCTGCTTCTGCTCCGGAAATGACTACCATGAGCCGTACCGAAGGCTTCGGCCTTGAGGTGCGCCGCCGCATTATGCTGGGTACCTATGTGCTTTCCAGCGGCTACTATGATGCTTATTATAACAAGGCAATGCAAGTACGTACCTTGATTCGTCGCGACTTTGAAGCAGCCTTTGAAAAATGCGACGTACTGCTGACTCCGACCTCTCCTGTTACGGCATACAAGATTGACGGCAAAATGGATCCGCTGACCATCTACATGCTGGACGTTACCACTATTCCCGTAAACATGGCGGGCCTGCCGGGTATTTCCATCCCCTGCGGCTTTGCTAAGGACGGGATGCCCATCGGTATGCAGCTGATTGGTAAGGTACTGGACGAAGAAACTATTCTGCGCGCAGCCTATACCTTTGAACAAGCAACCGAATATCATAAAGTATTCGCACCGCTGGGAGGTAAACAATAATGACTAAATATATTACTGTTATCGGCCTGGAAGTTCATGCCGAGCTGAAAACCAAAACTAAAGCCTTTTGCAGCTGCTCCACCGAATTCGGCAGCACTCCTAATACTCATGTGTGCCCCGTTTGCTTAGGTATGCCCGGCGCTCTGCCCGTACTGAACAAGCAGGTTGTTGATTTTGCTATTAAAGCAGGCTTGGCTTTAAACTGTGATATTCAAAAATATAATAAATTTGACCGTAAAAACTATTTCTATCCTGACCTTTCCAAAAACTATCAGATTTCCCAATTTGATAAGCCTATCTGCTTAGGCGGTCATATTGATATCGTGGTTGACGGCGAACATAAACGTATCGGCGTAACCCGCATTCACATGGAGGAGGACGCAGGCAAGCTGAACCACAGCGGCGCAACTATTTCTACCTCCGATTCCTCTGCCGTTGACTACAACCGTGCAGGCGTGCCTTTGATTGAAATTGTTTCCGAGCCCGATATGCGCAGCGCTGCGGAAGCCCGCGCTTACATGGAAAATCTAAAGGCTATTTTGGAATATACTGACGTTTGCGACTGCAAAATGCAGGAAGGCAGCCTGCGCTGCGACGCTAACATTTCTATTATGCCCGAAGGCGCAAAAGAATTCGGTACCCGTGCCGAAATCAAAAACCTCAACTCCTTCCGTGCTTTGGAGCGTGCCATTAACTATGAGGTTGAACGCCAAAAAGAAATTTTGGAGGACGGCGGCCACGTTGTGCAGGAAACCCGTACCTGGGACGAGGGCAACGGCGTAACCTTGTCCATGCGCTCTAAAGAAGAAGCGCACGATTACCGTTATTTCCCCGAACCGGACCTTGTTCCCGTGCAGCTGGATGACGCTTGGATTGAGCGTATCCGCGCAACTCTGCCGGAGCTGCCTGCACAACGTCAGGCGCGCTTAATGGCGGAGCATGGTCTGCCGGAATACGATGCTTCGCAAATTGTTTCCACTAAGGCTATGGCTGAATATTTTGACGAAGCAGTTAAAACCGTTAAGGACAGCAAGGCTGTTGCCAACTGGCTGCTGGGCGACGTTTCCGCTTACATGAACAACGAAGGTATTACCATTAGCGAATTTAAGGTTGCTCCCGCTCATTTGGCAGAGCTGGTCAACCTGATTAAAGACGGCGTGCTTTCCAGCAAGCTGGCTAAAAAGGTCTTTGCCGAAATGATCAAAAATGACGAAGCTCCTAAAGCTCTTGTTAAAAAGCTGGGCTTGGAGCAGGTTAGCGACGAGGGCGCTATTCTCAAGCTGGTTGAAGAAACTCTTGCGGAAAATCCTCAATCCGTTGCCGATTACAAGGCCGGTAAGGATAAGGCTATTGGCTTCTTAGTTGGTCAAATTATGAAAAAATCCCGCGGCAAAGCAAATCCGGGCATGGTTACTAAGCTGCTCAAGGAAAAAATGAGCTAAAAAATGGCTGATTATCTTGTCGGCGGATTGCTGGCGGTACTCTTTGTTTTAGCTGTCCGCAGCTATTTTGGCAGAAAATATGGCAGCGGCTGCTCCGGTGGGTGCAGCGGTTGTCCGCATGCCAAAAACTGCGGACGCGGGCAGAAATAAGACGATAAATTTGTGGTGTGAAATTGTGCAGGGAGGTCTGTTTGGTGCATATTCAACGTGGAGCGTGGGCGGAAATCAATCTTGATGCCGTTGCTCATAACGTGCAGACGGCTAAAGCCAATTTAAAGCCGACCACTAAGCTGTGCGCCGTGGTCAAGGCTGACGCCTATGGTCATGGAGCTGTGCGCGTGGCGCAGGAGGCGGCGCGCAACGGTGCAGATTTCTTTGCAGTAGCGCTTTTGCAGGAGGGCGTGAAGCTGCGCGATGCAGGTATTGACCAGCCGATTCTTGTTTTAGGCTCGCTGCTGCCGGAGGTAGCGGATATTTGTGTGCGCTATGATATCAGTCACGCTGTTTTTGACGAGGAAAGGCTGTATGCTTTAAACGAAGCGGCTTTGCGTCAGCACACCCGGGCTAAAATACATATCAAAATTGATACCGGCATGCACCGTATTGGCGTGCATGTGCGTGATGCAGGAAAGTTTGCCAAGCTGGCGGCATCTTTGCCGGGGATTTATATTGAAGGCGTTTTTTCGCATTTCGCTACGGCGGATGCTGACGATAAGCATTATGCCGCCTATCAATTTGCCCGCTTTCAGGAGGCCTTGCGCCTTATTGAAGCCGAGGGCGTGCATATTCCCCTGCGTCACATTGCCAACAGTGCGGCGCTGACGGAATTGCAGGAATACCAGCTGGACATGGTGCGTCAGGGTATAACTTTATACGGGCTGCATCCTGCTCACATGATGGACTGCTATAAAAATTTTGAGCCTGTGATGACTGTTAAAACTAAGGTTTCCTTTGTAAAAACCTTGCCTGCCGGTGAAACTATCGGTTATGGCAGAACTTTTTCTACCGCACGTACCAGTGTGATTGCTACTGTGCCCATTGGTTATGCGGACGGTGTGAGCCGCCGCCTTTCCAATCGCGGTTATATGATTATCAACGGCCAGCACGCTCCTATTGTAGGCAAGGTGTGTATGGACCAAGTAATGCTGGACGTGACCGATATACCCGACGTACATGTGGGCAGCGAGGTTATTGTTTTCGGCGGCCGCGAGCTGCCAATGGAGCTGGTTGCCGAGTGGGCGGACACCATTTGCTATGAAATTATCTGCAATGTAAGTCCGCGTGTGCCGCGCGAATATGTACGCGGCAACTAAATTATTACGCTTTCCCTTATTTTATGGCTGCCGGAGGTTACGGCCAAAGGCAGTCCTTTTTTCAATATAAAATAAAACGCTGACTCTCGTTTTCAGGGTCAGCGTTATTTTTATATGTGCATGTAGCCGCTCATGATGCAGGCGCCGGAGGCTCCAGCCGCTTTGAGCGCCTGCCATTGGGCAGCGTCAAATTTTATGCCGCCGATAGCGTAAACCGCGGCGGGCGGCTTGCTGTTTAAAGTGTGCTGCGCATTATATGTGGCTGCTGTCTGACAAATGTCGCGCAAAAAGTGCAAGCCTCTTGGCGGCAGCTTTGCTTTGCAGTCTGTGGCATAGATGTGCCCCGCCAGCAGAGTTTCTGCTCCCAGCTGCAAAGCCTGCCGCGCTTCGGCAACGCTGTGTACAGAACTGCTGATGGAGAAAGATTTACGTTCGTTAACCGGCATAGCGGCCAGCAGCTTTAAGGGCAGATGCAGATTTTTTAGGCCCAGCCTGCGTGCGCTTTGCCAATGCGTATGCACAATTAAGGAGATATGATGTTTTTGGCATAAGGGCAGCGCTTGCTGTGCCAGCAAAAAATATTCTTCTGCGGATAAATTTTTGGCGCGTAAAAGTAATGCTGTTGGTTTGTAGGAGCTTACGGCGATGCGCTCCAGCTGCTGCAATAAAGGCCGCAGGCAGCTGGCGGCATCGGTCACGGCAACGAGCGGAAAATAATCTGTCTGATAATATTTTTGGGCGCAGAGGCTGTGCGCTGCTTCTTCAAACATAAACATACTCCGCCATAACCGGCTGCAAATGTAAGCGCTGCATATCCGCGTAAATTTGCGCCAGCGAACGATTATCGTCGATAGTAAATTGTTCGTCGCCCAGCTCCTGCGCTTGACTGTGACCGCCGATACCGGTGTTGACGCCCGCAGAGATTTTGTTGGCGCAGATAAGCATTAAATTATCGCGCACTCTGGCGCATTCGCGGCTGGAAACGGTAATGGACGCAAAAGGCAGAAACAAACGGTAGGCGCAGACCGCCTGCAAAAGCTGGCGCTCGTGGACATCCAAAGGCTTGATTTTATCGTTGTTGATAATGGGACGCAGGCGCGGGCAGGAGAGGGCAATTTCGGCGTGGGGATATTTTTTCTGCAGCAAATAGGCGTGCAGTCCCGTAGCGAAGGCATCCTTGCGAAAATCGTCCAAGCCTAGCAGCGCGGCAAAGCCTACGCCGCGCATACCGCCGCGCAGAGCGCGTTCCTGGGCATTAAAACGGTAAGGGAAAATTCTTTTGGGTCCTGCCAGGTGCAGTTGGCTGTATTTAGCGCTGTTATAGGTTTCCTGAAAAACAGTAACGTAATCGACGCCGCATTGATGCAGATAGGCGTATTCGTCGCTGTTGACAGGATAAATTTCTACGCCGATAACCTTAAAATATTGGCGCGCCAGTCTGCACGCTGCACCGATATATTTAATGTCGGATTTTTTGCGGCTTTCGCCGGTCAATATTAAAATTTCCTGCATTCCGGTTTGGGCAATGCTTTCCATTTCCGTGCGCAGCTGTTCCGTGTTCAGACAAGCGCGCTGAATTTTGTTGTGACTGTTAAAGCCGCAGTAAATGCAGTAATTTTCACAGTAGTTGGCAATGTAGAGCGGCGTAAAAAAGGTGACGGAATTGCCAAAGTAACGCTGGCGCTCCTGCTGCGCCTTGTGGGCAATTTCCTCCAGCAGCGGCAGGGCGGCAGGGGAAAGCAGTGCCGCAAAATCCTCGGGAGTGCGCTGTTCGTGCGCCAGCGCCTGCTGCACGTCGGCGGCGGTATATTTATTGTAGTCAAAATCAGCGCGTGCTTCCGTCACCTGCTGCATCAGCTGCGCATCAAGCTGCTCCATGCCGGCTTGGTAGGTCATGTGGTCAATAAGCTGCTGTTGGCTGAACTGTGCCGCTTCGTCATTATAAATACTGCTGTTAAAAAAATCGTCCTGCTTTTTGACTTGCTCGTTATGCTTTTTATTCATTATTGTTCTCCTAATCACGCAAAAAACCGGTTAGAGGGGATGATGCAGAAGCGCAGTCCCTAACTCTGCCTAAGCCTGCCCAATATGCCTGACGACCGGCGGCAACTGCGTTTTTAAAGGCGGCTGCCATTAGAGGCAAATCTTTGGCGGTGGCAAGAGCGGTGTTTGCCATAACAGCGGCAGCACCCATTTCCATGGCTTCGCAGGCCTGTGACGGGCGGCCGATACCTGCGTCTACAATCACCGGTAAATCAATTTCTTCTATTAAAATTTTGATAAAATCCCTGGTGCATAAGCCCTTGTTGCTGCCAATAGGCGCACCCAGCGGCATAATGCAGGCTGCTCCGGCGTCGCGCAGCCTGCGTGCGGCCTGCAAATCGGGGTACATATAAGGCATGACGATAAAGCCTTCCTGCGCTAAAGTTTCGGTAGCTTTAATTGTTTCTAAATTATCGGGTAAAAGATATTTGCTGTCCTTGATAACCTCAATTTTAATGAAGGGAGTTTGGCACAGCTCTTTTGCCAGGCGGGCGATACGCACGGCTTCGTCGGCAGTACGCGCGCCTGAGGTGTTGGGCAGCAGTGTGACGTTGGACGGTATGTAATCGAGAATATTCGCCAGCTCGCCACTGTTGGCGCGGCGCAGCGCCAAGGTTACGATTTCTGCCTCTGCGTTTTCTACTGCGGCCTTAATAAGCTCCAAAGAATATTTTCCCGAGCCTAAAATAAAGCGGGAATGGAATGCGTGTCCTCCTAAAAATAATTTATCTTCCATATAGCTTCGCCTCCGTTGTTATTATAAGCTTATTTTTTTATCAGTTAATCCAAGAATAATACGTGCGATAGTCAGCGCCTGCTGCGCCGCGCACAAGCCGACTCTGGCTCCGCAAAGCGGCAGGCTGCTGAAATCGCTTTGGCCGTCGCCGCAGAGAAAAAAGCGCTCGTTAATTTGGCGTACCTGCATTTTAGCGCTGCTGTCAAAGCCTGCAATACCGGATGCTGCCACTAAATATTTTTCAGGATAATCAGCGAGAATAGTATTCGCCAGCATAGCCTTATCTGCCGCGTTGTCCAGCGCTTCGCAGATAATGGCAGCGCTGCCTAAAAGGTGGGGGATATTTTTCTCGGTAAGACGTTCGGTAAAAATTTGGTAAGCGCCGTAGGGATTTATCTGCTGTAAATATTTTTGCAGCGCGATTGTTTTATATTCGCCAACATCCTGCAAAAAATAATATTGGCGGTTTAAATTGCTAAGCTCCACCTTGTCAAAATCAATCAGCGTTAAATTGCCTACGCCAAGACGCGCCAGCCACACTGCCGCATTGCTGCCCAATCCGCCAAGTCCCACTATGGCGACGTGCGCCTGCCGCAACAGCTGACGCTGCTTAGCGTCAAGCCCTTTTTGCAAAGCGTTTGTTAATTCTTCCTGCGTAAGCATATCAGCCCCCTCCTACAAAGCTGACAATTTCCAGCTTATCGTCAGCGGTGACAATAACATTGGCAAAGTCAGTACGTTTGACAATTTTGCCGTTGAGCTCTACCGCCACCAGCTGCGGCTTGTAGGCTAGCTGCCGTAAAAGCGCAAGCAGGCTTATAGGTTCAGCTAAATTGTAAAAATTTCCGTTGAGAAGCATTGCCCTTCCTTTCCGTGCCAACAAAAAAGCTCATGAAGAAGCTACACCCGCGGTGGTGTACCCCTTCATGAGCTAAAAGCACTCACTCTAAAAATTTGTTATGAATTTGTTTTTAGTATAGTAAGCGAGGGTGGAGTTGTCAAGGAGAAAATAAGAAAACAATAAATAAAATTTTCTGTCGCAAGAAATGCAGTTTGCAGCAATAAAAGTGTTATTTTTGCTGCTTTATGCTACAATATAATAAGAAGCTAGACTTAGGAGGTGAATGTCATGAAATATGTATATGTTGAGTTTGCTGATGAAACCTTGGTAACTTTTAATGATATTCGCAGAGATAATAACTAAGTAATATGATAACGATTTTGTATAAAATGGCTCATCAAAAATAAGCAGGCGCTGGCTTTTTGTTTAACAGAAGAACTTTTTACAAGTCGATTTATAAGCAAAACTGTTACAAATGATAAGATATACAGAAATTTTCTGAAAATCAGCTTGACTTGCCGGTCAAAATAATATACAATAACCCTAGCGATTCACAATACCATATACATTAGGCACGTATATGGTGAATCACTTCACCCCGCTATTATAAAATTTCTAAGGCATTGGTAATGCTCCGCTTGGTAGAGGAAACAAGGCAACTCGTACCGGTCTGCGGAATGTGAGCCTCTGCAAGGAGATTTTATAATAAATAAATATCTCTCATGAAGAGGAGGAAATTATAATGAAAAAATCCTTAGTACTCGCAATGGCTATGGCTCTTGGCGTAACTGCCAGCGCTTATGCTGCAAATCCGTTCTCTGACGTTCCTGCCGGCCACTGGGCTTATGACAGCATTTCCAAACTGGCTGCTGCCGGCGTAATCGAAGGTTATGGCGACGCTACTTTTGGCGGCGACAAACTGATGACCCGTTATGAAATGGCTCAAATCGTTGCAAAAGCAATGGCAAAAGGCGCTAACGTAGACAAACTGGCTGCTGAATTCGCTGACGAACTGGACAACCTGGGCGTTCGCGTTGCTAACCTGGAGAAAAAAGCTGACAATGTAAAAATTACCGGTGAAATCCGTTATCACTATGCTGACAATGATACCGATAATATGAAAGGCGGTTATGAAACTAAACTGCGTACTCGTATTTGGTTCAACGGTCAAATCAATGACGACTGGAAATACACCGGTATGATTCAAAATGAGCAAGATTTGAAGAATGATAAGGGTGACGAAACCACTGATTTCCAACGCGCTTATGTAAACGGCAAATTGGGCGGTGTAGCAGTTCAAGCTGGTCGTTACAACCTGAAAGTTTCCGAAGGTAACGTATATGATGCCCGTTTTGACGGCATTCAAGCTTCCTACGGCAAAGACGTTAAATTAGTAGCTGGTTATGGTAAAGCTGATACTGGTTCTTCTGAATCCATTAAAGCTGATGAAGTATACTATGCAGAATTAACTGGTAAAGTTGCTGGTTTGGGTTTGGCTGCTGGTTACTATGATTTCAAAGATATTGATCGTAAGGCTGCTGCTGATAAAGCAACCGGTTTAGATCAAGAAATTTGGACTGTTGCTGCTGACTATGCATTCGATAAGAATGTTAAATTAGGCGCTATGTATCTGAATGGCGACATGGATGGCTATGATGGTTCTGATGATGGCTATGTAGTAACTCTGTCCTACAAAGGCGCTAAGGCTTCTCAACCCGGTTCTTGGGGCTTAACTGCTAAATACTATGATCAAGGTTTGAGCACTTATGTAGATCATACTATGAATGGTAAAGCTGATGCATTACACACTGATAAAATGACCGAAGGTTTCAAAGGTTACAGCGTATTTGCTAACTACACCTTTGCTAAGAACATTGTTGGTCAAGTTGAATGGTACGATTTGGAAGGTAAAGAAGGCAACAAAGAAGCTCAAACTTTGTGGTCTCAAGTAGTATTCACTTTCTAATTCCTGCTTCAATTCATCTAGCAAAACTAAAATTAACGGGACTGCTTCGGCAGTCCCGTTTTTTGTGTGCTTTTTTACAGCAAAAAATCAACTATACCATTTTCTAAGTGATACATAGCACCTATTACCTTTAAACCCTCAAGATGTTCTACTTCCTGTATTTCAAGGCTGGCTTCGATTTCTTTTTCACATTCTTTTACATTGATGCAGGCCGCTTGATAGGGGTCTTTTTCGTCGCCGATAGCGGCCTTAATTTTATCAGTGATAAATTTGATATATCCCGCAGGATCGTGATTTATAGCGGCATCAACTGCTCCGCAATGAGTATGTCCCATAACAACAATTAGAGGCGCGCCCAGGTGGCTGGCGGCATACTCAATACTTCCCAGCTGGTGCTCGTCAATGACATTGCCGGCAATGCGGATTACAAAGAGCTCGCCAATCCCTGCCATAAAAATATTTTCCGGTATTACCCTTGAATCAGAGCATGTGATGACAATAGCATAAGGCGCCTGCCCGTTCGATAAAGCAGCCAATCTTTTAGCCTGAGATATATCGCTGGTATTAAATACTGACGTAATATACCTTTTGTTTCCTTCCATTAATTTCTCTAAAGCATCCTTTGGAGCTATGGTTAAATGCTTAATCATTGTAACACTTCCTTTTGCTGCTGTGTTTTTGTTTAGTATACCAGTTTTAACAATGTTTTACAATCGTGCCGCTGCCTCACTTTAACGCTTAGCTATAAAAAAGCAATACATTATAAAAACTAATCAGTCAAAAAAGTTTTACTAATGCCGCTTTTTGTGCTACAATATAAAAGGATGTTAGCATTTAAAATGCGTTTGGAGGTATTAAAAAATGAAAAAAATTTATCGTTATTTATTATTGACGGTGTTGGCTCTGTGCCTGTCTATTCCTGCTCTTGGCGCGGAGGCTGCCAGCGTTGCTTTATTGCCTTTGATTAACAATATTCAAGGCGACGAGCTGGCTAACCAAATTTATTACAAGAGCGCTATTAACGCCGTTAATGCGCAAAAAGGCTTTATGATTGTAGAAAATGATAAGCTGGATGCCGCCATTAAAGCTGCTAATATTACAAGCGAGGTTCCCGCGCAGAATGTTTTGGCAAAAATAGCTAAAGACGGCGACGTAGATATCGTTATTGTTATGCAGCTGGATGAGCTGAGCGATACACTGCTTCCCTCCAGTCAGGAAAATGTTTTGCAGCTTAATCTGACAGGTCACGCAGCTGCTTATAATAAGCTTACCGGCGAGTTCTATCAGCATAAAATTTATGATGACAAAACCATTCCCGAAGCTTTGACTGCACGTTGGGATTGGACTCATGAAGAATGGGGACGCAATGTCAGCCGTGAAATCAACCGTATCTTGAAGGTTAAAAAGATTATGCTTGAAGCTCCTCGAATGGGTAAGCTGTAATTATTGCTAAAATGCTAGTTAAAGAAAAAGGACTGCCGCGGCAGTCCTTTTTGCTTGCGCTAATACAACGAAGGTGGTATGTTATAAACAGAAAGACAACCGCCCACAAGGTGGGCTGCCTGATATGAAGCTAGGAAACTGCCTCATAGAACTCGGCAAAGTTTTGGGGCAGTTTTTCTATGTTTAGATTACTTTTTGTAGTTCAAAGAAATGAACGTAAGCAATGCTAAGATAAACATTCCAAAGGCCATAAGGGGATGGAATGACTAAGCCCTTGTTTCGATGCTGAAACAAGGGCTTTTAAAGTCGTTTTTTAGTTTTGCAGAATAGTAGCTTCGCTAAAAATTATTTGCTGTGCTCACAAACTTGGTTGCCAACGGTGCAAGAGGTTTTGCATGCGGATTGGCAGGAAGCAGGGCATTCACCACAGCCGCCGGTACGCAGAGTTTTTTTCAGCATAGCTTTATTTACGGTCAAGGTGTGTTTTCTCATTTGTATTACCTCCCAAGATAAGATTATTACTATTTTATTTTACCTTTTTTTGCCTTTTTTTGCAAGAGCTTTTGCGTTAAAGAAGCAAAGGAAAACGGTAAGTGTTGGCTGGCTGTTCAGAAATTTA
The DNA here is from genome assembly GCA_905200645.1 of uncultured Phascolarctobacterium sp. GTDB lineage: Bacteria > Bacillota > Negativicutes > Acidaminococcales > Acidaminococcaceae > Phascolarctobacterium_A. The sequence continues at coordinate 7,599 of CAJKLD010000033.1, read as the reverse complement.
AAATTTGCATGACTGAAAGATTTTCTTGTGATATAATATAGAAGTTAAATATTTATCTGGCAGGTGTAATGATATGGCAAAAAAGAGTAATAAATATAAGGGCTATCAGCCTGGAGATGGTTATGACCCTACGGGTATAAGCCGCTATTTGGGTTTGGGGCGTCCTCTTGAGATGGATAATAAAATAACTAAGCTGGCTATGATGTGTACAATAATTATTTGTGTAGCGGTAACCTTGTGGAAAAGCTCTGCCGGCATGGATACCAACGATGCGGTTATGTATTCTTTGAACGGAGCTTTAGGTTTTTTATTTAGCTATATTATTGCTTTGGAGCTTGACCTCGACCGTCGGATTGGCGGTATTATCGGCGGCTTTTTGACGCTGGGAGCGTATTATTTCTTTGGCGGCGGCAATATTTTGGTGTTGCTGTGGCTGCTCTTTATTCTGCGTATGCTGAGCCGCAGCTCCGGCGACCGTCACCGCGTTTTAGATAACGTGATTATGATTGGCTCCGCTGTTTGGCTGGGCAAGCAGGGCTTTTGGATTTATCCGCTGCTGACCGGCGCTGCTTACGTTTTGGAAAGCCAAATTCAGGGAGGTTATTTCCGTAGCCTGTATTTGGCAGGCATTTCCTTCGCCGGTTTGATTATTGCGGAATATAATTTGCAGGCGAATATGCTTTCTATGTCTATGATTATGATTATGTGCCTGGCAGTAATTTTGTATCTGCCGGAGCTGCGTCTTGCAATTTTTACTAAGGCTGTTGGCGATAAAAATGGCAAACGGCTTTTGGTAAAACGTTTGCAGAGCATGATGGGCTTTTTCCTGATGATTCTTTTTACTGCTACCTTCCTGCACGGCGATGCAGCAGGCGTGCAGCTGCTGCCTGCGGCAATGGCCGGCATAGGCTGCGGCGCTTATCTGTTTGTAGCGTTAATGCGTCATCAGGTAGATTTTAGAAAATATTAAACCGGAGGTTTTTCTAATGAGTGAAAACAGAAAAATTAAATTTACTACCAATAAAGGCGTTTTCGTTGCCGAAATGTTTGAGGATAAGGCTCCTTTGACTACGAAAAATTTTATTGATTTGACAGAAAAGGGCTTTTATAACGGCGTTATTTTTCACCGCGTTATCGACGGCTTTATGATTCAGGGCGGCGACCCTACCGGCACCGGCATGGGCGGTCCCGGCTACAAAATTAAAGACGAATTTGGCGCTGGCTTAAAGCATGACGACGAGGGTATTTTGTCCATGGCTAACGCAGGACCCAATACCGGCGGCAGTCAATTCTTTATCACTTTGGCTCCCACTCCTTGGCTTAACGGTCATCACGCTATTTTTGGGCGCGTGGTTGAGGGTATGGATGTTGTGCGTCTTATCGGCGTTGTGCCTACGGATTTTCGTGACCGTCCACGTGAGGCCGTAATTATGGAAAAGGTTGAGGTTGTAAAATAAATGGCTGCCTATGTATATATGCTGCGCTGCAAGGACGGCAGCTTATATACCGGCTGGACCAATGATTTGCAGCACCGGCTGGCTGCTCACTCTGCGGGCAGGGGCGCCAAATATACCCGCGGGCGCGGGCCTTTGACTTTAGTATATACGGAAGAATTGGCCGATAAAGAAACCGCTTTAAAGCGTGAAGCTGCCATTAAAAAACTTACGCGTATAGAAAAGCTGGCGCTTTGCGCAAGGTGGAGTTTATCTCAAAATTAGTTATATAAAAATTAGGAGGACTAAGATGACTGGTAAAGTAAAATGGTTCAATGCTGAAAAGGGTTATGGTTTTATTCAACGCGAGGGCAGCAAGGATTTGTTTGTGCATTTTTCTGCTATTCAGGCTGATGGCTTTAAAACCTTGGAAGAAGGCTGGGACGTTGAATTTGACGTTATCTCCGGCGAGCGCGGTGAACAAGCTGCCAATGTGAAGCATATTTAAAACGTTTTATAGCAGGCTTTTTACGCAGGCATCACCTTTTGGTGGTGCCTTTTTTGCTGTCTGCATTGCTCTTTTAAGTAAAGACTTTGCAAAATTCGTCAAAAATTCGTATAATATAATTATCAAGAAGAAATAGGAGACGTATTATGTATAAAATTTTCAGCTTATTGATATCCTTTGTGTGCGCGGTGGCGTTTGCGCTGCCTGCTTCTGCGGTTACGCGCCAGCCGGTAAGCGAGACGTATGTTGATAAATATTTTACGACGATAGCGGCGGCTTCCTGCCTGGGTGTTTATCTGCCGGAAAATTCGACGGAGTTTAATTATCTGCGCAGCTATGGCTGGCATATTGCGCCGCAAAAAATGAGCGACGGTAAGGTGGAGACTAATTTTGCGATTGCTCATAATTATTTTCCGGAATTGGCAAAGCAAATCTTTCTTGTTACTTTTCGCGGCAGCGCCGGTAAAAAAGATTGGTCCATAAATTTAAAAACTAAGCGCGTCAATTTTGGCGGCAGCACCTTGGCACAAATGCAAAAAATTGCAGCGGAGCCTTTGTATAAGGATAGACCTGCGGTGCATGAAGGCTTTAATGCTTATGTGGATACTGTTTTGCGCACTTCTGTACTGGACGAGCAGGGCAATTTTAAAGGCGTTTTTCAAGAGGTTGCCGAAAATCCTAATGCGGTGCTGCTTTTAAGCGGCCACAGCCTGGGCGGAGCGGCAGCTGCTCTATTAGGCGAACGTTTACTGTGTCTAGGTTTGCCCACGGAGCGTTTGTACGTAGTTACCTTTGGCGCGCCTGCTGTTGGCAATGAGCAGTTTGTGCAGCAGTACGGCGACCGTTTAAAACTGCTGCGTATTACGAATACTGCCGACCCCATTCCCGGCAGTCTGCAAACATTTTTTGGCAGCTATAAGCAGTTTGGGCAGCATATAAAATACAGCTTGTCTCCTAAAATCAGCAGCGTACAGCATGCTATGTCTATGTATTTTGATTACAGCGTCAGCGAGCTTTATAAAGAATATGACCGTCAGGTAGCTTTGGACAGAATTTATCCTGCGTCTGACAGCAAAATTACCGAGGGCGTGCCCGTGGTTGCCTTGTGGATTCAGGAGTCGGATAAGCTGAACCAAGTGGCAACGATTACCGATTTAAAGCGTTTTGTGACTGACGAATATAAAAAAATGCTGCCGTCCTATGTGGTAATGCACAAAACTTTAGATAAGGAAGCCTATACGCAGGAGGATATTGTGCAGCAGAGCCGCTTTGCAGGCGCCGATTATATTTTGCTGTGCGGTATTGACGGTTATCGCCAGCAGCAGGGTGATGATTGGTATTTAACCTTAGAACAGGCGCTTTTTGACCGTGAAGGACGGATGCTGAATATTAGCAGCTTGGGGCGTAAGGTAGCTCCGGCGGTAGGAAATATTCAGGCGGCAGGCGAAAATTTAATGGCGGCGCGCAAGGAATTACAGGAGCATCTGCCTTTTGTGACAACACGTTTTGAACCGCAGCTAGTACAGGAGTAAAACGGGAGATATAATATGGAATTACAGGAATTAGAAAAGCAGCTGCAAGAATGCAGCCTTTGCCCCTTTCGCAAGGAAGCGATTGGCCCCGTGGGCTGGTTTGGCAATCCGCAAAGCCCCATTGTTTTTGTAGGCGAGGGACCCGGCGGGGTCGAGGATGATTACGGCTGTCCGTTGATTGGACCGTCGGGACAGCTGTTGGATAAGGCGTTATGGGCGGCGAAGATGACCCGCGACAGAGTTTTGACTACCAACGTTATTAAATGCCGGCCAAAAAACAACCGCACGCCGGATATTGCCGAAGCCGCTTTTTGCGCTAAGCGTTGGCTGGAAAAAGAATTGGAAATTATTCAGCCTAAGGTTATTGTTGCTCTTGGCGGTGTAGCGCTGCACTATTTAGGTAATCCTGATATGCGCATTACCCGCGACCGAGGTCAGTGGTTCCGCACGGAGCAGGGGTTTGACTGTATAGCGACCTATCATCCGGCGTATCTTCTGCGGCTAAGCGGACATAGCCTGGTTACTGCCAAGTGGGATGTTTTTCATGATTTGGAAGCTGCGCGGGAGCGGGCATCTGCTCTGGCTCCTGGATATGAATTTATGTCGCCGGAGAAGGTGGACTTTTTTAAACTGTTCAAGAAAAGAGTGCATGATTATCTATAAACAAATAAAAGCGAGAACCGCTGTGCTTTTGGATTGGAAAGTACAGCAGCTCTCGCTTTTTATTTTTAATTTGCAGATTAGATGATTTTAGTAGTCCAGTCCTCGATATTCCAAACCTTGTCTACCCAGCCTTCGTAAAATTCCGGCTCGTGGGAAACCAAAAGTACGCTGCCCTTAAAGGCTTTTAGTGCTCTTTGTAATTCTTCCTTGGCATCCACATCAAGATGATTAGTCGGTTCGTCAAGCACCAGCCAGTTTACGTCCTTCAGCATTACCTTGCAAAGGCGCACCTTAGCTGCTTCGCCGCCGCTCAAAACAAAAACCTTGCTGGTAATATGTTCGTTGGTCAAGCCGCAGGCGGCTAAGGCGGCACGCACCTCATAATTGGTCATGCCGGGATAAGCGTCCCACACATCCTCCAGCGCTGTTTTTTCATTCTTTTCGCGTTCTTCCTGCTCAAAATAGCCCGGCTCTAAAAATTCGCCCAGCTCTACTTTGCCGCTAAAGGACGGGATAATGCCCAGAATGGTTTTTAAAAGCGTAGTTTTGCCCAAGCCGTTGACGCCGCGAATGGCAATTTTCTGTCCGCGCTCCAAATTAAAGGTAACGGGACGAGTCAAGGCGCTGTCATAACCCAAAACCAAATCCTTGGCTTCCACAATAAAGCGGCTGGGAGTACGCGCTTCTTTAAATTGGAAAGTAGGCTTAATTTTTTCGCGGGGCTTTTCAATCATTTCCATCTTATCCAGCTTGCGCTGACGGCTTTTAGCCATATTGGTGGTGGCTACACGTGCCTTGTTGCGGGCGATAAAATCTTCCAGCTTAGCAACCTCCTGCTGCTGGCGCTCGTAGGCGCTGGCCTTTTGCGCCTGATAAATAGCGTACATTTCCTGGAATTTATCGTAGTTGCCGGTGTAGCGTGTCAGTTCGCAGTTTTCCAAATGATAAATTACGTTGCAGACGTTGTTCAAAAAGGGTACGTCATGGGAAATCAAAATAAATGCATGCTCATAGTTCTGCAAAAACTTAGTAAGCCATTCGATATGCTCTACGTCAAGATAGTTGGTAGGCTCGTCCAGCAGCAAAATTTGCGCGTTTTGCAGCAGCAGCTTGGTCAGCAAAACTTTGCTGCGCTGGCCGCCGGATAATTCGCTGACGTCCTTATCCAGACCTACGTCGCCTAACCCGAGACCGTTGGCAAATTCTTCAATTTTACTGTCCAAAGAATAAAAGCCTGCGTGCTCCAGCTCCGTTTGAATTTCGCCGACGGCGTTCATCATTTTGTCCATCTCTTCGGGAGAGGCATCGCCCATTTTTTCGTAGTAATCCAGCATTTGCTGTTCTTTGGCATAAAGCGTATCAAAGGCGGTGTGCAGTACCTCGCGAATAGTCAGCCCCTTTTGCAGGGTGCTTTGCTGGTCAAGATAGCCTACGGTGGCCTTGCCTGGCCATTCCACTCTGCCGTCATCAGGCAGTACATGACCGGTAACAATATTTAAAAAGGTAGATTTGCCTTCGCCGTTGGCACCGACTAAGCCTACATGCTCGCCGCGCTGCAATTTGAAGGAAACATTTTCTAAAATTTGGCGTCCGCCAAAGGAATGGGAAACATTAGTTACGTTTAAGTAGCTCATGGTGTACCTCGTTAGTTTGCTAAAAGTATAGTGTAATTTTATTATAGCGAGCGTTGTTTGTAAAGCACATAACAATAAAAAGTATCGTAGAATAGTAAAAGCAGCAGGATTTTGCTTGAGTAGCGAGAATAAATAAATATAAGTAAATTTTTGTGAAAGAGGGATTTATCATGACAAAAGACAACATAGAATTTATTGAAGCCGCTAAAGTGTTAAGCGACGAGGAACTGGACGCAGTAGTTGGCGGCAAGGACACCTATTACAGCATAGGCGAGGTTGTAAAGGGTGAATATGGCGATTACAGAACCTTTACTTATTATGATGAATGCAAAAAGGAAACAGCGCATTTAGACTGCCCGTTAGGAAAAGTAGACGGCATGATTGAACGTTTAAAGAACAGGGGACTGACTGTCTTATAAAAAATGAAGGCTGGGTTTGGACCAGCCTTCAATAATTAAAAGCAGGTGAAAGTATGATTAACGGAAATAAAAACGATATTGAAAAATTACTGCCTTATGTAAATGACGGCTTAAAAAAGGCGCTGCAATATATTGCGGCAACAGACTTCAGCACGCTGGCCAATGGCGAATACGAAATTGACGGACGCAAGGTTTTCGCCCGCGTGAATACCTACGCTACCGAGCCGAAGGCTGACCGCCGTCCGGAAAAGCACAATCAATATATTGACGTACAGTATGTAGCGGAGGGCTGCGAAACCGTTTGGTTTACGCCGCTGACTGAAGCTTGCAGAGAAACGGAAAACAGGGCGGAAGCTGACGACGTAATTTTTTACGCCGATTCCGGTGAGCAGAATTGCGTTAATTTATACGCAGGTGATTTCGCTGTTTTCTTTCCGTGGGAGCTGCACCGCCCCAACTGCACCTGTGTTGCAGGTAAGCCGGAACACGTACAAAAAATTGTGGTAAAGGTAGAGGCGTAAGCTTTTTGGCATGTTGATTTGTCGCCTAAGAAAAAATCTAAAAAAACTTATAAAAAAGTGTTGACAAATCTTGAATAAAAGATTATAATAACATTCGTGATGTTGAGCGATATGAAAGCTCAAGCATCGGTTATATTCCCCGATAGTTCAGCCGGTAGAACACCTGACTGTTAATCAGGGCGTCGTAGGTTCGAGTCCTACTCGGGGAGCCACCTGGCCGGTTGGTCAAGCGGTTAAGACACCGCCCTTTCACGGCGGTATCGGGGGTTCGATTCCCCCACCGGTCACCATTACGGGCGCTTAGCTCAGCTGGGAGAGCGTCTGCCTTACAAGCAGAATGTCAGCGGTTCGATCCCGTTAGCGCCCACCAAGCAAATTATAGCACTTCGAGAAATCGGAGTGCTTTTTTGTTTAATACAATAGCTCCTTTTGTGATGCTTTGTTTATGGTCTCGTTATCTTGTGCAGCAGAATTTGGATAATGCTTTTAGCGAGGATGAATTGATAAGTAATTTAAAAAGCAACGCTATGATCGGTTTGTCTCTTTATAAAAAGATTTACTCAAAAAAAGTAAAAAAATCGCAAAAAAAGAGTTGACAGCATTAGAACGCTGTGGTATTATATACAAGTCGACGCGATACGGCACTAAACAAAAGCCAAAATCGCTAGACAAAAAAGGATTTGGCAAAGAAAAATTGCTCATATTCGAGGAAGCGCAAAAATTTACGAACGAGATAATACTAAAGTATATCGAGTGAGAAAATTGAAGCGCTGACGAAGAAGATGACAATTTATCGAAGCCAAAAATGAACCTTGAAAACTGAACAATTAACCTAAAAAAGCGAATGTGCGGGCCGAGCGCGAAAGCGCACGGCCAAGTCAAAATATTT
>CAJKLD010000032.1 GCA_905200645.1 uncultured Phascolarctobacterium sp. | reverse complement strand
ATTAACCCATGCTTCCCTAACAAAGAGAGAAACATGGGTTTTTCTACAGTCTGAGACTGTCACTGAAAAGTGGCAGTCTTTTTTATATACGATATGTGTATTTTTTATGTATTCAGTGAAATTTTCCGCATTAAAGCAGGAAAAAATGTACCTTTAGCAGAATATTACAAGCTATAAAATGATTTTTATGTAAAGGAGCTGAATGATATGCCATTGTTGATTTTAGTGATTATATTAAGTATTGTTGTTGCTGTTTTTGCTGTACAAAATGCTCTGACTGTATCTCTGAATTTTATCTTTTGGAGCTTTTCGTCGTCATTGGTGCTTGTTATTTTAGGGTCTTTTTTCATTGGTGTATTAGTAGCCACATGTTTTTTGCTGGCAATGAAAGCACGTCAATATCTGCAAGATAAAAAGACGCAGGAACAGATGAGCAAGCTGCAAGCTGAAAATACCCGTTTGCAGGAACGCATTGCTATGCTGCAGCATACCCAGATGCTGCATGATAAAGCGGCAACTAATACCGCGGACGCACAGCAGAATTTTGAGACGGATAAGAAGCAGTGATAGCTAAAGAACGTATTTGGGAAATACGTGAGTATGATGAGCACAAGGCAGGGTGCCTCGCGGCAGAGCTGGGGATATCTCCTTTAGTTACGGGGATTTTGCTGGAACGGGGCTTAAATGACACCCAGTCAATGCAGCAATTTTTATATGGCAGTTCTGCGCCGTTTCATGACCCGTTTTTGCTAAAGGATATGTGGCGGACTGTAGAGCGGATAGAAAAAGCTTTACAAGAGGGCGAGCAGATTACCGTTTACGGCGATTATGACGTGGACGGTATAACTGCGTCCTCTTTGCTGTATATTTATTTGCAGGGGCGTGGAGCCAAGGTAGAAACATATATTCCTCAGCGTAAAAGCGAGGGATATGGCTTAAATGATGAAGCCTTGAAAAATATTGCCGATAACGGTACTACTTTGGTAGTGACTGTGGACTGCGGCATCAGCGGTTTGCGCGAAGTACAGAATGCTCCGGATTTTTTGGATATTATTATTACGGATCATCATACAGTGCCGGAAAATTTGCCGCCCGCTTATGCTATTGTTAACGCTAAGCAGGCTGACGATAATTATCCTTTTAAAGATTTAAGCGGCGTGGGCATTGCTTTTAAGCTTTGTCAGGCGTTAGAGTTAAGCAGGCAGCGAAAAAATCGCGGGGAGCTGCCTGATTGGGAAGAACTGACGGAATTGGCAGCGTTGGGAACTGTGGCTGATATTGTTCCGTTAGTTGATGAAAACCGCGAGCTTGTACGCCGTGGTTTGGCGGCTATGGAAAACACCGAGCTGGTTGGCCTGCAAGCTTTAATGGACGTGAGCGGCTTTACCGGCAAAAATATTTCTTCGGAGAGCATTGGTTTTGGTTTAGCTCCGCGGTTGAATGCCGTTGGGCGTTTAGAGCATGCTCAAAGAGCCGTAGAGCTTTTAGTAACTAAGGATGCTGACAAGGCGGCAGCAATTGCAGCGGAGCTTAATCAGGAAAACGCTTTGCGTCAGGAAATCAGCCGTCATATTTTGGCAGAGGCAGAAGCGCAGCTGGCGCAGGAAAAGCATATAGACACTGCCATAGTGCTGGCTAATTCCGGCTGGCATCAGGGCGTGATCGGTATAGTGGCTTCGCGTTTAGTAGATAAATATCATCTGCCAACGATTTTGTTGAGTATTTCTGATGATATGGCTAAAGGCAGCTGCCGCAGTATTCCGGCCTTGAATTTGTATGAGGCTATTGCGGCTGAAAGTGATATCTTAACTCAGTTCGGCGGACACCACCAAGCAGCGGGACTGACGCTGCCGACTGCAAAAGTAGAGGAATTTCGCCGACGCTTTAAGGAATATGTTCGTACACATTTACGGCCGGAGGATTACCAGCCTCATCAGGTAGTGGATTGCGTTGTTAAAGATAAAGGCGAGATTACCGTACAGGATTTAGAAGAGCTGCAGCTTTTGGAGCCTTGCGGCTGCTCGAATCCGTCGCCGGTTTTTGCTTTTCATAATGCGTTGCTGCATAACAGCAGAGCCATTGGCAGAGAGCAGCAGCATTTGCAGTTTACCTTGGACAAGGGTGATTTTTCGTACCGCAGCATTATGTGGAATAACGCGGAACTGCTGCATTTTATGTACGATAATATGATTGCCGATGTAGCTTTTCAGCCTAAAATTAATGTGTGGCGCGACGAAGCTACGGTACAGCTCCATGCTGTGAGTATTAAGCAGGAGTTGAGCTTAGGCGATTTTCGTAATTCTTCTATAAATAAGTGGCAGCTTTTAACGGCTTTAGGTCGTGTGCATAATCACGTGCAGATTTTGGTGCAGAATAAGCTGCAGGCAGAAGCGCTAATGGATAAACAGCTTACGGCTTATGTAAAATTTGTGGAATATCGTGATTTAAAAAATATAGCAGATTTTGGCAATGACAGCGATGTTGTAGTGCTGTTGGATTTTCCGCCAATTTCTTTGTTGGAAGCAGTTAAAACGTTGCGTCACAGTAAAACAAGAATGCTGTATTTATTGTATAAGCAGCAGGAAGGGGCGTTTTTGCTCAAGGAACTGCCTGTAATTTGTCCTAATCGGGAAGCTATGGCTGTGGCCTATAGAAAAGTTATGGAAGAAATTGCCAAGCCGCCGCTGCATTTAACGTGGCTATTAGAGCGTTATGCAGACAGCGTTAGTGAAAATGCTATAAAAATTATGGCGGAGCTTGGTTTTGTTGCCCTAAAAGATGATATAATAGAAAAAAATATTATCCAACGTTGTCAGCTGGAGAATTCGCCATTGTATGTGCAGTTGCAGCAGCAGCGGCAGCATTTGGAAGCAATATATAAAGAAAATTTGCGTTTAAGCCAGCACGATTTGCTGCGCGGCTGACGCTGGGGATAGGAGTGGGGATAGTATGCCCTCAACAGAAAATATTACTGATGTAGACAAGCTTTTTAGTGAAATAGAAGCGTATTTAAATCCGGAGCAGGCAGCGTTTGTGCGTAAGGCATATGAATTGGCGGCAGAAGCGCATAAAACCCAAGTGCGTAAATCCGGTGAGCCATATATTATTCACCCTATTGGCGTAGCGGGAATTTTGGTCAGCCTGCAAATGGACGAAAAAACCTTGGCGGCGGCTTTTTTGCATGACGTAGTGGAAGATACCGATTATACCTTGGGCGATATTAAAGAACGCTTTGGCGTAGTTGTTGCCAATTTAGTAGACGGCGTTACGAAGCTGGGTAAAATCGAATATATTTCCAAAGAGGACCGTCAAATAGAAAATTACCGTAAAATGTTTTTGGCTATGGCAAGAGACATTCGCGTAGTATTGATTAAGCTGGCAGACAGACTGCACAATATGCGCACGATGAAATATATGCCCGTGCACAAGCAGCAGTCTATTTCCCGAGAAACCTTGGAGATTTATGCTCCTCTGGCGCATCGGCTTGGTATCTCCGCCATTAAATGGGAACTGGAAGATTTGGCTTTCCGTTATATGGAGCCGGATATTTATTACGATTTAATGGAGCAGGTGAAGATTAAACGCCGCGAGCGCGAAGCCATGATTAACGACGCTATGGCGACGCTGAAGGACGCTGTGGAAAAAGCCGGCATTCGCTGTGAAATTCAAGGCAGACCGAAAAATTTCTACAGTATTCATAAAAAAATGCTGCGCGACCATAAGCAGCTCAACGAAATTTATGATCTTTTGGCTATTCGCGTTTTAGTGGATACAGTTAAGGATTGCTATGGTACATTAGGTATTGTTCACAGTATGTGGCGTCCGATTCCTGGACGATTTAAAGACTATGTAGCTGTGCCTAAATCCAATATGTACCAATCTCTGCATACCACTGTACTCAGTTCTGCGGGACAGCCTTTGGAAATTCAGATTCGTACCTTTGAAATGCACCGCATCAGCGAATATGGTATTGCCGCGCATTGGCGCTATAAAGAAAGCGGTGGCTCTAAGCCTGCTACCGGTGCGGACAAGAGCTTTGATGCCAAGCTGTCCTGGCTGCGTCAGCTTTTGGAATGGCATAATGATATGAATGATTCCCGTGATTTTGTTAACACGGTGAAGATGGATATTTTTGCGGACGAGGTCTTTGTTTTCACTCCCCGCGGTGACGTTATCGATTTGCCAGTGGGCAGCGTGCCCGTCGACTTTGCTTATCGTATTCATACGGACGTTGGCAATCGCTGCGTAGGCGCTAAAGTTAACGGACGCATTGTGCCTCTCGATTATCAGCTGAAAAACGGCGATATAGTAGAGGTTATCACTTCTAAGCAATCCAACGGACCAAGTCGAGACTGGATAAATATTGTTGGCTCCAGCGATACCAGGAATAAAATTAAAAACTGGTTTAAAAAAGAGCGTCGTGAAGAAAATATTCTTAAAGGACGCGAAATGCTGGAGCGTGAGGTTAAGCGCCTGGGTTACGAAATCAAGGTGCTGATGACTCCTGAAAAATTAAAGGCCGTAGGCAATAAGCTACGCATTGACACAGACGAAAATTTGCTGGCTACCTTGGGCTATGGCGGTGTAACCTTAAACACCGTTATGTCTAAGCTGGTAGAGTTATATAAGAAAGAGCAGAAGCTGGAAACTACTAAGGATTTGGCGCAGGTTTTGGCTGAATTGAAGCCGCGTAAATCTAAAGCCAAGGCTAGTCATGGTATTCTTGTTAAGGGCGAGGAAGGTATTATGGTTAAGCTGGCGCGCTGCTGCAATCCTATTCCCGGAGACCAGGTAATTGGTTATATTACCCGCGGCAGCGGCGTTTCCGTACATCGTGCCGATTGTCCCAACGTGCTCAGTAATAATCCGGAGGAACAAAGCCGTTTGATTGAGGTTTCTTGGGATGTTGGTATTGATGACGTTTATAAGGTTAATATCATGATTACTTCTCAGGACCGTCCTGGTATGATGAGCGATATCATGAATATTACCAGCGAAGCTAAGCTGAATATTTTCTCTTTAAGCTGCCATACGGATAAAAACAAAATGGCAACTACACACATGGGCTTGGATATTACCAGCTTAGACCAGCTGGAATATGTGATGAATCGCATCCGCCGCATGAAGGGCGTATATGCCGTTGAGCGTGTCTTTTCTACTATCGGCAGCGGGGGTAAGCGCAAATGAGAGCGGTGGTACAGAGAGTTGATTGTGCCAGTGTTACGGTCAATGGCGCTGTCAGCGGCAAAATAGCTAAAGGACTGTTGGTGCTTTTAGGTGTAGCCGAAGGAGATACGGATAAGGACTTAAATTATATTGTAGATAAGGTTTGCGGCCTGCGGATTTTTGAAGACGCAGCAGAAAAAATGAATTTATCTGTACAGGATGTAGGCGGCAGTATTTTGGCTGTTTCTCAATTTACCTTGTGCGGAGATTGCCGCAAGGGTAAGCGTCCGTCCTTTGATAAAGCTGCTAAGCCCGATCTTGCCAACGCTTATTATGAGCGCTTTGTAGCCGCCTGCCGCGACAAAGGTATTGCAGTGAAAACAGGGGTGTTTAGAGCTCATATGCTGGTAGAATTAGTTAATAATGGACCTGTGACTATCTTGTTAGATAGTACGAAATTGTTTTAGGAGGAAATTTATGAAAATATATAGACAAGAAGTTGGTATGCTGGCCACTAATTGTTATTTGGCTGTCAACGAGGAGCTGAAAGAAGGTGTTATCGTTGATCCGGGCGCTGATTGTGAAGCCATTTTGGAGATGGTAGCAGCGGCTGACGTTAAGGTGGCAGCAATTGTTTTGACCCACGGACACAGCGACCATATCGGCGCTTTAAGCGAAGTGCGAAAGGCTACGGGCGCGCCGGTTTATATTGGCGAAAGCGATAAAGCATGCTTGACTAAGCCGGATGTAAACCTTTCCTTTTTTGTAGGACGCAATATCGAGTGCGAGCCGGCAGAGGATATTGTTCACGACGGCGATGTTTTAGAGCTGGCAGGCATGGAATTTATTGTGTTGGCTACTCCCGGCCATACTAAGGGTGGCGTATGCTACTACAATAAAGAAAATCAGGTTATGTTTGTAGGCGACACAGTTTTTTGTGAGTCTATTGGCCGTACAGATTTACCCGGCGGCAGTTATAAAGAAATTTTGCAGTCTATAAAAAATAAAATTTTAGTTTTAGATGATGGAGTAACGCTTCTGCCCGGACATGGGCCGCAAACCTCTGTGGGGTGGGAGAGACGCAGGAATCCTTTTCTGCAATAAGCAATGATGTTTAAGTATTGGAATCAAATTAAAACCAGTACGTGGTTCAAATTACTGGTGGCAGCAGCAATTTCTTATATTCTTTATTTGCTGGCAGGATTTATGTTGCCGGTGCTGCTGGCTATTGCTTTGGCTTTTGGACTTTATCCGTTGGTCAATGTTATTACGCAGGTGCGGGTAGCTCATGGCATGATTAAGCTTTCACGGGCAGTGGCCATAGTTTTGTCCTTGATTGGCTTTATTATTTTTTTAGTCATTACTGTGGGCTTTATTGTGCTGCCGCTTTTTGGACAAATGAACGATTTACTGGTTAAGCTGCCCCAGCTTACGGAACGTTCCAATCTGCAAGGCTTAGAATCTATGCTGCAAAATCCGCAGGCGATTCCCACGCTGCCTTCCAGCTTTGATATGCTTACTGACGGTGTTATCAACTGGGCAATGGGCTTTGTAAGCATGGTACTGCGTAACTTATTACGCAGCAGCTTGGAAATAGTTTCCAATCTTATCGGCTTGATTATTGTGCCGTTTTTGGCTTTTTATTTTCTTAAGGACTGGCGCGAGCTGCGCGACATGGCTATCAATTTATTTAATTACGACGTGCAGGAACGGGCTGCTAAAGTAATAGACGATATTGGCCGCACCTTGAGCGCTTATGTGCGCGGCCTTTTCAAGCTGAGCTTAATTTCCGGCTTTGTTATTACTGTGGGCACAGCCTTTTTAGGTATTGATTTTCCCTTGGTTTTAGGCTTTTGGGCTGTTTTAGCCGAAACCGTACCTGTTGTGGGGCCGATTATGGGCGCAGTACCGGCAGTTTTTATTGCTTACGGGCAAAGTTCGTCGGCCGCTCTGCATGTGGCGGTTTTCTATGCGATTTACTATCAATTAGATGCTAATTATATTATGCCGAAAATTATGGGCGCCAAGATTGATTTGCATCCTGTTTTTGTTATTGGCAGTCTGCTGGTAGGCGCGAAGCTTTTTGGTATTTTGGGTATGGTTTTTGCCGTACCTGTGGCCGCCGTTTATCGCGTGCTGTATAAAGAGCTTTGGCACGCCGAAGAGCGAATAGAAGCTGAGGATAATTCATGAATAAATATTTTTTTCTAAAACATTTTTGCGGATTTGAGATAACGCGGCCCGTGTGTGACATGGCCGCGTTCTTTGGCTATGAGCTGCGAGACGAAGCGGATATTAGTTTGCAGATAAATTTTGCAGATGATAAGATACAAGCTGACTTGTCAGCTGCTGCTCAAAAATATAGTTGTCAAATATTATGCCAGGCAGAGCAAGGCAGTGAAATTATATCAGGCGAAATCACGCGCTGCGTCAAGCTGGCTGTGCTGCAGGTGTTCAGTCAATTTACGGGCGTAGCTCCAGAGCTGCCTTGGGGAATTTTGACCGGCGTGCGTCCGGGAAAGTTGGCGCATAAATTATTGGACAACGGCGTAGCGACAGAGAAGATAGCTGCTAGCCTGCACAAAAAATATTTATTGCCTGTGGATAAAGGCGAGCTGCTGAAAAACATTGCCGTCAAGCAGAAGCAGGTTTTATGCGACAGCACTCGCTGGCAGGATGTAGGAGTTTATATCGGCATACCTTATTGTCCGTCGCGCTGTTCCTATTGCTCGTTTCCGGCAGGAATTGTGCCTGCGGATGAAGAATCTCAGCAAAACTTTCTAAATTTGATTGAACAAGATATCAAAAATGTGGTACAATTACTAAGTATGCATAGTTTGTCTGTGCGCAGTCTTTATATTGGCGGCGGCACACCAACCTGCCTTAACGATAATGTTTTTGCCAGACTGGTAAATCTTGTGCGGAAGCATTTGCGTTTTGCTGACGTAGATGAATTTACGGTAGAGGCCGGTCGTCCCGATTGCTTTAGCAAGGCTAAGCTGGCGGCGATGGAAGCGGTTGGCGTAAACCGCATCAGCGTCAACCCGCAGACCTTTCATGATAAAACCTTGCAGCTTATTGGCCGCAGGCATTCTGTGGTAGATTTTTATCGTGCTTACGAAGACGTTCGCCATAGTAAAATTCCTGTGGTGAATATGGATTTGATTATTGGTCTGCCCGGAGAAACGGCAGCAGAAATTTCTTTTAGTCTGCACGAAGCTGTAAAGCTGGCGCCGGAAAATTTAACTATTCATACGCTTACCTTAAAACGCAACGCACCGCTTTTCGGTTCGGCAATGAGCTTGTCTGCTCAAGCAGCCGCCGATTTAGTAGAAGAGGGCAAAAATCTCGCTATCCAGGCCGGATTAGAGCCTTATTATTTATATCGTCAGCATTATATGCTGGGGCATTTGGCCAATATAGGTTACTCTAAGCCGGGAACGGAAAGCATTTATAATATCCAGATGATGGAAGAACGTCATCCGGTAATTGGCGTAGGACCTTCATCTTCTACAAAGCTGCCTTTGTCCGACGGACATCATCTGCGGCATGTTAATATGCCGAAAAATGTAGCCGTTTATGGACAAAATTTACCGGCTTTGCTGGCTAAAAGAGCAAGTATATTCAATTAAGATAAAGGAGGCGAAGTCAGCATGCTGACTACAGCACCCAGAGGTACGAAGGATATTATGCCTTCTGACGTAAACGCATGGCGTTATCTGGAAGAAACCGTGCGGAGAATTTGTGCCCAATATGGCTATAAAGAAATTAGAACTCCGGTTTTTGAGCATACGGAGCTCTTCCAGCGCGGTATTGGCGATACTACCGACGTAGTAGAAAAGGAAATGTACACCTTTACCGACCGCGGCAATCGCAGCATTACTCTGCGTCCTGAAAATACCGCGTCTGCCGTGCGCGCTTATGTAGAGCATAAGCTCAGCAAGGAGGAGGGACTGGCAACTAAATTTTATTATATTGGCTCCATGTTCCGTTATGACAGACCGCAGGCAGGACGTCTGCGCGAGTTTCACCAATTTGGTGTGGAAGCATTGGGCGTTCCCGGACCTAATGTAGATGCCGAAATTATTCTTTTGGCAGTGCAGGTGCTCAAAGAGCTTGGCTTAAAGGATTTGAAGCTGAAAATAAATTCCGTTGGCTGTCCCAACTGCCGCCCGCAGCACAGAGAAAAATTGCAGGAGTTTTTCCGTCCGTATTTTGACGAGCTGTGCAAGGATTGCCAAAGCCGTTTTGAGCGTAATCCCTTGCGCTTACTGGACTGTAAAAATCCTCATTGTCAGGAATTAGGCGTAGGTGCTCCCAGTCTGGAGGAATGTTTGTGCGACGATTGCAAGGCGCATTTTACAGGCGTAAAAGAGCTTTTGACTGCTGCCGGTGTAGCTTTTGAGGTTGATCACAATTTGGTGCGCGGCCTTGATTATTATACTAAAACTGCTTTTGAAATTCAGTATGCGCCCTTAGGAGCGCAAAGCGCTGTTTGCGGCGGCGGACGTTACGACGGCTTAGTGCAGGAAATCAGCGGCGACGAAGCGCGTCCCGGTATTGGTTTTGCTATGGGTATGGAGCGCGTGCTGCTGGCTTTGGAAAAACAACAGCTGCTGCCGTCTTTTGATGAAACAATCGATGCTTATATTGTCTGCCCTAAAAAAGAAAACTTTACTTTGGCCTTTAAAACTGCTATTGAATTGCGCCGTGCAGGCTTTAAAGTTGAATATGATTTCAACGGACGCAGCATGAAAGCACAGATGAAGCAGGCCAATAAATTCCAGGCTCAACAAGTGTTAATCTTTGGTGAGGACGAAATTGCCCGCAATGCCGTTACCGTGCGTAATATGGCTACTAGTGAGCAGCGGGAAATCGCTCTCAATGATATAATTAACTTTTTCAATTCTTTATAAATTTTTAAGTAGAGGTGCTAAGATATGATTAACGAAAAACGCAGTCACCATTGCGGCGAACTGGGCAAAAAGCAAGCCGGCGACAAAGTAGTTTTGTGCGGCTGGGTTGCTAAACGTCGTGACCACGGCGGATTGATTTTTATTGACCTGCGTGACCGCAGCGGTATTGTACAAGTTGTTGCTGACCCTGAATCTGCTGGCAGCAGCTTTAAAACTGCCGAAGATATTCGTAACGAATATGTAATTAAGGTAGTAGGCAACGTTCGTATGCGCGATGAGGATACCATTAACGAAAATATTCCTACCGGCACTATCGAAGTGTTGGCTAACGAAATCGAAGTATTGAACAAGGCAAAAACTCCTCCGTTCTATATTAAAGACGAAATTGATACCGACGAAAATTTGCGTCTCAAATTCCGTTATTTGGACTTGCGTCGTCCGGAAATGCAGCGCAATCTGATTTTGCGTCACAAGGTTGCTAAATTGATGCGCGATTATTTGGACGAGCATCGTTTCCTAGAGATTGAAACTCCTATGTTGTGCAAATCTACTCCTGAAGGCGCACGCGATTATCTTGTTCCCAGCCGCGTAAACCCCGGCAAATTCTATGCACTGCCGCAGTCCCCGCAAATTTTCAAACAGCTTTTGATGGTTGCGGGCATGGAGCGTTATTTCCAAATCGCTCGCTGCTTCCGTGATGAAGATTTGCGTGCAGACCGTCAGCCTGAATTTACCCAACTGGATATGGAAATGTCCTTTATGGAAGTAGACGAAATTTTGGCTTTGATGGAAGGCTTGATTTATCACATTTTCAAAGGCGCTTTGGGCAGAGAAATTAAAATTCCCTTCCAACGTCTCACTTGGGACGAAGCAATGGATCGTTATGGCAGCGACAAGCCCGACCTGCGCTTTGGCATGGAATTGGTAAACATGGCTGATGTTGTTAAGGATGCTGACTTCACTGTGTTCCGTTCTGTTATCGAAAACGGCGGCCAAGTTAAGGCTATCAATGTAAAAGGCTATGCTAATATTCCTCGCCGTGAAGCTGACCATCTGAAAGACTTTGTTGCTATTTATGGCGCTAAGGGTTTAGCTTATATCCAATACTTAGCAGATGGCACTGTTAAATCTCCTATTGCTAAATTCTTTACTCAAGAGCAAATGGATGCTATCTTGGCAACTGCTAAGGCTGAGCCCGGCGATTTGCTGTTCTTTGTAGCGGATAAACCCTCTGTAGTAGCTGCTGCTTTGGGCGCGCTGCGTATTGAAATGGCTAAACGCCGCGGCTTGATTGATCCTGATGAACTGGCCTTCACTTGGGTAGTTGATTTCCCTATGTTTGAGTATGACGAGGAAGAAAAACGCTATGTAGCTATGCACCATCCGTTTACTTCTCCTCGCGACGAGGATCTGCCTTTGCTGGAAACCGATCCAGGCAAGGTATATGCTAAGGCTTATGATATGGTTCTCAATGGTACCGAAATTGGCGGCGGTTCCATCCGTATTCATCGCCGTGACGTGCAAAAAGCAATTTTCAAAGCTATTGGCTTGTCTGACGAAGAAGCACAAGAGAAATTTGGCTTCATGATGAATGCGTTTGAATATGGCGCTCCTCCTCATGGAGGTTTGGCATTTGGTTTAGATCGTTTGATTATGATTATGGCTCAACGCGAATCCATCCGCGATGTTATTGCTTTCCCCAAAACTCAGAGCGCTTCTGATTTGATGACTCAAGCTCCTAACGATGTTGATGAAAAACAATTGCGTGAACTGCATATCAAAACCTCTCTGCTGATGAAAAAAGAGGCAAAATAAGCTTAGCTTTTGCTTGCTTTAGAGCGAATCCCCATAAAATGTTTTACGCATTTTGTGGGGATTTTTTACTTGAAAAAGCTAAGGGTTTTTGATATTATATATATGTCAGTGATAGCTGACATAGCATAAATACTGGTGAAAAAATACAAATTATACCCCTGCGATGTTCGTTACATTGCTCCATAGGTTTTGAGCCAACACTCTTACCTAGGGAGTCTGATACTTCTTCTATCAAAAACCAGCCTCCTTTGAGTGGACTTTTGCGATAGAAGAGAAGGCACCCACCTGCACATGCAGGTTCAAAACAAGGAGCTGGACGGCATTGTGGGGATTAATTTTTATAGGTATTATCATGGATAGCTTATTTGGCAATCTTTTTGAAACTGAACAAAGACAAACGAAACCTTTGGCAGACCGTATGCGTCCGGAAAGCTTGAGCGATTTTGTGGGACAGGAAAAGGCTGTGGGAAAAAACAGTCCCCTGCGGCGGATGATTGAGCGTGATATGCTGCAATCGGTGCTGTTTTACGGGCCGCCCGGAACCGGCAAAACCACTTTGGCGCAGGTTATCGCTCACGTTACAGGCGAGCAGTTTGTGGCTATCAACGCCGTTTCCAGCGGCGTGCCGGAGCTGCGTAAGCTTATCGGCAAAGCGCAGGAGGACCAACGGCGCGGTTTAGGGCGTACGATTGTTTTTATAGACGAAATACATCGCTTTAATAAAGCGCAGCAGGATGTACTACTGCCCTATGTAGAAAATGGTACTATCGTATTGATTGGCGCAACGACAGAAAATCCTTTCTTTGAGATAAATTCGCCCTTGCTTTCCCGCATGAAAGTTGTGCGCTTGGAAAAATTGCAGCCGCAGCATTTAGTGCAGATTTTACAGCGTGCTATTGCAGACCGACAGCGTGGTTTTGGCGACAGCTTTCGCGCTGAGCCGGAAGCTTTGCAGATTATCGCTGATTTTGCGGCCGGAGATGCCCGCGGCGCTTTAAATATTTTAGAGCAGGCCGAATTTATGCTGCCGCTGCCCGGAGAAGGGGAGCGGGTGCTGACCAAGGAAATTCTGCACAGCGTTATCGGTACGGCTATGCAGCGCTATGACAAAAAAGGCGACCAGCATTACGATATTGTCAGCGCGTTTATCAAAAGTATGCGCGGCAGCGATGCCGACGCGGCGTTGCACTATTTGGCGCGTATGATTGAGGGCGGCGAGGACTTGCGCTTTATCGTCCGCCGTATTGTAATCTGCGCGGCGGAGGATGTAGGGCTTGCCGACCCGCAGGCGTTGGTAGTGGCTAATGCGGCGGCACAGGCGGCGGATTTTGTCGGTTGGCCGGAGGCACAGATACCGCTAGCCGAAGCAGTCTGCTATATTGCCAACGCGCCTAAAAGTAATACGGCGTATATGGGGATTGCCAATGCGCGGCATGATGTGCGCCATAAAAACTGCGGTAATGTGCCTAAGCATCTGCGTGACGCTCATTATCCCGGAGCAGCGGCTTTGGGGCACGGATTGACTTATAAATATCCGCATAATTTTCCCGGTGGCTGGGTGGAGCAGCAATATCTGCCGGACGAACTGCTGGGCGCGAAATATTATGTTCCCAGCGGGCATGGACAGGATGTAGGAAGAAAAAACAAAAAATAAAATTGCTCAAAAATTAAGCCTCCGAGGTCAGCGTAAAAACTGGTTTCGGAGGCTTATTGATTTGTTATAAAAATTTTACTCTTGTCCGGGAACCTTCAAAACTGCGCCGGTAGCAGCGGAGGTTACAAGAGCTGCATAACGCGCCAAATAACCGGATTTAACCTTCGGTTCTGGGCAAACCCATTTAGCGCGGCGTTTAGCCAGTTCTTCTTCGCTTAATTTTACGTTCAGCGTGCGGTTAGGAATATCAATTTCAATGATGTCGCCGTTTTCAATCAGCGCGATATTGCCGCCCTCGCGTGCTTCGGGAGAAATATGACCGATGCAGGCGCCGCGGGTAGCACCGGAGAAACGTCCGTCGGTGAGCAGAGCAACATCCTTATCATGACCCATGCCTGCCAAAACAGAGGTGGGGTTGAGCATTTCGCGCATGCCGGGACCGCCTTTAGGGCCTTCGTAGCGGATAACAACTACGTCGCCGGATTGTACTTCTTTGCCGCAGATAGCAGCAATAGCTTCGTCTTCGGAGTTGTAAACTTTAGCCGGACCGCTGAAAACTTTCATAGAGGGGTCTACAGCAGATTCTTTAACAACAGAGCATTCGGGAGCGATATTGCCCTTTAAAACTGCAATGCCGCCGGTTTTATTGTAGGGATTTTCAATGCTGTGAATAACGTCTGCGCGTTTAATTTCTGCGTGCTCGATAATTTCGCCAATGGTTTTGCCGCTGACAGTGGAGCAGTCCTTATTGATAATGCCCAAGCGGTTCAGCTCGTGCATAACGGCAGGAATGCCGCCGGCTTCGTTGAGGTCGATAATATGGTGAGAGCCGCCGGGACTTAGTTTCGTCAGATAAGGGGTATGCTTGGAAATTTCGTCGAATAATTCCAAAGGCAGCTGAAGGCCTGCTTCGTGAGCGATAGCCGGCAGATGTAGCGCAGTATTTGAGGAACCGCCGATAGCCATATCCACAGTGATAGCATTTTTAAAGGCGTCCATAGTCATAATATCGCGCGGACATTTATTTTCAGCAACCAGCTTCATAACAGCCATGCCTGCATGCTTAGCCAAAGCGATGCGTTTGCCGTTATAAGCGGCAGGAATGGTGCCGTTGCCGGGCAGTCCCATGCCTAAAACTTCGGTCAGGCAGTTCATAGTGTTAGCGGTGAACAGACCGGAGCAGGAGCCGCAGCCGGGGCAGGCGCAGTGTTCAATTTCACTTAATTGGCAAGCGTCAATTTGTCCGGATTCAAAACGACCGGCCGCTTCAAAAACAGTGGAAACGCTGATATCTTTGCCGTTGAGTCTACCGGGGAGCATGGGGCCGCCGCTGACTACGACCGTAGGAATATTCAGGCGGGCTGCTGCCATAAGCATACCGGGTACAATTTTATCGCAGTTGGGAATTAAAACCAAGCCGTCAAAAGCGTGACCGTTGGCAACTGCTTCAATAGAATCGGCAACCAGCTCGCGGCTGGCAAGCGGATATTTCATACCGTCGTGACCCATAGCGATGCCGTCGCAAATACCGATGGCTGGGAACTCTATGGGAGTGCCGCCGGCTTCTAAAACACCGTATTTAGCAGCCTGGGCAATAGTATCCAAATGCATGTGGCCGGGTATAATTTCGTTAGCGGCACAGCAGATACCGATTAACGGTTTTTGTAATTCTTCTTCGGTATAACCCATAGCATAAAACAAAGAGCGATGGGCTGCGCGGGTGGAACCTTTTTTTACTTCTATACTGCGCATATTTTGAGACCTCTTTCCCTTATAATATAAATGTGTCTTACAAGACTACTTTGCCCTGAAACAGGTACTTAAAAAATTTTACATTTTTTAAGTCCAAAAGTCAAATGTTATGGAAAGTAATCTATAATATTCGCGCAAAAGTATTTTTTAGCGTATAATTTAGTTACATTGCTTACATTTTTTAAAGTTCCCAAAGATTTCACTACAGCAAAAGAGTAAATAGGTTATAATAATACTTAGAAAAAATATTGAAAAATTTTAGCAGCTCCAAGGAGGTTTTACAATGCAGACCAAATTAACTAAGCTTTTAGGTATTAAATATCCTGTTATTCAGGGCGGTATGGCGTGGACCAGCGACGCTGGTTTGGCAGCAGCGGTTTCTAATGCAGGCGGCGCAGGCATTATCGGCAGCGGCGGACGAACAGTGGAGTGGACGCGGGAAGAAATTCGCAAGGCAAAAAAATTGACTGATAAACCCTTTGGCGTAAACGTTATGCTGATGGCTCCTAATGTTAGTGAGATTGTTGATATGCTGTGCGAAGAAAAGGTTGCTTTTGTAACCTTGGGAGCAGGCAACCCTGTGCCGTTTATCGCAAAATTTCACGAAGCAGGAATTAAAGTGATACCCGTAGTGCCTAATGTTAAATTGGCCAAGCGTATTGAAGCCGCCGGTGCTGATGCGTTGGTTGTGGAAGGTATGGAAGCAGGCGGACATATCGGCAAGCAAACTACTATGGCATTGATGGAAAATGTGCTGCCGAATATCAAAAATATACCTGTGCTGGTTGCCGGCGGTATCAGCGACGGACGCGCGCTGGCAGCAGCTTTACTGATGGGCGCCGAAGGCGTGCAAATGGGCAGCCGGTTCTTGCTGACTACGGAATGTCCGGCACATCCGGCCGCTAAAGAAGCCATTATCAAAGCAACCGATACCGACAGCGTTGCTACCGGGTACAGCCGCAATTTAGGCGTGCGCTGCCTGGCTAACGCTTTTACCGACGCTTACACGGCCAAAGAAATCGCCGGAGCTTCCAAAGAAGAGCTGATGGCTATGGGCACTGGCACCAACCGTTTGGGAATTTTAGAAGGCGATACAGAAAAAGGCACGGTAATGGTTGGTCAAAGTCTTAATGTATTAAATGATATTTTACCTTGTAAGGAAGTTATGGAGCGTATTATTGCCGAAGCAAAAGCGGCTATTGAGCGCGTAAAAAATATTGAGTTGTAAAATTATTGCGAGAGCTATATTGCGGAATATCCGTGGTATAGCTCTTTTGCTTTAGCAAATGTAAAATTTGTTAAAAAAATCGATTAGTAATTGCTTTTTATCGATAAATAAGTTACTATAATATAAGCGCATAAATTTTGTAGAAAGAGGTATCTTCATGAAAAAATATTTATTGACTTTAATTATGACTTTAGTGCTGGCTTTGGGCTGCATGGGTTCTGCATTTGCTGCTGAAAGCAATTTAGTTGGCTTTGTGGATGTAAACCGCGTTTTCCGCAGCCATCCCGATTTTCAATCTACTATGAGCGTTCTTGATTTAGAACGTCAAAAAGCACAGACCGAATTTGAGCAAAAGGCTCCCGGCTTGGATGATAAGGGCAGACAAGAATTAGGTCAAAAGCTTTCCGAGCAGGTTGACAAAAAAGAAGCTTCTTTAATCAATCCTATTCGCAGCGCTATCCGCAAGGCTATTGGCGAGGTTGCTAAGGCTCATGGTATTGGCAGCGTAGTTTCCGCCGAATCCATGATTTTTGGCGGCTATGATTTGACTAACGAAGTTATTGCCAAGGTTGCCGAAGGTAAATAACAGCAAAACGCAAAACAACCCGGTTCGTCTGAGCCGGGTTGTTTTTGTTTTTAAATTGCTAGAAAGTTAATTTGATATTCGTAGGTCTGCAAAAGCTTCACCAAATCTTGGCACGCCAGCCAAATCGTTACGGTATTGCTGCCTGCGGGGATGGCGAGAGTCTGCTCCTTGATGGAAAGGTCAAAAACTGCCTGCACGCGCTTGCTTTGGTCGTTTAATAAGCCTAGGGGAGTAACAGCTCCGGGAGCGAGCTTCAAATAATTTTGCAGCTCTTCTGCGCTGGCCATGGTCAAACGGCGGGAGGCGAGCAAGGCGCGCAGTGATTTTAAATCCAAACGTTTATCTAGCGGCAGTACCACCAAATAGAAATTAGCGCGCTTGTCGTCAGTAATAAATAAGCTTTTTACGGCGTATTTAATGTCGGGCAGACCTAAAGCTTCGCCTTCGGCTACAGTGAAAATGGGCGCGTGCCTGCGCAGCTTATAGTTGATGTGGCGCGCTTCCAGCAGCTGTAGAAAAATTTCTTCCGTCATCATTATTCCTGACGCTCGTAAGGTTGATGAATCAATTCTTCGTCGTTAAAGTAATTGATACGCATAGCTTCGCGCACATCATGGAGAGTATCGGCAGCAGCAGCGGCAGCAGCTTTACTGCCTTGGCGCAGAATTTCGTATACTTCAGGAATACGCTGCTCCCACATGTGACGGCGTTCGCGGATAGGAGAGAGAGTTTCTTCCAAAACCTTGTTTAAGAACTTTTTAACCTTTACGTCACCCAAGCCGCCACGTTGGTAATGCGCCTTGAGTGCGTCCAGATTTTCGTAATCGGGCAGATATTTCGCAAAATGCTCCGGCTTACAGAAGGCGTCCAAATAAGTAAATACGCAGTTGCCTTCAATTTTGCCGGGGTCTTCTACACGCACGTGGTCGGGGTCGGTGTACATGGACATAATTTTTTTCTTAACGATTTCCGGAGAATCGCTCAAATAAATGCAGTTGCCCAAGGATTTACTCATTTTAGCTTTTCCGTCAATGCCGGGCAGACGCATACAAGCATCGTTGCTGGGTAACACTATTTCCGGCATAGTCAAGGTAGCTCCGTAAACACTGTTAAATTTGTGCACAATTTCGCGGCACTGCTCCAGCATAGGCTCCTGATCTTCACCTACGGGCACGGTAGTTGCTCTAAACGCCGTAATATCGGCAGCCTGGCTGATAGGATAGCAGAAAAAGCCTACAGGAATGCTGGCTTCAAAATTGCGCATTTTAATTTCATTTTTTACGGTCGGGTTACGTTGCACGCGGGCAACAGTTACCAAATTCATATAGTAAAAGGTCAATTCCGTCAGCTGGGGAACCATGGACTGCACAAAAATAGTAGTTTTTGCCGGGTCGAGACCGCAGGCCAAATAATCTAAAGCAACCTCAATAATATTTTTGCGTACCTTTTCCGGATGTTCGGCGTTATCGGTCAAGGCCTGCGCGTCAGCAATCATAATATAAACCTTATCAAATTCACCGGAATCCTGCAAGCGTACACGTTCGCGCAGAGAACCAACGTAGTGGCCAACATGCAGACGGCCGGTAGGACGGTCGCCCGTAAGAATAATTTTTTCTGCCATTATTTATATACCTCCAAATACCTTAAAATTAGGCTTTCTGTTCATAATCTATTTTACTATTATACCTTTTACTCAGGAATTTGTAAACAGAGTTACAAATGAGCGCGCTAAGAAAAAAAGCAGCCCGCTTTTGCGAGCTGCTCTAAAAAATTCTATCGGCAAAATTATTTGCAGAAGATGGCCATGTAACCGGTAACGAAAATGTAAAGTACAATTACAGGCAGAATATAGGTGGCGTAAAAACGAATCCATTTGGGGAAACCTACGCCTGCGCCGGTATCTGCTTCGGCAATAAAATTATCCCAGCCCCAACCGTAACGGCTTGTGCAGAAAGTTAAATAAACTAGGCTGCCTAAGGGTAATAGGTTGTTGCTGACTAAAAAGTCTTCCAAATCGAGAATGCAGCTGCCTTTGCCTAAGGGTTGAATATGTCCCCAGATATTGAAGCCTAATACGCAGGGCATAGAAAGCAATATAATTGCTATGATATTGTAGCGAATAACCTTTTTGCGCTCCCAGCCGGTTAAGTCGCAGATGCAGGAAGTGATATTTTCAAATACTGCGATAACGGTGGACATAGCGGCAAAAAGCATAAACAAAAAGAACAGTGAGCCCCAAATACGGCCGCCGCTCATGGAATTAAAAACATTGGGCAAAGTTACAAAAAGCAGGTTTGGTCCACTGCCGGGGTTAATACCAAAGCTGAAGCAGGCAGGGAAAATAATTAAGCCGGAAATAATTGCTACAAAAGTATCCAGCGCCATAATCCACATTGCTTCGCCGGTCAGGCGTTGTTCCTTGCCGATATAGCTGCCAAAAATTGCCAAAGCACCAATACCTAAGCTCAAAGTGAAAAACGCTTGGCCCATAGCTGCAAAAACAACCTCGCGCACACCGTGCTCAATAACTTTATTCCAATCAGGATAAAGATAATATTTTAAGCCTTCGCCGCTGTTAGGCAGCATGACGGAGTTCACTGCCAAAATAATCATTAAAATCAGCAGGCAAGTCATCATGCCTTTGGTTATGCGTTCAACGCCGTCCTTAACACCTAGATAACAAACGCCAAAACAGGAAAGAACAATGATAATCATGTTCAACGCCATAGTATAGGGATCGCTGAGCAGCGCGCCGAAAACCTGGCCAACGCCGTCGGCATTTAAGCCGACAAAGCCACCCACAGCCATTTTGTAGAAATAATACAACATCCAGCCGGAAACTGTGGTGTAAAACATCATCAGCAGTACGTTTCCCGCAATAGCGCCATATTTATACAGATGCCATTTGCTGCCTTTAGGCTCTAATACGTCAAAGGATTGAGCGGCGCTGCGCACGCTGGCACGACCAACAGCAAACTCTGCCACCATAATGGGCAGACCAAGCAGCAGCAAAAAGCACAAATAAATTAAAACGAAGGAAGCGCCGCCGTATTGACCGGTAATAAAAGGAAAGCGCCATACGTTTCCTAAACCGATGGCGCAGCCGGCAGAAATCAAAATAAAACTAATACGTGAAGAAAAACTTTCGCGTTCCAATCAAATCATCCTATCTATTTAATATTATGGGAATCAGCTTTTATTTTGCTGCGTCTTTGGCAGCTTCGTTAGCAGGCTCGCGGTATGGAGTCAGAAGGAAGTCTATCATTTTGCTTTGCTTATCAAAAACAAAAATCATAATAACTACCTTTTCTTTAGAAAAATTACCGGTATAGGTAACGCGGTCTGCTTGGTCAAAACGCTGAAAGGAAACAAATTTAGAGCTTTCCATTTTGCCAAATTTTTCCTGTACCGCTTTTTGTAGGTTGGCGTAGCCTTTTTCGCCTAAAGATTTTGCTAAATTTTCGTTGAGCAGAGGAGCAATAACGGTATATTCCGGCACAGGTGCGCCGTCAATAGCGTCAATAAATTTTTCGGCAGTTTTTTGCTGCTTATTTAAATCGCCGCCGTCAGCCGCAAAGCAAACTGTGCAGACAAGAGTAAGCAGCATTGTTAAAAATAAAATTATTTTTTTCATTTTGGATAATACCTCCTTTCGTTATATTATATATAATAATAAGCCTTTTTTGAGAAATAGTAAAGAGAAAACAAAAAATTGGACTGACTGACAGGTGATAATTATGACTTTTTTGTGTTTTTCTGATTTAGGCGCAGTTTCTATGTTATACTTTAGATAAATATTAATGCAAGGAGGATTTTTTTATGAGCAAGCTAAAATTATCTTTCATGGCGCTGCTGGTTTTCTGCCTGACACTGCTAGGCGGCGCGGGAGCTTTGGCGGCAGAAAATGACAATCGTATTGCTGTAAGCGCGGGCGCGATTATGGAGGTGGCGCCGGATATGGCTTATATTAATTTTACAGCCAAGGGCGAAGGAAATACTGCTGCCGAAGCTGTCAATGCGGCGGCCAAACAAATGGAGGCTGCACGGCGCAGTTTGTTAGGCTTGAATATTGTGGGACAGGATGTTGCTACCATTAATTATTATACCAACGCTGTTTTTGATGCAAAGGGAAAACGAACAGGTTATGCGGCGGAAAATATTGTGCGCGTTACCGTTAAGGATATTACTAAAGTTGGCGCTGTT
Organism: uncultured Phascolarctobacterium sp.; assembly: GCA_905200645.1. Lineage (GTDB taxonomy): Bacteria > Bacillota > Negativicutes > Acidaminococcales > Acidaminococcaceae > Phascolarctobacterium_A. Next base: position 5,652 of record CAJKLD010000032.1, on the reverse strand, counting down.
ATCGATAAAATAACCGGTGCCGGAGTTAGCGAAGTCAGCAGTATCGCCTTTACGCTGCAAGACAAAAATTTGTATCGCAGCCGGCTTTTGGCGCAGGCTGTGGAAAACGCCCGCCAACAGGCGGCGGTAGTAGCCAACGCCGGCGGCAGAACTTTGGGCAATTTGCTTTCGGCAAGCTTTTCCAGTGTTAACTATATGGAAAGAAGCATGCCTCGCATGATGCTCAACAAAATGGCTGTGGGAGCAGACGCTGCGTCCACGGAAATCGAAGCGAGAAATATTTCTGTTTCGGTGAATGTGCAGACCTGCTTTGCCTTGCAGTAATTTTGCGCTGAAAAATTATAATCATGACCACCGGTTTGATGTGTGGTCATGATTTTTTTAGCAAGGCGAATATATATCACGAAGTGAAAATATATAGCCAATGCAACTTTTCATAGTAAATTATGTTGAAGCCCGTAAATCTTTAATATGCAAAATGCCGCGCAGACAGGAACGGATGCCGGATACAAGAGGATTGCGATGTTATGCAGCTGTTGGCAAGAAAATATGCTTACTTCGTTTGCGAAAACGGCGCGCTATACTAAGCTTAAATACGCCTAACTAATACGCCGTAAAATGCAAACGCGAGGAATAGGCACCGGAATCCTGCAAGCGGCTTAAGGCTCTTTTTGCATACTTTTTCTTGCCTAAAGAAAAAGTATGTTATTATCTGCTTTTAAGCTCTTGCTGGCTAAAAGCTCGTATCTTCACTGCGTGATATATATTCGCATTATTCTTCCACAACATATGAGTAGTCGTTCATAGAGCGAAACGCGCTAGGAACAAATGTTTGCAATAAAATATACTGAAAATACTGCGCGTATTTGTATATTGCTTATTCAACGCGGCTTGCAGAAATGTTTTACTTTGTGCCATAAAATATTTACAAACCCAAAATAAAGGCATATAATATAACTGAAATTATAAAGCCAATATAACCGGTTCGTTTTAAAGATAAAAGTAAATGAAAGCAGGAATAAAAATGAAAGCATTCACGCCTTGCGTATTGATGCTGGCCGCTGTGGGATTTTTGCAGATTGGTATAAGCGCAGCCTTGGCAGCTCCGCAGAATAATATTTTGCAACAGCAGCAGATTTTAAACAAAAAAGAACAGGAACAAGCTTCTAAACGTGCTGAAAAAGACTTGCAGTATCGTGTTAGCCGACCTATGGCAAAAACACAGCAGCAGGGCAGCCGTTTGGAAGTTTTTTTATTGCCGGAAGAAGAAAAAAGCTTTGTAATAAAGCATTTTTATTTGAAAGCGCCTAAATTCGGTTATAAATTTAAGTGGATAAATGAATATCTGGCGCAGTTTGACGGCCAAAAAATTGGCGTGCAGGGTATCAACAAGCTTATGCAGCGCATCAACACAGAATTTATGAACCGCGGTTATGTTACCACCCGCGTTTATGTAGAATCGCAGGATTTAGCCAGCGGGGAGATGTATTTTTCGCTGCTTGCGGGAACTATTGCAGATATACGCTTTCGGCGTGAAAATACCTGGGGCACATGGCATAACGCTCTGCCCATGAGGCGCGGAAGTCTTTTAAATATCCGCGATATAGAACAGGCGGTAGATAATTTTAACAGCGTTCCCGCTCAAAACGCCGACATAAAAATTGAACCTGGCCAGCAGGAGGGGCAAAGCAATTTAGTAATAGATATCGAACGCAAAAAGCCGTGGCAGCTTTCGCTGACGGTGGATAACACTGGTACGGAAACTACCGGCAGGGTGCAGATGAGCGGCGCTTTGCAGCTTTCGCAGCCTTTTTCTGCCAACGATTTTTTTTATGCCAGCTGGAATGAAGACGCCAGCGAGGCGGGCGAAACCAAAGGCACAAGAGCCGACAGCTTTTATTACGCCGTGCCTTTTGGCAATGAGCGTATAAGTTTCAGCCACAGCAAAAATGAATATCATCAGACGGTGGAATATGCTGTAAACCCGTTTAAATCCAGCGGCGAATTTACCAATACCAGTTTAACGTGGACGCATTTATTGAGCCGCGGCAGAACCTACAAAACAGATTTTGAGCTGGGACTGGTGCATAAAACGCGCCACAGCTATATTGACGGTACAGAAATTGAAGTGCAGCGTCAAAAAACTACCGCTCTGCGGACAGGCTTTAACCACCGGCAGTATATGGGAGCCAGCGTGCTGAACACAGGCTTAAAATGGCAGAAAGGCCTGCCGTGGTTTGCTGATGCTGGACCCACTGACGGGATGAGCGGCGAAGCAACTACGCAGTATAATATGTATTTATTGGATGCAGATTTTATCGCGCCGGTAGCTTTTGGCGACGGTTACGACGCGCAGTATAATTTAAGTATCCGCGCCCAAAAGAGCGACCAGCGCATTTACGGCAGCGAATTTTTCTCCATTGGCGGCTGGTACAGCGTGCGCGGTTTTGACGGCGAGCAGATTTTATCTGCGGAGGACGGCATAGTTATCAGAAACGAGCTTAGATTTCCCATAGAAAAATATCCGCACCAGCTGTATGTGGCTTTGGATTATGGCAAGGTATCCGGTCCGTCAGCGAAATATCTTTTGGGTACGGAACTGGTAGGCGGCGCAATTGGTATGCGCGGAAAAATCGGCATATTAAACTACGACGCTTTTGTAGGCTGGCCTATTAAAAAGCCTGACGGTTTTATCTGCGACAGCAGAACCTACGGTTTTATGCTGACAGCACAAATTTAAAAGCAAATTAGCACTTGAAGACCATGAAGAAAGATACAGCAGATGGATTTGGGAAAGAGGGAACACAATTATGGGCAGGTTTAACAGCAGAAAGAAAAAACTAATTGCTTACGCTATTATTGCCTCGCTGCAAATGCAGACGGCGCTGCCAATATATACTGTAGCAGCTGCACCAAAAGCAGCTCCGCCGGTAGTAAATATTGCAAAGGCAGATAGTAACGGCTTATCTCATAATAGAGCAGATAGTTTTAATGTAGAGCAGAACGGCGTAATTTTTAATAATATTGCAAGCGGTACGGCGAATACTGTTTTAGGCGGAAAGCTTAGTGCTAACGCCAATTTAGGCGGCATAGCGGCAAAAACAATTTTGACAGAGGTAACAGGCAGCGGCATTTCTAATCTGCACGGCGTAATGGAAATTGCCGGTACAAAAGCCAATCTGATTATAGCTAATCCCAACGGCATCAATGTCAACGGCGCGGGGTTTATCAACGTAGACCGCGCTGCGCTGGTAACAGGCAAGCCCAATTTTACCGGCGGCAAGCTTGGCTTTAATATTACCGGCGGCAGGATAGTTGTTGAAGGCAAAGGCAATGTGCCTGACGGTGATTTTGCCAGCGCAGACGCAGCAAATAAATATCTGCCCAGTAAGCTGGATATTATGACCCGCGCGGCAGCTATCAACGCAGAAATATGGGCGCAGGATGAAATAAACGTCATCACCGGCGCAAATAATATAGATTATGAAACATCTCAAAGAAAAATAATTTCCGGCAGCGGAGAAAAACCTGCCGTAGCGCTCGACGTTGCCGCTTTGGGCGGCATGTATGCGGGCAAAATTACTTTGGTAGGCACAGAAAAAGGCTTGGGAATGAATATCAAGGGCAATTTGAGCGCGCAGCAGGATATGACTATCACTAACGACGGCAGAATTACTTTTGTAAAAACCGGTACAGATACAGTTGCCCCAAATAATAATCAGATTGCAGACAGCGAAACTTCTGCCGTCAGCGCAGGCGGCGATTTAAATATTACAACGACCGAAAATATTGATAACCGCGGCGCAGTAACCGCTCAAGGCGATGTAACGGTGAATGTTGGCGGCGATTTAAATAACAGCGGCGTTTTACAGGCCGGAGCAGAATATACTGAAAGTGAAGAAGAAAATAATCCGCAATTTATCAATAAGCCTGCAGCATTGCGCGTTACGGCAAAAAATATTACTAACGAAAAAGGCGGGCAGATAACCGCTTCAGAAAATTTAACTGTTTCTGCGGCTGAAAATATTACTAACGACGGTTATTTGTACAGCAGTAAAACGGCTAGTGTAACTGCCGGAAAAATTATCGGCGGCGGTGGTTCTATCGGCGCTTTAGAGAGCGTAAATATTACAGCGGATAAGCTTACTTTGAACAAAAATAATATTTATACCTTTACCGCAGATGGCAAAATAGATAACACCACAGGCGTTACCATTACCGAAATCAATCCCGATAAACCGCTGGAGCCGGAAGACCCGCCCACAGAAGACAGAAAGCCGGAAGAATTTACCAATCCCGCGTTGCCGGAGATTGCAGATGTTACCGACCCCGCAGCTACAAAAGCGCAGGATAAAGCAAGCGACAGCAGCCTGGCGCTGGCGGCAGACGCTAACGCCGACGGCAGATACAAGCCGATTATCGACCACGCGGCCAACGGCGTAGATTTGGTGCAGATTGCGCAGGTAAATAGCAGCGGCGTAAGCCGCAATTTGTACAGCGATTTTAATATCAAAAGCAGCGGTTTGATTTTAAACAACGCCACGGAATATGTTAAAACAGAATTGGGCGGCTATATCGACCGCAATATGTTTTTGGCCGGTAACGGTGCGCGGATAATTTTAAACGAAGTAACCAGCTCCCGCGCCAGCGTTTTAAACGGCTATTTAGAGGTGGCAGGCCATAAAGCCAGCGTAGTTATTGCCAACGCCAACGGTATTTCTGTAAACGGTTTGGGCTTTATCAACACGGATAACGTGACCGTAGCAGCCGGCAGCGTGACTAACTGGGCGGACGGTAATATAAAATTCAGCGCAGCCAAGGGCGACATGCAGATTGCAGGCGACGGTTTGAACGGGCGCAGCCCCAAAGAGCTGGATATTTTTGCCAATAATCTAGCTGTAAACGACAGCGAGTTATACGGAGGCGAACTGCATATCAGCGCCGACGGCCTTTTAGAGAATACCGGCAAAATAGCGGGCACAGAAAATGTTGTTATTGCCGCCGAAAATATGCGCAACTTTGGCGCAGGCTTTATCGAAGCGCAGAAAAATATGAATGTTGCGGTTAAGGGCGAGCTTGCGCAGCGGCAGGCCACGCTAAAATCCGGCGCAAACCTTGCAGTGAGCGCCGATAGCTTTACCAATGCAGAAAACAGCTTGGTATCCGCGGGGGCGGACGCAGCTTTAAAAATAAATAACACGCTTACCAACAATAAATCTATAATTTTGGCAGGCGATAATTTGGACGTGCAGGCCGCAGATTTAACAAATGCTGACACGGCCTTGATTAACTACGGCCAAAATGCTGTGATGAATATCGCGAATACTTTTACCAACAGCAACGCCACCATCAGCGGCGACGGCGAGAGGGCAAAAACAATAATTACGGCGGCTAATTTTAGTAACAGCGATAAGGGCGCGCTGGTGACAAACGGCAGCGCTCAAATTACGGCTGCTAACAGCCTGACTAACAACAACGCCAATATTTACATCAACGGCGGCAGCGATATAACGGCGGGCGTTTTAATGAACAGCAATACCGCCAATCTCCACACAGGCGGCGACGCAGCTATGCACGTTACTGCCATGCAGAACAGTAAAGCCAGCGTAGATGTAAAAGGAAATTTAACTGCGGAAATTGGCAGCCTGACCA
>CAJKLD010000031.1 GCA_905200645.1 uncultured Phascolarctobacterium sp. | reverse complement strand
TATATTATTTTTTATTTTAGGAAGTAGAAAACCCCAAAATTAGTTAAAGAACCTATAATTTTTATCAGGCGCTTGTTTTGAGAGCAGAGGAGCGGCGTCAGGCGCAGCAAAACTGGCTGCAAATGGAGAAGATAAAAAATATCCGCAGCGGTTTTCTTTCTGCGTTGGTCAGCGAGATAAGCAAATTGGCGCTGGCGTATAATGCTGTGATTGTGCTGGAAAATTTTGAGCGCAGCAGAGTAAAAAAAGACGGAGGGGCAGCATTTGCGCACACACAGTTTGCTATGAGTTTGCTGCACAAATTAAATTACTTGGTGCTGAAAAAGCGGGAATATCTTGAACCCGGAGGGATTTTGAACGGCTACCAGCTGGCGCCCAAGGCGGAAAGTCTGGCAGGCTTTGCCAATCAGATTGGCTGTGTGTTTTTAGTGCTGCCGGATTACGACGGCGGCGAAGATGAAAAAGCTGCCTATAATCTTGCGTTAAAGGGCTTGCTGCTTTTGCGGCGTATTCATGAGGCAGAAAATGTAGATAAGGTGGATTTGCTGATTACTAAAAAAAAATGGCTCGAATTTTTACGAGAATATGGGAGCCGCTCATAGATAGAAATTTGAAAAATACCTACTAGTTAGGCGAAGTATGTGTATTGATTTTTGTAGGCTTTGATGCTTAAACGGCAGTTTTAAGACGGCTATGAGAAAATCAGGGAAAAGCGGAAGCTTTTCGGTGAAGTTATATTAGTAAGATTGGAATGATAAAAGGGATGTCTTTAATTTTATACCCTCTTGCAAACTTTTACTTTTATAGTAAGCAGTTTGCCGGGGGGTTGTTTTTTTTAGCAAGTATGATAAAATGATAAGCAGAAACATACAGACAAACTAAAAATAAATTTTTGCTTTGAACAGTTATAAAACAAACAGGTGATTATATGAACTTTCAAATAAAAGCGCCGTTTGCACCTGCAGGCGACCAGCCGCAGGCTATCGCAAAGCTGGCGGCTGGTGTGGAAAAAGGATTGAGGACACAGGTGCTGCTGGGCGCTACCGGCACTGGTAAAACCTATACCATTGCGCAGGTTATCAACAAGGTGCGCAAGCCGACGTTGGTTATCGCTCATAATAAAACCTTGGCGGCGCAGCTGGCCAGCGAGCTTAAAGCATTTTTTCCGGACAACGCTGTAGAATATTTTGTTTCCTATTACGATTATTATCAGCCGGAGGCGTATATTCCCCAGTCTGATACTTATATTGAAAAGGACGCTTCCATTAACGATGAAATTGATAAACTGCGCCACTCGGCGACCAGCGCGCTTTTTGAGCGCAAGGATGTAATTATTGTGGCCAGCGTGTCCTGCATTTATGGTTTAGGCGCGCCGCAGGATTATTATGATATGGTACTCTCTCTGCGTTTGGGGCAGATTATTGACCGACAGAAAATTTTGCACAAGCTGGTGGAAATTCAGTACGACCGAAACGATATAGATTTTAAACGCGGTACCTTTCGCGTGCGCGGCGACGTTATCGAGGTAATTCCCGCCGCTTATGGCGAAAAGGCTGTACGGATTGAAATGTTTGACGACGAGGTCGACCGCATTCTGGAATTTGACGTGCTGACCGGTGAAATTTTAGCGCAGCGCAATCATGTGGCAATTTTTCCTGCGTCTCACTATGTTACCAGCCGTGAAAATTTGGAGCGCGCTATGGCGGACATCAGAGTGGAGTTGGACGAGCGGCTTGATTATCTTAATCATAATTTTAAGGTTTTGGAGGCGCAGCGCTTGGAGCAGCGCACTAATTACGATTTGGAAATGATGAACGAGATGGGTTACTGCTCCGGCATCGAAAATTATTCGCGGCATTTGGCCGGGCGTAAGGCCGGAGAGCCGCCGTTTACGCTAGTAAATTATTTTCCTAAGGATTTTTTGCTGGTGATTGACGAGTCACACGTGACGCTGCCGCAAATTCGCGCTATGTACGCCGGTGACCGTTCTCGCAAGGAAATGCTGGTGGAGCATGGCTTTCGTCTGCCTTCTGCTTACGATAACCGTCCGCTTACCTTTGATGAATTTCAGGCGCAGATTAAGCAAGCCATTTATGTTTCGGCGACACCTGCCAATTATGAAATGGAGCAGGCGCAGCAGGTGGTCGAGCAGATTATTCGTCCTACGGGACTTTTGGACCCGCAGATTGAAATTAGGCCGATTAAAGGGCAGATAGATGATTTGTTGGGAGAAATCAATAAGGTTGCGGCGGAGAATGAGCGCGTTTTGGTAACTACGCTGACCAAGCGCATGGCGGAGGATTTGACGGAATATTTAAAGCAAGCCGGTGTGCGTGTGCGTTATCTCCATTCGGAAATTGCGACTATTGAACGCGCGGAAATTATCGACAGCCTGCGCGCGGGCAAAGTTGACGTTTTAGTTGGCATCAATCTTTTGCGCGAGGGTTTGGATTTGCCGGAGGTTTCGCTTATCGCTATTCTGGATGCGGATAAGGAAGGCTTTTTGCGTAGCGACACGGCCATGATTCAGACTATCGGCCGCGCGGCGCGCAACGCTCACGGACGCGTAATTATGTACGCCGACCGTATTACGGATAGTATGCGGCGTGCTATTGACGAAACTAACCGCCGTCGCGAAAAACAGGAAGCTTATAATAAAGAGCATAATATTACGCCGAAAACAATTTATAAAGAACAGCGCCAGTTGATTAAGCTGACAAAGGTTGCCGAAAGTGATGCCGGCAGTGAATATGGTAGCAAGTCAAAAAAAGCTAAGTCTAAAAAAGAGCTTACGACTTTGGCGAGAGAACTGGAGCGCAGAATGCAGGAGGCAGCCAAAGCGCTGGATTTTGAAGCGGCGGCCGAACTGCGCGACCAGCTGATTCTTGTTAAGGGACAGCTGGGGCAAAAATTAGTGCCGCAAAAGAAAACAAACGGGCGCTAATCTGCCAGCCTTTTGTTAGTGAAAATAAATAAGTGGAGAAAATAATGCAGGAAAAATTGCTTGTTAAAGGCGCACGCCAACACAATTTAAAAAATATAAATGTAGAAATTCCGCGTAATAAGTTGGTAGTTATTACCGGATTAAGTGGCAGCGGCAAATCCAGCTTGGCCTTTGATACGATTTACGCGGAGGGGCAGCGACGTTATGTGGAAAGTCTTTCTGCTTACGCGCGCCAATTTTTGGGGCAGATGGATAAACCTGATGTAGATTATATTGAAGGCTTGAGTCCGGCGATTTCCATTGACCAAAAAACTACCAGCCGTAACCCGCGTTCTACGGTGGGGACGGTAACGGAAATTTATGATTATCTACGTCTGCTGTTTGCGCGTGTGGGCGAACCGCATTGTCCTCGGTGCGGCAAGCTGATTGAGCAGCAAAGCGTGCAGCAGATTGTGGATCGCGTGATGGGACTGACACCGGGAACGCGCTTTATGGTTATGGCGCCGTTGGTGCGCGGCCGCAAGGGCGAACATCAGCGGGTGTTGGACGATATGCGCCGCGCCGGTTATGTGCGTATGTATATTGATGGCGAGGTACGCACTTTAGATGAAGAAATTATTTTAGAGAAAAATAAAAAGCACAGCCTGTCCGTGGTTATCGACCGTTTGGCGGTGCGCGATAATATTCGTCAACGGTTGACGGATTCAGTAGAAACGGCGTTGAAGCTGGCGGACGGCTTTGCCGAGGTAGCGGTGCTGGGAGAGCAGACGGAAATTTTGCTGTTCAGCGAGCATTTTGCCTGCAATGACTGCGGCATTAGTCTGCCTGCCATTGAGCCGCGTTTATTTTCCTTCAATAATCCTTACGGTGCTTGTCCAGCTTGCACAGGCTTGGGCATGAATATGGAATTTGATAAGGCGCTGATCGTTCCAGACGCTGATAAAAGCTTTGCCGACCGTTGTTTGGCAGCTTTCAGCAATAATAAAAATTCTTATTTTATGCGTCAGCTGGCAGTTGTTTTGTCGGCTTATGGTTACAGCTTGGAGAACAGCTGGAACGATTTATCGGCGGAAGTGCAGGAGCTTGTTTGGTATGGCGCAGGCGAGCGCAAATTTGCTTTTTGGTACGAAAATCTGCAAGGCGAAACCAAACTTTACGATAAAGAATATGAGGGCGTACTGAATATTTTAAAACGCCGCTATCGTGAAGCGTTTAGCGACGCTATGCGGCAGGAGTACGAGGAATTTATGACCAGCACTCCCTGCCCTGTATGCCATGGTAGCCGCTTGAAGCCGGAGGTGCTGTCGATTTTAGTTGGCGGTAAAAATATTTGTCAGGTTACGGCGTTGACAGTGCGTGACTGCTTAAAATTTTTTGCCGGTTTACAGCTTAGCGAAAGGCAGCAACTTATTGCTAAGCAGGTGCTGAAAGAAATTTGCGCGCGTCTGCAATTTTTAAATGACGTTGGCCTTGATTATCTTACGTTGGACAGAAGCGCCGGAACCTTGTCCGGCGGTGAGGCGCAGCGTATTCGTTTGGCAACGCAGATTGGCAGTGGCCTGACAGGCGTGCTGTATATTTTGGATGAACCAAGTATTGGCCTGCATCAGCGGGATAACAGCAAGCTTTTGGAAACTCTTAAGCATTTGCGCGATTTGGGTAATACCTTGATTGTGGTAGAGCATGACGAAGAAACTATGTACGCCGCCGACCAAATTATCGATATCGGTCCGGGAGCGGGCGAGCATGGAGGTCAGGTCGTCGCTCAAGGTACTGCGGAAGAAATAAAAAAAGTAGAAGCTTCTGTGACAGGAACTTATTTAAGCGGACGTAAATTTATTCCTGTGCCGAAAAAGCGCCGCCAGTGCGACGGACGTTTTTTGACGATTAAAGGCGCGCGCGCCAATAATTTAAAAAATATTGACGTTGCTATTCCTTTAGGAGTGTTTACCGTTGTAACAGGCGTTAGCGGCAGCGGTAAATCAACCTTGATAAATGATATTTTATATAACACTTTAGGCTCTAAGCTGAACGGCGCGCGTTTGCGTCCAGCAGAGCACGATACTATTGAAGGAATTGAGCTGACTGATAAGGTAATCAATATCGACCAATCGCCTATCGGCCGCACACCTCGTTCTAATCCTGCAACTTATACGGGAGTTTTTGATTTTATCCGCGAGCTGTTCAGTCAGACTAACGAGGCGAAAATGCGCGGTTATAAGGCGGGGCGTTTTAGCTTTAATGTGAAGGGTGGACGCTGTGAGGCCTGTAAAGGCGACGGTATGAATAAAATTGAAATGAATTTTCTGCCGGATGTTTATGTGCCTTGTGAAGTTTGCCACGGTGCGCGTTATAATCGCGACACGTTAGAGGTGCATTATAAAGGAAAGAATATTGCTGAGGTTTTAGATATGACTGTCAGCGAAGCCTGCGAGTTTTTCAAAAATCTGCCGCGTATTTATCGCAAACTGGAGGTTTTAGATGATGTCGGCTTAGGCTACATTCATTTAGGACAGGCGGCGACTACGCTTTCCGGCGGTGAAGCGCAAAGAGTAAAGCTGGCTACGGAATTATCACGCCGCAGCACGGGCAGAACCGTATATATTTTGGACGAGCCTACTACCGGTCTGCATATTGCCGACGTACACAAATTGTTGGAGGTTTTGCAGCGTTTGGTTGAGGGCGGCGACAGCGTTATTGTTATCGAGCACAATCTTGACGTGATTAAGGTTGCGGATTATATTATTGACCTTGGGCCGGAGGGCGGCGATAAAGGCGGTTCTTTAGTAGCCTGCGGTACGCCGGAAGAAGTTGCCAAGATAAAAAAATCTTATACCGGTAAATATATTAAGCAGGAGCTGGCGAAAGCCAAAAAGAATGGGTGGTATGTATGACGGAGCTGGCAGCAGGCTTTAGCGACAGCATAAAAAACGCGCTGGCAGTTCTGCCCGAAAAGCCAGGCGTTTATTTGATGCATGATGCTGAGGGCAAAGTAATTTATGTTGGCAAGGCAGTGGTGCTGAAAAATCGCGTGCGAAGTTATTTTCGCAATTTGGCCAGCCATTCTCCTAAGGTAAGAGCAATGGTGGCAAAAATTGCGGAGATTGAAACTATTGTTACTTCCAGCGAAGTAGAAGCGCTGATTTTAGAGTGTAATTTAATCAAAAAATATCGCCCACGCTATAATATCAGCTTAAAAGACGATAAAACCTATCCTTATTTAAAGATTACTATGCAGGAGGATTTTCCGCGGCTGTTTGCAACGCGCAGGCAGAGTCGCGACGGCGCTAAATATTACGGACCATATGCGGACGCCGGCGCTATGCACGCTACGGTTAAGCTTTTACGCAGTATGTTTCCTTTGCGTACCTGCCGCAATATGAATCCTGACCGTCCTTGCCTTAATTATCACATTAAACGTTGTCTCGCGCCCTGTGCAGGATTGGTTTCCAAAGCAGAGTATAATCAAATGATAAAATCTGTGTGCATGGTTTTGGACGGACGTACTACGGAATTGGAGCGCGAGTTGAAGCAGCGTATGCAGGACGCAGCGGAAAATTATGCTTTTGAAGAAGCCGCACGTCTGCGGGATCAGATGCAGGCAGTGGAACGTCTCAACGAATCGCAGAAAGCGGTTACCAGTAATGGCGGCGATATGGACGTGATTGGTTTTGCGCAGGATATGACTGGCATTTGCCTGCAAATATTTTTTGTGCGCAAGGGCAAGCTTATCGGCCGCGATAATTTTTTCTTACAGGACGCAGGCGACACGCCGCAGGAAGTACTGACGGCTTTTGTTAAGCAATATTATAATGAAGCAACCTTTGTGCCTAAGGAAATTGTAATGCCATATCTGCCCGAAGCAGCGGAGCAGGCGGTAATAGAAATTTGGCTGACAGATAAAGCGCAGCGTAAGGTGGTGCTGCTCAAGCCGCAGCGCGGCGTAAAAAAAGAATTGCTGCAGCTGGCTGATGATAACGCTGTTAAATTATTGCAAGAGCGTTTGCGCAAGGGAAGCCTTTCTTTGAAAAATGACCGGCAGGCTGCTGAAGAATTACAGCAGGCTTTAGGGTTGGCGCATTCGTTGGCAAGAATGGACTGCTTTGACATCAGTCATACCCAAGGCAGCGAAACAGTTGCTTCCATGGTGGTTTTTCGCAACGGAAGCATCAGCAAAAAGGATTATCGCAAATATAAAATAGTTTCTGCCGAGGGCAAACCTGACGATTTTAAATCCATGCAAGAGGTTGTTTACCGTCGTTACAAGGATTACGAGGATTTGCCTAATTTGGTAGTTATCGACGGCGGCAAGGGACAGCTAAGCTCTGCTTTGGAGGTTATTCACGGTCTTGGCTTGGCGGAACTGCCGGTAGTTGGCTTGGCTAAGCGTGAAGAAGAAATTTTTATTCCTCATCGCAGCACTAGTATTTTGTTGGACAGAGACAGTGCGGCTTTGCATTTAATTCAGCGAATTCGCGACGAGGCGCACCGTTTTGCCATTACTTTTCACCGTAAGCTGCGGGGCAAGCGCAATCTTGTGTCCGTGCTTGATCATGTGGAGGGCATTGGTCCCAAACGTAGGCAGGAATTGTGGAAAGCCTTTAAAACCTTGGAGGCTATGAAGGCAGCCAGCGTAGAAGAATTGGCAGCTGTGGAAAGCATGAACATGGCAGCGGCGCAATCTCTGTACGATTTTTTCCGTCTTGACTTGCCGGATAAAGTGCAGACTGTCAAATAAAGAGCTGCTTACAATTTTGTACGATTTTGTTCACATATTTTTTTACATCTCGCGAGTTAGAGTGTGCTATAATGAATGTAGTGAATTTGATAATTTTTGAAAGGAGCTGTCAATTATGGCTAAATGGGTTTGCAATATTTGCGGTTATGTTTATGATCCCGAGGTTGGCGATCCGGATAACGGCGTAGCAGCAGGTACTGCTTGGGAAGATGTTCCGGCTGATTGGGTTTGCCCGCTGTGCGGCGTTGGCAAGGACGATTTTTCTGCGGAATAATTTCTCTTGCGAAATATTAACTGAAAAGTAATGGAGCTGGCGTTTTGTCAGCTCCATTTTTATACAATGTATACAAGACAGCGGCACGGATATGTGATAAAATAGAAGCGTTAGCAAAGGAATTGTCTGCTAAATATAATTTAATTTTTCACAAATAAGGGGGATTCGCGATGCAGGTTGTTTTAACTATTGTAGGTAAGGATAAGGTTGGCATTATTGCCAAGGTGGCAAACGCTTTGGCTGATATGAATATCAATATTATTAACATCAATCAAAATATTATGCAGGGCTTTTTTAATATGGTGCTGATTGCGGATATGGAGGACGCCAGCGTGCCTTTGGTTGAAGCTCGCGACAGAATGGCAGCCTTAGGCAGAGAAATTGGCGTGGAGATTCGTTTGCAGAGCGAAGAAATCTTTACTGCCATGCATCGCATATAGGAGGCCGTTATGTTATACAATGTACAGGATATTTTAGAAACTACGCGCATGATTACGGAAAATAATCTTGATGTGCGTACTATCACTATGGGCATCAGCCTGCGTGACTGCTGCCATCCGGATATTAAAGTAACGGCGCAGAAAATTTATGATAAAATCTGCACTAAGGCAGAGCATTTAGTGAAAACCGGCGAGGATATCGAGGTTGAGCTGGGCGTTCCCATTATCAATAAGCGTATTTCCGTAACGCCTATTTCTATGGTAGGCGAAAGCTGCGACGCAAACGATTATGTGCCGCTGGCTCTGGCTTTGGATAAAGCAGGCAAGCAAGTGGGCGTAAATTTTATCGGCGGCTTTTCCGCTTTGGTGGATAAAGGATACACTAAAGGCGACCATAATTTAATTGCTTCTATTCCGGAGGCTTTGGCTGTAACAGATATAGTTTGTTCCTCTGTCAGCCTTGGTTCTACCAAATGCGGTATCAATATGGATGCCGTTAAGCAAATGGGTCAGGTAATTAAAGCAACTGCGGACCGCACTGCGGACCGCGACGCTATTGGCTGCGCAAAATTGGTAGTTTTTTGTAACGCTGTGCCAGATAATCCTTTCATGGCTGGTGCTTTTTTAGGTGTAACTGAACCGGAAACCGTTATTAACGTAGGTGTCAGCGGTCCCGGCGTAGTTAAGCACGCGTTGGAGCAAGTTAAAGATGGCGATATTGGCGCAGTTGCAGAAACCATCAAGAAAACTGCTTTTAAAATCACTCGCGTCGGTCAGTTGGTAGCGCAGGAAGCGGCACGTCGTTTGAATACGCAATTTGGCATTATTGATTTGTCTTTGGCTCCAACGCCTGCGGTGGGTGATTCTGTGGCGCATATTTTGGAAGAAATCGGTTTGGAAAGCTGCGGCGGCCCCGGCACTACGGCAACCTTAGCTATGCTCAATGATGCAGTGAAAAAAGGCGGCCTTATGGCTTCCGGATACGTTGGCGGCTTGAGCGGCGCGTTTATTCCTGTCAGCGAGGACGCAGGCATGATTGCTGCAGTGGAGCGCGGCAGCCTGACTTTGGAAAAATTAGAGGCTATGACATGCGTTTGCTCCGTTGGTCTGGATATGATTGCTATTCCCGGAGATACTTCTGCCAGCACCATTTCTGCTATTATTGCTGATGAAGCAGCGATTGGCATGATTAACAATAAAACTACCGCTGTACGCTTAATTCCTGTGCCCGGCAAAAATGTTGGCGATAGTGTAGAATTTGGCGGGTTACTTGGGTATGCGCCGATTATTGCTGTGAATAAGTTCAGCGCTGAAAAATTTATTTCCCGCGGAGGGCGTATTCCTGCGCCGGTAAGGAGTTTGACTAACTAATGCTGCGCAAAGCACAAAAACAAGCTGTTTTAAAAAAATTAGAAGAAACCTACAAGGATACGAAAACTGCGCTTAATTACAATTCGCCCTTTGAATTGTTGGTAGCGGTAATTTTATCTGCGCAATGCACGGATGAGCGAGTAAATGTGATTACATCAAGGATTTTTCCGCGTCTGAATACGCCGGAAAAAATGGGCGCGCTGACGCAGGAGCAAATGGAAGCAGAAATTCGCGATTGCGGCTTATATCACGCCAAAGCCAAAAATCTTTTGGGCGCCTGCCACATGTTGGTAGAGCGCTTTAACAGCACTATTCCCGGCGATATTAAAACCTTGATGGAATTGCCGGGCGTGGGGCAGAAAACTGCGAATGTAGTTGTCAGCATCATTTACAATGTTCCGGCGATTGCTGTTGATACGCATGTTTTTCGCGTCTCCCATCGTTTGGGCATGGCTAAGGGAGCAGATCCGTTGGCTACGGAAAAGGAGCTGCAAAAAGCAATTCCTATGGAAAAATGGAGCGACGCTCACCATTGGTTTATTTGGCATGGACGCAAAATCTGCAAAGCACGCAAGCCGTTGTGCAGTCAGTGTGTATTGTTGGAGGAGTGTCCTTTTAAGGAGAAAAATTTATAGTCAAAATTTAGGCATCAGCAAATTTGAATTGCTTCTCAAAAATATAATTTGGGAGGCGACTTAAATTGCTGGTGCTTTTTTATTACGGTGAACAGAAATTTTTTTATAATAAAGTAGAGTGGAAGTTCACAGTTTGTTTACGTCTCATTCTCTTTTGCACGCTGCTGTAATTTGTAAAATATGATATAATATAAATACTTAGTGATTGCGGAGCCGTAGGCGAATGCAGAGCTTAGCAGAACGTACGCCCTTGTGGTATAATATAAAAAAGTAGTTTTTAGGGGGTCATGTAAATTTTAGAATTTAAAAAGGTAACTTTGGCGCAAAAGCCATTGTTTGAAAGCTATATATCTAAATCTCATCAACGGGGGAGTGAATGTGCCTTTTCTAATAATTATGTGTGGCGTGATTGTTACAATATTTATTGGTGTATAGCCCATGATTTTTTGCTGATGAAGGTTAAACGCAATAATGTAGATTTTTATTTGCAGCCTTTCGGCGGACGTGATGAGGATTTACCGCTGTTGATTGAGGAGCTGCGTCAGGAGCATAAGGGCGAGCCTTTTGAAATGCACGGTATTTATGATTTTACCAAAGAGCGCTTTGAAAAAGTTATGCCAGGATTGGAATATGAGGATGACCGTGATAATTGGGATTATGTTTATCTGCGGGAAAAGCTGGCGACTTTGAGCGGACGTAAGCTGCATGGGCAGAAGAACCATTATAATGCTTTCTGTAAGGCGCATCCTGATTTTGTGTACGAGCCGATTACTTTTGCTAATATGCGCGAGTGCTTGGAATTTGGCGAGCGTTGGTGCAACGAGCATAAAGCTGAGGATTCTACGGTAGAATGTGAGCTTTACGCAATTCAACAGGCTTTTTTGAGCTTTGAGCAGCTGGAGCTGCGCGGCGGCTCTATTCGTTTTGACGGCAAAATTCAAGCCTTTAGCTTTGGCAAAAAAATTAACGAGGATACAGCGGTGCTGCATGTAGAAAAGGCGCGTCATGATGTGCGCGGTTTGTATACCGCTATCACTAAAGAGTTTGCAGCACATGCCTGGGAAGATGTAATTTATTTGAATCGTGAAGAAGATATGGGAATCCCCGGTTTGCGCAATGCCAAAGAAGCGCTGCATCCGGAATTTATGGTGAAAAAATACAACGTATATTTTAAATGAGGTGCGGTATGATTTATCGTGTGGTCAATGAGGAACGGCTACCTTTGGTAAAAGAGCTGTGGGATTACTGCTTTGAAAAGCAGGACGAGCCTTTTTTTCAATATTATTTTACGGAATACTGCCTGAAAAATAATATGGTTATCGGTGGCTTTGATTTGGTGGGAGATAAAGAGCGCCTGCGTACTATGGTGCATGTTAATCCATATATGCTGCGCATACGCGGCAAGGAACAGCTGGTGCCGTACTTGGTAGGCGTAGCTACTGCGCCGGAGGCCAGAGGTCAGCACGCTTTCGCGCCGCTTTTATCTACAACCTTTGACGTACTGCGTTCCGAAGGCTTTACTTTTGCTAATTTGATGCCTATCTATGCCGGTATTTATCTGCCTTATGAATTTGCTTACTGCTATTACTGTCACCGTTACACAATGCCTTTAGCAGAGCTTGGCCGTGAAATGGCTAAGGCGGCGGGCAGTGAGTTGGTAGTGGAGCGAGAAGCTTTACAAAAAGATATTTTAGCGCCGTTATATGCAAAATATACTGCCAACTACAATGGTGTGCCTGTGCGTACCGATTTTCAGTGGCAGAAGCTGTTGACTGTGCATAATCTAGAAGGTGTGCAGTGCGCCGTTGTTTATAGAAATAGTGAAGCGTCAGGCTACATGTTGTATCGTATTTCTGACAGCTGCTTTACGGTGCTGGAGCTTTTAACTGATGCTTATGACGCTCGCAATCGGTTGCTGCAATATGCTGCTATGCACCAAAGCTCAGCGCAAAAATTTGCTTGGCTGGCGCCTGACTGGGATAAGACTTATCTTGGGTTTGCTAATCAAGAATATACAGGCGCGTTGCAGCCCTTTATGATGACTCGCTGCTTGGACGCGCGCAAGGCTTTGAATCAGCTGGACGCGCCCGCGGATATGCCGGAGGACAGTGTGGTTTTGCTATTGACTGATAAAACTATCGACCGCAACAGCCATTTACTCAAGCTGTACACTGCTCCAAATAAATTAGAAGTGAAAAGCACCATCGATGCGGAAGAAGTGACTATGGATATGGCGGCCTTTACCCAAATGTACATGGGCGCTTTTACGGCTACGGAGCTGTGGGAGGCTGGCAGAGTGCGCGCGGCGACTCCGGAAAAGCTGGTGCTGCTGGACAAGCTGCTACCTAAATACCGCAATTTTATCAACGAATATTTCTAAGGCTAGTAAAAATAAATTGTAAACTGCGTAAGCAAAGGAGGCATTTCCATGAAGATTACGTTCCTAGGTGCCGCACGTACAGTAACTGGCTCTTGTTATTTACTGGAGATGGGGGAGAAAAAGCTGCTGGTGGACTGCGGTATGTTCCAAGGCTCCAAGCTGGTGAAGGCGTTCAACGAAAAGGATTTTTTGTTCAATCCCGGTGAGATTGACGCCGTAGTTTTAACTCACGCTCATGTGGATCACAGCGGACTTTTGCCTAAATTGGTTAAAGAAGGTTATCATGGACCAATTTACTGCACTAAATCTACGGAGGAGCTGTGCTCTATTTTGCTGCCTGACAGCGCGCACATTCAGGAAAGCGATGCCGAATTTGCTAACCGCAAGGGCATGCGTGCAGGCAAAAAATTTGTGGAGCCTTTATTTACGGTGGACGACGCGGACAGAGCGTTGAAGCTGTTTAGAGTGCGTGATTTCGGCAAAGTGTTTACTGTTATTCCCGGAGTGCAGGTAATCTTTAGAGTTGCCGGACATATTTTAGGCTCTGCTTTTATTGAGATGACTGTTACAGAAGGAGATAAGCGGACGCGCCTGATTTTCACCGGTGATATTGGTCAGCCAAACCAGCCGATTATTGATGATCCCTCCAAGCTGTCTGCCACTGATTTTGTGATTACCGAATCCACCTATGGCAACAGGGTGCATGAGGCTTATGATAAAGAAGGTGAATTGGCGAATATTGTTAACGATACGGTCGAGCGCGGCGGTAACGTTATTATTCCGGCCTTTGCCGTTGGCCGCACGCAGGTGCTGCTGTATTATTTCCAAAAGCTGATGAGTGAGGGGCGGATTCCCGAGGTTCCTATTTATGTGGACAGTCCTATGGCTAATCGCGCCACTGCTATTACTTTGACTAATCCGGAGGAATACGACGAAGAGGCGCGCGCTTTGTACGAAATGCAGGGAAGACGTTTAGTAGCTATGCACAATTTGCGTTTTACGGCTACAGCGCAGGAGTCCATGGCTATCAATACAATTCCCGGCCCCAAAATTATTCTGTCTGCCAGCGGTATGGCGGATGCGGGACGTATTCTGCACCATTTAAAGCATAATTTATGGCGCAAAGAATGCAGTGTGGTTTTTGCCGGTTATCAGGCGGAGGGGTCTTTGGGGCGTCAAATAATAGAAGGCTCCAAAAAAGTAAAAATTATGGGCGAAACTATCAGCGTATGCGCTAAAATTTACAATATGAAGGGCTTTTCTGCTCATGCAGATAAGGAGCAGCTTTTAGCTTGGTACAGCGCTATGCAGAGCATACCGAAGGCTTTTTTTATAACTCATGGTGAAATTGACGCTTCACTGAATTTGGCTGATGAATTGGGACGCAGATTAGGTACTGCGACTTATGTGCCTTATTTTGGTGACTGTATTGAGATAAACGGCCAAGAGTGGCAGATTCATGCTTCTGAAGTTGTGCGGGCAGAGCCTGCTGCTTTGGAGCTGCGTAGTTATTTGCAGGGTATGGAGCGCGAGTATTTATTACAGCGCAGCAAAATCGAGCAGATTGTTACTCGCGATGCATCTAAAGCTGCTTTGGTGCGTAAAAAGATGGAGAAGCTGCGTAAATACATGGATGATCTCATGAAAGATATTTAATCAATCCATTGGTAGTATACAAAATCCTCTTGTAATGGCACATGTGTTAAATTGTGTAAGAAAATCAAAAAAAACAGCGTAAAAAAGCTTGACAGATACAATATGTGTTGTTATACTATCTATAATTTACACTATATTGAACAATACATTATTTTATCGGCTGTGAGCAGGAACAAAATAACAACAGGCTTTAGAGAGTCGGCGGTTGGTGCAAGCTGACGGATTGGCGTTATTTTTCTCACCTGTGAGCTCTTTTTCTGAAAATGGTTTTATAAAATTTAGGAGAAAGCGTCAAGCTGCGTTAAGGCTCAAGAGTATAATGTAGGGTGGTACCGCGTTTGCACGCCCCTACCGGCAATGCCGGTAGGGGCTTTCTATATGTTGGGGGGAATAAATTTCATGTTTCATTCTGGTAAAAAATTACGTGAACGCTTGACTCGTAAGGATATTTTAGTGTTGCCCGGCGTATATGATGCCCTATCGGCTAAAGTTGCTGTAAGCTCAGGGTTTGAGGGGTTGGTTATGGGCGGCTATGCCGTTGCTGCTTCCCGCCTAGGTGAACCGGATGTCGGCTATTTATCCATGACAGAAATGGCGGCAGCGCTGCGGGGAATTGCCGGCGCGGTAGATGTGCCTGTTTTAGCTGATGGCGATACTGGCTACGGCAATGCTCTTAGCGTGCAGCGAACTATTAGGGAATATGAACGTGCCGGAGCCGCGGGTGTTTTGTTTGAGGATCAGGTTTGGCCTAAGCGCTGCGGTCATATGGCCGGTAAGCAGGTTATTGAGGCAGAAGAGCATGCACGCAAGCTGCGGGCGGCAGCTGACGCAAAATTGGATCAGGATACTTTGTTAATTGCCCGCACAGATTCCCGCGCCGTCTACGGCTTGGATGCGGCAATCGCACGCGGTAAGCTGTATTTAGACAGCGGTGCGGATGCGTTGTTTATTGAGGCGCCGCAGAACGAATGGGAGCTGGAGGAAATCTGCAAGGCTTTTCCCGATACTATTTTGATTGCCAATATGATTGAAGGAGGCAGAACTCCTAATCTAACCTCCAAAGATTTGGAAAATTTAGGCTTTGACATTGTTTTTTGGCCCTGTACTTTAGTTTATACCGTTACCAAAGCTTTAGGCGACGTCTTGAGAGCTTTGCGTGATGAGGGAACGACTAACAGCGTACATGATAAAATGCTCGGTTTCAGTCAATTTAACAGCTTCATTGGTTTAGATAAATATAATGAGCTGGATAAAAAATATAAATGATAAGCAAAGATGCTTTTAAGAAAGGAAGATGTGTTTATGAAGATCTCGAAAAAATTTACTGCTGTTGCATTGATTGCTGCTATGGCTTTGATTGCCGGCTGTGGCGGTTCTGACAAAAAGGCTGCTCCTAAGGCCAACCAAAAGGTTACTTTGAAAATGGCTGCTCATCTGCCGCAAAGCCATCCGTTGGTAAAGGCTATGCAGAGCTTAAAGGAAAAAGCAGCGCAAAAATCCAACGGTTCTATTGATATTACAATTTATCCGGCTGGTCAGCTGTTTAACGATAAAAACATGAACGACGCTTTGATGAGCGGCGGTATTGATATGGGTCTGAATACTGTTGGCCGTTGGGCTAGCATTGTTCCTGCTATGGACGTGTTTGACGTTCCTTTCCTGTTCCCTGGTTATGAAAAGGTAGATAAAGCTATTGATAACGGCTTGGGTCAAAAATTAGGTGAGCAGTTGGAAAAGAAAGGCGTTCGTCCTTTGCTGTGGGCTGACTATGGCTTTGTGCAATATGGCAACAACCAAAAGACTATTAAGGTCCCCGCAGATTTTGCAGGCTTAAAGATTCGCGGTTACAGCAAGTATTCTGCTGAAACAATTAAAGCTTTGGGCGCTTCCAGCGTAACTATGGGCGCAGGAGAGGTTTACATGGCTATTCAGCGCGGTACTATTGACGGACAATCCTCCGGCACTACCGCTATGCGCGACCGCAAAATGTATGAGGTTCATAAATACATCACTATTACCAACCATGCTTCTCCGGAATTTATCGTGGCTATTAACGATAAATCTTTCAACAAATTAAGCACAGACCAACAAAAAGCTTTGACTGAAGCTGCTAAAGAGGTTCAAGCCGACATTCGTGCTAATGCTAAAAAAGAGGATTTAAAAGCTTTGGAAGATTTGAAAGCTAAAGGTGCCGAGGTTTATGTAGTTCCGGAAGCTGAGCTGAAACAGTGGCAGGAAGCTACTAAGCCGGTTTGGGATAAATTTATTAAAGAAAACGGCAAGATTGGTCAGGAACTTATCGATATCTGCCTTAAACAATAAAAGCGAATTTGTTATAGAGAAATAATCTATAAAGTGAGGGGTTATTTTGGAGAAATTCTTGTCTATGTATGAAAAGCTGTTAAAGGTTTTAACCGTGCTGGTAGGCGTAGTTGCCGGTGTTTTGGTTCTTTTTTGCGGCTTTACGATTGTGTGGGAAGTCATTTCCCGCGGCGTTTTTGATGCTCCTACAGAGTGGGTTATGGAAATTTCCACTTACTGCATAGTTGTTGCAGGCTTTTTGGGTATGGGCGTTGCTTACGCTGGTAAAAAGCATATTCATGTGGATATTTTCGTTTCCCGTATGTCTTTAAAAACACGTACCTATGTGGAGCTGTTTACTTCGATTATCGGCGCTTTTTACAGCTATCTTTTCATGGTAGAATCCTGGGGCATGACAATGCTTTCTTTGGAGCTTAATAACTGCGCGCCTACAACTTTGGGAACTCCGTTGTGGATTCCGCAGCTGTCTATGCCTCTTGGTTTTGGTGTGCTTTTTTTACAGATTATCCGTACTATTTTAGAGGATGTTGTAAAAATTAAGCATGGCGATTATACGATGGAATTTGGGAAGGAGGAAAGTAAATAATGTTAGCTGGTTTTACTATCCTGCTTCTTGTATTGCTGGCCTTGGGACTGCCCGTAGCTTTTTCTTTGGGCATGGGCGGTGTTGCCGGTATGCTGGCCTTTATGGGTGGCGACGGCGCTTTAGCACAGCTGCCGATTATAGGTTATAAGTCACTTGATGATTTTGTTTTGACGGCTGTGCCTATGTATATTCTGATGAGCCAAATTCTGCTTACCGGTAAGGTGGGCAATAATTTGTTTGAGCTGGCTAATAAATGGCTGCGCCATCTCCCTGGAGGTTTGGGAATTGCTACGGTTATGGCCTGTGCAATTTTTGCTGCCATCACCGGTTCTTCCGTAGCCTGTGCTGTCACCATTGGTGCGATTGCTATTCCGGAAATGCTTAAGCGCGGTTATGACCGGGCGTTGGTTTTGGGTTGCGTGGCGGCCGGCGGTACCTTAGGTATTTTGATACCGCCTTCTATTCCCATGATTCTTTACGGTGCTATTACCGACGAATCCATCGGCAAGCTGTTTATGTCAGGCGTAGTTCCGGGCGTAATGATGACTGCGATGTTTATGGCGATTGTTGTTTACCGTTCCCGCAATTTGCAGCGTGAAGCCGCAGCTTCTTGGGCAGAGCGTATGGAAGCGTTACGCAAAACCTTTTGGGGATTGTTGCTGCCGATTATTGTTGTCGGCGGTATTTACACCGGCGTATTTACTCCTACAGAAGCAGCCGGTATCGGTACTGTGTACAGCTTAATTATTACCTTCTTTGTATATAAGAGTTTGACATTTAAAGATTTGCCGGGAATTTTGAATGACACCATTAAAACAACCTGCATGATTTTTGCTATTATGATTGGTGCCAGCCTATTCGGGTTTGTACTGACCATTTTGGATGCGCCGCAGGCTTTGACAACTTACGTTGTTGGGTTGGAAGCTAATCGCTGGTTGGTTTTTGTGGCCATCAATATTCTCTTGCTCTTCTTAGGCTGTATTTTGGAATCTGTTTCCATTATCTTTATTACATTGCCGATTTTATTTCCGCTGATTGTACAGCTAGGTTTTGACCCTATTTGGTTTAATGTTGTTATGCTGCTGAATTTGGAGCTGGCGTTGATTACCCCACCTGTAGGTATGAATTTGTTTGTACTGCAGGGTATCAGTCCGGATAGTAAAATGACGCAAATCATCAAGGGTGTAATTCCTTTTGGCGCTGCTATGGCGTTGGAAATTTTGATTCTATGCTTTTTTCCGCAGCTGGCTACCTGGCTGCCCGGTGTTGTAAAATAATATACTCCCCTCATTGATTTTGCCCGAGCCGCGCGCACTTTATGGCTCGGGTACTTTTTTATCCTGTTTAACACTTGCTATTGTGGCCGGATGATGTTATAATAATCACAGAAACATAATTATTCTTAGTGAAAGAGTGGGTGCAATACCCGCTCTTTCCGCTTATTATGCAAAAAATTGAATATGGAGGTGAAATGGATGCAGGCGAAAGAGGTTGAAGCACTGATTACCGCATTGGTAGAGCCGTTGCTGGCAGAAACGGCAATGACTTTGGTGGATGTGGAATATGTGCGGGAAAAGGATTGGTATTTACGTATTTTTATTGACAAGCCTGGCGGCGTCGAGATTGATGATTGCCAAATAGTCAGCGAACAGCTGACAGCCTTGTTGGATGAAAAAGATCCTATTCCGGACAAGTATTTTCTTGAGGTTTCGTCTCCCGGCATCGACAGGCCGCTGAAAAAAGACAAGGATTTTGAAGCAGCCTATGGTACAAAGGTTGATATTATGTTTTTTGCTCCCTGGGAGGGCTTAAAAAATTTGACCGGCGTATTGGAAACCCATGACGATGAGGCTGTTTGGGTAAGAAAAATTATTAAGGGTAAGGAATTTAAGAATCCTGATCGTATTGAACGCAAATTGATTTCGGTTATCAGACCGCATATTGACTTTTAAAAATACAGAAAAATAGGAGGCGTACTAAGTGAACGCAGATTTTATCTCAGCCATTCAAGAATTGGGAAAGGAGAAGGGTATTGATCCCGAGATCCTTTACAAGGCTGTTGAGGACGCTTTGGTTACTGCTTACAAAAAAAATTCTAACACTAATCAAAATGTTAGAGTAGATATGAATAAGGAAACCGGTGAAATCCATGTTTACGCTCAACGAACTGTAGTAGAGGGCGAGCCTATCGACGAAACAGAAATTGTTTTAGATGAAGCCCAGGCTATTGATGCTCGTTATATGGCAGGCGATATTGTTGAAATAGAGGTTACTCCGAAAAACTTTGGCCGTATTGCTGCGCAAAATGCTAAACAGGTTGTAGTACAGCGTATTCGTGAGGCTGAACGCGGACAGGTTTACGAGCGTTTCCAAAGCCGTAATCAGGATATTGTTACCGGCATTATCCAGCGTATGGAAAACAAAAATGTTTACATTGATTTGGGTAA
Source organism: uncultured Phascolarctobacterium sp. (assembly GCA_905200645.1). GTDB lineage: Bacteria > Bacillota > Negativicutes > Acidaminococcales > Acidaminococcaceae > Phascolarctobacterium_A. Next base: position 7,524 of record CAJKLD010000031.1, on the reverse strand, counting down.
GGTAGAAGCAGTTTTAACTCCTAACGAGCAAATTCCCGGAGAAATATACCAATACCATGATCGTATGAAAACCTTTATTGTGGAGGTTAAGCGTTCTACTAAAGGCCCGCAGATTATGGTTTCCCGTACTCATCCGGGCTTGCTCAAGCGTTTGTTTGAATTGGAAGTGCCGGAAATTCATGACGGCGTTGTAGAAATTAAATCCGTAGCCCGCGAACCGGGTATGCGTTCTAAAATCAGCGTATATACTGCTGATGAAAACATAGATCCCGTGGGCGCATGTGTTGGTCATAAGGGGATGCGCGTGCAGACCATTGTAAACGAGCTGCGCGGCGAAAAAATCGACATTGTAAAATATAGTGAAGATCCAGCTCAATATGTGGCTAACGCTTTAAGTCCGGCGAAGGTTGTGAGCACCAATATCAATGAAACAGAAAAAATCTGCCGCGTGGTAGTTCCTGATTATCAGCTTTCCTTGGCTATTGGTAAGGAAGGACAAAACGCCCGCCTGGCAGCTAAGCTTACCGGCTGGAAAATTGATATTAAGAGTGAAAGTCAAGCTAATGAAGAAACTGCTGAAGCAGAGCAGGAAGCAGAATGAAAGCAAAAAAAATTCCGCAGCGTAAATGTGTAGGCTGCAATGAAATGAAAGATAAAAAGGCTTTGCTGCGCATCGTTCGTTCTCCCGAAGGTGAAATCAGCCTAGATTTAACCGGCAAGAAGAACGGTCGTGGCGCTTATGTGTGCCCCGACAAGGAGTGCATTATGAAGGCTGTGAGGGAGAAACGTTTGGAACGCGCCTTGGAAAAGCCTATTAGCGAAGCAGTAACAAAGCAGTTGCTGGAGGATTTGGAGTATGGTCAACAATAAGCAGGCCTTTGCACTGGGCTTGGCTCAGAAAGCAGGCAAAGTGGTTTCCGGTGATTTTGCGGTGAAGAGCGCACTGAAAGCCGGAAAAGTGAAGCTTTTGGTGGTGGCCTGTGATACATCACCCAACTCCAAAAAAGAATTGCATTATTTGGCTGAACAGGAAGATGTGCCTGTAGTAGAGCTTTTGACCCGCTGGGAGATGGGAAATGCTATGGGCAAGGGTCAAAGAGCTGCCGCGGCTATTATAGACAGCAATTTTGCCAGCATGTTGCAGGGTAAATAGTCTCTTTGTGTCTAGTCTGGAGGTGGATGCATGAGTAACAAAAGAATATATGAAGTGGCTGCCGATTACGGCAAGCCCGTAAATGAAGTTTTAGATTTATTGAAAAAACATAATTTAGAAAAGAAAAATTTTAGCGGCGCAGATGAGCAGGTTATGGCTGTAATACGCAAAGCTTACGACAAAAAGCCTGAACCGCCTAAACCGGCTCCTAAACAAGAAAAAAAGCAGGAGCCTGTGAAGCCGGCTGTCGGAAAAAATCAACAGCCTCAGCAAAAAAATAATAAAAACGGTCAGAGGAATATGCAGCAAAATAATCAAAGCCAACGCAATAACAACGGGCAGCAGAGCCGTCCCGAAAACCGTCAGGGAAATAACGGCCAGCAAGGCAATCGCGATAACCGCAATCAAAACCAAAATCGCGGCAGCGGCCAGCAGGGCAATCGCGATAACCGCAATCAAAACCAAAATCGCGGCAGCGGCCAGCAGAGCCGTCCCGAAAACCGTCAGGGCAACAACGGTCAGCAGGGCAATCGCGATAACCGCAATCAAAATCAAAACCGTGATAATCGTCAGGGAAATCGCCAGGGCGGTTACGACAATAAACGTCAGGGAGGCATTTTTGTCGGCCCTAAGGGTCAACAGTCGGGACAGGCTGCTCACGGTGAAAGCCGCAGCATGAATAATTCCCGTCCTGCTGTTCGCACGGAAAACCGCAGCGAGAGCAGAGGCGAGGCTGTTCGTGAGAAGAGCAACCGCAAGGAAATCAACAGAAATCGTAAAGAAAAACCGCAGATTAAAGGCTCCTACGCGACTAAGGAAAGCCGCCCGAACCGTAGCGCCGGTCATCAAATGCCGGTGAACCGCAACCGCAAGCCTAATAATGCCCCTAAAGTTCCGGCTGCAGCTGTGGAAGTAGTTCGTCCTACTCATGTGGAAATTGGCGAATCCATCAACGTACAGGAATTTGCTAAGCTGATTAAACGCGAAGTAAATGAAGTTATTAAGGCGCTCTTTATGTTGGGCATGATGGTTACGATCAACCAGGATATTGATTTTGATACGGCTCAGCTTATTGGTGATAACTTTGGCGTAGAAGTTGGTCAAAAGTCTCCCGAGGAAGACCCGACAGAAATTCCTGAGGTTGACGATCCGGAAGAAAAACGCTTGCCGCGTCCGCCTGTTATCACCGTTATGGGTCACGTTGACCACGGTAAGACTTCTTTGCTGGACGCTATCCGCAAAACTAATGTTACCGCTCGCGAAGCAGGCGGTATTACTCAGCACATTGGTGCTTATAAGGTCAATTATCAAGGTAAGCAAATTGTTTTCTTAGATACTCCCGGTCACGAAGCTTTTACCGCTATGCGTGCCCGCGGCGCGCAGGTAACCGACGTAGCAATTTTGGTTGTTGCAGCGGATGACGGTGTTATGCCGCAAACTATTGAGGCAATTAACCACGCTAAAGCCGCTAAAGTGCCTATTATTGTTGCTATCAATAAAATGGACCGAGCAGGTGCAAATCCTGATCACGTTAAACAGCAGCTTGCTGAACACGGCTTGATTCCTGAAGACTGGGGCGGCGATACCATTATGGTTCCCGTATCCGCTCATCAAAAAACCGGTATCACCGACCTTTTGGAAATGATTCTTTTGGTTGCCGAAATGCAGGAGTTAAAAGCCAACCCCAATCTGCCGGCTCACGGTACTATTATCGAAGCGCAGCTTGACAAAGGCCGCGGTCCGGTAGCGACCGTTTTAGTACAGCGCGGTACGCTGCATATTGGCGATACTATTATTGCCGGTACCAGCTTCGGTAAAGTACGTGCCATGGTTAATGACCGTGGTGAAAAGGTCAAGAAGGCTCTGCCGTCTACTCCGGTAGAAGTTTTGGGCTTGAATGATGTTCCTCAGGCAGGCGATATTTTAGACAGTACCGAAGAAAAAATTGCCCGTAGCGTAGCTGAAAAGCGTATCGCTAAAAAGAAGGAAGAAGAGATTAAGCTTAACTCTAAGGTTTCTTTGGACGACTTGTTCCAGCGTATTCAAGAGGGCGAAATCAAAGAATTAAACATTGTTGTTAAGGCTGATGTTCAGGGTACTATCGAAGCTTTGAAGGCTTCCTTAGAAAAGATTAAGAACGATGAGGTTAAGGTAGTTGTAGTTCATGCCGGTGTCGGCGCTATTACCGAGTCCGACGTTATGCTGGCATCTGCCGCTAACGCTTTAATTATTGGCTTTAATGTTCGTCCTGATGCAAACGCCCGCAAGGCTGCCGAAACGGAGAAGGTTGATGTACGCACTTACCGTGTAATTTATGATGCTTTGAACGATGTAGAAGCTGCTATCAAAGGTATGCTGGCTCCTAAATTCAAAGAGGTTGTTCAAGGCCGCGTAGAAGTTCGTCAGCTTATTACTATTTCCAAGCTGCTCATTGCCGGCTGCTATGTACTGGAGGGCAAGGTTACTAACAGCTCTAAAGTGCGTATTATCCGCGACGGCATTGTGCTGCACGAGGATGTAATTGATTCTCTGCGCCGTTTTAAGGATGACGTCAAAGAGGTTGCCCAAGGCTATGAGTGCGGTATCACCTTGGAAAAATACCGTGACTTAAAAGAGGGCGACGTTTTTGAAGTTTACGACATGGAAGAGGTCGCAGTAGAATAATTTGAGGATATAATAAATGGCTAGATTAAGAGTAGAAAAGGTTCAGGAGGCTATTCAGCATGAAATCAGCAATATGCTGCTGCATGATGTCAAAGACCCGCGTATTCAGTTTGTGACTGTAACCGGTGTCGAGCTGACTGACGATATGAGCTACGCTAAAGTGTTTATTAGCATGTATGGTCCTAAGGAGAAGCAGGAGGAAACCTGGAAGGCTTTGAATAAAGCTTTAGGCTTTATGCGCACGGAGATTGCCAAGCGTATCCGCCTGCGCTTTGCGCCGACCTTGCTTTTGCAAAAAGACACTTCTATGGAATACAGCGCTCATATCCAAAGCATTCTGGACAAAATTAAAAAAGAAAAAAATCCTGCTGATGTAGATGCAGTGGAGGTCGCTAAGGATGAGTAAGGAGCTTTCTTTGCAAGCAACCGGTTCCTTGCTGTTAGCGGCGCAGAAAATAGTTCTTTGTACCCATGTGAGCCCGGACGGAGATACTCTGGGCTCTGTCTTGGGTTTGGCGCGTTTTTTGCGTCAACAAAGCAAAGACGTCACTGTTTACTGTGATGACCAAATCAATCAAAGCTTTAGCTTTATTCCCGATATAGAGCTGGTGGAGCGTCCGGTTGCCGGTGAAAAAATTTCCTGCGATTTGTTGGTTGTGATTGACGCCAGCTCCTTTGACAGAATAGGTTTAGTTGCCGAGGTTGTGTCGTATAAACAGCTGCTGAATATAGATCATCATATTTCTAATACTCGTTTTGCCGAATATCTTTATTTGGATGCGCAAGCGGCGGCGACGGGTGAGATTATGTGTGATTTATTTCAGACTATGGCCTGGCCTGTTGACAGAGAAATAGCGGATTGCTTTTATATTGCTATTTCTACAGACTGCGGCTCCTTTCGTTATGCCAATACTACGCCTAAAACTATGCGCGCTGCTGCCTGGCTTTTGGAGTATGGTGTGGAGCCTAATGAAATCAGCGACCAGCTGGATATGCGTTCCCGTTTGACTATGGAGCTTTTAAGCAAGGTTTTGCCGTCCTTGACCTTTGAGAAAGACGGTAAAATTGCTTATCTGACTATCACTAACGATTTATACGATAAAGACGCTAACACGGACAGCTTTGTCAACTATCCGCGTTATATTGAAGGCGTCAAGCTTGCCGTTATGTTTAAGGCCGTGGAGCCTAAGGTGACGCGCGTCAGTATGCGCTCCAGCGGCGTTGATGTAGCGCAGGTTGCTGTTGGCTTTGGCGGCGGCGGTCATCTGCGTGCGGCAGGATGTACCATCTATGCGGCAGTGGAGGAAGCGCGAGAGCAGCTGCTGGCGAAGCTGCGCGAATTAGTTTAATGGACGGTATTTTTAATGTTTTAAAACCTCCCGGTATGACTAGTCACGATGTGATTGGCTTTCTGCGCCGGGTATTGAATACAAAAAAAATAGGACATGGAGGCACGCTGGATCCGGATGCGGCCGGCGTGCTGCCTGTTTTTGCAGGCTCTGCTACAAGATTGCTTTCTTATGCGGTAGAAGGCCGCAAGCAGTACATTGCTGAATTTACTTTGGGCGAGCAGCGCGATACAGGCGACGACAGCGGGCAGATAGTTAAAACTATGCCTGTGCCGCCTATAAGCGAAGCGGAATTAAAACAGGTTCTGCAAAAATTTCTTGGTAAGCAAATGCAGCTTCCTCCTATGTACAGCGCTATTAAGGTTAACGGTCAAAAGCTGTATCAATTGGCACGTAAAGGCGTAGAGGTGGAGCGTCAGGCTCGGCCTATTGAAATTTATAAGCTGGAGCTGCTGTCTGCTGCGCTGCCGGCAGAGCAAATTGAGCTGGCAGAACTTGACAAGTATAAATTTACTGTGGCTGTGGAATGCAGCAAGGGAACCTATATTAGAGTTTTAGGCGAGGACATTGCCGCTGCTTTAGGAACCTGCGGAACTATGAGCTTTTTGCTGCGTACTCAAGTAGGCAGTTATTTGTTGGAAAACGCTCATACTCTGCAGGAAATTGCCGCGAATCCTGTGGCGTACTGTGCCGAACTGTTAACGGCGGTTGAGCATTTGCCAAAGCTCGTGCTTAACGCACGGCAAGCGGCGCGGATTACTAACGGTGTGCGTACAACTATCGCCGGGACGTTGGCAGGGCAGTATGTGCTTTTAGGACCGCAACAAGAATTTCTCGGCATTGGCAAGTGCCAAGATGAAAAGGTGCAGGCAGAAAAAATTTTTGCTCATTACCAAATGTCCGCAGAGGAATAGATATAGATGGAAATTATTCATTCGTTAGAACAATTACATAAATTTTCTGTGCCCTGCGTGGTAGCCTTGGGAACCTTTGATGGATTACATCGCGGTCATTTAGAAATTATCGGCGCTGCTAAAGAACAGGCGCAGAAAACTGATGCTAAGCTGGCTGTATTTACTTTCAGCAATCATCCCTTTGCCTGCTTTAAGTCTGATAAGGTGCCGCCGACGCTGATTACTTTTGCGCAAAAACAGGAGCTTTTACAGCGGTTAGGCGTAGATGTGCTGATAGATATTCCGTTTGATGCCAGTGTAGCCAATTTAGAGCCGGAAACTTTTTTGCAGAAGCTGCAAAAAATAGGTTATAGCAGTTTAGTTGTAGGCAGTAATTTTACCTATGGTATTCGCGGCGCAGGCAACGTTACGACTTTGGCTGCCAGCGCGCATGAATTAGGCTTTGAGTTAGTCGTGCGCAGTCTTGTCAGCGATGGCGCGACTGTTATCAGCAGCACTGTTATCCGCCGTTTGATTGCCGAAGGTAATGTTGCAGAAGCCAATAAGATGCTGGGACGTTGTTACAGCCTAACCGGTATCGTGGCTCACGGCAACGAAAGAGGACGCATTTTAGGCTTTCCCACAGCTAATATTGAGCTGAAAGACAGCAAGCAGGCCGTTCCCTGCGGCGGAGTATATGCAGTACGAGCTTTAGTTAACGACAGGCGTTATAAGGGAATGGCGAATATCGGTAAAAATCCTACCTTTAACGATGTGGAAAGCGTGCGCTTAGAAACGCATATTTTTGATTTTCATCAGGATATTTATGGCCAGCAAATTACCGTAGAATTTGTGGAGCGTTTGCGCGGTGAAGTAAAATTTACTTCTGTTGAGGAACTGAAACTGCAATTAGCAGCAGATGCTGCGCAATGCAGAAGAATTTTACAGTAAATAGCTAAAATATATTAAAAACTTTACAAAAAACTTGCGTAAGCATTGATAGTATGGTATACTATTCCAGTATGTGAACCAAGGCTTGGTGGTACGCTTCTCCGGCGGCTACTATGCTTTTGGCAATTTGCAAAATTTAGGAGGAAACAAACATGTTAACTAGCGAAGCAAAAACTGCTGTAATTCTCAACAATGCTCGTCATGAAGGCGACACCGGTTCTCCGGAAGTACAAATTGCTGTTCTGACCGAACGCATTAAATATTTGACTGAGCATCTGAAAGAGCACAAAAAAGACCATCATTCCCGTCGCGGCCTGCTGAAAATGGTAGGTAAACGTCGTGGCTTGCTGAACTACCTGCAAAGCAAAGATATTGAACGTTATCGTGCAATCATTGCTAAACTGGGTATTCGTAAATAATTCGCTTATAAGTAAGAGACTGTCACTGAAAAGTGGCAGTCTCAGACTGTCGAAAAAGGTCGCCGAGAGGCGGCCTTTTTTGATATAATTAAATA
>CAJKLD010000030.1 GCA_905200645.1 uncultured Phascolarctobacterium sp. | reverse complement strand
AAATAACAAATCCTGGAATCTAGATTTCTAGACCCCAAGATTTGTTATTGAACCTAAATTTTGCATCAAAAACTGTATCAAAATCGTATCAACAGGAAAATGAAAAATCCCCTGACCACTATATCTAGTAATCAGGGGATGGATTTCAGCAGTTAATAACTACATGTAGCTACTAGTGTAGCTGCCGCAATTATTTTACCTCTACAGTAGCGCCAGCTTCTTCCAGTTTAGCTTTCAGAGCGTCAGCGTCAGCTTTGGAGATTTTTTCTTTAACAGGAGCCGGAGCACCGTCAACCAATGCTTTAGCTTCTTTCAGGCCCAGGCCAGTTGCTTCACGAACAGCTTTGATAACGCCGATCTTGGAAGCGCCAGCGGAAGCCAGGATTACGTCGAATTCAGTTTTTTCAGCAGCAGCTTCAGCAGCAGCAGCCGGAGCAGCAGCAACAGCTACAGGAGCAGCAGCGGATACGCCAAATTTTTCTTCCAGAGCTTTAACCAATTCGGACAGCTCGAGTACGGTCATGGATTCAATAGCTTCGATGATTTGATCTTTATTCATTATTGTTACCTCCAGTAATAAGTTAATTTTTATTTTATTTAGGCTGCTTTAAGCAGCGCGCCGCGAAAATTTATGCGGACTCTTTTTGTTTGCGTACAGCGTCCAGCGCATATACGACATTGCGGATAGTACCTTGAAGTACATTGACAAAGCCAGAGATAGGAGCATTCATGCTGCCCAGCATCTTGGCAATAAGAACTTCTTTCGGCGGCAGGGAAGCCAGAGCTTTAATTTCTTCAGCGCTGATAACTTTGCCATCCAAAATGCCAACTTTAACTTTCAGTTCTTTGTTTTCTTTTGCGAAATCACAAACTATTTTTGCAACTGCTACAGGATCTTCAGGAGCAACAGCGATAGCGGTGTTTTTCTCCAGAGAAGGCTCTAAACCTTCAATACCAACTTCTTGTGCAGCAATACGCAGCAAGGTGTTCTTTACTACATTGTAGTGAACACCAGCTTCACGCATTTTACGGCGCAGAGCGGTATCCTGAGCAACAGTCAAACCACAGAAGTCTACTAAAACAGTGCATTTAGAGTTAGCAAGCAACTCTTTAATCTCAGCTACTTTAGCAACTTTTTCAGGTCTAATAACTGCCATTGGATTGCACCTCCTTTTTTTGATGATTTTTATTAAATCAAAAAGACCTCTCGGCCGCAGCCGGAGGTCGGAAGGTCTCTATATCTTCACGCTCCAGCCTCGGCAGGCGTAGTTAAAACTTACGCTGGTAGGCACCTGCTGTCTATGGCCCGATTATCTTCTGATTTAGTAAAATTGATAAAAACTACAATTATTTATTGCTGTTAGCTCTCAAAACATCAATTGCGATGCCAGGGCCCATGGTTGCAGACATGGTAACAGCTTTAATGTATTGACCTTTAGCTCCGGAAGGTTTAACCTTAACCAAAGTATCAGCCAAAGTAATGTAGTTTTCCAACAGCTGCTCGTCAGTAAAGGAAGCTTTACCAATCGGGCATTGTACGTTGCCGGCTTTATCAGTACGATACTGAATTTTACCAGCTTTAGATTCTTTTACGGCACGAGCTACGTCCATAGTAACAGTACCAACCTTCGGGTTAGGCATTAAGCCACGGGGACCGAGGATTTTACCAAGGCGGCCAACCAAGCCCATCATATCGGGGGTTGCGATGCAGACATCAAACTCCATCCAGCCTTGTTTAATTTTGTCTACGAATTCTTCGCCGCCAACAAAGTCAGCGCCTGCAGCTTCTGCTTCAGCAATTTTGGGGCCTTTAGCAAAAACTAAAACGGTTTTGGATTTACCGGTGCCGTTAGGCAGAACCAGTGCACCACGAACTTGTTGGTCAGGGTATTTAGGATTAACGCCCAGACGGAAAGCAACTTCGATAGTGCTGTCGAATTTAGTTACAGCGGTTTTCTTAACCAGCTCTACTGCTTCTTTCGGAGAGTAGAATTTGTCAGCTTCGATTAATTTCAAAGCGTCAGCATACTTTTTGCCCATTTAAATATTCCTCCTATGTGGTACTAACGGCATTTGCCTCCCACGAATTAAGAAAACTGCTTAAAATCAGTCTTCGATTACGATACCCATGCTACGTGCAGTACCTTCTACCATTCTCATAGCAGCTTCTACGTCTGCAGCATTGAGGTCAGCCATTTTGCTTTCTGCGATTTCGCGAACTTTATCGCGACCCAGTTTAGCAACTTTCTTTTTGTTAGGTTCACCAGAAGCCTTTTCCAGACCAGCAGCCTTTTTCAGCAGAACTGCAGCCGGAGGGGTTTTGGTTACGAAAGTAAAGGAACGATCCTCAAAAACAGTGATCTCAACAGGAATGATGAGGCCAGCTTGTTTTTCAGTACGTGCGTTAAACTCCTTAACGAAGGCCATGATGTTAACACCAGCCTGGCCAAGTGCAGGACCTACAGGAGGAGCCGGGGTTGCTTTAGCAGCCGGTACCTGTAATTTTACCATTTTAACGACTTTCTTCGGCATTTAATTACACCTCCTTACTTATTCAGCTTCTTCAACTTGTGTAAAATCAATTTCAACAGGAGTTTCGCGTCCAAACATATCAACTAATACTTTTAACTTGCCACGTTCCTCGTTAATCTCGGAGATACGAGCAACTTGACCAGCAAAGGCACCGTCTCTAAGACGCACCAGCTGTTGTAAATGAAAATCAATATGTGGTCTTTCCTCTTCCATACCCATAGAGCGCATGATTTGATGCACTTCTGCATCAGTAAGAGGAATCGGTTTAGTTCCGGATCCGACAAAGCCGGTTACACCCGGAGTATTACGGACTGCATACCAGCTACGGTCATTAACAATCATTTCTACCAGCACATAGCCGGGAAACACCTTGCGCTCAACCAGTCGCTTTTTGCCTTCCTTGTTAAGTTCAACCTCTTTTTCCATAGGGATAATAACATTGAAAATTTCATTTTCCATGCCCAAGGACTGAACCTTACGTTCCAGGTTAGTGCGTACTTTATTCTCATATCCAGAATAGGTATGAATGACATACCAATGTCTTTCTTGCTTTTCTTCTTCCATCAACAAGCGGAAAGCAACGCTTCCCCTACCCTCCTTACTAAAGTCCTACTGCTCTATTGCAGAATCATACGGAACAAAATGCTGAATATAGTATCAATTATCCAGATCAAGCCCGCACACAAACAAACCGCAATAATAACCACTATGGTGTTAGCAATAAGCTCTTGCTTGGTAGGCCAGGTTACCTTTTTTAACTCTACTTTTGTTTCTTTAAGAAACTCAGAAATGCTGAATCCCTTTTCTTCTGTTTCCGTAGTTTCCGGAACGGCCATCTCGTCACATCCTTGCTATTACTACCCAATTAAACACAAAAGGCCAAAATTATTTAGTCTCTTTGTGCAGAGTGTGCTTTTTGCAGAACTTGCAGTATTTATTGAGTTCGATACGATCAGGATCGTTCTTTTTGTTCTTGTTGGTTTGGTAGTTTCTTTGTTTGCATTCAGTGCAAGCCAAAGTAATCAGATTACGCATTCAGTTCCACCTCACTTACGTACATAAAATAAACCAATCACAAATTGTCGCTAATATAGAGTATCACAGTTAGCACTTTATGTCAACTAAATTCCTCCACAGATTGTGAAAAATTTTACATTATGTACGATTTTTATCAACCGTCAAAAAGCAAGACCGGTCAAAAGCGACCGGTCTTGAATGGTCAGATTTTTAATTGGAAATTATTGTGCTTCAACTTCGGAAACAACGCCGGCGCCAACGGTACGACCGCCTTCGCGGATAGCGAAACGCAGACCTTTTTCAATAGCGATCGGGGTGATCAGTTCTACTTCCATGGTTACGTTATCGCCAGGCATTACCATTTCTACACCCTCGGGCAGCTCAGTTACGCCGGTTACGTCGGTGGTGCGGAAATAGAATTGGGGACGATAGCCATTGAAGAACGGGGTGTGACGGCCGCCTTCTTCTTTGGTCAGTACATATACTTCACCTTTGAATTTGGTGTGCGGATGAATGCTGTTCGGTTTTGCCAATACTTGGCCGCGCTCGATTTCTTTACGGTCAACGCCACGCAGCAGGCAGCCAACGTTATCGCCGGCTACTGCTTCGTCCAACAGTTTGCGGAACATTTCTACGCCGGTTACTACGGTAGATTTCTTTTCTTCCTTCATACCAACGATTTCTACGGTGTCGCCAACTTTTACAGTGCCACGCTCTACACGGCCGGTTGCTACTGTGCCGCGGCCGGTGATGGTAAATACGTCTTCGACAGGCATCAGGAACGGTTTGTCGGTTGCACGTTCCGGCAGCGGAATATAGCTGTCTACTGCATCCATCAGTTCCATGATTTTTTCTTCATATTTTTTGTCGCCTTCCAAAGCTTTCAGAGCAGAACCTGCAATTACGGGAATGTCGTCGCCGGGGAAGTCATAGGAGCTTAAGAGTTCGCGAACTTCCATTTCTACCAATTCCAGCAGCTCTTCGTCGTCTACCATATCTACCTTGTTCAGGAATACTACCATTGCAGGTACGCCTACTTGACGAGCCAGCAGAATGTGCTCACGGGTTTGAGGCATCGGGCCGTCAGCAGCAGATACTACTAGGATTGCGCCGTCCATTTGAGCAGCGCCGGTAATCATGTTCTTTACATAGTCGGCATGGCCCGGGCAGTCAACGTGTGCATAGTGACGGGTTTCGGTTTGATATTCAACGTGAGAGGTGTTGATGGTAATACCGCGTTCGCGTTCTTCCGGAGCTTTATCAATCATGGAGTAGTCCATGAATTCTGCGCCGCCGCGCTCTGCCAAAACTTTGGTGATGGCTGCGGTCAGTGTAGTCTTGCCATGGTCAACGTGACCGATGGTGCCGATATTCAGATGGGGTTTAGTTCTTTCATATTTAGCTTTTGCCATTGTGAATTTCCTCCAATCAATACATCATGTAAATAAAATAAGGCAAATCAACCTGTCTAATTATATTCGCTTTTACCCGATAAAATCCTGCTGCACAAAGAAAATAATTAACAAAAAGACCTCCTATTTCTAGGAAGTCTTACTTGCATCTGGAGCTGATGACCAGGATTGAACTGGTGACCTTATCCTTACCAAGGATACGCTCTGCCGACTGAGCTACATCAGCATATTAAATTGGTTGCGGGGGGCGGACTTGAACCACCGACCTTCGGGTTATGAGCCCGACGAGCTACCAACTGCTCCACCCCGCGATGAAAGTTGGTGGCGGCGCACGGATTCGAACCGCGGACACTGCGGGTATGAACCGCATGCTCTAGCCAACTGAGCTACGCCGCCAAATGTTGGTGGAGAGGGTTGGATTCGAACCAACGAAGCGAAACGCGGCAGATTTACAGTCTGCTCCCTTTAGCCACTCGGGAACCTCTCCGTTTGCGACAAAAAGAATTATACAGGATTATTCAGCATTTGTCAACATCAATTTTTATTTTTTTTACATTCCCTGCCTTGCTCTAGTCAAATAGGAATATGCGCCCATAGCCATCAAAACGCAGCCTGTAAATACCAGCACATAGCGTGTAGCCATCACAGCGCCCAAAGCACCGCCCAGCACAGGACCTACCACACCGCCAAACTGATTGGCACTGGTAGAAAGGCCAAAAGCTTTGCCACGTGTCGCTCTGTCTGTAACCACTGTTAAATCGGCATTAATATTGGGCACAGCTCCTGCCAGAAACAAACCATAAATAAACTGAATCGCTGCAAACTGCCATACATCATCAACAAACACCTGAAACAGATTGATAAAACCGGCACTGAAAGTTACTAAAGCAAATATTTTAATAAACCCATACCTTTGCCCGCGTTTCCCCCAAAACGGCGCTGCCAAAATTCCGGCAACCCCGGCTAAGGAAAAAATTACCCCGGACATTTTTATAGCGCCATCACCCATGGTTCCCATAAGCTGCCCCACATAAAATGTTATCAAAGGCTGAATAGTCATTACGCAGGTCTGAATCATAAAAAACATCAGCATAATAAAGCGCAGTTCTTTGTTTTTCAACGAATCCTTTAAGTCTCCCAGCAGACCAAAAGTACTTATGCTGCCCTTTTGCAGAATGGTCATATCTTTGACCACCAAAAGCACTGCCGTAGTAGCAGCAAACAAAGCCAGACTACCTATATAAAAGGACATGCGCATACCAAACCAGCTTGCCATATAACCGCCCAGCAACGGGCCCATAATACTACCGCTGGCCATAGCCGTCTGCATTAAGCCCATGCCCCAGCCCATTCTGCTTTCCGGCAGGGACGAAGAAGCCATGGACATACAGGCCGGCACAAATCCGGCAACTACGCCGCACAAAATACGCACTAAAAATAATTGGTACACATCTTGGCATACGCCAGTCAAAAAATAACTTATAGCTAAGCCATAACCCGCGCGAATGGCCATTTTGCGCTGTCCCACATGGTCTGCCAAAGCGCCCCAATAGGGAGCCATAATACTGCAGCCAAGAAAAGTAACCGCAAAGCAGATGCCTGTCCAAAAATTAGCATCAGCCTGCTCCACATGCAGCTCACGCAGCAAATATATGGGCAAAAAAGGAATGCAGCTGGTATAGCTGGCACAGCATAAAAATACGCCTATCCATAACACCGGCAGATTTCTTTTCCAATAATTATTCTTTTCACTTTCTTCATTTAAGCTAGACATCTATATCACTTCCGCTTACATTTCTTTGTTACAAATATTATAACACACTGCCGCAAGTCTGAATACAGCATATATTAAATAAGCTTTTGAGTAATTGTGTATCTTTATGAACACAATCAGCGTAATTTTTCTTATTCTATTAAAATATTCAGAAAAGAATTGACATAAATTCACACTTTGTTTACAATATATTTGGAAGGCAGAGTCGCTAGTGTGGCTTTGCCTTTTTATTTTAGGGAGGAGAATTGAGAAAGGAGCAACCCCTATGCAGGATCTTATAAAATATACTAGCAATATTAATAAACTGCTGGCTCGTTTCGGCGTTAAATTTGGTATCTACAAAAATAACGTTTTCCATGAGCAGTTATTTCCCTTTGATGCCATTCCCCGCGTAATCACCGCTGATGAGTTTGCCGAAATGGAAAAAGGCTTAGTACAGCGTGTTACTGCTCTTAATATGTTCCTTTATGATATTTATCACGAACAAAAAATCATCAAGGATAAAATTATTCCGGAAGAATTTGTTTTTTCTTCCAAAGGCTATTTGCCTGAATGTGCAGGCATTACTCCTCCGGGTAAGGTTTATTCTCACATTTCCGGCATAGACCTAGTACAGGCTCAAGATAAAAAATGGTATATATTAGAAGATAACCTGCGCATTCCTTCCGGCGCCAGCTATCCTTTGATTGCCCGCAAGCTGTGCCGTCTCGCCAGCCCGCAGACCTATGCAACGCATAATGTAGTTGACAACCGTAATTACGGCACTATGTTAAGCAATGTCATGAAAAGCGTCAATACCGGCGGCGTAAACGTTATTCTTACTCCCGGCCGCTACAATGCAGCTTTTTTTGAGCATGCTTACTTAGCAGAAATGACGCACAGCATTTTAGCTATGCCTTCTGACTTATATGTAGAAAACGCGCAGGTTTATTACAAAGCTATGGATAAACCGCAGCGCGTAGGCGCAATTTACCGCCGTATTTCTGACGAATACCTTGATCCCTTAACCTTCCTACCAGAATCTCTTATTGGCGTACCTAATTTAATGGCTGCCTATCGCGCAGGCAATGTAGCTATTATCAATACTCCCGGCAACGGCGTAGCTGACGACAAGGGTATTTATTACTTTGTTCCTGCTATGATTAAATATTATCTTGGTGAAGATTCTATTACCCATAACGCTCCTACATATTTAATGTATTATAAAAAAGACCGCGATTACGCGTTGGCTAATTTTGATAAACTGGTTTTCAAAGATGTTTCTGAAGCAGGCGGTTACGGCGTTTTCTTTGGCCGTGATTTAGACAGTAAACAGAAAGCAGATTTTATTGAACTTATGAAAGCAGAATCACGCCGATTTATCGCCCAGGAAATTATTGATTTTATTGACCTACCTATTATGGAAGATAACCAAGAAGTTCTGCGCAAAGCAGATTTGCGTGCCTTCGTGCTCAGCGGCAGCGAAACCAAGGTGTGGCCCAGCGGTCTGACTCGTTTCTCACGCAATCCCGATTCGTTTGTTGTTAACTCATCTCAAGGAGGAGGCTTTAAAGA
Organism: uncultured Phascolarctobacterium sp.; assembly: GCA_905200645.1. GTDB lineage: Bacteria > Bacillota > Negativicutes > Acidaminococcales > Acidaminococcaceae > Phascolarctobacterium_A. The sequence continues at coordinate 20,617 of CAJKLD010000030.1, read as the reverse complement.
CACATGGGTATTATCTCGTTAGAAAAATCAAATCATTTATATTGGCTGGGACGTTACAGCGAGCGCGCTTTCACTACTATACGTACCTTTATGGAAGCCTACGATACTATGCTGGACCAAGATCCGGAGGCTTATAAAAAAATCTGCGCTAAGCTTAATATTCCCGACGTTTACGGCAGCAAAGAAGTTTTTATCGTTAACTATCTTTTTGACGAAAACGACCCTCATTCCGTTTACAGTAATCTTGTCCGCGCCTGTGACAATGCCAGCGTGCTGCGCGACATGATCAGTACTACCGCTCTTGGTTACATTCAGCTGGCTCTCGATGTGATGACGGACGCTAAGCGCGAAGCCTTTTGTCTGCTATATTTACAACAGGTGCTGGATGATTTATATGCTTTTTGGGGCTGCGTTGACGACTATGTAGAAAGCAGTGCCTGCCGTAATATTATGAAAACCGGCAGATACGTCGAAAGACTTGACTTGTACATCCGTTTAGATTATGATAAAAAGGCAATGGAGTTGGCTTATGACCGTATGACCTATCGTTTACAGCGCAGTCTTGCCGCTTACGATAAAGAAAATTATGATATTGTCAGCGAAGCTATGAAAAAAGACTGTGATCTTTGCGCCATTTTAACAAACCTCAATAACATCTTTAAGGATTGATACTTTTGAGAAAGCTAAGATTCCTTTACGAAATGCAGCTTGATTTTTCCGGCACGGTTGAGCGCCACAGCTTTGCGCTGCGCTGCCTGCCTAAGGAAACTATTACCCAACATATCAAAAACTTATCTTGCTCCATTTCGCCGTTAACGTCCATTACGAAAAGCCGCGATGCTTTTGGTAACTCTATATGCTTTGGCTTCATCAGTGATCCACATGATTATTTCAGCTTCCGCGTTTCCGGTACTGCCATTACCAACAGCGAAAACATTGATAACGGCGAGCTGAACCCTATTTTCAGTTATCCAACCCGGCAGACAACGCTGACTCACGGTATGGAGCCATATCTGACGGTAGCCGGGCAGCAGCACGACCCGTTACAAAAAGCACTGCGTATGAGCAGCGAGCTTTACCACCGTTTCATTTATAAGCCGCAAACCACTACTACGCGGACCACGGCGCAGCAGGCGCTGGATCAAGGTACCGGCGTATGTCAGGATTATACGCATATTATGCTGTCTCTGTGTCGTCATCTGCATATTCCTGCCCGTTATGTAGCAGGATTTATGATTGGCGAAGGGGCAACTCACGCGTGGCTGGAGGTTTATGCCCGCGGTCATTGGATTGGCATTGATCCCACAAACAATCGCGTAGTAGACGATATGTATATAAAAATGTCCGAAGGACGGGACGCTTCTGACTGCATTGTGGATAAAGGCGTATTTTTTGGCAGCGTAAACCAAAAGCAACAGGTTTTTGTCAAAGTTACGCAGGAGCCGCTTGATTAACTACAAAAAATTTTATTTGTTTTACAAAGGCTGATGTTTAGGCATCAGCTTTTTATCTAAAAACACTTTATTTCACACTTTTTTTATATTATAATAAAGGTTAGATTACTTAAAAAATAACAAGGAGCTAAGCAGCGTGAAGCCTTACGAAATACAAGAATTAGAACAATGTGGTTTTTTATCTAAAATGTTCGGCAGTAAGCCAAGTGAAAACGGCTGGAAAGAATTGAACAACTTGCTGGCCAATGCCGACGATATAAACTCAGTTACCGCCGACAGCGTACATGCGGCATTAAAAAAATGGGGCGTAAAATTTAATGAAGAAAACATGCAGCAGCGCAGCGGTATTTACCGCAAACTTGCCGATACTGTTTACACAGAAGCGCAAACCGCCGACGCTCCGGCATTTAATCAACTGGCTCATTTGGCGGAAATTTTGGAACTGCCTCCTCATTTGGCAAAGCTGGCTGATAAAGGCGCTAAAACCGCTGCCTACTTTATCCGTTGCCGCAAGCTTTTAACCGGCGAAGAAAATTTGGATATCCACGCTATCAACAAGCTTTTTAACTACGATTACGAAGACGGTCTTTCCATTCGTAAGCAAGTTTTCCAAGCGCATTTTAACCTGCTTTTTGAAGATATCGTCAAAGAAGCTCGTTACAGCCCTGAACAGGAAGCAGGTTTTAGAGATGACTGCGCCAAGTTGGATATTCCTTATGAATTTAAAAACAATATCGTCAATGCTCTGCAAAAATACCGCAATCTTTGGGATGCAGAAAACAAAAAGCTGGAGCCTATTGAGCTTGATTTGCCTTTAGAAAAAGGCGAGGTTTGCTATGCGCATGTCAACTGCGGTCTTTGCCAAAACAAGATCATTGAGCGCGAAGATAATTATTTTGAGCTGACACGCAAATTCAGCATCGACGAAACCGTTAATTTTAAGGGAGAAAAGCTGGAGCATCCTAAAATTAAAGAAGAAATCACTGCTCTGCTCGAACTAGGTCATTTCTTTCTCACCAACGAGCGCATTATTTATTTAAGCCAAAAAAATGCTATTGCTGTTAAGCTTGACGATATCACCAGCGCTGACTTCGACGATATCAACATGGTTACTTTCCACGGTAAAAACGGCAACGATTATCTGATTAAATTTCCCGACGAAGCCGCCGGTGTTATGCACATTCTTTTTGGCCGTGTAAAAGCTAAAAATATTTAAATTGAACTGCATCCCCAAAGTTAGACAAAAACTTTTGGCGATGCAGTTTTTTATAAAAAAATGCAGACACTGCTTGACAGCAATATCTGCGTGAATTTTGAACATAGTAAATTCTTGTCGGTATTTGGCTGTAATTACATTACCAGTTAAATAATTACAATACCTCTACCAGTGCAATATGGAAATTTAATTCCTTGCCCGCCATTTCGTGATTAGCGTCAAAAGTAATATTAGTTTCATCCTTAGCAGTTACTAAAACAGGAACAGGACGGCCATAATTATCGCGCAAATATACTCTTTGACCAACCTCCAGCTTTTCTGCACCCGGCAGCTGAGCGATGGTCATGGTGAAAATTGCTTCCGGGTCTGCTTCGCCATAAGCTTCGGCAGGCAGCAGATGAATATCAACCTCTGCGCCAACGTCCAAATCGGCAACAGCAGCATCAAAGCCTTTAATCATTTGACCGGCTCCGCAGACAAATTCCAGCGGCTCGCCGCGGTCATAAGAAGAATCGAATTGCTTGCCGTCATTAAAAGTACCTTTATAATGTACACGGCAGGTTTTGCCAACATTTTTACCATTTATCATTGCAGTCACTCCTCATAAATTGTCTAGTATTTTTTATTATACCACAAAAGCATATGTTCTGCTAAGCTCTGCATTCGCCTTTGGCGCCGCAATCGCTAAGCATTCACATTATACCATGCCTTAAAATAAAAGGAAATGACATTTTGCAAAGTAAAACAAGCTTCTATATTAAAGGTCAATTTTTATTTTATCCAGCCGCAGCTGCGCAAAGATTTAACAAATATTTCGTCTTTGAGAACGGCTAATGCAGCTCCTTGATTTTTCCAATTAACTGCCTGAGCCAGCTCTGCACTTTGGTATACTGCCGCATCAGCAGTTCCCACAATTACCATATCCACAGTTTCAGTAAGCTGCTCGTCTACGCAGCTGCCTAATGCTTCAATAACTGACAATAAATTTTTACTATATACGCCATCCGGCACGCCAAGCAAAACGCTTACCGGCAAAAGGTTTTTGCCGCTATGCTTCTGTTGTTATGTGCACTTCCTTCTGCACCGGCGGCAACCGATAATACGGAACATAAAGCTGTTTTAATTTTTGATACCAAGGTAATAAATTCATCCACTCTACGATTCATGCGGTATTTAACAGCAGATATTTCAATAATCTCATCTTTTACCGCGTCAAGTCCGGTAGTTTCTATATCCACTACTACATAATTGTCCAAACAATTAGTTAAAGAATTTCCTTTAACTATTGATTCCTGTCTATAATACACTATTTTAAGCACCACACTTTAACGCAACATGCCAAACCATTATAACAATTTTTTAGATAATGATAGAAACTAGATATAGTTTTGTTACAAACATTTCACCGTTTACTTTCTTGACTAATTCATAGTTTTTTAGTATACTATAAACATCATAGAAAGAGTATCACTCTTATATAATATAAATTCCTATTGAAGGAGGTTAAAATTTATGAAAAAATTAACTGCTATCATTACTGCCGGTTTAGCTGCTATGGCTGTATCTGCCACTGCTTTTGCTGCAAGCCTGATTAACGCAGATGAAGCTCGCGCTATTGCTGAAAAACAAGTTCCTACCGGTATTTCTTTCGTTACAACAAAAGCAGAATTGAACAAGATTACTCCTTATTACGAAGTAAAATTCTATGACAATGCCACCCATACTGAATACGAAATTGAGGTATTGCAAACTAACGGCGCTATTAAAGAATATTCCATGGATGCGAAAGCTATTTTTGGCAGCAGTAAAATAGCGCTCAGCACTAACGATGTACAAGCCCTTATTCTCAAAGACTATCCGCAAGCTCTTATCCACAAGATTGAACTAGACAGAGACAACGGTCTTTATGAATATGAAGTAAAATTTACCGCTCCCGGACTGCGCGGCAAATACACCATCAATCCCGAAACCGGTGCTGTTATGGAAAAAGAACTGAAATACCAATTCTAAATTAAATAATCAAAACCGCTATCATAAACGATAGCGGTTTTTTAAGTCTAAGTAAAAAGCTTTTTAGAGGAATTCTTCGTTATTTTCTCCCAGTCTAGGCGCTCTTTTTCGCAGGCTGGCAGGAGTTTTGCTTAGCTTCATGGCAAAACCAAGCTGCTGATATGCTCCTAACTCCTCGTCCTGCACTGTCAGTACCATATCGTTAGCTTTGGTCTGCTCTGCTGCCACTGCTTCGTCAAAATTCAGCACCGGCGTTACGCAAGTATCCTTGTCCGCCAGCAAAACCTCCCACTCTCTCATAGTATGCTTGGCAAATTCCTGCGCCAGCTGCTGCTCTAAATATTTATGCTTTACTGCGTCATCTATTAAATCAAGCATATCCTCTCGCTTGAGAGCATAGCATAAATTAGTCCAAAATTTTTTCTCCAAGCAGCCAACGGAAATATAACGATTATCCTTCGTGCGATAAATATTATAATTGGCATTAGCTCCGGTCAGCCAATTATTGCCTCTTTGAGCCACAAACCCGCTGCCAAAATATAAGCTGGCAGCTCCCGGCATCAAAGTCATAGCTACATTATACAAAGAAATATCTATTTCCTGTCCCTCGCCTGTCTGCTCCGCATGACGCAAAGCAATCATTATCGCCATACCAGCAGACAAAGCCGCATTCATATCGGCCATCAGTACTCCGGGAATAGCAGGCTTCCCGCCGTCAGATTCTCCGCTCATGGCTGTAATGCCGGCCAGGCTTACATACCCTATATCGTGGTCAGCCTGCTTAGCCAAGGGCCCCTTTTTGCCATAACCGGACAAGGAGCAGTAAGTTATTTTAGGATTTATTTTGCTTGCTGCCGCATAATCTACGCCCAGCTTAGTTAAAACTCCCGGACGATAGCTTTCTACCACTACATCTGCGGTTTTCACTAATTCCAAGAAAGCTTTTTTGCCTGCGGCGCTTTTCAAATCCAAGGTTATGCTTTTTTTATTACGGTTCAGCTGCAAATGCCAATAGCCAAAATCCTTTAAAAAGGGCGGAAAGGTACGGGAATAATCTCCCTTACCGGGCTCTTCTATTTTAATAACTTCCGCGCCAAAATCTGCCAAAATCATCGTACAATAAGGGCCTGGCAGCAACCGTGACAAATCCAATACTCTAATTCCTTCCAATGCCAGCATAACAAAACCTCCTCACAGGTATCTTCCTAGCTATAATATTCGCGCAAAACAAGAAAAAACCTGCTACTACTAAATTTAGTAATAGCAGGATATTTTTATACTACTTGAAAAATATAAAATTTAAGATAGTAAGTCTCCGGCACGTTCCATAAAATTGGATGGTCAGGAGCCTGTTGACGCGCTTCCACCTGGCGCAAAGATACGTTAGCGTCACGGGCGGCGTCCTTAAGCATTTCTACAAAAAATTCTTCTTTCATAAAATGTGAGCAGGAGCAGGTTGCCAAATAACCGCCACGAGGCAGCAGCTTCATAGCCTTGAGATTGATTTCCTTATAGCCGCGGATAGCATTTTTCACCGTACTGCCGGACTTAGTAAAAGCAGGCGGATCTAAAATAATAAAATCGTAGTGATGCGAATGATTATTGAACAGTTCGCTGAGCAAATCAAAAACATTGGCCTGCAAGCCTTTCATCATATGACCATAGCCATTGATAGCGGCATTGCGGTCAGTCATCTGCACAGCTTCAGCGCTGATATCTACCGCAGTTACGCTGGCAGCACCGCCCTGTGCTGCGTTCAGAGCAAAGCTGCCCGTATGCGTAAAGCAGTCCAAAACATGCTTGCCCTTTGCCAATTTAGCTACGGCCTGACGATTATATTTTTGGTCTAAAAAGAAGCCTGTCTTTTGGCCGTTCTCCACATCCACTGTATATTTAATACCGTTTTCTATAATTTCAGTAGTTACAGAGCCATGTTCCGGCAAAAGCGGTGTCGCAAACCAGTTTTTGCCTTCTTTCATACCCTCCAGCAAGCGAATTTTTACATCATTGCGCTCAAAAAGTCCGCGAATATTCTGTCCCATTTCCTGCAAAATTTTAAGCAGCAGATTAAACAGCATTTCCTTGCGCAGCTCAATGCCCAAGGATAAAGTTTGCGTTACCAAAAGATCGTTAAATCTATCCACAGTCAAGCCGGGAAATTGGTCAGCCTCACCAAAAATTAAACGACAGCATTGAAAATCCTGCTCGCCCATAACCGTGCGGCGATATTCCAAAGCATAGCGCAGGCGGCGCTCCCAAAAAGCTTCGTCAAATTTATCATTGGTATTTATAGAAATAATGCGGACACGAATCTTAGAATTATCGTTGACAAAACCGGTCCCGATATATTTTCCCTTGGGCGTCACTACATCTACTAAATCTCCGTTAGTATAGGTGCCCTCAACCTTAGTTATTTCCTCGCCATAAACCCAGGGATGACCGTTGCGCGCTGCACGTTCTCCCTTAGGCGTTACATAAAATTTTGCATATCTGCGCATAATATACCTCTCTACACTTCAAGCTCTTGCCAATATTATTTTTTGATTTTAGCAATACCAAAACCAGTATAACCGAATATAATGGCAAAGACAAAACTGCTATAACACAAAATAGTCCACGGCAAATAGCTTAAAGTAGGTACGCCTAAAGTAGCAGCCATATATGTACCGGCAACAGACCAAGGAACGAGAGGTACAGCGCAGGTACCTGCATCCTCCAAAGTACGTGATAAATTTTTAGGCTCCAAATTGAATTTTTTATACAAATCCTTAAACATTTCGCCAGGAATAAGAATAGCTAAATAAGAGCTGCCGGTTACAATGCTCATAAATAAAGTAGAACCTACAGTAGCAGTTATAAGTTGTCCCACTGATTTAATAGATTTAATGATTTTCTCCAGCACAATCTCAATACAACCAGCTTTGCTAAATATACCCGCAAAAGCAAATGCGCAAAACACCAAAAGTACGGTTCCCATCATACCCATTAAACCGCCTCTGTTGAGCAAGGATATAATAGGCTTAACAACCTTAACCTCTCCCACACCGGGAATCATGGTAACTTTAAAACCGCCAACAAATGCCTGCAATGCCGTTTTCAAAGTAAATCCTTGGAAAACCATTCCCATAACAATAGCGATAACAGAAGCTAAAAGCAGCATAGGTATAGTTGGTTTTTTAGTATAGGCTCCCCAGAAAATTAAAACAGGCGGCAATAATAATAACGGATTAAAAGTGTATAGCTGTTCTAAATTAGACAATATTGCCGTTACAGTTTCAGGATTGGTCATCTTAGAAACATCCATGGTCAGGCCAATACCGGTATAAGCAATAATACATAAAATAGTCGCGCTGCCCGTAGTATAAAGCATGTGACGAATGTGGTCATACAGCTCACTGCCAGCTGCAATAGGCGCCAGCATAGTAGTATCGGACAAGGGAGACAGCTTGTCGCCAAAAACAGCACCGGAAATTACAGCGCCGGCAGCAATTTCCAAAGGCACGCCCAAAGCAATGGCTATACCCATAATAGCTACACCGGCAGTACCTGCACTGCCAAAAGAAGTTCCTGTAAAGGTAGAAATAACTGCTGTTACAAAAAATGCCGTCACGAATAAAAACTGCGGATCAATGATTTTAATGCCATAATAAATCATCATGGGAATTGTGCCGGAAATCATCCAGCTGGCTATCATTGCGCCCACACAAACCATAACCAGCAAAGAAGGCAGACTGCTGGTTATTTTTTCTGCTATACCATTAATCATATCCTTCCAGCTATAACCACAACGCTTAGCAGTAATCGACGCCAAAAAAGCCGCCACTATTAACAAAAATTGTATAGGCAGACCATATTTGCCATAACCAATGCCCAGCAATAAAACCTTACCTAAAAGAGGTACTAAAGCTTCGATAAATGTAGGTTTTCTAATCATTTGCTTACTCCTATAATTATTTGTTCTGCTTACGCACAATAGTCATTGCACAGCCATAACCTTCACCATCAGCAATAGTTGTAGGAAAATCAATTTCTACATTCGGAAAAGGTTTGCAAATAGCATAATCGCAATGACCAAGCATATCCCGACAAAACATTTTTATTTCTTCCTTGCTTAATCCCATCTCGGTTAAAGCTTCAACATGAGGGCAGCAATGAAAAATTTTTACTGCTTTGTCATCCTCAAGCTGTTCAATAGTCTGTTCAAAAACCAGCAAGCCACCGCGAGATGTCTGCCCAAGTAAAGCTTCTTTAGGGCCAACATTTTTCCCACCGCCAAATTGGGTAGCAATTTTTTCTCCTTGATAAAGGCCAAAATCATAGCTGCCTTCACGAATAACTCTGTTGGCGTCTACCTCAGGATATAATTCTTTCAGCTTGCGCCAAATAAAATATACCTGCCTAGTTCTGTCTTTATAGGCATCTTTAACGGCTTGATGAAATTCCTCCACCGTAGCCGGTTGATCAATTTTAGCAGCGGCAATAAATTTTTTAATTTCTTCCTGACTCATAATACCTTCCCTTTCATACGCCTTAAACTAGATAACATTTACATTATACCTGAAAATGCTTGCTTTTGCATATAAAAAAAGGATTAAGAGAAATGTATACATTTCTCTTAATCGCTTATTGCAAATCAAAATGCAGGAACTACTGCGCCTTTGTATTTTTCTTCAATAAATTTCTTTGTTTCGGGAGACTGCAAGGCTTTCATCAGCTTTTGAATTTCCGGACGCTTTTCGTCGCCTTGACGAACAGCTACAACATTAGCATAAGGAGATTCTTTAGGCTCGGTAAACAAAGAATCTTTAACAGGGTTCAATTTTGCTTCCATAGCAAAGTTAGAGTTGATTACGGACAAATCAACGTCGCCCATAGAACGAGGCAGCAAGGCAGCTTCGATTTCTACAATTTGCAATTTTTTATCGTTGCCGGTAATATCGCCTACGGTTGCATTAACCCCAACGCCATCTTTTAATTTGAGCAGCTTAGCGCTTTGCAAAATTGCCAATGCACGTCCACCGTTAGTGGGGTCGTTAGGAATAGCAATTTTTGCGCCGTTCGGAACATTGCTTAAATCTTTAATTTTTTCGGAATAAATTCCCATAGGCTCAATATGAACTTTACCTGCGGAGATAAGATTCATTTTGCGCTCAGCAGCAAATTTATTCAAATACGGCTCATGCTGGAAGAAGTTAGCGTCCAACTCTTTGTCATTCAAAGACAAATTGGGTTTTACATAATCACTGAACTCAATTACTTCCATTTCTACACCGTCTTTAGCTAAACCGGCTTTGATATGGTTAAGAATTTCCGCATGAGGAACAGCGGTAGCGCCAACCTTCAAAACAACCTTTTTGTCAGCAGCGGGAGCTGCTTTTTTGTCTCCGCCGCAACCAGCAGCTACAATAGCAATGCTGACCAAAGCCAAAACAGCAATAAACAATTTTTTCATCATTTTTCACTCCTTAAACAGCTTTATATAATAAGCGAATATCGACAATATAACTTATCCTAGTATTTTTGTCAATATTAGACTCACAAAAAAATCGGGATAACTTTTCATTATCCCGATTTTGTAAAATTTGTTACTCTTTGCTGTATTTAGCAATACCAGCTTTATAAAAATCATTACCCTCACTATCTATGCAAACAATAGCAGGGAAATCTTTTACTTCATAACGGCGAATAGCTTCCGGACCTAAATCTTCGTAAGCAATCATGGTTTCGCTCTTAATAGATTGGGTAATTACTGCTGCTGCACCGCCTACCGCCACAAAATATACAGCGCCATACTTAGCGCAGGCATCAATAACCTCTTGGCTGCGCAGACCTTTACCAATCATCCCGCGCATACCCTGCTCAATCATAGTCGGAGTGTATTTATCCATACGCCCGCTGGTAGTAGGACCGGCGCTGCCAACTACCTCGCCCGGTTTGGCAGGAGTAGGTCCAACGTAATAAATAACATTATCCCTTAAATCCAAAGGCAGCTTTTCACCGCGTCCTAAAGCTTCGTATAAACGCTTATGAGCAGCATCACGAGCAGTGTAAATATAACCGCTGATGCGTACAACATCGCCTGCATGTAAATCTTTAACAGTTTCAGCAGTCAGAGGTGCTTGAATATATTTAATAGTTGCTTGTTCACTCATAATTTAGCCCTCCTTACAGTTCTGCTTCCGCACGGCGGGCTTGATGACAGTTCAGATTAACTGCGCAAGGCATACCGCCAATATGTGTATGTGTAAACTCAACGTTTACGCCCAAAGCAGTAGTGCTGCCGCCCAGACCGGAAGGACCTACGCCGGTTTTATTAACCAGCTCCAACAGTTCGTCTTCCAATTTAGCATAACGGGGATCAGCATTGTGCTCACCCAACTGACGGGTCAAAGCATATTTAGCTAAAATAGCTGCACGCTCCATATTGCCGCCAATGCCAACGCCTACGGTAATAGGCGGGCAGGGATTAGGACCTGCTGCACGCACTGTATCTACAACAAATTTTTTAATGCCTTCTACGCCGTCAGCAGGCTTTAGCATTTTCAGAGCGCCCATATTTTCACTGCCACAGCCTTTCGGACAAACAATCATTTTTACTTTTTCGCCGGGAACGATTTTCGTGTGAATAATAGCGGGAGTATTATCTCCGCTGTTTTTGCGGTCAAACACCGGATCACCCACAGAGGATTTACGCAGATATCCTTCTACATAGCCTTGAGCAACGCCTGCATGAATAGCTTCATACAAATCGCCGCCTACAAAATGCACCTCCTGGCCAATCTCTAAAAATACAACCACTAAGCCGGTGTCCTGACACAGAGGCACAGCCTTCTTTTGCGCCAGCTCATAATTCTCAATTAAAGTATTAAGAATTTCCTTACCTAAAGGAGACTCTTCCGTAGCTGTTGCAGCTTTAATTTTCTCTTTAACTGCTTCAGGCAGATAGTAGCAGGAATCCATACATAATTTAGCGATAGCAGCAGTTACTTCACTAACATTGATTTCTCTCATTCTCTTTCTCCTTAACGTGCCAAACGTTTAGCAGTATTAGCCTTTACTACTTCCGGATCAACAATTTTGCGAGCCAAACCACTTTCAATAGCTACTTTAGCTACTGCTGCCGCTACGGCCGGAGCAACGCGGGGATCAAAAGCGTCAGGTACAACATAATCCTCACGCAGATCTTTTTCATCAATCAATTCTGCTATTGCAAATACAGCCGCAACCTTCATTTCCTCGGTAATGGCACGCGCACGAACGTCAATAGCGCCGCGGAATACGCCCGGGAAAACGGTTACGTTATTTACCTGGTTAGGTCTGTCGCTGCGGCCGGTGCCGGCAACGGTTACGCCTGCTTCTTTAGCAGCATCATAGCTGGTTTCCGGAACAGGATTTGCCAAAGCAAACACTACATTCTTTTCTGCCATGCTCTGCATAATTTCTTTAGTAAAAACATTAGGAGCAGAAACGCCAATCAAAACGTCGGCCCCCTTAACAGCATCAGCCAAGGTACCTTTCAAGCCTTCTTTATTGGTAGTTTTAGCCAGCTGAGCCTGAATGCGATCCAGCTTTTGGTCAATACCGTCATAGAGAATGCCCCAACGGTCAACCATAATAACATTTTGTGCCCCCATATTTACCAGCAGACGGCCAATAGCACTGCCGGCAGCGCCGCAGCCGTTTACTACGAAGCGAGCAGTGCGGAAATCCTTCTTTACATAGCGCAGAGCGCCCATTACTGCACTGCAGCAAGCGATAGCAGTGCCGTGTTGGTCGTCATGGAAAACGGGGATATCAGCGATTTCCTTCAGGCGGTCTTCAATGTCATAGCATTTGGGAGAGGAAATATCCTCTAGGTTGATACCTGCATAGTTGGGCTCCAGAATTTTAACAGTGCGGATGAATTCATCCGGGTCCTTAGTACCCAAGCAAACAGGAACTGCGTCCACATCGCCAAAGGTTTTGAAAAGAGCTGCTTTGCCTTCCATTACAGGAATAGCAGCTTCAGGACCAATATCACCCAAGCCCAGCACGCGGGTACCATCGCTGATGATGGCTACCATATTGCCACGGCAGGTGTATTCAAAGGACAAAGCTTTATCTTCTTTAATATCTTTACAGGGTTCAGCAACACCGGGGGTATAGGCCAAAGCCAAATCATGGCGGTTGGCAATGGGCACCTTGCAGGTAACGGCTATTTTGCCATTATTGTCTAAATGCAATTTTAAAGCCTCTTCACGTAATGTCATGGTCATAATACTTCCCTCCATTAGGTATTGATTAGTATACACTATATTGTATATGAAGTGCTCTGATAATGCAAGCAAAATCGTACTATTTTAACATATTTTACTTTTTTGTCAGACTATTGTAATGAATGTTGCAGGAAACAGACCATTACTAGTCCTCTGTAATAACAACTCTGGTGCCCACCCCTTTTGCAGGACCATAAATGATCTCCTTGAGCTCGGCCACATCTTGATTATGCATACGTATGCATCCCTCGCTGGCCATAGTGCCAATGGAAGCAGGGGCATGAGTCCCATGGATACCGATACCAATCCAACCTGTATCTAGGGATATAAACCACGGACCATAAGCTCCTGCTATTTCACCCTTGCCATCACCAAAATCATGAGTCCACAAGCTGGAATTACAAATCTCCTCTACAACAAAGGGAACCTCTGCCGAAGCAACGCCAACTCCGGCACCATGATGCTTTGCTGGAATGGCAACAGTGGATCCCCATGATGTCGGTGTTCTGTTGTCCCCGGCCATTCGTTTATCACCAGAATTTTTTGCTACAGCGATGCTGTAAACTTTGAGAGGCCCAACATTACCATCCTCAAACAGCTCTAGCTGATAGCTTTGCTTATGCACTTTAATCAAATGCTGCTCATCCGCGCAAACCATATTGGCTGCCAAAAATGTTCCTAAAAATAAGCTCAAACAAGCTAACCTGCTCCAATTAACGCTCCCTATTCTGGTCATTATCATCACCACCTTCATAGAAGCACTCTTGCTATTATTCTACTTCTATTTTTCACAGGAGTAAATAAAAAAGTAGCATAGCCTGCCTTTTCAATAAAAGAATAGTATACACTGCGACCAAAATGACATCCAGAAATTATTTTATTCGTTGTTTTTATTATGCCACATATTGACGATTGTCGATATATGATTTATAATATAGCTACGATAGTGAGGTGATTATTGGTGCAAGAAAATGAAAAACGGGCCAGAATTTTTAAAGCCTTCTGTGATGCTAACAGGTTAACTATTTTGGAGCTTTTGCAAAGTGGTGAAAAATGTGCTTGCAAGCTTCTTGAAGAACTTCATATAAGCCAACCAACCTTATCCCACCATATGAAAATCCTGTGTGACGCAGGTATTGTCACAGGGCGCAAGGAAGGCAAATGGACTTATTATTCCTTCAACGAAGATGGTATTGCCAATGCTCGCAATATTTTGCAGGAAATAACCACCTTGAATTTTAAAGCAACGGATAAATGCTGCTCTAAGTGAGGCCGTTTGTATTAGACAGGCGGTTTTCTTTTAAAGCCATATATCGATAAATGGCAATATATCAATATAAAAAGGAGTTTAGAGAAAATGTTTGATTTTATTATCCAGCAAGTCTTAGGCATGCAATGGCTTAGCAAGCTAATTTGGCAACTTTTAGAGAGTAGCTTCGGCGCAACGCAGTCCTCTCCCATGTGGGACAGCCTGCACTTCTTCCTTTACGACACCATTAAAATATCTATTTTGCTAGTGTCCTTGATTTTCATGATTACATATATTCAGTCCTATTTCCCACCGGAAAAAACCAAGCGCATTTTAACTAGCTTTCGCGGTATCAAGGGTGCGATTATCGCTGCTCTTTTGGGCACGGTGACACCCTTCTGCTCCTGCTCCAGTATCCCCATTTTCATAGGCTTTACGAGGGCAGGTCTGCCTCTCGGCATGACCTTTTCCTTTTTGATTTCTTCACCCATGGTGGATTTGGCTTCCATGCTCATGCTGATGAGCTTTTTTGGAAGCAGCTTTGCAGTAGCCTATGTAATTATGGGCTTAGTTTTGGCAGTAGCGGGCGGACTTTTAATTGATGCCATGGGCATGGAACGGTATTTGCGCCAATACAATGATCCCATTCGTGAATTCTATAGTGAATCCGAGTATTTTAACCAAAGACAGAGATTGAACTATGCTTATAACGACACCAGCATCATTGTACGCAATGTCTTTCCCTATGTGTTGGCTGGCGTGGGCATAGGAGCTTTTTTACACAATTGGGTACCTCAAGAGTGGATATTATCTGTGCTAGGCTCTAATAATGCTTTTGGCGTAGTCCTAGCAACTCTGATAGGTATACCAATCTACGCCGATATTTTCGGAACCCTGCCCATTGCAGAAGCCCTCTATTTGGCAAAGGTTCCGGTTGGTACCATTCTTGCGCTGATGATGTCCGTAACAACCATTTCTATGCCTTCACTTATCATGCTGAGTAAAGTGCTAACCAAGCGCTTACTTTTTACCTTTATTGGCATTGTCGTCCTCGGCATCATCTTTATAGGCTATGCGTTCAATATTCTATGGAGTTAAAGATACTTCTAATCTAAATAGAGTAATCCCCTGACTATATTCAAGTCAGGGGATTTATTATTAGAATTCGATTTTGATTCCTGTAACGAAACGTTATTCAAAACAACTGTTTAGTTATTCTGCTTTTTTACAGCTGAAAAAACTCCACCTCCAACGTCTCTCCCTTCTGTAAGGTGAGCACTGCAAAGCTAGGCTTGGAACCACCGCGGGGACGGGAGGGACTGCCGGGATTGATGAGCAGCGCATCTCCATAATACTCGCATAAGGGCATATGAGTATGCCCAAAAACTACAATGTCCTGATCCAGCTCCCTGGCCCAATAGCCCAAATCTGCCTTAGTGTTCCACTGAATATACTTATGCCCATGAGTGAGCCACACCTTAAAATTCTCCAAAACGAGAAATTCGTCCACCTTGGCCTCATTAGCCACAATATCACAATTGCCACGGACAGAAACAGTATCAATCCCCGTCAGATTATGCAAAAGATTGGCATCCTCCGCATGATCACCCGTATGCAGCCACAAATCCACCGGCGGCGTAATGCTGAGCAGCTTGCGCATAGCCTGCATGCTGCCGTGGGTATCGCCGGTAATACCAATCTTCATTTTTTCTTGCTCCAGATAGCCACCAATTTGCGAATCGCCTTGCCACGGTGGCTAATTTTGTTTTTTTCCTGCATGGACGCTTCGCCCATACCCTTGTGCAGCTCCGTTGACCAAAACAGCGGGTCATAGCCAAAGCCCATTTCTCCCAAAGGCTTATGCAAAAGCATGCCCTCGCAGATACCGTCTACTTCATGGAGCACCTTGCCATCTGGCTGAGCCACACATAAAGCGCAGCGGAAGCGACAGGTACGTTTTACCTGAAACTTCATGTTCATCAATAGCAGGTTATTATTATCCTCATCCGTAGCCTTCTCTCCGGCATAACGGGCACTGCGCACACCCGGCGCACCATCCAAAGCCTGCACCTCCAGACCGCTGTCATCTGCAATACAGGGCTTGCCTAGCTTCTTGGCATAATAAGTAGCCTTCAAACGAGCGTTAGCCGCAAAGGTACGACCATTCTCCACGGGTTCATCAATATGCTCAAAATCTGCCAAATACTTGATTTCGATGGGTAAATCCTTCATCAGGGTTTTAAACTCCTCCACTTTGCCCTGATTATTGGTAGCAACAACTAATTCCTTTAACATGTAAAAATCCTCATTTCGACTAAATATTTTCAATTTCACCTGTGGCTATGTTCTGTACCAGCACATACTGCCACTTGCCAGCCTGCTTCTCCCGCAAGGCCTCATCATAAGCCTTGTCACGGCAGTGAGAACATACTCCTCTAGGTAAGCATACAATAAAAGCGCTTTGGTCGCCAAAGCGAGTACCCTCTGCCGCAGTTTGGATAGTAAAATAGCCACCGCAAGCGTGATAGCCACAATAGCGCAGCGTTTCCACCTGCTCTTCGCGAATGCCTTCCTCGTCATAATAAATATGCTTACGCCGCTGCCATACGCCATTGCACTTTGCCAAAAGACGTTGCTGCATTTCTTCACGCTTGAAATAAATTTCGCCTGCCTGCTGAATGAGCTGGTCAACTCTTTGATTGCAGCGTGGATCATGACGCCGCAAAAGGCTCATATCCGGCTCCACCACCTTGCTGTAATCCATACCGGCCATAGCCAAAATAATGCCGGTATTTACATAGGGCAATGCGCTTTCAATGGAATAGCCGCCTTCCAAAACAGCTATATCCGCCTTCAGCTTATCCGCCAAACGTGCATAGCCCGCAGCTGTAACCTGCATAGAAGCCAGCGGGTCGCTAAAGTGATTGTCCTGACCTGCGCTGTTAATAATGAGCTCCGGCTGAAAATCCTCCAAAATATGAGTAATCAGGCCATCATACAAGCGATGCAAGCCTTCGTCATCAGTGCCGGGAAGCAATGGAAGATTGATATTGGTGCCCCAGGCCGCAGGACTGCCAGCCTCCTCAGGAAAGCCTGTTCCTGGATAAAGCGTGCGCCCATCCTGATGGAAGGAAATGTATAATGTATTGGGATCATGATAGAAAACATCCTGAGAGCCATCGCCATGATGGACATCCGTGTCCACCACAGCAATCTTGCGAATGCCATACCTGCTCCTTAAATATTCTACCATTATTGCTTCAATATTAACAGTACAAAATCCACGAATTCCGTGCACAACGCGCATGGCATGATGTCCGGGCGGACGTACCAAAGCAAACGCGCGCTTAACCTCGCCTCGCATAACAGCATCGGCAGCTGTCAGGCAGCCCCCTGCAGAGGTTAAATGCGCCGGTGTTATTACCCGGGAAATAGCAGGCACGCCTACATGCGCCCGCTGCAAATCAGCAATCTCCGCCAAACGCGGGCGATACTCGCGTATTTCCTCACAGTCAAAAAGGCCTTCTTCCTCTAGTTGGTCGCGAGTATATAGCAAGCGTTCCTGACGCTCCGGATGCCCGGGACTAATCATCCAGTCAAAAGCAGGAAAAAATACTAAACCTAAAGTATCTTTAGCCATCAGAAATCCACCTCCCTGCCCTGAACTTTATGCAGAATTCCCGGCTTGAGCTGCATTCGCAGGCTATAAATATCGCCTGTATCATAATAGCCATGCACAGTATTAAAATGCTCATAACTAATAAGCTCTGTTTCTCTGTCAGGCAGCAGCCATTCTTCTGTTTGGCACAGCAGCCATTGCCGCAAAAGCTCCTCTGCCGTTTGCTTATTAAAGTGATGTGGCAGCTTCTCCCGCCTTCCGCTTTCGGGAATAATGTAATAACCGTCGGTAGTGTCCGCTCGCAGCCCGGCGCTCAATGTAGGACGCGCCACTGCCGCGCCCACTGCGTTGGCTACCATTGCTCCCAAGGGAATATCTACCGGCAACTGCATAGCTTCGCCCAAGGCTTTGATAAGCCCCGGTGCGCCGCCGCCCACACCGATAAGCTGCTCCGGTACAAACTCGGTACCCTTAATAACGTCGTCCACTGTATAAACAGGCTGCTTAGCCCATTCTACCAACATTTCTTGAATAACTCTTTGGATAGCAGCAACCGCGCTGGCAATAATTTTTCCGGCTTCGATAATGGGTTCGCCGCCAAAAATTTGCAAGGCTTGCCAAGCTTTTTGCTCGTCGCCAAATTTTACATAACCGGCGACAATTAAAGCGTCAGAAAGCGTGGCCTTGCTGCCGCCCACAGCAGCCGCAGGACCTTCCCGTTCAGGGCCTACTTGGTAGCTGCCGTCAGCCAATTTGTGAATTCTGCTGTCGCCGCCAATGCCGATACTGCGCATGTGAAAAGAACGTACCGCCGTCGGAAAACCGTTAATTAATGCCCCCCGCTTAGCCATCAGCGGCAAACCGTGCTCCCAAAAAGCAATATCCGTAGTAGTTCCGCCTACGTCTAAAGAAATACTGTTTACTAAAGGCGCGGCCAATGCTTCAATACCCAAGACCGAAGCAGCCGGACCGGTAAAAACAGCCTCCACCGGCTGCTCTAACGCCACCTCTAAGGGTAAAGTGCCGCCGTCAGCCTTCAAGATATGTACGGGCGCACTAATTTGTCGTTCCACCAAAGCCTTTGCTATACGCTGACTAAATTTTTTAAACAGCTCGTATACCTGCGCTGCAAAATATGCAGAGTTAGTACGACGTACAAAGTTCAGCTCGCCGCTTAATTCACTGCCTAAAAAAATTTTCTTATAACCGCATTTTTTTAATTCATGCTCTACCTGAAATTCCAGCTGTGGATCACGCACGGCAAACTTACCGCTAACAGCACAGGAAGCGCTGCCTTTTTTATTTAGCAAATCTCTATGCTTTAACCAGTCAATTTGCGCCGTTATTTTACCTCTATGGTCTACATAGCCGCTTAAATAGTAAGGCTCGACAGGCACATGCCCCTTAATATTCATACCCGGACCGGTAATTACAGCCAAAAATACAGGCTCCAATTTATGCTCCGTCAAAGCATTGGTAACAATGGTGCTGGAAATAACCACTCTTTGCAGCCGCTGCGCCGCATTTGCTACCTGAGGCAGCACAGCGTCCAAAGCCGCCAACAGACACTGCAAAACATCATCATAAGTTGTCGGCACTTTAGCCTGTGCCAGCACCTGCTGCTTATCCAACAGCACAGCATCCGTAAAGGTACCGCCTACGTCTATGCCTAATAACATCGTCCTACCTCCCTATTTATTCTGCCGCTCTATCCAAGCTTTCACTAATTAGTCTTTTATTATAATTCCATAAAAAGAGTCTGTTTTCCTGCCTCTAAGCCAACTGCTGCTAAAAAAGAATTTTAAGACCATCTACCCAAAGTTTTTTACAGTAACTTCGAAGCTTATATAAAATCTATGCCAACCATAGAATAACAAGCAGAAGTAGGCAAAATATGATATGATATAATATAAATATTTAACGATTACGGAGTGAAGACAAACGCAGTGCTTAGCCAAAGATATGCCCTCATGGCGTAATCTAAAAATAATCAAGTATCGGTAGGAAAACGTTATGTACAATCTTCAAGCTTTTACTGCTAAAATAAACCTACTACTTGTAGGCCCTGCTAATTTAACGATAAAAAAACAACGCTACAACATTCGCCCCCCCGAATTGTCGATTATCTATTTGCATAAAAAATTTAAGGAGAAAATATGATGAACATAATAAAAAAAATAGCTTTTGTAATCAGCATTATCCTGTTAATTGGTGCAGGAGCAATGGTTAAGGTAGCAACAAAACACATGGCCGATATTCCCTCTGCCAGCAGCTATACTGATCAAGGCGTGCACAGCTTTAAGCCCTATCGGGTTCTGCCGGCACAAGTTCAAAACACCTCTGCCTCCAGCCGCGACCGCCGTATGAATCCTACTAAAACAGTTTACATGGTATATTATCGCGCAACGGACGGCAGTAGTTATCAATGGAGTGAGCAAGCCGTTACGCGTGCGCTGGGACAAAAAACAGTAAGTGCAGGCACAACTGTGGAACGGCGCGTACTGGCAATACCCGACCGCCGCACCTATATTACCGTAACGCCGGAGCAAACTGCCGACAGCTACACTTCCGACTTAAAACGGAAGTATGTGCTGATGCTGGCAATAGCAGGGGCATATATCCTATTATTCTTTATTTGGTCTTGGCGCAAAAGACGTGCCACGCAAAAAGCTTAACAGTGAAAATTTAAAACAAAGATAAGTTACGTCATTAGTAAATAGCGTACTTATAAGCAAAAAGGAGGCAGCTAACGCTGTCTCCTTTCAGACTGTAGAAAAACCCATGTTTCTCTCTTTGTTAGGGAAGCATGGGTTA
>CAJKLD010000029.1 GCA_905200645.1 uncultured Phascolarctobacterium sp. | reverse complement strand
TCCTTTCCATGTTACGACTGTTTTTTGTGTCTGTCAATTCGGGTATGGGGGCAAGGTTATTAGATGGCCTTGACTATATTCTGAATAATTTTAAAGTAGCTCAGACCAGATTGAGTAGAAAAAAGTACTAGCACCCTGTAGCGCCGAGGGCCATGTAAGCCTATAAATGCAAAAAAAGATGTGGTTACAAAACCCTATTTGGCTTTAATATTACTAACCCAGAATGCTTGGCGACCCTTAAATGGCATGTCAAGCTCGAATAACTTGATTAGTAAGACAAAATTGGTGGAGTCTGTCCTTTTGATTCCTACAGTAAACTGACGCGGCAGCGAACAGATGAATTTCTTGCATAATATGACATTATAGTGTAAAATAAAATTAACAAAATTTTTAAAAATAAAAAGGAAGGTGCACTATGAAAAAATTATTAGTTTTTCTCATGGCAGCTTTGATGAGCGTTGCTATGGCTGTTGCCGGCTGCGGCGGTGAAAAAAAAGCCGATAATGCTGCCGGTGGTGGCGTTGCTCACAAAGAGAAGCTGGTTATCGGTACTGATGCCGACATCAACAATCTTAATCTGCAAAAGCAACAGGATGCTGCTAACAACGTTATTTTGAAGAACACTCACCAAACCTTGGTGTTTTTCAACAACGGTTCTCAAGGAAAAGAGCGTTTTGTTCCCGGCTTGGCAACCGATTGGAAATTTGTTGACGATACCCACATCATTATGAATCTGCGTAAAGACGTATATTTCAATGATGGTAAAAAAACTCCCATGACTGCTGACGACGTTAAGTTTACTTTGGACATGGCTATGAAGAACGTTATTAAATCCGCTCTGGCCGGCTTTGTAAAATGTACCGTTAAAGATAAGCATCAAATTGAAATTGAAATCAGTTCTTACAATAATGAATTTATCCAATCTCTGTCTTCCGTTCCTCTATCTATTCAATCTAAAAAAGCTTATGATGACGGCGTAAAGGAACCTTGGCTGATTGGTACCGGTCCCTATAAATTTGACAAATGGGTTCAAGGCGAGTACTGCCGTTTGAACAAGGTTAAAGATTATTGGGGAAATAGCCTTCCCGCAACCGAAAACTTTGCTCCCGGCGTTTCTGATGTTATCGAATTCCGTCCGATGATAGAAGCTTCTGCTCGCGTAATGGCGTTGCAGGCCGGCGAAATCGACGTATGCGTAAATCCGCCTATCAGCGATTTAAAATTCTTGCAGGATGACAAAAAGGTTACTGTTTATGAACAGCCCGGCACTCGTCTTTTCTACTTTGCTTTCAACGTAGAAAAGAAACCGTGGGATAACCAAAAGCTGCGTCAGGCCGTAGCTTGCGCTATCGACAAAAAATCTGTTTTGGATGCTGCTCTGAACGGCAAGGGCACTCTGCAAAAAACCATTTTGAACCGTGGTTTGTGGGGCTTCTATGACGAAATGCCTGGTTATGATTTTAATCTTGAGCGTGCAAAACAGCTAATGAAAGAATCCGGCGTAACCGGCCCTATCAAAACTACTTTGACTTATGCAACCGGCGCTCCTTATGAGCAAATTGCTACCGTAATTCAAGCTAATTTGGCTAAGATTGGAATTACCGTTGATTTGGTTCCCATGGAACAAGCTGCTTTGAAAGCTGCCTGCAAGGACGGCAAGCAAAGCCTGTTCCTGTGGCGTTGGAACGAAGATTCCAAAGTTGACTTCGTATATCGCGACCTGTTCTACACAGGTTCCGGTTCTAACTATCATCACTTTGCTGACGCTAAAGCAGATAAAATGATTGACGAAGTTGCAACCTTGAAGGATCAAAAACAACGTATGGAAATCGGCATTGAATTACAAAAATATTTAGTTGACCAATGCCCGCAGGTTCCTCTGTATATTGCTAATTTGGTTATCGCCTATAATAAAGATTTGAAAGGCGAATATTTCTATGGCGGCGGCAACCATGACTGGCGTCATGCTTATATCGCTAAATAAGTAAGCTGGATAATCTACACAGGCTAAAAACAAGGGAGGGCGTTGTCCTCTCTTGTTTTATAGTTGCAGCTTTTATGAAAGGAGCTTCATTGAATGTTAAAATATGTTGTCAATAGACTCCTCAGTTTAATTCCCGTAATTTTAGTAACATCCTTTATGATTTACTGGGCCATGAGCCTGACAGAAGGGGATCCTGCCATGATGATTGCAGGAGACGGTGCTTCGCAGGAGATGATTGAACAAATCCGCCACGATTTAGGACTTGACCAGCCGTTTCTGCTGCAATATTTCAATTATATTAAGGGAATGCTGGTGGGCGATATGGGTAAATCCTATGTAACTAATAAGGATGTATTTGCTACCTTCTTCCAGTACCTGCCCAACACTTTATATCTTGGCGGTTCTGCTGTTATTATTGCTACTATCGTTTCTATTCCTTTGGGCATTTATACTGCCATTCACCAAAATACTTGGAAAGATACCGCAGGTATGGTATTTGCTTTGTTCGGTACTTCTATGCCTAACTTTTGGCTGGGCTTGATGCTGATTATTATTTTTGCGCTGCATTTGAGATTGTTTCCCACCGGCGGTAATTTTGGCTGGAAAAGCTTAGTGCTGCCTGCCGTTACCGTAGGCTTTGGCTTGGCGGCGCTGATTACGCGCATCACGCGTTCTTCCATGCTGGACGTTATGCGTCAAGATTATATGACTACCGCACGCGCCAAGGGCTGCAGCGAAAAGCGCGTTATTTATAAGCACGGCTTAAAAAATGCGCTGATTCCCATCATTACTGCTATCGGTCTGCAAATGTCCTTGGTTATTACCGGCTCTGTTTTGGCGGAGACAGTTTTCAGCTGGCCGGGAATTGGCCGCTTGGTATATGAATCTATTACCAGACGCGATATTCCCATGGTTACAGGCTCGATAATTCTGTGCTCTATTTTAATGTGTATTATCAATTTAATAGTTGACTTGGTGTACGCTTTCTTTGATCCGCGTATCAAGGCTCAATACAGCAAGAAAGGGTGAGGAAGATGGCAGTAAAGAAAAAAATTAAAGGACGCACCATGTTCCAAGAAACCTTGCATCGTTTGTTAAAAAATAAAGGCGCAGTTATCGGCATGGCTTTTTTGGCGCTGCTGGTAGTTGTTGCTGTAATCAGTCCCTTTGTTTTTGATTATGAAACAGATGTTATCGGTCAAAATTTGGCTATTAAATTGCAGGCTCCTAATAGCGAGCATTGGTTTGGTACGGACGAATACGGACGCGATTTATTTGCCCGCGTTATGTACGGCGCTCGTTACAGCCTGGCTATCGGCGTGGGCTCCGTAGGCTTCGGCTTGGTTGTCGGTACGATTTTAGGCTCTATTGCCGGATTTTACGGCGGCAAGGCCGACGATATTATTATGCGCGGTATTGATATTTTTTATTCCATTCCTAATATTTTGAAGGCTGTTGTTATCGTGTCTCTTTTGGGTACCAGCACCATCAATTTAATTATCGCGTTGGCAATTTCCTGCGCTACTAATTATGCACGTATTGTGCGCGCTTCCGTAATGACGGTGCGCGATTTGGAATATGTGGAATCATCATACGCCATGGGGTTGCCCACGTGGAAAATAATTTTGCGCCACATTCTGCCTAATTGCTTGTCGCCGATTATTGTACAGACTACGTTGCTGATTGGCACTACCATTATTTCTGCTTCTTCCTTAAGCTTTTTGGGAATTGGTGTTCCGGCTCCTGCTCCTGAATGGGGCGCGCTGCTTTCCGGCGGACGAGCGCATATTCGCGGTGCCAGCTATATTTGCGTTATTCCCGGTCTAGCCATTATGTTTACCGTCTTGGCTTTGAATTTGTTGGGCGACGGTCTGCGCGATGCGTTGGACCCGAAGCTGAAGAAATAAGGGGGACTGCATTATGGATTTAGTATTAGATATTAAGGGCCTTGTAGTCCATTACGAAACAGAAGATTCAGATGTACACGCTGTCAACGGCATTGATATTGCCATTGGCAAAAAACGTACCTTAGGCTTGGTAGGCGAAACCGGCGCCGGTAAAACTACTACGGCACTTTCCATTATGAATTTGGTTCCCGATCCGCCCGGTGTAATAAAAAACGGCTCCATAATTCTTGAAGGTAAGGACGTACTGAAAATGAGCGAGTCCGAGCTGGAGGCTATGCGCGGCAATGATGTGGCCATGATTTTCCAAGACCCTATGACTGCTTTAAATCCCGTTATGACTGTTGGCGAACAAATTGCCGAAAGTTTGGAGCTGCACCAAAATTTAAAACCGGAAGAAGCTTTGGAAAAAGCCAAGGATATGCTAAAATTGGTAGGCATTGCCGAAAGCAGAGCTTACGACTATCCGCACCAATTTTCCGGCGGCATGAAACAGCGCGTAGTTATCGCTATTGCGTTGGCTTGCAGTCCCAAACTGTTAATCGCCGACGAACCAACGACTGCGCTGGATGTAACTATTCAGGCGCAGGTTTTAGAGCTGATGAAGGATTTGATTAATAACCGCGATATGTCCATGCTGATGATTACTCACAGCTTAGGCATTGTGGCAGAAATTTGCGACGATATGGCAGTAATGTATGCCGGTCGTATTGTGGAGAAGGGGACCGTAAACGACGTTTTCAATAATATGCGTCATCCTTACACTGAGGGCTTGTTCAACAGCCTGCCCAATTTAAAGGAGCAAGGTGAAATGCTGGAGCCTATTAAAGGCTTAATGCCCGACCCATCTGATTTGCCTCCGGGATGCGCTTTTGCGCCGCGCTGTCCTTACGCTACTGCAAGCTGCTCAGCAGCTGTGCCGGAGCTTAAAGCCGTAGATGGCAGCAAAACCCATTTTGTAGCCTGTCATGCATATTCTAGACCGGGCTTTACTCTAAGGAGGAATCAAAATGAGCAATAATCCTCTGTTAGTGATTGAAAATTTAACGAAATATTTTAACACGGCGGCAGGACAGCTGCACGCAGTTGATGGCGTAAGTTTTGTTTTGGAAGAAGGCAAAACTCTGGGTATCGTTGGCGAATCCGGCTGCGGTAAATCTACTACCGGACGCTGCATTCTGAAACTGATTGAGTCTACCAGCGGCAAAATTATTTTTCAAGGACAGGATATTACTAAGCTGAGCCGTCGCGAAATGCGTCCGCTGCGGCAAAAAATGCAGATGGTTTTCCAAGACCCGTTTTCTTCTTTAGACCCGCGCGAAACTGTTATGCAGCTTATCAGCGAACCGATTATTGAGCATAAATTGCTGAAAGGCAAAGAGGCGATTGAGGAGCGTACCTTAGAGTTGATGCGTACAGTTGGCTTGGCTGAGCGTTATGCCAATGTTTATCCGCATGAGCTGGACGGCGGGCGCCGCCAGCGTATTGGTATTGCCCGCGCTTTGGCGATGAATCCTAAATTGATTGTCTGCGACGAGCCTGTTTCTGCGTTGGACGTTTCTATTCAGGCGCAGATTTTGAATTTGCTGAAGCAGCTGCAAAAGGATTTGGGACTAACCTATATTTTTATTACGCACGATTTGTCAGTAGTAAAATATTTTTCCGACGACATTGCCGTCATGTATATGGGTACCATGGTAGAAAAAGCTCCGGCAAATCTGCTGTTTAAAAATCCGCTGCATCCTTATACTAAGGCGCTGCTGTCGGCCATTCCGTTGCCAATCGTGGGCAAGGATAAGCCTAAACGTCAAATTATTAAGGGCGAAATTACTGCGCCCATCAATCTGCCGGATGCGTGTCGCTTTATGAAGCGCTGCGATTGTCCGGTGGAGGGAGTGTGCGACAAGGGTAATCCCGTACTGCGCGAGATTGAGCCTAATCATTTTGTAGCCTGCTCCTGCGTAAAATAAAATTTTTGCAGTCGAGACCGATGAGTTCCCACGGGAATTTGTCGGTCTTTTGTTACATCTGTGTATGTTACTTTGCCATGGGATGTGGTATAATGTGAATACTTAACGATTGCGGAGCCGCAGGCGAACGCAGAGTTTAGTAGAACATATACCCTTGCGGTATAATATTCTATATGATTATAAAGAAACTTGAGCATAGAAAGGATTTGATTGCTGTGACTACTGTGAAAGAATTACAAAAAAAGCTCACGTGGGAATTTCCTCACATTGGTAAGGACGCTGCCACGGAAAAGGAAGCTGCCTTTGCTTATTGCGAGGGCTATAAAGAATTTTTGAACGAAGCTAAAACCGAGCGCGAATTTACTGCCAAGGCCGTAGAATATTTGCAGAAAGCAGGCTATGTGCCCTTTGACGCAGGTAAAAAATATCAGCCCGGCGACAAGGTTTACTTTGTCAACAGAGATAAGGCCTTGCTGATGTCCACCTTTGGTACTGCGCCGTTAGAACAAGGCGTGCGTTTAAACGCAGCGCATATTGATTCTCCGCGTTTGGATTTGAAACCCAATCCGGTGTACGAAAAAAATGAGCTGGCATATTTTAAAACGCATTATTACGGCGGTATTCGCAAATATCAATGGGTGACTACGCCCTTGGCTATGCACGGCGTAATTATCAAAAAGAACGGCGAGGCTGTCAAGGTTTGCTTGGGCGAAAATCCCGGCGAGCCGCAGTTCTGCGTAACCGATTTACTGCCTCATTTGGGCGCCAAGCAAAACGAGCGCAAACTTAGCGACGGTATTCGCGGTGAAGAGCTGAATATTGTTATCGGCAGTCTGCCTTTTGTGTCTAAGGACGAGCAGGAAGAAGTAAAAGACGCTGTTAAACTGAATGCTTTGGCAATTTTAAACGATATGTACGGCATTACCGAACACGATTTTATGCGTGCGGAAATTGAATTTGTTCCTGCCGTAAAAGCCGTTGATATTGGCTTTGACCGAGGCTTAATCGGCGCCTACGGTCAAGATGATAAGGTGTGCGCTTATACTGCTTTGACTGCGGAAATTGATACGCAATCTCCATATTATACAACCGTTACGGTTTTGGCTGATAAAGAAGAAATCGGCTCCTATGGCAACACCGGTCTGAATTCTGATTTTGTGCTGCATTATTTGGAGGATTTGGCCGCGCTGGAAAATGCCAATATCCGTACCATGCTGCGTAATACTACGGCGTTGTCCTCCGATGTAAACGGCGCTTTCGACCCGACTTTTTCCAATGTTTATGAAGCGCGTAACAGCTGCTTTGTTAATAAAGGGCCGTGCCTGACAAAATACACTGGCGCTCGCGGAAAATCAGGCTCCAATGATGCCAGCGCCGAAACTATGGCTAAGGTTATCAGTATTATGGATGAAGCCAAGGTTTTCTGGCAAATTGGCGAGCTGGGTGCTGTTGACGAAGGCGGTGGCGGTACAGTTGCTCTTTACGTTGCCTCCATGGATGTGGACGTTGTTGATTTGGGCGTGCCCATTATCTCCATGCACTCTCCTTTTGAATTAAGCTCTAAATTTGATGTTTATTACACCTATAAAGCTTTCGCTGCTTTTTTGAGCAGCGCTAAATAATTCGGCTGTCAAAAAATATTAACCGCTGTACACAAAATTAGTACAGCGGTTTTTCAATGTTGCGTGAGCGTTAAAAATTTAACAATTTACTGCCTGCATCTGCAAAATGTGATATAATGTGAATACTTAGCGATTGCGGAGCCGCAGGCGAACGCAGAGCTTAGCAGAACGTATGCCCTTGTGGTATAATAATATAATCATTAAATTATGTGCGAGGTAGCTATGCTGAAACGCTTTTTGCGCTTTTACATTCCCTATAAAAAAATATTGTGTTTAACGCTTTTAGGTGCTGTCGTGACGTCGTTAATTGAGTTGTTTTTTCCTCTTTATATACGCTATATTATGAATGACATTCTGCCGCAGCATGATATTTCTTTGTTGCTGCAAATGGCTGCGGGACTTTTGGCTTTGTATTTGTTTAATTGTTTTATCAATTATCAAGTGATGAGTAACGGTCGTACCATTGGCGCGCTTATTGAGCAGGATATGCGGCAGGCAATTTTTCGACATGTGCAGGCCATGAGTTTTCGTTTTTTTGATAATCAACGTGTGGGTCAGCTTGTTTCCCGCATTGTGAGCGACGTAGGAGAAATTCGCGAGCTGATTTTCCTTGGACCAAATTATCTTTTGGTATGTATTATTTTTATGTTGGGTACTATCAGCATTCTTTTCTATATAAATTGGCAGCTGGCGATTATCGTCAATCTTTTGCTTATCGGCAAAGCTTACGATTCTGTAACTACTAACCGTAAGCTGAAACAGGCCGGACGTGAAGCTCGTAAGCAGGTAGGTAATCTTATGGCGCAGACCACGGAAAGCTTGAATGCCGTACGTTTGGTGCAGTCTTTTAACAACGAAGAACTGGAATGCAGCAAGTTGGACGCGGTAGCCGCCAAACTTTTAGAGGCGCGCAAAAAATCCTTTAAGCTTTTGAGCCATTCCAACACCAGCATGGTGTTGTTTTCTAATATTACTAATCTGTCGATTATCGTGGTGGGCGGCGTACTGATAACTTTGGGACGTATGGATATCAGCGATTTAATTGCGTTTTTACTGTACGTTTCTATTTTTGTCAGACCAGTGCTGCGCCTTAATGCTTTGGCAGAAAGCTATCAAAAGGGTATAGCCAGCTACCAGCGTTTTGAGCAGCTAATGCAGCTGGCTCCGGAAATTGTCGACGCGGCAGGCGCTGTAGACGCAGGAGTACTCAAAGGAGACATAACTTTTGAAAATATTACCTTTGCGTATGACGGCAAGGAGCCGGTAATAGAAAATTTTTCGCTGGCGATTAAAGCAGGCGAATCAGTGGCTTTTGTGGGGACTACCGGCGTAGGCAAAAGTACGCTGTGTAATTTGCTGGTGCGTTTTTACGAACCGCAGCAGGGGCGCATTACCATTGACGGCCGCGATATTAAATCTATGACGTTGGCGTCCTTACGCCATAATATCGGCATTGTGCAGCAAGATATTTTTTTATTTTCCGACAGCGTGACCAGTAACATCGCCTTTGGCAGAAATGACGCAACACAAGCAGAAATTGAAGCAGCGGCAAAACACGCAGAGGCTGACCGTTTTATTGAAAGGCTGCCGCAAAAATATGATACGGCTTTGGGCGAACGGGGCGTGAAGCTTAGCGGCGGACAAAAGCAACGTATTGCTATTGCGCGCGTATTTTTGAAAAACCCGTCTATTTTAATTTTAGATGAAGCAACTTCTTCTTTGGATAATGAAACCGAGAAAAATATTCAAGGCGCTTTAAACGAGCTTTCGCATAACCGCACGACTTTAGTTGTGGCTCATCGTTTGGCTACCATTCGCCACGTGGACCGTATTGTAGTGCTGTCACGTCACGGAATTTTGGAGCAAGGCTCACATGAAGCACTGATGGCAAAAAAAGGCGAATATTATAGGCTGTATACAGCGCAGGCTTTATAAATTTCACGCAAAATTAAAGGAGCATCTATGAATTTAGATAAAAGATTACAGGCTGTGGCAAGCTTTGTGCCTCAAGGCTGCACCTTGGCAGATATCGGGACGGATCACGCTTATCTGCCTGTGTGGCTTTTAAAAAAGAACTTAATCGCTAAGGCTGTAGCCGGAGATATTGCTGCCGGGCCTTGTCAGGCTGCACGCAATACGGTGGCTGTGTTTGGCGTGCGGAATAAGGTGCAGGTGCGTCAAGGCAGCGGGCTCAAGGTTTTGCAGGCAGGCGAAGCTGACTGCGTTGCAATCTGCGGTATGGGCGGCAGCACTATCATTAGCATTTTAGAGGCTGATATGGAAATTGCTGCTTCGGTGAAGCGTCTTGTTTTACAGCCTATGGCGGGAGCGTCTGGCTTACGCCAGTGGCTGATAAAGCATGGCTGGCGCATTATTGCGGAGGATTTAGTTGACGAACCACCGCATTTTTACGAAATAATTTGTGTGGAGCGCGGCGCAGACGAAAATTATAAAAATTACGCGCTGGCAGAATATTTTGTAGGGCCTACGCTGGTACGTCAAGGTCACGCGCTTTTAGCAAAGCAGTTTACAAGGCAGATAAATGGCTGTAAAGAGCTGCTGCAAAATATGGCGCGCAGTGAAAAAGCGCGCGTCAGCGCTAAATATCAGGAAACAGAAGCGCTGCTTCAAGACTTGGAGGTCTTAGCTAATGAAAAATCAGATTACAATAGATGATATGGTACTTTTATTAGAAGAAATGGCTCCGCCTTCTATGGCAGAGGCGTGGGATAACGTGGGACTCATGCTGGGACGCGGCTCTCATCCCGTGCGCCGTTTGCTTTTGGCTTTGGACATGACTGCCGAAACGGTAGCGCAGGCTATCAATTTTAAGGCGGATATGTTGATTACCCATCATCCGGCAATTTTTAAAACTCTGCCGAGAATTACGGATGCTGACTGGCAGCAGGAGCTGTTGCTGCAATTAGCGGAGCATGGTATCGCTGTGTACAGCGCGCATACAAATTTAGATTGCGTTTCCAACGGCGTAAACGATTCGTTAGTGAAGCGTCTGCATCTTCAAGATGACGATGTGCTGGAAGCCGCCAGCGGACTAGGGCGCATTGGCGTGATAGAGCCGTGCAGCCTGGCAAATTTCGCTGCCTTTGTAAAAAATGCGCTGCAGGCTGATTATGTAGCGGTAGGCGACGCCGGGCGGCAGGTGCATAAGGTGGCAGTGTGCGGCGGTGCCGGCAGCGATTTGATTGATGAAGCTTTGCGTCAAAATGCTGATACCTTGGTGACGAGCGATGTCAAATATCACGAAGCACAACGGGCAGTTTTCAGCGGCCTGAATATTATTGACGCTGGCCATCAGCCTACGGAATGGCCTGTTTTAGAGGATTTGGCTGACAGGCTTTCTTTGCATTTTGCAGAAAAAAATTGGAATATTATTTTAAAAGTAGCTTCGGAAACACTGCTTTTAAAGCATATATAGAAAAAGGTGAAATATATGATTAACGAATTTAAGGTTGGCCTTAAGGTTTGTCAGGCTATGCTGGTGCGCGTGCTCAAAGTTGGTAATTCTTCTAACGGTGGCGTTTTTGCCCGCGGTACTTTAGAAGACAACAGCGGTCATATTGCATTTATCTGTTTTGACGCAGTTTTGGTAGAAAAAATGCGCGAGCTGGAAGGACCGACGGCATTTATGGTAGGCGGCGATGTGGATATCAATAAATTTTCTAATGATATGACTTTGCAGCTTATTATCAAACGCATGGACGCACTTGTTCCCGGCGACGATATCAGCGGCTTGGTGCCTCACGGTAAATTTGATGTGGAAGGTTACAAAAATAAGCTGGCAAATTATATTCGTGCAGTGCGTACGCCTACTTTAAGAAAGCTTTTGGAAACAATTTTCAGCGGTAATACTTATGACGCTTTTGTGCATAATCCTGCGGGAATGAAAATGCATCACGCCTACATTGGCGGACTATTGCAGCATTCTGTGGATGTGACGGAGTTGGCAGTAGCTATGGCCGACAGAATTGAGGATGTGGATAAGGATTTGGTTATAGCAGGCGCTTTGCTGCATGATTTAGGGAAGATTAAAGAAATTTCTGCCGAGATTGGCTTTCCTTATACTAATGCGGGGCGTTTTATGGGACATATTGCCATGACCAGCCTGATGGTGCAGGAGGCGGCTGCAAAGCTGAATATTCCTGCCAATCGTTTGGAGCAGCTGCAGCATATCCTTTTGTCTCACCACGGGGATAATGAAAAGGGATCGCCTGTTGCCTGCGCTACCAAAGAAGCGTTTATTGTGCATTATGCCGACGAAATTAACGCTATTATGAATCAATTTGAGCAGCACGACGGTAAAGGAGCGTGGTCCTTTAACCGGATGCTGGGACGCAATATTTTAACGGAAAAGCTGTGATGGAAATGAAAAAAGCTGCCGCTAGAAAATCTAGCGGCAGCTTTTTTATGGGAAAATTGATTTTTACTTGTCAATTATTTATCCACGCGTCCAGGATATGCTTTCAAAGCTTCGCCTAAAATGTAAATGGCTTGCTTCAAATCCTCAGATTTGAGCACATAAGCCAAGCGGGCTTCGTTAACGCCGCTGCCGGGAGTGTTGTAGAAACCGTTGCCGGGAGCGAACATAACTGTTTCGCCGTTAATGTCGAAGTTTTCCAAAATCCAAATCGCAAATTTTTCAGCGTCGTCCACGGGCATGTTCACCATAATGTAGAAAGCGCCCTTAGGATCGGAGGCTTTAACGCCTGGTACCTTAGCCAAGGCTTCGACGATAGTATCGCGGCGTTTTTTGTATTCTACATTAACTGCTTCCAAATAGGAAACGGGAGTGGTGTAGAGAGCTGCTGCGCCAACCTGTTCCAAAATGGGGGAGCACAGACGTGCCTGGCAGCATTTAATAATTTGTTTGCCCAGTTCTTTGTTTTTGCTGATAATGCAGCCGATACGCGCGCCACAAGCACTGTAACGCTTAGAAACGGAGTCGATAATAATCAGGTTATCGTCAAGCTCAGACATGGTGCCGAAGGAACGATATTCGCCGTCGTAAACAAATTCGCGGTATACTTCGTCGGCAATCAGTGCCAAATCATATTTGCGCACAATACGGGAAATCATGTCCTGCTCTTCGGTAGTATAAACTACGCCGGTAGGATTGCCGGGGTTAGTCAGCAAAATGGCTTTAGTTTTAGGAGTAATGTGTTTTTCAATTTCTTCTTGGCTGGGCAGGTGGTAGCCGTTGTCTACGCTGGTGGGAACGGCGTTGATTTTTGCGCCGAATTCTTTGCAGAAGGTGGTGTAGTTAGCGTAGAAAGGCTCGAAAACCATTATTTCGTCATCACGGTCGCATAAAGCCATTACTGCCATAATAAGCGCTTCGCTGCCGCCGTTGGTAACGAAAATATCTTCAATGGCATAATCCATGCCTTTTTCGGCATAATATTTTTGAATAGCTTTCAGCAAAAACATTTCACCTTTAGAATTGCTGTAAGCGATAACCGGCGCTTTGTAGTCGCAGATGCTGTTCATAAATTGTTCGGGAGTAGCAATATCAGGCTGGCCGATATTCAGGTGGTAAACTTTTTTGCCTGCTGCTTTTGCTGCATCAGCATAGGGGCTAAGCTTTCTGATGGGAGATGAGGTTAAAGCTTGAACGCGTGCGGAAAGTTTCATGTTATATTGCTCCTTTATTTTTTAGTAAATGAAAATGCTGCGCGAAGGCAAAATACCGGGCAGCTTTTATATACTTTAGTATTATAGCATAAATGTATTAATAGTGTCGGCAAAATTTGGATAAATACTGTATACTTTGAGTAATAAAATAAAAATCAGCGAATTTTGTAAAGCTATAAGAAAAAATTTGGCAGCGTCGAATATAATTTGACTTTTACCTTGTGTCGGTATATAATATTCAAGATAATTTTTAAGAAATTCTGTGAAGCGGAGCAGTAGTCGTAAATGTTTTTCAGAAAGTCGGCGGTTGATGGGAGCCGATAAACCTTGAAGATGAACTCACCGTGAAGAAGCCGCAAGGAAATGTGCGGACGTGATGCTGCGTTAATGCTAATGGAGTGGCGGCAATGCCGCAATCAGGGTGGTACCGCGAATTTTTTTCGTCCCTGACCTTATTTAGGGTCGGGGATTTTTTATTTTCGACCAAAAATTTTTGGAGGTAATGTAATGCTGCAAGAAAAATATGCACCCCATGAGATTGAAGCCAAATGGCAGAAATACTGGGAAGATAACAAAACCTTTAAGGTAGAAATTGACAAAAACAAACCTAAATCCTATGTGCTGGAAATGTTCCCATATCCTTCCGGCAATCTGCACATGGGTCATGTGCGCAACTATTCTATCGGAGACGTTGTTGCTCGTTTTCGTACTATGAAGGGATTTAACGTTCTGCATCCTATGGGCTGGGATTCCTTTGGTATGCCTGCGGAAAACGCTGCTATAAAACACGGTATTCCGCCGAAAAAATGGACCTTGGAAAATATCGCCAATATGACACGCCAACAAAAGGCTTTAGGTCTGTCCTACGATTGGGACCGCGAGGTTGCTACTTGCAAGGAAGATTACTACAAATGGACTCAATGGTTCTTTGAGTTGTTTTATAAACGCGGCTTAGCTGTTAAGAAAAAATCTGCCGTAAACTGGTGTGATACCTGCAACACCGTATTGGCCAACGAGCAAGTTATCGACGGCAAATGCTGGCGCTGCGACCATGAGGTTGTTAAAAAAGATTTGAGCCAATGGTTCTTTAAAATTACTGATTATGCTGACGAACTGTTGAAAGATTTAGACCTTTTAGAAGGCTGGCCGGAGCGCGTAAAAACTATGCAGCGCAACTGGATTGGACGCAGCGAGGGCTTGGAATTTTCCTTTGAAATTCCGGCGCTCAATGATAAAGTAGCAGTTTATACTACTCGTCCCGATACTTCCTATGGCGTAACCTTTATGGCTTTGGCTGCGGAGCATCCTTTGATTGAAAAAATCTGTGAAAATAATCCTAGGGCTGCCGAGATTAAAGCTTTCTGCGAGCGTGTGCGCAATCAATCCGATATTGAGCGTACCTCCAGCGAATCCGAAAAAGAAGGCATTTATACCGGCGTGGACTGCGTAAATCCGTTTACCGGACGCAAGGTAGAAATTTGGGTAACTAACTATGTGCTGTACGATTATGGTACCGGCGCTGTGATGGGCGTACCTACCGGCGACCAACGCGACTGGATGTTTGCCGATAAATATGGTATTGAAAAAATCGTTACTCTGTGCCCGGTAGGCAAAGAGCTACAACTTGAAGAAATGACCTGCGCTTACGAGGAAAAAGAAGGTATGTTGGTAAATTCCGGCGAGTTCACCGGTATGGAAATGCACAAGGCTATGTCTGCGATTATGGATAAAGCAGAAGCAGAGGGCTTTGGCAAACGCCGCGTAAATTATCGCCTGCGCGATTGGCTGATCAGCCGTCAACGTTATTGGGGAGCTCCTATTCCTATTGTTTACTGCCCGCATTGCGGCGAGGTGCTTGTTCCCGAAGACCAACTGCCGGTGCGACTGCCTGAAGATGTAGATTTTAACGCCGGTGCCAAATCTCCGCTGGCTACTTCCGAAAGTTTTCTGCACTGCAAATGTCCTAAATGCGGCGCTGACGCAGTTCGCGAGACCGATACCATGGATACCTTCCTGTGTTCTTCTTGGTATTATCTGCGCTATACCGATCCTAAAAATGCCGAAAAATGTTTTGATAAAGACGCTAATATGTATTGGGGGCCTGTTGATCAATATATCGGCGGCATTGAGCACGCTATTCTGCATCTGCTCTATTCCCGCTTCTTCCTCAAAGTTTTGCGCGACGCAGGCTTAGTTGATTACGACGAGCCGTTTAGTAATTTGCTGACTCAAGGCATGGTAATCAAAGACGGCGCTAAAATGTCTAAGTCCTTGGGCAACGTAGTTTCTCCGGAAGAAATTTTGGAAAAATACGGCGCTGATACTGCGCGCTTGTTTATTCTGTTTGCTGCTCCGCCTGAAAGAGAGCTGGAATGGAGCGACCAAGGCGTAGAAGGCTCCTTCCGTTTCTTAAATCGTATTTGGCGTATTGTGCTCAACTATATGCCGCAGCTGGAGCAAAAGGTTACCGCTTACGACGCGGCAGCTCTCACCGAAGCAGATAAAGAACTGCGCCGCATTCTGCATGGTAGCATTAAAAAGGTTACCAGCGATATCGAAACTCGCTTTAACTTTAACACCGCAATTTCTACCATGATGGAATTGGTAAACGCTTTGTATGCTTATAAAGACGCTA
Source organism: uncultured Phascolarctobacterium sp. (assembly GCA_905200645.1). Taxonomy (GTDB): domain Bacteria; phylum Bacillota; class Negativicutes; order Acidaminococcales; family Acidaminococcaceae; genus Phascolarctobacterium_A. The sequence goes on along the minus strand of CAJKLD010000029.1, from coordinate 14,234 downwards.
AGCAAGAGCCTAATGCCGGTTTGGTTTATGAAGCTATCACCGACTTGATTAAAATGCTGAGCCCGTTTGTGCCGCACATTACGGAAGAGCTGTGGCGCGGCGCTATTGACGAAAATACCAGCGTCCATGACCAAAGCTGGCCGGAGTACAGCGAAGAAGCCATGAAAGTGGATAATGTAGAAATTGTTCTGCAGGTAAACGGCAAGCTTCGCGGTCGTTTGACCGTTCCTGCCGGCGCAACTCAAGAAGAGCTAGAGAAAATTGCTTTGGCTGACGCTAATGTGCAGGCGCATATTGGCGGCGCGACCGTGCGCAAGGTAATTTGCGTTCCCGGTCGTTTGGTAAACATTGTTGCCAAATAATTAGTTCCTCAAAAAATTCATAAGCAGTTATTGTTTTGACAAAGGTAGTGCCAAAATAACGCTTACATTTTCAGAGTCTCTGAGAATAACTTACGTTATTCTTAGGGACTCTTTTTGTTTTTCCAAAAGTATTGCAAGGAGCGAGTTAATATGGATAACAGACAAAAGAAGCTGCTATTTTTGGGAGTTTTACTATTAGGGTGCTTGTGCACAAGCTTTTGGCAGCAAAATATCAAGCAAAAATTTTTACCGCCTGCACAGCCTGCTGTTAAGCAGACGTGGCAGCCTAAGATTAAGCAGGCTCAAGCAAAAACTGTCAAGGTTTATGTCAGCGGCGCAGTGTGCCAGCCGGGAATTTATGATTTGCCTGTCGGCGCCAGAACGACGGACGCTTTGGCGGCGGCAGGAGGATTTCTTGCCGAAGCGCAGACGGAAAAAGTAAATCTCGCCCGAAAATTACGGGACGGCAGCCACGTTTATGTACCGTTTATAAAAAGCAAAAATTTTTCCGCAAAAAGCAAAGCGAATTTGGCGTCAGATAAGCAAAGTCAAAATAATTCAGTAGTTGTAGACAAAAAGACGAAGCTGGATTTAAACAATGCAACAGCAGAGGAGCTGGTGGCTTTGCCGGGGATTGGACCGGCTATAGCTAATAGAATTTTGGCTCTGCGCAGAACGCGGCGCTTTTACAAGGTGGAGGATTTACTGCAAGTGCGGGGCATAGGGCAAGCCAAGCTGGAAAAGCTGCGTCCTTATGTGAAAGTAGAATAAATCGGTAGGTGGAAGATGGACATTATTTATAGTGGCAGCTTTTGTTTTGGCATGGGGCTATATATGGTTTTGCAAACAGAATTCTTGGCAGATGTATCTCTGCTGCCGGTGGCTTTTTTGTTGTTAGCAGCACTGTTTTTAGGTATAACAATAAAAAAGGAAAAATATTTTTTGCTGCATAATTTATTTTTGCTGTGCTTCTTTTTGCTGCTGGGCGTTACGAGCGGCCTCCGCACAGAGCCTTGCGCTGCCGAGCGGTTACAGCAATATTTTAACAGGGAAGTAATTTTGCAAGGGCACATTGAAACGCTTAATTTTAAAGAGCAAAATGGTTATGTAAGCTGCATCTTTCAATGTACGCAAATGCAATGCGGGGGTGAGAGCAAATATTTTGACGGACGCATACGTTTAGGTTTTCCTAAAGAAGAAATTTTAGGTAGCAAGCAAAATCCGGTACAAAAAGAAAAATTGTTTACTCAAGCCCTAGCAGTGCAGGGGACACTGAAACAGCTTCGCGATTTTCGCAATCCCGGCAGTTTTCAAGGAGAACTATATAACCGCATACATAATATTGGGGGACGCTTGTACAAAGCTCGTTTAATAGCTGCCAAGCAACCTGCAGAAAGTTTGCCGGATGCGAGAAATATTTTTGCTAAATACGGCTTATGCTTGGACTGGAGTTATTGGCAGCAAAAGCTATCCTTAACTAATTGGCGCTTGCGGCAGATTTTGCAGCAAAAATTAGGGGACGAGCATGGCGCGTTGCTAAGCAGTATGTTATTAGGCGGTAGTAATGCTTTAGCAGAGGAAACGCGGGAAATTTTTACTGCTAACGGACTATCTCATTTACTATCCGTATCGGGTACTCATTTACTGCTGTTGGCGGGATTTTTGTCTGTTGTGTTTGGCAAAATAGCGCCGACCAAACGCAAGCCTTTGGTAACGCTGTGCCTGTGCTTGTATGCCTTGCTGTGCGGTTTAAAACCGCCGGTGCTGCGTGCGCTGATGATGAGCACGGTGTTTTTGTACGGCGGTTCGGGCGGCAGGCGTGGCAGCATGTTATGCTTAACCGCGCTAATGCTTTTGACTGTTAAACCATTGTGGCTTTTGGATATCAGCTTTCAGCTTTCCTTTGGTGCTGCTGCCGGATTAATTTGGCTATTTCCTGCCTGCCAAAGATTATGTCCCCAGTGGCTACCGCAGCCGCTGACTGAATGTATCGCTGTGACCTTGGCGGCGCAGCTGGCGACACTGCCTTTGTTAGCAGTAAATTTTCATCAAGTTTCGTTGATTTCCTTGATCAGCAATTTAGTATTAACGCCGATTTTGGAAGTGATAGCTTTAGCAGCAATTTTGGGACTGGCTTTTTGCGTCTGCGGTAAATTATTTGCCGGATTGGCACTTTTTACAACCGTAAGTGATTTTTTGAGCGACATGTGCTTTGGCAGCAGCCAATTTTTATTGGCGCAAGTGTTGGTGCAAGGAAAATTTTTGGGTTCTTTGCCATACAGCAGCATCGTTATCGGCAGCGTGCCGCTTTTTTGCGTGCTGCTGTATTATTTAGGCTTGGGAATTGGGGCAGATGTTGCCTGCCTGCAATTTTTAAGAAATTGGGAGCGTAAGGCGTTTTTGTGTTTTATTGTGGCAATTATTTTTGCGACACAAATTTGGGCGCAGCTTAGCGCGCAGCCGCTGACGGCGTATTTTTTAGATGTAGGTCAGGGCGATTGCGTGGTGCTGGTAACGCCCAAGCGGCAGGTTATGGTTTACGATACGGGCGGCTTGGCGGGCTTGGACACGGGCAAGCGCCTTGCTGCGCCTTTTTTGCGTAGCTTAGGCAAAAATAAAATTGATCTGCTGTTTTTGAGCCATTACGATTATGATCACGTTGGCGGCGCAGTGGGACTATTGCAGCAAGTCGAGGTTCAAGAGTTGGTGCTGCCACAGGAAACGCCGGACGAAAATAATTTGCCTTTAGCAAAAAATATAATGCAAACGGCGCAAAGCAGAGGTACAAAAATAATTGTGGCGGAGCAAGGTAAAGTTTTGCAGCCGGATGAAACGACTTCGCTAAATCTTTTAGTGCCTGCTGGCTTTGAGCAAAATAATCCGCAGGCTTTAAGCGGCAACGACGCCAGCACAATTTTGCTGCTGCAAAATATTTACGGCAGTATTTTGCTGACGGGCGATTTAGGCAGCGACAAGGAAGCACTGTTGGACGTTGGCAAAATTACGGTATTTAAAGCGGCGCACCACGGCTCGAAAAACAGTAACAGCGCCGAACTTTTGCAGGCTATTCAGCCACAAATTGCCGTAATTTCCTGCGGCGCAGATAATCGTTACGGACATCCTCACGCGGAAGCCTTGGCGCGTTTGCACAATGTTGGCAGCAAGGTTGTGCGTACGGATGTACATGGCTGTGTCAAAATTGAGCTTGGCGAAAAATTGCGCTGCTTCGCATACGCGCAAAACGGCTGGCAGGAGTTGCAAGTTGATAACTAATTATTTATAATAAGGTAGGAAGTAGGCGCGAGCCGTGAATAAGGTGCGAATTATGGAAATTAAAGCGGAAGAATTATTATATAAATTACAGCACAAGCAGGAGCTGGCACATTTTGGCAATCTGCTGGTGGTTTTTGGCGAGGAGGATTATTATCGCCAGCAAATTGTGGCTGCCGTGCCGGAGTATATTTTTCAGGATGTAGAAGCGGCGGACAGGGAAATCAGCGTTTTTGACAAGGATTTAGATGTGCGCGAGCTGCGCAATATCATCAATACCTATCCGTTTTTTTGCGGGCGTTCGCTGGTAATTATCAAGGATGAAAAACTTCTAGGCAGTAAGCAGGAAAGCGACAGCAAAAAAGCACAGCTGGATAAATTAGCGGACATTTTAAGCGATATACCGGAATACTGTACTGTGCTTGTAAGTGTAGCTAAGCCGGACAAGCGCACTAAATTTTTTAAGGTGCTGAAAAAGCAAGGCTTGCTGTGCGAGTGCGCAAGTATCAAGCTGAATAATTTGGCACCTTGGCTGGATGTGCAGGCAAAAAAATACGGTGCTCACTGGGAATATGACGCTATTGGCCGCATTATAGAATATTTGCAGCCGGTAGATAAGGTGCCCTTGCAGCTTTTACAACAGGAAATTGCTAAGCTGGATGTCTATGCGGGCGAACGAAAAACATGGACGAAAGAGGATGTGGAAAATATTTTTGCCTCTCTGCCCGAAGCATCTAATTTTGCTTTAATCAATGCTGTCGCCAAAAAAAATCTTTCGGAAGCGTTGAATATTTTAGCAGGCGAAAGGAAAAATGGGACGAATATTTTGCCGGTATGCGCGCTGATTATGTTTAAGCTGCGGCAGATGCTGCAATTTATGGAGCTGGCGCAAAAGGGTTATGACTATAAAGGCATTCTTGCCGAATTGAAATTAAATCCTTACGTAGCTAAAAATTTGCAGCAGGAGGTAAGGCGTTTTAATGCCGGAGAATTATCGCAGGCGTTATTGGCTTTAGCGCAGCTCAATGTGGATTTACGTCAAGGCGGCCGCGATTATACGCGTTTGGAAGAAATTTTAATCTGCCTGCTGGGGTAAATAAAATACTGGACAAAGCGAAAGTTAATTGATATAATTACTGTGAACAGTCAATGTGGACTTTTTTAAGCAGAGGTGGAGTGTCTCCTGCTTGAAAAAGTCCTTTTCGTTTATGACGGTTTTTATAGGGAGTTTGGAGAAAGGAGAGCAGCGTTTTTCAGCTGCGAGCTATCATGAACACTAAAGAATTATTGTATGTTATTAAACCCGAACAGCAAAACAAACAGGATTTGCAGGCGCTTTTGTCCTTGCATCCGGAGATTAAATTTGTTTCTTTGATGGGCGTAGATTTTGCCGGTAATGATACTGATGAAAAAATCCCTATGAAGGTTTTTTTGGAGGATATGGACAGCTTTTTAGATGGCAGTGCCGCTCAAACTGACGGTTCTTCCGTTGTATTGACAGGCATTGCAACTTTGAATAATGCCCGCGTGGATTTAGTTGTTGATAAAACCGTAAATTGGTTTATAGATTATAATTATGAGCATTTTGATACTGCTAACGGCAAAATGATCGGCACTCTGCGTATTCCTTGCTACTTGCTGCACAATGGCAATTTTGTAGATTCCCGTTCTATTTTAAAAAATACCTTGGATTATATGGAAGAAGAAATTCTCAAGCTTTTCAAAAAGCATCCGGTAATTCCCGGCTTGGAGCATATTCATGGCGAGGATATTGAAAAAATTATTTTCACCAGCGCTACGGAACTGGAATTTTGGGTAAAATCTCCGCGCGAGGATGCGCCGATTGAAGCTTTGTCTTCCTCACAAATGATGCAGGAGCAATATTGGCAGCGTACCAGAGGTAACGTGCGTACTGCTTTGGAGCAAACTGTTCAAACTCTAGATTTGTACGGCTTAGAGCCGGAAATGGGTCACAAGGAATGCGGCGGCGTTAAGGGTCAAATCGACGCTAACGGCCACATGAGCCACGTTATGGAGCAGCTGGAAGTAGACTGGAAATTTGCCAGCGGCGTGCAAACAGGCGACAACGAAATTTTGGCCCGCATTATTGTAAAAGAAGTTTTCCGCATGAACGGACTGGAGGTATCCTTCCAAGCGAAACCTATTCCTGGAGTTGCAGGCAGCGGCGAACATACTCACGTAGGCATTGCCGCTAAAATGAAGAACGGTAAAATTGTTAACCTGTTTTCGCCTGCCGACATGCACAAGGAATTTTTATCCGCGATTGGTTACGGTGCTTTAATGGGCCTGCTGAAAAATTACGAAGTAACCAATCCATTTATTTCCTGCACTATTGATTCTCTCAATCGTTTGAAACCAGGTTTTGAGGCGCCTGTGTGCATTGTTACCAGCCTGGGCTTAAGTCCCGACAATCCGTCCCGCAACAGAACAATTTTGGCCGGCTTAATCAGAGATTTGGATAATCCTAAGGCTACCCGCATTGAAATGCGTTCTCCTAATCCGTATACCAATACTTACATTGCCATCGCAGCTTTCTATCTGTCCTGCTTGGACGGCATTAAGGCCTGCGTAGAATCCGGTAAAGATTTGAAAGCTATGGAAAAAGAAATTTCCAAGCAAGCCGGAGAAGAAGGCTTCTATTTGGAAAAAGACCGTCAATACCGCACCGAGGACGACGTTTTTGAAGATTTCACTGCGGAAGAACGCAGCAAGCTGTTTGGCGAGCCGCCTGCAACTGTGTGGGAAAATCTCTGCGCTTTTGATAAATATCCCGAAAAGATTGCCGTGTTAACTCAAGGAAATATTTTGAAGAAAGAATATATAGAGTCCTTTAGACAGGGCGCGTTGATTCGTTGGACTACGGAACTGATTAACCGCATTATTCCTGAATATTATCAAGCGGTAGTAGAAATGAAAAAGTTGCACAGCCCCGAAAGTTCCACGGACTGCGATTTGGCTTTGTGGCATAAAATTCAAGTGCTGCGCGCTAAGCTGGCTAAGGATTCCTTTGAAGAAAAAAGTATTTTTACCAGCATTCGCAAGGCTGTTGCCGAAGGCGACTATGATGCAGCGTCTAAGCTGAAGATTGAAATGACTGCGACTATGGAAGAGTTAAAAGCTCTTTATCATGATTATAAACAAAATATTATTGACTAAAGAGTCAATTGAACTGTGAAAAAATTTTTAGAGGTTGAGAGTAAGAGCAAAATCTTGCTTTCAACCTATTTTTTTGCGCTAAAGTGTTGAGTTAAAAGTTAATTTATGGTAAAATATCTAAGATATAATGACAGAAGTCTTTGCGTCTAACGAAAGGAAGGCGATAAAAATGGTGGAACAGGTTAAGGATGTTCCTGCCTATATTCGCGATATGTACGGTTATAATTCTTTTATGAACAATTTTGGCGTTCATATTGATGAAATAACCTGCGGCGGAGCAGTGGTCAGTATTGAAATCGACCCTTTAAAGCACTTTAATCACCGCGGCATTTGTCATGGTGGCGTTTTAACTGCACTGGCTGATTCTGTCTTAGGCGTAACCGGTGCCAGCGTCGGCGCGGTAGTGGCTACTTTGAATTTCAGCATGAATTTTATCAGAAATGTACATAGTGCGGGACGTGTTTATGTTAAAAGTAAAATTCGTCATCATGGACACACAACTATGGTAATTGAAGCTGAAATGTATGATGCAGAAAATACTTTAATGGCTACAATTTTAACAACAATGTTTATTGTTGGCCGCTTTGAAGAAATACCCGCCAAATGGTAAGAAAATTTTTTGGAGAGGGAAAATGACTGCGGTATTGCCGCAAAGTAATTAAGGAGGATAAGATGGAGTTTGCATTGAACGAGGAACAACTAGAGCTACAGGAAATGGTGAGGGAGTTTGTAGAAAAGGAAATCACTCCTTACGCTGCTGAAATGGACAGAGAGAACCATATGCGCGACGGCCTAATTGAAAAGGCTAACGAAATGGGTCTGCTCAATGTTATCGTACCGGAAGAATTAGATGGTCCGGGATTGGACAGCATTTCTGTTGCTACAATTTATGAAGAATTAGGCAAGGGATGCGCCGGTGTGGCAACTTCTTTGGCCGCTAACAGCTTGGCAACTGTGCCTGTATTGCTTGCCGGTACCGACGAGCAAAAGAAAATGTACTGCGATGTGCTGAACAACGGCGGTTTGGCTGCTTTCGCCTTGACTGAACCCGGCGCCGGTAGCGACGCAGGCGGCGTTTCTACTCGTGCAGAAAAAAATAAAGAAAACGGTACCTACACTTTGAACGGTACTAAAATGTTTATTACCAATGGCGGCCTGGCTGATATTTTTTTGGTATTTGCCAACACTCGCAAAACCGGCGGTATCCGCGGCTTGACTGCGTTTATCGTTCCGAAAAATACTCCCGGCTTCTCCATTGGCAAGAAAGAAAATAAAATGGGCATTCGTCCTTCCAACACCACCGAACTGGTGCTACAGGACGTTGTGATTCCTGAATCTTATCGCGTTGGTCGTGAAGGCGAAGGTTTCCGTATTGCTATGAATACCTTGGACAGCGCTCGTCCTTTTGTTGGTGCCGTTTCCGTTGGTATTGCCCAAGCTGCATTGGACTGCGCTGTAAAATATTCTAAAGAGCGCCGTCAATTTGGTCAACCTATCGCTTCCTTCCAAATGGTACAGGCTATGCTGGCTGACATGGCAATGAAGGTTGAAACTGCTCGTCTACTGGTACAAAAGGCTTGCTGGATGCGCGACCAGGGCATGGAGTTTTCTAAAGAAGCTGCTATGGCTAAATGCTATGCTGCCGACGTAGCAATGCAGGTTACTACCGACGCTGTACAAGTAATGGGCGGTTATGGCTACACTAAAGAATATCCTGTTGAAAAGATGATGCGTGATGCAAAAATTATGCAGATTTATGAAGGCACCAATCAAATTCAACGCTTGGTTATCGCCAACAAGCTGCTATACTAAAAATAGCTTGGTCTGCAATTTGAATATAAATCCTCCGTCTGTAAAAAGATGGAGGATTTTTTATTAACTTTCCGTGACGTATGTATTTTCATGCTATTCATGTGTTATAATATACATGTATAAATAGCGGCAGAAATTGCCGTGGCTTAGGAGTATTTTCATGATTTATTTTTTTGTAGCTTTGTTGGTGGTAATTTTAGACCAGCTGACAAAGTATTGTGTTGTAACGCATTTTGCGGTGGGGGAAAGCGTTCCGGTTATCCAAAATATTTTTCACTGGACGTATATTTTAAATTCCGGAGCAGCTTTTGGCATGCTGGAGGGCAGCCGTTGGCTTTTTGTAGTGATTGCTTTTTTAGTTATAGGCTGCATTTGGTTTATGCGCAAAGATATTTACGCTTATGGACCTTGGTGCGCTTACGGCGCGGCACTTTTTGCCGGCGGCGCAGTGGGAAATCTTATTGACAGAGCGCGTCAGGGATTAGTTGTAGATTTTTTTGATTTTAGAATTTGGCCTGTGTTTAACGTGGCTGATATAGCTATATGCGTAGGGGTTGGGTGTATTATATGGAGCATTTTGCTGACGGAATGGCTGGCGAACAAGAAAAACTGATTATTACTGAGGAGCAGGCAGGGCAAAGAGCGGACGTGGGCTTAGCGGCTTTGCTGGATATTACGCGTTCGAATATGCAGAAGCTTTTAGAGGACGGACGCGCAGTAAAGGGAACGAAGATTTTGAAGTCTAATTACAAGCTGCGTGCGGGCGACGAAATTCTTGTTACCTTGCCGGAGCCGCAGCCCTTGGACGCACAGCCGGAAAATATTCCTTTAGATATTATTTATGAGGATGACGACATAATCGTAGTCAATAAAGCCCGCGGTATGGTAGTGCATCCGGCGGCCGGTAATTACAGCGGCACCTTAGTCAACGCTTTGCTGTATCATTGCAAAAATCTTTCGGGCATTAACGGTGTAATTCGTCCGGGAATTGTCCATAGACTGGATAAGGATACCAGCGGCATTATGATTTGCGCCAAAAACGACGAGGCGCATTTATCCCTGTCCCAACAAATTCAGGCGAAAACTGCGCAAAGAACCTATCTTGCCGTAGTGCGCGGCAACATTAAAACGGATAGCGGCATTATTGAAACGCAAATTGCCCGCGATAAAAACGACCGCAAAAAAATGGCTGTGGTCAAAGAAAACGGTCGCGACGCCGTTACGGAATACGAGGTTGTGGAACGCTTTGGCAAATATACGTTGGTGCGCTGCAAGCTGCGCACAGGCCGCACCCACCAAATTCGTGTACACATGGAATATTTAGGCTATCCTTTAGTAGGCGACCCTAAATATTCTCCCATGAAAACGCCTTTTGCTATTCAAGGTCAGGCGCTACATTCCCAAACCCTAGAATTTACCCATCCGCGCACAGGTGAAAGAATGCACTTTGAAGCGGCGCTGCCGGAGGATATGCATAAAATTATTACGCGCCTGCACTTAGGCCAATTTAATTAGTTTATTCATAGCTTCCTTATTAAAAGGAAGCAGACAAATATAAAATATTTTTATGAGGTGACGATGATGAGTAATTTTGTAAAAAAGAATGTTATTATGGATGCTGACGCTATGCGTCGCGCTATTGTGCGTATTGCTCACGAAATTATTGAAAGAAATAAGGGCGTAGAAAATGTAGTTTTGGTTGGCATCCGTACTCGCGGTGTGCCTATTGCCGAGCGTTTGGTAAAAGCCATTAGCGAAATTGAAAAGGTAGAGGTTCCCGTAGGTATGCTGGATATTACGCTGTACCGCGATGACCTTTCTACCTTGGCTTACAATCCTATTTGCCACGGTACCGAAATTAACATGGACTTGAATGGCAAAACGGTTATTTTGGTTGATGATGTTTTGTACACCGGACGCACCATCCGTTGCGCTTTGGACGCAATTATTGATATGGGTCGTCCCAAAGCAATTCAGCTGGCAGTTTTAATTGACCGTGGTCACAGAGAGCTGCCTATCCGTGCAGATTTTGCCGGCAAAAACGTACCGACCTCTCATAAAGAAGCTATCAATGTATATTTGGTTGAGCAGGACGAGGTTGACGAAGTAGTTATCGGCGATTTGGAAGACTAATTTTTTCATTTAACCTTTGAGGAGGTAAGCGAAATGGAACAAGCAGAGGTTGTGCGCAATCAGCTTTTAGGTGAAACTTTAATTAAAAATTTAACAAGACGTGGCTTTGGCGCTTATTATTGCGCTACGAAGGAAGAAGCTTTAAGCAAAGCTTTAGAACTGATTCCTGAAACTGATGTGGTAGCTTGGGGTGGTTCTGTCAGTGTACAGGAAATTGGCCTGCTGGACGCTGTAAAAAAACGCAATCCTGTTATCGATAGAGAAAAGGCCGCTGATTTGGCAGAAAAAACAGAGCTGATGCGTAAGTCTTTAACCTGCGATACCTTTTTGATGAGTAGTAATGCCGTAAGCAAAGACGGTCAGTTAGTAAATATTGACGGCAACGGCAATAGAGTAGCAGCCATGATTTTTGGGCCTAAGCAGGTTGTTATGATTGTAGGCATGAACAAGGTTGCGGGCACGTTGGAGGGAGCTCTTGATAGAGCGCGTCATGTAGCTGCGCCCATTAATGCAGCGCGTTTTGCAGGTTTGGACACCCCCTGTGCTAAATTGGGAACCTGCGCTGATTGCGCTAAGCCCGAAAGCATTTGCAGTCAAATAGTTATTTCCCGCACTTGTAGAGTTCCCAATAGAATTAAAATTATTTTGGTAGGCGAAGCCTTAGGTTTTTAAAAATGGTACGCTAATCCGCAAGGTAGGTGAAAAATAGTGAGAACCATTATATTGCTCATGGATTCCTTTGGTATTGGTTACGCTCACGACGCTGCCAAATATGGCGACAAGGGCGCGGATACCTTAGGTCATATTTGCGCTTGGTTTGCCGAAAATCGTAAAAATGACGACGGCAGTCCTAAGCCGTTGTATCTGCCTAATTTGGCGGCTCGCGGTTTGGCAAAGGCTGCGGCATTAAGCCGCGGCAGTAAGCTGCCCGCCGGTTTAGGAGCGGAGCATATCATTGGCGCTTACACTTATGCGCAAGAGGTGAGCAGAGGCAAAGACACTTTAAGCGGCCACTGGGAAATTAGCGGTGTACCCGTGGATTTTGATTGGGGTTATTTTCCTAATGTGCCAAAGTGTTTTCCGCAAGAATTAGTTGAGCAGCTCATTGAGCAGGGAAATTTGCCTGGAGTTTTAGGCGAATGCCATGCTTCCGGTACGGAAATTATCAAGGAGCTGGGCGAGGCGCACGTCAAAACCGGCAAGCCGATTATTTATACTTCTGCTGACAGCGTGCTGCAAATTGCCGCCCACGAGGAAAGCTTTGGCTTAGAACGTTTATACGAATTATGCAAGCTGGCCTATAAATTAGTACAGCCTTATAATATTGCCCGCGTTATTGCCCGACCTTTTGTGGGCACTTGCGCCGAAGATTTTTCGCGTACCACTAATCGGCACGATTATGCGGTGCCTGCGCCGCAAGCAACTCTGCTGGATAAAATGGTGGCGGCTGGCGGTAAGGTTTACGCCGTGGGAAAAATTGCCGATATTTTTGCGCACCGCGGCATCAGCAAGCATTTTGCCGCAGGCGGTTTGGCAAAATTGGTGGATGTAACCATTGAGGTTATTAAGGAAGCGCCCGATAACACCATTGTTTTTACCAATTTTGTAGATTTTGATTCCAGCTATGGCCATCGCCGTGATGTGCGCGGCTATGGCGAAGCGCTGGAGTATTTTGATAAGCGTCTGCCGGAAATCACTTGTTTGCTTAAGGATGACGATTTGCTTTTGATTACTGCCGACCACGGTAATGACCCCAGCTGGAGCGGTACGGACCATACACGAGAAAAAATTCCCGTTTTATTTTCCGGCGCCAAGCTGCAATGTGCTCAGCTTATGCCCATGGAGACTTTTGCGGACATTGGTCAGACTATTGCCGCCTACATGGAGCTTGAGCCTTTGGCGGCAGGCACAAAGGCTGCTTATCAAAAATAAAAAGGAGAGCAAACAATGGAAAAGCGTTATGCTGATATAAATGAGGTAATGTATCATGTTGGTTTTGCCAAAAACGCGCTGCACGGCGCAGTTATAGCTGTTCTGCCGGGAGATCCAGGTAGAGTACAGTTGTTGGCTGAAAATATCGGCGAGCAATCCAGCTTTATTGCCTGCCACCGAGAATATACCAGCTGGCTTACTTTTGTTGACAAAACACCGGTTCTGGTTTGCTCCACGGGTATGGGCGGGCCGTCCACAGCAATTTGCTTGGAGGAATTGGCGCGTTTGGGTATTACCCATGTGATTAGAGTAGGTACTACCGGCACTATCCAGCAGCAAATAAATCCCGGCGAAATTATTATCAACAAGGCTTCCGTGCGTTTGGACGGAACCTCGCGACATTATGCTCCTATAAGTTTTCCCGCAGTAGCAAGTTTTTCTGTAACAGGTGCGCTGGTAGAGGCGGCTAAAGCCGGTGGCGTACCTTTTCACGTGGGCATAGCTGTTTCCAGCGATACTTTTTGGCCGGGGCAGGAGCGTTACGACAGTTTTACGGGTTATGTGCCGCGGCAATTTCAGAGAACTATGCTGGAGTGGCAGAAATTGGGCGCGTTGAATTATGAAATGGAAACCTCGGCTTTGTTTGTAACCTGTCAGGCTTTGGAAATAAAAGCTGGCGCAGTATGCGGAGTAGTGGCGCAACGCACGGACAGTGAAGGTATTGTACCTCATGAATTGTATGTGCAGGCGCTTAAATATCAGGCAGTTGTTGTGAAAGGCGCTATTAAGCGCTTAACAGCAAAATAGAATTTACATCACTATTCATAATAAAAGGATGGTGGAGAAAATGAAAAAAATTTTAAGTTTTTTAGGCTATTTAATGCTGCTGATCGTTATGACGGCTGCTATACCGCCGCAAAAAGCCGACGCAGAATTTCCGGAGCGTCCCGTAGGCTTTGTGGTTATTGACCAGGACGGGGACGTTAACGGTGCTGTGTATAAAAGCTGGCGGCAGGTAGTGAAGTGGGCGTATCATTTTCCCTATTACCAAATTACGGACGACGGTACAGCGCAAAAGCTGGTGAGCGACGCGGTTCGTGAAGGAGCCAAGCTGGATAAGGCGACACTGGCGGCGTTGACGGAAAAGAGTAAGGCAGATGTTTTGGTAGTGGCGCGCGTGTACGAGCTGGACGAATATCTTGTTTCCAGCGGTTTCGGTTTCCGCGGCGACAATGAAACTTATGTTAGAACTTCTGCCTGTGCGGATTTGCTTATCTATAAAAAAGACGGCGAAAAATTTCTTCAAAAAAAATTGCGCGAACGCCATTTGCGCGATATGGGGAATTCCGAGCATCCGGAGGAAACCATTAAATGGGAGCTGTCTAAGCTGGTCAATATTATGGAAAACAGGCCGATTATCGGGTCTTAAAACGAAAACAAGAGCTTGCTGTAAATTTTTACGGCAGGCTCTTGTTTTGTGTGTGCAAGATTTACGGCGATAAATTATCACGCGTTCAACGCGTTTTTTGGACGTTATTTTCACTCTGT
>CAJKLD010000028.1 GCA_905200645.1 uncultured Phascolarctobacterium sp. | reverse complement strand
AATATTATCGCTTTAATTTCGTTTGCTTATAAAAAATGCGGCGATAAATTATCACGCGTTCAACGCGTTTTTTGGACGTTATTTTCACTCTGTGATAATATTATCGCTTTAATTTCGTTTGCTTATAAAAAATGCGGCGATAAATTATCACACGTTCAACGCGTTTTTTTACGCTCACTACGGGCGGAAGCATAACGAAGCTGCAGGAAAAATTTGGCTGAAAAATGATTTAAGATACGTACCCTTGCTTCTATGCTTCCAAGCCCTCGCTCACTAAAAAACGCTATCTTCACTTCGTGATAATATTATCGCCTTAATTTTGGTTTGGCTTTCAAATACAATTAAATAGTTTTGATAGAGCTGTTAGATTTTCAAAAGTAGTTCTTGAGGGTTTGGCAGCTCTTTTTTGTGCGCAAAATTTCTTGTAGTGGCAGTATGTTAGCAATTTTTTTTACTAAAGATTTGTTCTAACCTTGTGACACATTACTAAAGCCGCAATACGCTCCGGCTACTGGTCGGAGCGATTGCGGATAGTTAGTGAAAAAAATAATTAAATGGTTCAAGGAAAGTTTGCTATGCGAACTTTTGCTTGCGGGGGGAGATGTAGTGTTATAATATTATTGAATTTAGATAATGGCACTGAATGATATCCAATAGAAATTGGTGGTAGTGCTTGATTAAATTTTATTATAAAAGTCTAAGTATGTTAAATTATCAAGGATAAGGATGAGGGTCGCATGTGGCTTTGCATCTAATTATTATACGAGGAGATGAAAACTATGTTCTGCCCAAAGTGTGGTACAAACGTAAATGAGAATTTTAAATTTTGTTATAACTGCGGTTTTGATTTATCGTCTGTAGCAAATATGAAAACAGCTCCTGTTAATGAAAAGAAAGAGGTTGGAGAAAAGGCAACGGAAACAGATGATTTTTCTGCTAAAAATTTTACTAATGCGCAAGATTGTATTATGCTCATACCTGAGGACATAATGAATTTTGACGGAAGCAACGAACAATATGCAAGGTTATATAGGAAATATCTATATGACAATAGAGATTTTTGTAATACTTATTTATTGGAAACGTTTACATCGCCCAAATATCCTAATGTACAAAATACAATTAACGAGCCATTATTTTTATCTACTTCAGATATGTATTTGGCTGTTCAAATGCAAGACAAGAACCTTGCTTTGTGTTTATATAATTACTCTATTATTTTTGGCAAATTGGGCTTTTCAAATAAAGGTAATGAATATACTATAAAAGACTATAGCATACCCAAATGGAAACACATGCCAATATTTTTGGCGGACAGGATGTCTTTCAAAATGGTATGAAGGTTGGAGAAACTCATGCCAATATTTTCGGAGGACAGGATACTTTTCAAAATGGTATGAAGGTTGGAGAAACCCATACCAATATTTTTGGTGGACATAATTTTAAAAAATGGTAATGTATAATGAAGCAGATTTTCGGTTAAAGCTGAGAGTCTGCTTTTTTGTTGGATGTTTGAGCGCAGCGAGTTTCCCGCAGCTTCGTGATGCTTTCGACCGCAGTGAACGTAAAAAAAGCGTTGAACGAGTGATAATATACCGCCGCTATATACGTATGAGTAGTCCTTCATGTCACGAAACGCGACGGGAACAAATGTTTTCTGAAATAATTGTTACTACAACAAAAAAACGCCTCACAAAATTTTGCGAGACGTTCAAAAAGTTTACTACGTTATTTGTTTAAGCTTTGCGCAATGTAATCGCAACAGGAATTGATTGCAGGCAGTTCAACGCTTTCAATTTCACCGGCGTCACAGGCAGCGGCAACAGCCGGGTCAATGGGTAAGCGTGCTAAAACTTTTAAGCCATAGGTTGCGGCCGTTTCCTGTAAATGGCTGGGACCAAAAATTTCGTAATCCTTGTCGTTATCGGGACAATGGAAATAAGCATAGTTTTCTACCAATCCCAGGATAGGAATATTCATCATCTGTGCCATTTTTACAGCTTTCGCCACTATCATAGAAACAAGCTCCTGCGGCGAAGTAACAACGATAATACCGTCTACCGGCAGGGATTGGAAAACTGTTAAGGGTACGTCGCCGGTTCCGGGAGGCATATCCACAAACATGTAGTCAATGTCCCTCCAAATTACGTCAGTCCAGAATTGCTTTACCATGCCTGCCAGCAGAGGTCCGCGCCAAACAACAGGGTCGGACTCGTTGGGCAGAAACATGTTGGCAGAAATAACCTGCACGCCATTAGCGGAAGTGCGTGGAATAATACCTAATTCGGTAGCCTGCGCTTTGCCTTGCACGCCAAAATTTTTGGCCATAGAAGGGCCGGTGATGTCGGCGTCCAAAACGCCGCAGCGATTTCCGCGGCGCTGCATAGCGCTGGCCATAAGCGAGGTAACTAAAGATTTACCAACGCCGCCCTTGCCGCTGACAACAGCGATAACTTTTTTAACGCTGCTTACTTGATTTAATTGTGCATGCAAATCTTCCGGCTTGTGAGTTCCCTGTGCAGAAGGGCAGCCTTCGCAGCTTTCGCGACCGCAGGAAGTAGAGCTTTCGCATTGTTTTTCATTACTCATTTGTTTTCACCTTACTTGGAAAAATTATACTATAGATATAACCTAAAACGATACCGCCGAAGCAGGGGAGAAGCCAGCCAAAGCCGATATCAAAAAACGGCAGATATACGGTTAAAAAGCTGTCCAATTCCTTTAGATCAAAACCGCCGGCGCGCAGACCGTCAAAAATTGCAAAAATGGTGGTCAAGGTCAGACAGATACGGAAAATTGCTTTATCACGTTTAAAAATGCTTTGGCCAACATTTAAAATAACGATAGCGATAACGATAGGATAAAGCATACAGATAACAGGAATAGAAAATTTAATAATGTTATTCAAACCAAAGTTGGCAACTACCAGGCTGAACAGACAGATATAAAGGCACAAGCGTTGGTATAAAATGCGTCCGTCGCTGATTTGGCTAAAATAGCTGCTGATAGAGGTAGTTAAACCGATAGAGGTAGTGATGCAGGCGAAGAAAATAATCAGCGCCAACACAATTTGACCGGGGAAGCCCATGTAATGGACGGAAATTAAATTCAGCAGCTGACCGCCGTTAGCAACGATACCAAAGGCTTCAGTGCTGACTGCGCCTGCATAGGCTAAAGCAGCGTAAATAGAAGTTAAGCAAATTGCTGCAATGATACCGGCGTAAATGCACATTTTAGTCAGCGCTTTTTGTCCTTTCACACCTTGGGATTCAATGGCCTTTAAGGTTGCCACGCCAAAAAGCATGGTGCAAAGTAAATCCATGGTGTTGTAGCCTTCTTGAAAGCCTTTAAAGAAAGGAGCGTTTTTATAAACATCCTGCGCAGGTTGAAAATTACCCAAAGGATTAGTAAACACGCAGAAAATTAAAATACCAAGGCAAATAAGCAGCATCGGAGATAAAATTTTACCAATGTTATCAACAATTTTAGACGGATTTACTGCAAGAAAATAAGTTGTGATAAAGAAAAATACAGAATAAATTGCTAAGCCCACAGTTTCAGAGCCTGCTGGCAGCAAGGATAAAATGCCGGTTTCAAAAGAAACGGCAGCAGTACGCGGAATGGCAAAGAACGGGCCGATGGTCAGCGCACAAAGAATGGTTATGATTTTGCCATAGGTATAACTCATAGGGGCGGCTAATTCATTGGGATCGTCGCTGTGTAAGGTAGCCATGGCTAAAATACCCATTAAAGGGAAACCAACGCCGCTGACACAAAAGCCAAAGGTCGCCAAGAATAAATGTTCGCCTGCCATTTGACCCAGTGTTGGCGGAAAAATTAGATTGCCTGCGCCGAAAAAAAAGGAAAACAGCATTAAGCCGATGGGCAGAACTTTCGCTAAACTTAAATTGTTATTCATCATATACTCCCTTAAACGAATAGTCCCCTCAAACTTTTCATTTCTTTAATGGATAAAGGGCAGACCTTGCAGTCTGCCCACAAGTTTTGTTTTATAGTTTTTATTTGATTAACAGACGGAAATATTTCTTTTTACCTTTGCGAATCAAAAGGCTGTTATCAGTATCGAAAAGCTCCGGTGTCAAAGCAGCTTCCGGATCGCTTAAAACGTTGTCCTTTACAGTCAGGCCGCCTTGGGCAATCATTTGGCGTGCTTCGCGCTTGCTGCTGAAAATTTTTGCTGCAGTCAGCACATCGATAACTTTAGCGCTTGCTTGCTCTAAGGTTATTTCAATAGTAGGAACATTTTCCATATTTACGCCGCCACCGAATAATGCTTCTGCGGCTTCCTGCGCTTTGCGTGCTTCTTCTTCGCCGTGAACAAGCTTGGTAACTTCAAAGGCCAGCACTTTTTTTGCTTCATTGATAGCGGCATCTTTGAGACTTGCTAAACGGCGTACCTCGTTCATAGGCAGGTAAGTGAGCAGGCAGAGACAGTTTTCTACGTCGCTGTCGTCAACATTGCGCCAGTATTGATAAAAATCATAAGGAGAAGTTTTTTCCGGATCAAGCCACAATGCTCCTTTTTCGGTTTTTCCCATTTTTCTGCCGTCGCTGGTGGTTAAAAGCTTGCAAGTCATGCAGTAAGCAGGTTTTTGTTCCTTACGGCGGATAAGCTCTACGCCGGCCAGCATGTTGGACCATTGGTCGTCGCCGCCAAGCTCCATTACGCAGTTGTAGTCGCTGTGCAGCTTCCAAAAATCGTAGGACTGCATAATCATGTAGTTGAATTCAAAGAAGGTCAAGCCTTTTTCCCAGCGTTTTTTGAAGCATTCGGCAGTCAGCATACGGTTGACAGAAAAATGCACGCCAACTTCACGCAGCAGATTTACATAATTTAAACCCAGCAGCCAATCTGCATTGTTTACGATAATGGCTTTATCGTCGCTGAAATCAATGAAGCGGCTCATTTGTTTTTTGAAGCAGGCAATGTTGTGCGCAATAAATTCAGGCGTAAGCATTTTACGCATTTCGTCCTTGCCGCTGGGGTCGCCTACCATGCCTGTGCCGCCGCCTAAAAGTACAATGGGACGGTGGCCGGCTCTTTGCATGTGGCTCATCATCATTAATGCGATAAAGTGACCAACATGCAGGCTGTCAGCAGTAGGATCAAAACCAATATAAAAAGTAATTTTTTCCTTTGCCAATAGTTCTTTAATTTCGTTTTCGTGGGACATTTGCTTAATAAAGCCACGTTCTTGTAGTACGTCAAAGACAGACATCTAATGACCTCCTTAAATATTTAAGCTTACAAATTTTTTCTGTAAGCAGATAATCTCAATCTATTATACCTTATTGAGAATATTTTAGCAATTAAAAAAGCACCGCAGGGCATAGCTTTTGCCTTGCAGTGCTTTGCAACAGAATAATTATTATGATTTATTATTTTGTTTCTAAATGAGAAGTACAATGTGGGCAACGCGTTGCGTCGTCAGCAATTTCAGATTTGCAGTAAGGGCACAAACGCGGCTCCGGTTTGGGTGCCGGCGGAGGAGTGAGCTTGTTGATTTGGCGAATCATCAAAAAGATAACAAAAGCTAAAATTAAAAAGTCAATAATAGTATTGATAAAGTTACCGTAAGCCAAAATAGGAGCTCCGGCTTTTTTTGCTGCTTCTAAAGTAGCATATTCTTTACCATTTAAGCTGACAAAAAGATTTGTGAAATCTATTTTGCCCATCGCCATACCGATAGGCGGCATGATAACGTCATTTACTAAAGAACCGACGATTTTGCCAAAGGCACCGCCAATAATTACGCCAACAGCCATATCTATAACATTGCCGCGCATAGCAAATTTTTTAAAATCTTCCTTGAGAGACATAATAATCCTCCTTAAAATTTTTTATTTATTTTTTTACTATTATTCTACTCGAACGCGAAAAATCCTGCTGCTTGACTGAAAAGTCTTTGTAGCATATAATATTAAGAAGAAATCTTGCAAATGGCAGGTTTATTTAGCTTTAACTGTATTGGAGGAATATAAAATGCGTGAAGATTTAGTTGTGCCCGGCGAAGGCGAGGAAAATTTTGTCCTAGCTCGTGATGCTCGTGTGGTAACCATTCCTTTTACTCCGTTAGAAGTAAGAATGCAAAAAGAAAAACCGGAAGTGTTTGAGCGTCTGCAAAAGCTTAAAGAAATTATCGGCGAAGATACTTTTAAGAGACTGGTAAGCAGAGTTCATAATATTAATTATGCAGACACCCGCATTATGCTGGTGGCAGAAAGCGAGCTGCATCGTACTAATATTGAACGCGAAATTTTACCGGCGATTGCGCAGGCTTTTGGAGTAACCAGCATTCGCGTGGTAACTCAAGGCTAAAAGCTTGTTTAAAATAAAGCAAAAAGGTGTTGACAAAGATACATTGATGCTTTATAATATTACTCGTTGCTGATGTAAATGTCAGCGATGAATGTCGGGGCGTGGCGCAGTTTGGTAGCGCGCTTGTTTCGGGTACAAGAGGCCGTGAGTTCGAATCTCGCCGCCCCGACCAATTTCAAAATGTAGAAACTCGCATGCTTATGCGGGTTTTTCTTTTTTCTAACAAAAAGAATACATTTTACTTACTGTAAAAAAGTGCAGGTTTGTGTTACAATATATAATTGAAGACAAGCCGAAAGGAGTGGTAAAAATGTCTGAAGTATCGCAAGAAACAATGATGTTTAAATGTCAGCCGGAAAAGCTGGACGTTGCTGAAACTATAAAAGAAGTTTATGCTGCCTTGGAGAAAAAAGGCTATAATCCTGTAGATCAGCTGGCAGGCTATTTGCTTAGCGGCGACCCTACATATATTACCAGTTATGATAATGCCCGCACTAAGCTGCGCCGTCATGAGCGTTATGAGCTTATCGAGGCCATGGTGATAAATTATTTACAGCAAATCAAAAAATAAATTGCAAGGAGTTGACCACATGCGCAAAATGTCCCTGGACGTGGGCACAAGAACCATAGGTATTGCCGTCAGCGATTTGTTGGGTATGATTGCCAACGGTGTGGAAACCATTAAGCGTACTACGGAAGAACGCGATTACGCGCGCATTGCTCAGCTTATTCAAGAGCATGAGGTAGATACCTTAGTCGTCGGTTATCCTAAAAATATGAACGGTACCATTGGCGAAAGAGCGCAGGCCTGCGCAGTTATGGCTAAACGGTTGAAGGAAATGTTTCCCGCTTGTAAGGTAGTGCTTTGGGATGAAAGATTATCCACCGTTGCCGCCGAAAAGGTTTTGGTAGACGCGGATATGCGCCGTAAAAAACGCAAGCAGGTTATCGATATGATGGCGGCCGTGGTAATTTTACAAAATTATCTCGACAGTAAAAGCTTTAAGATTTGACAGAAACCCAAACTGTATTATAAAATATGATATAAATTATTTTTGCGAAAAGAGGTGTACCTATGTCTGAAAAAGATATTAAAAATGAAGAATTAGAAGCCATGCAGGAAGATGCAGAGGAAGTTAACGTAGTTGTTTTAACCGACGAGCAGGGTAACGAAAGCTATTTTATGGAAGAAATGATTATTCCTTACGACGGCAAAAACTTTGCAGTTTTAGTTGGTATTGACGAGGACTGCTGCGAGGATGAGGAATGTGAATGCCATCACCATGAGCATGAAGAAGATGATGACGACGTCTGCATTATTGCCCGTATTGATTTTGACGAAAATGGTGAAGCGATTTACGTTGGTCCTACCGATGAAGAATACGAAGCCGTTGCTGAGCTGTACGATCAATACTGCGAAGAAGAATAAAAGCACCGGACTTAGGTCCGGTATTTTTATGTAAACCCAAGTGAATTTTTTACGAATGGGGAATTGCTGCGTATGGATGGAGAAAAAATCAAGCAGTGGTTGAAGGCTAAATGGTATTATGCAGCGTTGGCTGCTGTAGCTGTGCCGTTGGTTTGCTTTTTGCTGTTGCTGCATGTTTGGGGTAATAATAAGGATTTTGCCGCGCAAGGCTCGCATCTGATTATAGTTAAAGAAGGCATGACCACGGCGGAGATTGCCGTTTTGCTGCACGAAAAAAAGCTGGTTAAGGATCCGGCGGCTTTTCGTTTGGAAGCGCGCTTTAAGGGCTTGGCCACTAAATTGCAGGCAGGGCCTTATCAAATTAACGGTGGCCTAAGCAACAGCCAGATTGTGGACGTTATGGTTAAGGGCAGAGTAAAGCTGCTGCATTTTACTGTACCTGAAGGCTATACGGTTGTGAAAACTGCTCAAAAGATAGAGGCAGAGGGACTTGGCAGCGCCGAAAACTTTATTGCTGCGGCTAAAAATTACGCTCCTTATACATATATGCAGACTGATGATACCAATGTTCTGTTCAAAGCAGAGGGCTTTATTTATCCTGCGACCTACGAAATTCCCGTAGGCTTGAGCGAAGAAAAAATTTTAGAAATTTTGGTGCGTCAGTTTGATACGGAAATGCAGGAAAATAAAATTGTGCAGTTGGCTGAAGAACGCGGTTTAAAGCTGCGCGACGTGGTGAATTTAGCGGCTATGGTAGAGCTGGAAGCGGTTTACGCCGAGGAACAGCCAAAAATAGCAGGCGTATTTTTGCGGCGTTTGGCGATTGGTATGCCTATCCAGTCGGACACTACCATTCAATATCTTTTAGGCGCGCAAAAAGAAATCATTACCTATGATGATTTGAAAATCCAAAGTCCGTATAACACTTATCAAAATCCCGGCTTGCCACCCGGACCTATAGGTAGTCCTAGCCTTGCGGCAATCAAAGCTGTACTGGCGCCTGAAAAAACGGAGTATTTATACTTTGTCGCTGAAAAGGACGGACATCACCGTTTTACAAAAACTTATCAGGAGCATTTGCAGGCCATCAAAGATATAGGCTGATAAAATTTTATAGATAAAGTCGTTAAGCTATTTATAATGGAGGATTTTAATGACTAGAGCTTTAATCAAGCCGGAGCTTTTGGCGCCGGCAGGCAATATGGAAAAGGGTAAAATGGCTCTTTTGTATGGCGCCGACGCAATTTATTTAGGCGGAAAAATGTTTGGCCTCAGAGCTTTTGCCAATAATTTTGATTTGCCGGAGATTGTCGAGATAACTGAATACGCTCACCAATTGGGGAAAAAGGTTTATGTAACAGTAAATATTTTTGCTCATAACGAGGATATCAACAAGCTGCCGGAGTATCTTTTAGCTTTGGAAAAAGCTAAGGTGGACGCTCTATTAATCAGCGATTTAGGCGTGTGGCAGACTGCGCGGGAGGTAGTGCCCAACATGGCGCTGCATGTAAGTACGCAGGCCAACACTACCAAT
Organism: uncultured Phascolarctobacterium sp.; assembly: GCA_905200645.1. Classification (GTDB taxonomy): domain Bacteria; phylum Bacillota; class Negativicutes; order Acidaminococcales; family Acidaminococcaceae; genus Phascolarctobacterium_A. The sequence continues at coordinate 20,787 of CAJKLD010000028.1, read as the reverse complement.
TTTGCTTCGGTGAAGGCGTGGGAGCAGTTGGGCGCGGAGCGCGTAGTTTTGGCGCGTGAGCTTTCTTTAAAAGAGATTGCCGAAATCAGCGACAAAACCTCTGTGGAGCTGGAAACCTTTGTGCACGGCGCAATGTGTATTTCCTACAGCGGTCGCTGTCTGCTAAGCAGCTATTTGACCGGACGCGACGGCAATCGCGGCGCATGTACGCAAGCCTGCCGTTGGGAATATAATATGTATAAATTAGGCGAGCAGAAGCGTCCCGGAGAATATTTTGATTTAGAAGAGGACGAGCACGGAACCTATGTGATGAATTCCAAGGATTTGTGCTTGATAGAATATTTGCCGGAGCTGATGGACGCCGGCATTTGCAGCCTGAAAATTGAAGGCCGCATGAAAAGCGTGCATTATGTAGCTACAGTGGTCAGCGTCTACCGCAAGGCTATTGACGCTTGCTGGGCTGACAGAAAAAATTATCATGTTTCTGAAAGCTGGATTACCGAGCTTAACAAGGTTTCGCACCGTCAGTACACTACAGGTTTTGCGGTAGCCAAGCCTGACAGAAACGCGCAGGTTTATACCAGCTCCAAATACGAGCAGACCCACGATTTTATAGGCATTGTTACCGGTTATGACGCAGAGCAAAAGCGCGCGTATTTTGAGCAGCGCAACAATGTTAAGGCAGGCGAGTCCTTAGAGCTTTTAATGCCTGACGGACAGCTGATGCCCTTTGTTTTAACTGCTATGCAGGATGAAACCGGCGAAGTTGTTGAGTGCGCGCCCCATGCACAGCAAAAATTTTCCGCTTACAGCGATATAGAACTTTTACCATTTAGCTTATTACGCAGAAAGGTTGTTAAATAAATGAGTGATAATTCCCCTGAACCTCACAGTATGATTTATGCTCAGGTGGAGCCTGAGCATATTGCAGACGTAAACTGGATTATGGAAGGCTACGAGCATTTAGCTTTAGTGAGTACTGTGGATGGCAGTGCCGGCCTGATTAAATTTTATGTAACGCCTGACACCTATTTTGATACTATGGATATCATAGAAAATATGCCATTTGACGTAGAAATTGTTGATAGTTTTGCCAATGAGTGGTAAAATATTAAGGTAACTTCTAGCATTAGGTGGCAATTTAGGGGAAAAGAGGTAAACTAATGACGCGCATCAATAAGGTTTTTGAGCTTATGGCGAAACATGCTGTGGATAGTGTCATTATTAAGGATGTTACCACAATCCGCTATCTTACCGGTTTTACAGGCGATTCCAGCTTGTTTTACTTAGATCGCAGGCAGGGCGTGCTGATTACAGACGGACGCTACACTGAACAGGCGAAGTCTGAAATGAAGCTGTTTAAGGTGCTGGAATACACTCCTGCCAACGCTAACAGTATTTGGGAGACGGCGGCAAACTTAGTCAAAAAATCCGGTTCTGCGGTAGTTGGATTTGACGGCGCTTGGTACAGCTATAATGATTATGTGATATTGCAGGAGCTTTTAGATGAAACTCCTATGGAAAGCTTAGACTTTAGCGATATCCGTATGATTAAGGATAAAAAGGAATTAGAACTGCTGTTGAAGGCAGCCAGTATTGCTGACGAAGCCTTTGTGGAGCTGCTCAACGATATTCATCCCGGTATAACGGAAAGAAGTCTTGCCGGTCGTTTAGAATATTATATGCGCGCCCACGGCAGTGAAAAAGCTTCCTTTGATACAATTGTAGCCAGCGGCGTGCGCAGCGCTTTACCACATGGTATGGCCAGCGATAAGGTGTTGGAAATTGGTGATTTTATTACTTTTGACTTTGGCGCTGTGTATAAGGGTTATCATAGCGATATGACGCGCACGGTTCTGTTAGGCATGGCCAACACTTGGCAAAAGGAAATTTATACCATTGTTGAGGAAGCGCAGCGTAAAGGACTAAAAGCTGCTCAGGCCGGCATAACGGGTATGGAACTCGATGCTATTGTACGCAAGGTTATTACTGGCTGCGGTTATGGTGATTATTATGTTCACGGTACAGGTCATGGCGTGGGTTTAGAAATTCACGAAATGCCTAATATCAATAAACGAGGCAGTACTGTGCTGCAAACTGGGATGGTTTTTACCATTGAACCAGGTATATACATTCCCGGCAAAGGCGGGGTTCGTATAGAAGATACTGTTGTTTTGACGGATGAAGGCGCCCGTGCCCTGAATGGAGTCAAAAAGCAGCTTATTGAAATTGTTTAAAATTAAAAATTATAGGAGGGCTTCCAATGATTTCCACAAATGAATTCAAAACTAACGTAACTGTAACCATCGACGGTGACGCATGGCAGGTTGTTGAGTTCCAACATGTAAAACCTGGTAAGGGCGCAGCTTTTGTTCGTGCTAAAATGCGTAATTTGTGCACCGGTGCTGTAGTTGAGCGTACCTTTAACGCAGGCGAGCGTCTGCCTAAAGCTCGTATTGACCGCCGTGAAATGCAATATCTCTATGAATCTGACGGCATGTACGTATTCATGGATAACGAAACCTATGAACAAACTGAATTGTCCAAAGAAACTTTGGGTACTGCTTTGAACTTCCTCAAAGAAAACATGGACGTTAAGATTATGATTTACGAAGGTCGTGTATTGGGCGTTGATCTGCCTAATACTGTTGAACTGACTGTAGTTGAAACCGAACCCGGCATTAAAGGCGATACCGCTACCGGCGGCAGTAAAAATGCGACCATGGACACAGGCTATGTTGTTAAAGTTCCTCTGTTTATCAACGAGGGCGACGTATTAGCTATTGATACTCGTACCGGCGATTATATTTCCCGCGCATAAGAGTAGCGTAAATTTAAAAATTGTAGTACTAAAAACAGCAGCGTTACAATCGTTGCTGTTTTTTTATGCAACTTATGCATAGAAAGTGTATAAATTACGTTGCTGTTGTGGTATAATTAAAAGATAAAAATGGGTGATTGTTTTTATTTGCTACTTACTACATAGGAGGTACTTTGCATGCAGCAAAATATAAATCAGCTTGACGATAAAAAAATATCTTTGCAGGCTGAAAATAATGATGCAGAGCTAAAGGATGAAAAGCTTGAGGACTTTGGCGATATTCGTATTGCTGATGAAGTAATTTGTATTGTTGCCAGCTTAGCGGCGCAGGAGGTTGCCGGCGTAGTTGGTATGAGCGGCGGTTTTACTGACGGCATCAACCGCTTTTTGGGAAAAGAAAATGCTTCCAAAGGGGTGCGCTTGAAATTTGACGGCAAAATGGTTAATGCCAGCATTTATATTAACGTGGAATATGGCTACTGTATTCCGGAAATTGCCTTGGAAGTTCAGGAAAAGGTTAAAGATGCCATTGAAGCTATGACCGGCTATGAAGTGCAGTTTGTAGATGTAAATGTGGAGGGCGTGGCTAAGCGTCAGACTACGGAATTGGAAAAAGAAGCTACGTTAGACGAAGCCATGGCTGAAATTGTCAGAGCACAAGCGCAGCGAGCCGAAGCAACAGAGGTAAATTCCTTTGAACAGCAGTTGGCTAACCTGCGCGACGAGCATGGCTTTGGATTGCAGCCGGAGGAAGAAATGGACGAAAAGCATAAGCGCTTTTTTGAGGAGGATTCGTTATGAGTATAGCTGATAGAATTATTCTTACTTTATACACCTGCCTAATGGCAGTTGTTTCGGTGCTGGCTATTCTTTGCAGTTTAAATGTATTTTCTCCTGAAGCAATGGCGGGCTTAGTCGAGCACATTCCCGGCAATTGGATTTATGCTGTTGGTGGCGTAATTATGTTGCTTGTCAGTCTGCGTCTGTTGATAACAGGTTTAGGCTTAACTGGTATGAGCTCTTTGAAAATCAGTGAAACTGAAAAAGGTAAGGTTTTGGTAGGCAAAAGCGCATTGGAAGAATATATTGCCGTATTGTCACAGGAAATATATGGCATTCATAATGTTAAGGTTATCGTCAAGCTGGATGATGACGGTATTGCCGTGCGTATTAACGCCTCTATTGAGCCTGGCATAAATATTCCGGAAAGCTCCGACGAAATTCGAGCCAATGTTAAAGAAAACATTAAAAAGGTTACCGGCTTTGATGTAAAAGATATGGAGCTGTTTGTTAAGCAAATCAAAGCGAAGGAAGAATAGGGGGGAGCAAAATGTTAAACGATATCATCAATGATATTTGGAATAATTATCGCGGCCGTTTACTTTGCTCACTGTTTGGCCTTTTCATTGGCGTGATGTTTTTATGGCTGGGCTTTTTTCAAGCATTGTTTTTAATGCTCTGCATAGGCTTAGGTTTTTTTATAGGTCATAAATTAGACAATAAAGAAGATTTATTAGAGTGGCTTGATCGGCTGCTGCCGCCGGGCTATCACAGATAATATTTGAGGAGAGTGACAAGATGAGTGAGAAAATGGTTAGACGCATTGCCCGCGAGGTGGCACTGCAAAGCTTATTTCAAATAGATTTTAACAGCTGTGAGGCAGAAGCAGCGGTAAAAGCAGCAATTGCAGAGCATGAAGAAGCTAATGCTGAAAAGGCCGGCGCTTACGCTTTGTTTTTGACTGAGGGTGTACTGGCTAATAAAGATGCGATTGACGAGCGCTTGCGTTTTTGCACTGTTGATTGGACTATGGAGCGTATGCCTGCTACCGACCGCAATATTCTGCGGGTAGCAGTTTTTGAAATGTTTTTTGTCGAAGAGCCTTTGGCTTATGGCGTTGCTATTAACGAGGCAGTAGAAATTGCTAAAGATTATGGTACTGAAGAATCTCCGCGCTTTATTAATGGCGTGTTAGGCAAGTTGGCGAAGGCATGAGCCCAATAAACGTATATTTAGGAATTGATACCAGCTGCTATACTACATCGGTAGCGGTACTTGCTGAAGATGGCAGTTTGTTGGGCGAAGCGCGGCAAATTTTAAGCGTCAAGCCAAATCGCTGCGGCTTGCAGCAATCGGAAATGGTTTTTCAGCATACGTGCAATCTGCCGCGCTTAGTAGAAGAAGTTATCGCCGGGAAAAATTATAAATTACAAGCTATTGGCGTAAGCGGCTATCCGCGTCCTTTGGAAAATTCTTATATGCCGGCTTTTTTGCCTGGCATGAGTGTGGCTCGCAGTTTGGCTGCTGTAGCAGGAGCACAATTAGAAATTATCAGCCACCAAGAAAATCATTTAGAGGCCGGGATGTGGTCGGCAGTGGGACCGCAGGCAGAACGCTTTTTGCTGCTTCATGCCAGCGGCGGCACTACGGATATGCTTTTGGCAGAGTGTCAGAAAAACGGTCGTTACAAAATTACCGAGGTTGGCGGCAGTATAGATTTACACGCAGGTCAATTTATCGACAGAATTGGCGTGGCTTTGGGACTACAGTTTCCTACAGGTCCTGCATTGGAAAAATTAGCGGCTACGGCCAAAGAAATGGTGGAGCTGCCTGTTTCTGTGCGTAAGCTCCAAGTTAGCCTTTCCGGACCATGTACTGCGGCGCTGCGTAAGCTGGAATCCGGAGCTGAACCGGCAGCTTTGGCTTTAGGCGTAGAATATGCTTTAGCAGAAACTTTTGCCAGAGTTTTGCGTAAGGGTGCAGAGCAATTTGATGTAGATGATGTATTACTGGTTGGCGGCGTAGGCTCTAATGAATATATTCGCCAGCATGTAAAAAATAGGCTGACTAAGCGTCGAGTACGCTTATGGGTTCCGAAAGGATGTTTTAGCTGCGATAACGCAGTAGGCTGTGCTGCGTTGGCGCGGCGTTTACATTACAATAAATAATTGACGTTTTAGATATGATGCAGGATAAAACTTATAGTGTCAGTGAAATCAATAAATACATAAAAGATATACTGGAAGGCGACTATGAACTGCAAAATGTGCAGGTACAGGGTGAAATCAGCAATTTTAAACGCTACCCTTCTGGTCACTGTTATTTTTCTTTAAAAGATGCCGGCGGCGTATTAAAATGTGTGTTGTTTCGTTTCAAGGCCATGAACCTGCGCTTTGAGCCTAAAAACGGCGATAAGGTAGTGGCTGTTGGTAAAATTGCAGTTTACGAGCGTGACGGTGTTTACCAGCTTTATACTGATTTGCTGCTTGCCCAAGGCGCAGGTGATTTAATGCAGCAGTATGAACAATTAAAAGAAAAGCTGGGCAAGGAAGGCTTGTTTGCTGAAGAACGCAAGCAAAAGCTGCCGCTGAATCCACAGCGTTTGGGTATTGTGACCTCGCCGGCAGGTGCTGCGGTGCGGGATATTATTTCTGTTGCCCGTAGGCGTAATGTGGGGGTAAAGCTGTATCTTTATCCTGTGCAGGTGCAGGGAGAGGGAGCGGCTAAGGAAGTTGCTGCGGCTATTAAATTTTTTAACGAAAGAAAGCTGGCGGATGTGCTTATCGTTGGGCGCGGTGGCGGTTCCATTGAAGATTTATGGGCGTTTAATGAAGAAGTTACCGTGCGTGCTGTGGCAGCTAGTAAAATTCCTGTTATCAGCGCTGTAGGACATGAAACAGATTTTACTTTGTGCGATTTTGCTGCAGATAAAAGAGCGGCTACTCCGTCCCAAGCAGCAGAAGTGGCTGTGCCTGATATTAGTGTTTATCAGCAGCAGGTGCGGAATTTGAAATTGCGTTTACGTCAGGCAATAGCTCAAAATATTTTGACAGCACAGAAAAAAATGGAGCGTTTTGTCGATTCGTGGGCTTTACAAAATCCGCGCAGATTATATGAATTAAAGGAACAAAAATTACTGCATTTAAAAAATTCGTGGGTTTTTAATGAGCCGCTGCGTTTGTTTGCGCAGAAGGCTCAACGGCTGGACATGGATTTTGTACAGCTGGTAAATTTAGTACAGCAGCGCAAGCAGGAGGCGGAGCATAGGCTGGCTTTAAATAAAGCAAAATTAGAAGCAATCAGTCCTTATGCTGTGTTCAAACGTGGGTACAGCTGCGTGCGCAACGGCGAAAAACAGCTTATCAGCTCGGTGGAGCAGGTGCGCTGGGGTGAGGAAATTATTACTTCTCTTAGTGATGGACAAATTGTTTCCGTAGTCCAAGAGGTGGAAAGGCGGTAAATAATGGCAGTAAAAAAGATAGCAAAGAATATCAAATTTGAGGAGGCTTTGGCTGAATTAGAACAACAAGTACGCCTCTTGGAAAGCGGCGAGCTTTCCTTGGAAGAAAGCCTGGATGTTTATAAATACGGCGTGGAGCTAAGCAAGGTTTGCACCAGCAAGCTCGAGGTAGTGAAGCAGGCAGTTGAAAAAATTGTAGTTACCGACAGTAACGATTTTGGTTATGAAACAGAAGCTTTCCAGGATTTGGAGGTAAAATAAATGGATTTTACAGCATATTATGAAAATCAGCGTAAGCTGGTAGAAAATTTTTTAAAAAACCGTATTGCTAAAAAAGGTATTTCCAAGGTTGACGAGGCCATGGAATACAGCCTTATGGCAGGCGGCAAGCGTATTCGTCCTATTTTGCTTATGGCGGCTGCAGAAGCGGTTGGCAGCAAGGGTTATAATTATCTGCCTGTGGCCTGCGGTTTGGAAATGATTCATACTTATTCTTTGATTCATGACGATTTGCCGTGTATGGATGACGATGATTACCGCCGCGGCCGTTTGACCAACCACAAGGTTTTTGGTGAGGCCATGGCTGTTTTAGCTGGCGACGGGCTTTTGACTTTAGCTTTTGAGGTTATGCTGGAGCAGAAAAATGTAGAGCCTGTTGCTTTGATTGAAACTGTCAGAGAAATGGCAATGTGTGCCGGAAACTACGGTATGGTTGGCGGCCAAGGGTTGGATTTGGAATTTGAAGGCAAGCAGATTACATCGGAGCAGTTGCGCAAGCTGCATGCCGGAAAAACAGGCGCGCTTTTTATCGCAGCTATTCGCGGCGGAGCGCATTTGGCAGGTGCAACCAACGAGCAGCTTTTAGCTTTAACTAAATTTGCCGACCTTTTAGGCTTGGCTTTCCAAATTACTGACGATATTCTTGATGTTGAGGGTACGGCAGAGGATTTAGGGAAACCCATTGGCAGCGACGAGAAAAATCACAAATCTACTTATGTAAGCCTTTATGGTTTAGAGGCAGCACACGAGCTGGCAGAAAAAACTGTTAATGAAGCGTTAGAGTGCTTAAATATTTTTGGCGATAACGCTGAACCTTTGCGTCAAATTACCAAGATGATGACGAAACGCAAAAATTGAGAAAAAGTAGCTTATACAAAAGTAGACGCAAAATTTTAGGGAAAGGTATCGTGTCTGTATATGGATAATGAACAAGTTTTAACGAAAAAGAATATCTTAGATACTATCAATTCCCCTGCGGATGTAAAAAGGCTTTCTATACCGGAGCTTAAACAGCTGGCAGAAGAAATAAGACAGTTTTTAATAAGCGTTATTTCTAGGACAGGCGGCCATTTGGCTCCCAATTTGGGTGTAGTGGAGCTTAGTTTGGCTTTACATAGAGTTTTTTCTACGCCTGAAGATAAAATTGTCTTTGACGTAGGACATCAATCATATATTCATAAAATTCTTACCGGAAGACGCGAGGCTTTTGCTACTCTGCGCCAGTACGGAGGACTTTCCGGCTTTCCAAAGCGTACAGAAAGCGAGCATGACGCTTTTGGCACGGGACATTCCAGTACTTCGATTTCTGCGGCCTTGGGTATGGCTGTAGCTAGAGATTTACAGGGCGCAGATTATGATGTCGTGGCTGTTATCGGCGATGGTTCCATGACCGGCGGTATGGCTTTTGAAGCTTTAAACAACGCTGGTACGCTACATAAAAAGATGATTGTAGTACTTAACGATAACGAAATGTCTATTTCCAAAAATGTTGGCGCCATGAGCGAATATCTTTACCAGCTGCGTACCGGAGAAACCTACAATAAAATTAAAAACGATTTAGAGGGCTGGCTGAAAAATGTTGATTTTGGCAGTGATGTGCTGAAGGCTCTGCGCCGTTTAAAGGGCAGCGTAAAATATTTAATGGTGCCAACCTCTATTTTTGAAGAATTGGGCTTCACCTATTTGGGACCGGTTGACGGTCATGATGTGGAAGGCTTGATTGATATATTACAAGCTGCCAGAAAAATTAACGGACCAGTTATGGTGCACGTGCTGACTAAAAAAGGCAAGGGCTATAAGCCTGCGGAGGAAAGTCCCAATAAATTCCACGGCACCGGACCTTACGAAATTGCTACGGGCAAAAAAATTACCAATCCCAATGCGCCCATAACCTATACTGAGGTTTTTGGCAAGACGATTACGGAATTGGCGGATGCTGATAAAAAAATTGTAGGTATTACGGCGGCTATGCCTGACGGTACCGGCTTGACTACCTTTGCCAAAGCGCATTCGGAAAGATTTTTTGATGTGGGAATTGCGGAACAGCATGCTGTGACCTCGGCGGCAGGTATTGCTGCTGCGGGTTTTAAGCCGGTGGCTGCAATTTACAGCTCCTTTTTGCAGCGCGCTTATGATTCTGTGCTGCACGATATTTGTATTCAAAAGCTACATGTTACCTTGTGCTTGGATAGAGCTGGTCTTGTAGGCGACGATGGTTACACACATCACGGTGTTTTTGATTATGCTTTTTTACGCAGTATTCCTAATATGACTATTATGTCTCCTAAGGATGAAAACGAGCTGCGCCACATGCTGAAAACTGCTGTGGATTTTGACGGACCGATCAGTATTCGTTATCCTCGGGGCAGCGGCGTGGGCGTAGATATTTCTGAACCGGTGCACACTTTGCCCGTTGGTAAAGCAGAGGTGCTGCACGAGGGTAAGGATGTATGCATTTGGGCTATCGGCAGTATGGTGCAGAGCGCTTTGGACGCAGCGGATGCTTTGGCGGAACGCGGAATTAGCGTCGGCGTAGTTAATATGCGCTTTGCTAAGCCTTTAGATGCAGAGCTTTTGTTTGAATGTGCTCAAAAATACGGCAAGCTTGTTACCATGGAAGAAGGCGTACTGGCTGGCGGTGTGGGCAGCGCTGTTTTGGAAGCCTTAAACAGCAAACAGCTTTTACAGCAATGCCAAGTGCTGACGTTGGGAATTCCTGATGAATTTGTGCTTCATGGCGATAAAAAGCTGCTGTTTAGAGATTTAGCTTTGGATGTTCCGGCTATTGTCAAGCAAATTACGGAGCTGGTAAAGGGGAAATAACGTGAAAAAAGAACGACTTGATGCTTTGCTTATGAACCGAGCGCTTTTTGAAAGCCGCTCTAAGGCGCAGGCCGCTGTTATGGCAGGACAAGTACTCGTGAATGAGCAGAAAATAGATAAACCGGGTACGCCGGTAGCGCCGGACGTACAGATTCGTCTTTTAGGCAATAAGCTGCCCTTTGTCAGCCGCGGTGGCTTGAAGCTGGCTAAGGCGTTGCAAATTTTTCCTATCAGCGTGCAGGATAAGGTTGTAGCGGATATTGGCGCTTCTACCGGCGGCTTTACCGATTGCGCTTTGCAAAACGGAGCCGCTAAGGTTTACGCCATTGACGTTGGCTACGGTCAACTGGCGTGGAAGCTGCGCAGCGACCCGCGCGTAATCAATATGGAGCGTACTAACGTGCGCTATTTGGAACCCGGCAGCTTGCCGGAGCAAGTTGATATAGCGACCATAGACGTAGCTTTTATTTCGTTGGATAAAATTTTGCCGGCAGTGCATAAAATTCTTAAAGCCGACGGTTTTGTTATCGCTTTAATCAAGCCGCAGTTTGAAGCTGGTAAGGAAAACGTGGGCAAAAAAGGCGTAGTGCGCGACGCGCAAGTGCACGAGGATGTTATCAATAAGGTGATTGCTTTTGCCAAGGAAGAAGGCTTTGGCATTGCCGGTTTGGATTTTTCTCCCATTAAAGGGCCGGAGGGAAACATTGAATATCTGCTGCATTTAACTTTGGGCAGTGATGACGCCGTCAGCGCCCAATATGTAGCAGAGCTGGTGGGTCGCAGTCACGGTGATTTGGATAAAAAGGCAGATGGCTGAGATGACAACAAAAAGATTAGCGATATTTCCTAATTTAAGTAAAGAAAAGGTTTGCATTGCACTGCCGGAAATTGTGGAAATGTGCCGTGATTGGAATTTGGAGCCGCTGTTGCCGAAAAATATTGCGGCCGAATATGATTGTGCTGCCTATGACCGGCAAAATCCAACTACGCTGCAAAAGTTTGATGTAGCTGTGAGCTTGGGCGGTGACGGAACGCTCTTGCAAATGGCTCGCTATACAGTTCCGGCGCAGGTGCCTGCTTTTGGTATCAATTTTGGTAAGCTGGGCTTTTTAGCGGAAATTGATTTGCCGGGAATGCGCAAGGCTATCAGCAGGCTCTCTCAAGGAAAGTACGCTATTGAAGAGCGTAAAATGCTGCAGGCAAGCGTAATCTACGAAGATAAGGTTTTAGCGACAGCTCATGCTTTGAACGATTTGGTTTTAGCTAAGGGTATGTTTAGCAAGCTGGCGCATTTAAATATGTATATTAACGGCAAACCCTCTGGGCGGTATGCGGCTGACGGCTTGATAATCTCTACGGCGACAGGCTCTACGGCATATTCTTTGTCAGCAGGCGGTCCGCTGGTGATGCCGGAACTGGATGTTAGCGTTATTACTCCCGTGTGTGCTCATTCGCTGGCGGCAAGGGCGCTGGTGATACCGCTTTCGGAGTGTATTGAGCTCAAAGCAGTGCCCGGCAGCGAAGAAATGATGCTGGCCTGCGACGGAGAAAATGTCATAGAGGTAGGTAACGATACGCTGGTTAGAATTGAAAAAAGTCCGTACACAATGAAATTTATCCGCTTGACTAGCCGCGATTATTATCAGACCTGGCAGCAAAAGCTGATGCGCAATATATAAATGAAGAAAAATTTAATTATAAGCCAATGAGGTGATAAACAATGAAAATGACCAGACATGCAAAAATCAAAGAGATAATTGATAATAACAAAATAGAAACTCAAGAAGATTTAGCGTTAGCTTTGCGCCGTGAAGGTATCGAAGTTACGCAGGCGACGGTTTCCCGCGATATAAAGGAATTGATGCTGGTGAAAGTGCCTGATGCTAATGGTCATTATCATTATGCTTATCCTAAAGAGCACGGTATGATGTTGACTACGGAGCGTTTGGAGCGTACCTTTCATGATTCTATTGTCAGCGTGCGTATCTCCGACTGCTTGGTAGTAATTCGTTCGCTGCCTGGTGCTGCGCAAGCAGTGGCTTTTGCTTTAGACTATATGAAGTGGCCGGAAATTTTAGGAACTATCGCCGGTGACGATACTGTTTTTGTGGCTACGGAAAATAAAGAAGGCGTTATGATTTTGCTCAAACGCTTGCAGGAATATCGCTAAGGCGGGTGATTAAATGCTGCAATCTTTGCATGTTCATAATTTTGCCTTGTTAGAGGATGCTCATGCTGATTTTACGTCGGGCTTTAATGTTTTTACCGGTGAAACCGGCGCGGGCAAATCTATTTTAATTGATGCGTTTGGTATAGTGCTGGGCGGACGCGCTTCGGTGGATTATGTGCGCAGTGGTACTGACGGGCTTTGGGTGCAGGCTGTTTTTGATATTGCAGGTCAGGAGGATATCAAAAATATTCTGCGTCAGCAGGGGCTGGAGGCAGAGGACGATTTGTTTTTAAAAAGGCAGATTAGCGCTGCCGGAAAAAGCCGCGCGCTTATCAACGGCGTGCAAGTGCCGTTGACTGTGTTGAAGCAAATTGGCACCAAGCTGGTAGATATTCACGGGCAGCACGAAAATCAAGCTTTACTCAAAGTAGAGGCGCCGCTACTTGTTACCGACGCTTTTGGCGGAGCAGCTTTGCAAAAGGTTTTATATAATTATAAAGAAAAGTATGCAGTTTATGTTGCGGCTAAGGAGCATTTAGAGCAGCTGCATAAAGATAATCAGGAGCAAGATTTACTTATTGATCGCTATGCTTGGGAAATTAACGAGATAACCAATGCAAATTTAGTTGTGGGCGAAGAAGATTCTTTAGAAGATGAAGCGCGTCTGCTGCAAAACAGTGAAAAAATTATCAAAGCAGTTAACGTGGCTTATAACCAATTAGATGAAGCGGACGCGGTATTATCGCGCTTGGCGACAGTGCGTGATGAGTTACAATACGCCGCTCGTTATGATAATAGATTGTCAACTTTTGCCGAAGCAGTGGATAGCTCTTGGATAAATTTGGATGACTGCCGCGGAGAGCTGGCCGCTTATTTAAGTCGCAGTGATTTTAACGAAGAACGGTCCGCGCAGGTACAGGAGCGTTTAGATACCATTTATCGTTTGCAAAGAAAATATGGCGGCAGTACGCAAGCGGTTTTAGAATATTTACAAGTTACGGAAGTAAAGCTCGAGCAGCTGCAAAATATTACTGACGCTTTAGATAAAGCGCAAAAACAATTTGCCGCATCTGTGGCGGAGCTTAATAAAGCGGCGGCAGCCTTGACCAAGGAACGGAAGCAAAGCAGCTCTGTGCTTAGCAAGAAAATTACAGCGCATATTCACGATTTGGCAATGCCCAACGGTAATTTTCAAATTGCCTCTGCTCCCTTAGAGCGCTTTACACCTGTGGGTAAGGACGAAATTCGCTTTTTATTCAGCGCTAATTTAGGCGAGCCATTAAATGATTTAGAAAAGGTAGCTTCCGGCGGTGAGTTGAGCCGTATTGCTTTGGCTATGAAAACTGTGCTGATGGACAAGGGGCAGGTTGCTACCATGGTGTTCGACGAGATAGATACTGGCGTAGGCGGAATTACGGCGCAGAAAATGGCGGAAAAAATTGCTGCCATCGCTACGGTGGGACAAGTTCTGTGTATTACTCATCTGCCGCAAATTGCCGCGTTTGCCGATAACCATATTTATATTGAAAAACAGAACTCTAATGGGCGCACGGCAACAGTACTTTCGGTTTTAGATTACGATGCGCGTTTGCAGGAATTGGTGCGTATGACTGCGGGCGATAGCGTTTCGCGCGCTGCCTATGAAAGTGCAGCGGAGTTGTTAAGAGGTGCCCGAGCTGTCAAGGACAAGCTGACTGCAAATAAATGAGGTGGAGAAATGTTAAAAAAATTTCATGAGCCTACTTTAGACGAAATTTATGTTGAGGGCAGTAACGAAGAAGTGTTCAGCGGTCGTTTACTGAAGGTGCAGCGGGATCATGTGACGCTGCCCAATGGCGCCGATACTACGCGCGAATACATTCGTCATCCCGGCGCAGTAGCCATTGTGCCGGTTTTAGCTGACGGTCGAGTAGTTTTGGTGAAGCAATGTCGTTATCCGTTAGGTACCTTACTATGGGAAATTCCGGCAGGCAAGCTGGATCATGGCGAAGCGGAGGACAAGGCTGAATGTGCGCGCCGCGAGCTTAGCGAAGAAACCGGCTACAGGGCCGAGCATTGGCAGCATTTGCTTAGTATTGCTACAACTCCAGGTTTCTCTGATGAAATTATACATTTATATAAGGCGTGGGGCTTAAAAAAATTTGCACAGCATACGGATGCAGATGAATTTATTGGTGTGCAGGCGTTTCCTCCTGATGAATTGCGCGCAATGATTGCAAAGGGCGAGCTGTATGATGCCAAATCCTTGTGTGCTTTGTACGCGGCAGGAGTTTTGTAAAATGACTCCGGGTAAATATACATCTTATGTAATTCTTTTTGCTGCGGTGTTTTTTTTGTCTACGTCCGGCATTTTTGCGAAGCTGGCGCAGGCTGAGGCAGGTATAATTGCCTTTTATCGTTTATTATTGGCAACATTATTTTTGTTGCCTCTTCTTTTTTTCAAGAAGGAAAATCGTCAGCAGCTTATAAATATTTCTGGCAAGAAGCTTGTGGCGGGAATGATTTCAGGAATTGTTTTAGCAGTACATTATGTACTGTGGTTTGAATCATTGAAACTGACTTCTGTTGCCAGCTCCGTTGTGCTAGTAACCCTGCAGCCTTTGTTTACTATTTTGGGAAGCTATCTGCTGTGGCAGGAGAGGTGCAACAAAGGTGCCTTAGTAGGCTGCTTTGTTGCTATCGCCGGTAGCGTTGTGATTGGTTGGGGAGATTTTGCTATTGGCTGGCAAGCATTTATTGGAGATTTAATGGCTTTGGCAGCAGCGGCTGTAATTGCGGGATATTTTCTTATTGGACAGGAGCTGCGGCGTAGCTTGGGCGTAATTCCCTATTCCGTATTAGGTTATGGCAGTGGCGCGGCTTTTTTAGGCATTTACAATTTGCTTTGCGGCAATCGTTTTACAGGCTACAACGTAAATACTTGGCTAAATTTTTTAGGACTTGCTTTGGTATCAACTATTTTAGGACAGCTGATTTTTAATTGGCTGTTAAAATGGTTGTCGGCAACAGTTATTTCTATGAGTATTTTGGGTGAGACTGTCGGCACCTGCTTGCTAGGATATTTTATTTTGCATGAGCTGGTGAGTATGCAGCAGCTCGTTGGTATTTTGGCGATTATTATAGGCATAGGAATTTTTCTGTATCAAAAGGATAAATGAAAAGCAATCTGGTAATATGTCAACACCCTAAATCAAAAGATTTAAGATAAAATCTTGAAAAATGGGCGACCTTAACATACCCCGACAACTGGATTTCAAAAAATCTAGTCAGGTTAGGTTGTAATCTATTGAATTTGTGTACTCATATCTTGTGAGTACAGTTGACCTTTGGCCAGCAATCCATAGATCAACCTGACAAATTTTCCCTGCCGTATCCTCGGCTTTAAAATTACCAGACTGGGATTCTCTCCACACAAGTTCTGCGTATTTGGCCACAGCAACGAAGTAGTATGGGAAGAATATAGAACGCGTAACGGCGCTTTCCATGGCGTATTTTTGCCATTTCTTACTGACCAAGCTTATCCCTTTACCAAAAATACAGACGCTTTTCAGGTTAAGGGCGCGCAGGATTTGAGTAAAGCCTTTATTGCGTCTCTGTCTGCTTTTATGCGTAGTGGTAATCCCAATACTGTTTTATTGGGAAACACTTGGAATAAGTGGAATCCTGATTATCGTCCGGAGATGATTTTTGATGCCAATCGTTCGCAAGCGCGTATTTATAGCGTAAACAGCCGCGTAAGCTATGAGGGCGTATTAGCAGAATTGACTAACGACAAATCCATTAGCGAGGAAAGCAAAAAGTATATTATTAAAAACGTTCTCAATGGTTGCTGCTTTAGCGGCAGATTAGATGAAAAATATGCTGATGTAGATTAGTGAAAATGATAATATTTAGCTAATGTTTTAATTAGAAATGGAGGGATATGGCATGATTTATGGTAAGTATGGTTTATGTGCTATTAAAGCTTATGAACGAATGCAACAGGGGATTGATGGAGCAGTGGCTTGGAAAGAAGCTGCTGATGAAATTTTTGGTGATAATACCTCAGGTGCCAAAAAGGTATGCCCCAAGAATACTTTTTTAGCCCTTTATGGATTAGAGAAAAGAAACGGAAAAAATGCTAATTATGCATATAAAGCATTAGAATTAATGACTAATATGAATTTAGATGAACTAGAAGAAATGCCTCCATCTTATTTTTGGAAACAATGTTTAGGTATGGATAAGCATTACAACGGACAAATTGATGTAATATTTGCTCTTATAGATAACAAATACTTAAAATTTTAGCAGTAATTAATTCATAGTTTCTGAATATAAAAATATCAAGACCGAATGTGATGTTTGGTCTTGATATTTTTTTCTTTATAACACAAAAAAGCGGTTCACCTTTCGATGAACCGCATATTTACTATGGTGCCGAAGGCCGGACTCGAACCGGCACGAGCGTGAACCCGCTTGATTTTGAGTCAAGTGCGTCTGCCAATTCCGCCACTTCGGCATTTCCAAGGTTCCGATTCGTTCGGAACAAGTAATATTATACTAGGGAGGTATCTGTTTGTCAATAGCTTTTCTAAACTTTTTTCGAGAAATTTTACTGAAAAAAGGTAGCTTATTTTCCAAGCAGAGTTTTTAATTCACGTAGCTTTTTAGCAAATTTTTGTAGAGTTACGGTAACCGGCTGCGGCGTATTTAAATCAACGCCTGCCGCTTTAAGAATATTTAAGGAATAATCACTGCCACCGGCTTTGAGGAAGCCAAGATATTTTTCTACCGCTTGAGGTTCTTGGTTTAAAATAGCTGTGGCAAAGGCAGTAGCAGCGCTGTAACCGGTAGCGTATTTGTAAACGTAGAAGGGAGTGTAGAAATGAGGAATGCGGGACCATTCGCTGGCAAGCTCTTGATCCGCGGTTAAAGCCGGACCGTAATATTGTTTGTTGCTTTCCAGCCAATAATTTTCCAGCTTTTCTGCTTGCAGAGAACGGCCGGCAGTAATTTCGCTGTGAATATATTTTTCAAACTCGGCAAATTGTACTTGACGGTAAACCGTTGTACGCACCGTTTCTAAAAATTGGTTTAACAGATAAATTTTTTGCTCATCGTTGGCGTGCTGGAGCGTATATTCCAGCAACAAATTTTCGTTAGTGGTGGAAGCGACTTCGGCACAGAAAATAGTATAGTCAGAATTTACATAGGTTTGGTTTTGCGCGCTGTAATAGCTGTGCAGCGCGTGGCCCATTTCGTGGGCGATAGTAGAAATGCTGTTGTAACGCTTTTGATAATTAAGCAAAACGTAGGGATGCACGCCGTAAACGCCCCAGGAATAAGCACCAGAGCGTTTGCCCTTGTTTTCGTAAACATCTATCCATCCGCTGGCAAAGCTCTTGTGCAGATTGGCGATGTAATCCTCGCCCAAAGGCGCTAAAGCTGTTTCAATTTTTTCGCAGGCTTCAGCAAAAGTGCAAGCGAAGGAATCGGCTGCATGAGAGAGAGGAACGTAAATATCATAAGGATGTAGCTCGTCGTAGCCAAGCACATCTTTTTTTAGCTGCATATATTCGTGTAGCGGCGCCAAATTATCATGGACAGTTTGAATTAACCCGTCATATAAGCTGGTAGGAATATTATCACTGGCCAAGCAGGAGGCAAGGGTATCCTGATAATTATGTACGGAAGCGTAAAAGTAAGCGCTGCGGGCGCTGCCTGTCAAGGTTGCAGCCAACGTGTTGCGGAATTTATGGTAGGTTCCCATAAGTGTTTGGAAGGAATTTTTGCGCAGCTCGCGGTCGGACGAGGACATATTCAGAATATAATTGCCTTCGCTGACAATGGCGGATTTGCCTTCGCCGTCAGTAATGGACGGAAACTCTATATCCGCGCTTACCAAAGCGCGAAACGCATTAGCGGCGGATTGAGTAGCCAAATGGCTTTGAGCAAACAAAGCTTCCTGTTCGGCGCTTAAAATATGGTCAGAAAGGCGCATAAGATTAGCAATATAAAATTTATATTCGGCAAGCAGAGGTTCGCTGTCCAGCATGGCGGCAACCTTTTCTTTGCCTAACGCTAGCATTTCCGGTTCAATAAATGAATTTGCGTTTTGGAAAGCGGCTACAAGTCCTTCTGCTTCACCGGAAAGAGCCTGCATGTGCTGGTCGGTGTTATCTGCATCCTGCTGCAGGCGCGCATAAGCATAAATTTTATCCAGCATTTGCGCCAACGTATCCTGTAAATGCAGCGCTTCGTAAAGAGTTTGCGCCGTAGTTATTTTATTCTTCAAAGCTTGCAGCTTAGGTAATCGTGCTTTAAATTCTGCACAAGCCTGTTGCCAAGCGTTTTCATCGGCATAAATATCTTGAACGTGCCATTTATATTCCAAAGGAATATCCTTACGGCTTACATTGCTGCCGTGAGCGGGAATAGCTATATTTTTCTCTGTCATGTGTGTCAACTCCTTGCAAAAATCAGTAGCATACTTTATTATTATAGCATAAAAAGAAATGCTTTTTGTGAGCGATTTTTGTAGATATTAAGAAATTGAGGCGTAAAAATGCGTGTACTTTTAACGGCAATCAATAGTAAATATATTCATACAGGCTTGGGTCTGCGTTATGTCAGCGGATATGCCAAGGCGCAGGGGCACGAAGTAGAGTTGTTGGAAGAAACTATCAATTCCCAAATTCTCGACGTTTTAGAAAAAATAATGGTGGCGCAGGCAGAGGTTTACGGTTTTTCTGTTCATATTTGGAATAAGCCTTTTGTAATGCGCTTAATAGCTATGCTGCGCAAGCTGAAACCGGAAGCAGTAATTGTAGTTGGCGGACCGGAGGTTGCTTTTGACGCGGAGCGAATTTTTAGCGAACAGCCGGCGATTGATTATATTGTGCAGGGTGAGGGTGAAATTTGCTTTAGCAAGCTGCTGGAGAGCTTGGAAAAGCATGAAGCTATACCAGAGCATATTGCTTTTAAAGCTAACAATAGTGTTTGCCTTAACGGCGGCGTAACGGTCATAGATGATTTAAGCGTGCTGCCGTTTCCGTATCCCGATTTAGAAAATATTATAGCAGAGCATAAAATTGCTTATTACGAATGTACTCGTGGTTGCCCTTTTAACTGCGCGTATTGTTTATCGGGTATTTCCCGCAGTGTGCGCAGACGGCCGCTGGAGCTGGTACTGCAGGATTTAGATAGATTTATTGCTGCCGGAGTGCCTTTAGTAAAATTTGTCGACCGTACCTACAATTTAGATGAAAATTATTTTCTGCCGATTATGCAGCATCTTGCCAAGGCAGACACTAGGGCGACCTTTCATTTTGAAATTAAAGCAGATATTCTTTCCGAGCGAGTGCTGGATTTTTTAGCAACCGTGCCTAAAGGACGCTTTCAAATGGAGATAGGCATTCAAAGTACCCATCAACCAACCTTGGCTGCTATCAACAGACAGGATAATTGGCAGCGTTTGGCAGCTAATGTAAAGCGTTTGCTGTCATTTAAAAATATGCATATTCATGTTGATTTGATTGCTGGACTCCCATATGAGGATTTGCCGACCTTTGGCAAATCTTTTAATGATGTTTATGGTTTGAGTGCTCACATGCTGCAGCTGGGATTTCTGAAGGTTTTGCCCGGAACACAAATGCAGCAGCAAACGCAAGAGCATGAATTGTTGTATATGGATGAGCCTCCCTATGAAATTTTGGCAACGAAATATATGCCTTACGCAGATATGCAGTTTTTAAAGCGTTTGGAAAATGTGTTGGGCCAAACCGGCAACAGCGGTATTTTTGCTAATACTCTGCGTGCTTTGATACAATATGAAGCAAGTACGCCTTTTGCATTTTACAGTAAGCTTACAAATTGGTGGGTGGAGAAGGGCTATTATCCGCAAACTCACAACGCTAAAGGCGTAGCAGAGATTTTGCTGCAATATATAGAAGAAAATTGTGCAGAGCAAGCTGCTGTGCTTAAAGAAATTTTGCGCTATGATGTATTTGTCGGCATTCCCGGCTGGCGACCAAAAGAATTGGATTGGCAAAGCGAGAACATTTTTGCTAAAGTTTCTACGTTTTGGCGTAACGAGGAATTGGTTTTGCAATTTATTCCTTCATATAAATTCAGTAGCTGGCGGCAGATAAATAAAAACTACCCCATAGAGTATTTTCTCTATCACTGGCGAACTGGTAAAGAAGGCAAATATTATGTAATGCTGGATAATACTGCAAACGAGAAAAAGATAGTGGAATTATCGTGTTTAGATGTTTTTGCCAAAGAAAATCAGTAAGTTTTCATAAATTTTTGAAGCTCAAAAGCTTGTATACAAGATACCTTTTATTGCAACGGCTCCGAGTGTTCAAGAAAAAATGTTAAAAAAGTTACGAAAAAAGTGTTGACACATAATAGGTGCTGTGGTATTATATACAAGTCGACGCGATAAGGCAACAAATTAAAGCCTAAATC
>CAJKLD010000027.1 GCA_905200645.1 uncultured Phascolarctobacterium sp. | reverse complement strand
ATTATTATACGCTATTTCTCGTCAAAATCAACCATTTGTTGTGACAGAGCCAAAATTAAAATAGTTTTTGAATATGGGTTTAACACAATTTAGACAGATAAGCATTTTATCTGTCTATTTTTATATGCAGAAAATGAGATAGCAGCAGGTGGTATTGCGAATAAAATTCTTTATGTAATCTATTATGATACACTTGGATACGTGGAAAACAAGACGCGCATTGACACGGCATTTGACGCGCCTAAATTTTTGAAAAAATTTACTTAAAAGTGTTGACATGGATTGTATTAGATGTTACAATATACCAGTATCGCAGGTGAGCTATGCGCTCGATTAAGGAGGTAACCTATGACGCTTGAAGCTTTAAAACAGGCTGAACAGCGAACTGTCGGTGTTAAACAGACAGAAAAAGCTGTGCTCAAGCAAGCGGCTGAGGTTGTTTACATCGCGTGTGATGCGGACGAAAGAGTTACCGAAAAACTGCTTGCGCTGTGTCAGGAAAATCATGTGCCAACCGTAACAACGGAAGCCATGCTGGAGATTGGCAGAGCATGTAGCATCAATGTAAAGGCCGCAGCTGCTGCAATACTAAAAGTTTGATAAGGGCTTGGCGTAAGTCAAGTTTTTATAATCATTAAAATCTAATTGTTTGGAAAGGAGGTGCCGATATGCCTACAATTAACCAATTGGTACGTAAAGGCAGAGAGGTTCTGAAGAGCAAATCTACTGCACCGGCATTGAAAGAATGTCCGCAAAAACGTGGCGTTTGCACCCGTGTTTACACCACTACCCCTAAGAAACCTAACTCTGCTCTGCGTAAAGTAGCTCGTGTGCGTTTGACCAACGGCATCGAAGTTACTGCTTATATCCCGGGTATCGGCCATAATCTTCAAGAACACAGTGTTGTTCTGATCAGAGGCGGAAGAGTTAAGGACCTTCCTGGTGTGCGTTACCATATCATTCGCGGTGCTCTTGATACTGCAGGCGTTGCTAACCGCAACCAATCTCGCTCTAAGTACGGCGCAAAACGTGCTAAAGCAAAGAAATAATTTCAAGAAAACATTAAGAATGATTTAATCCTAAGGAGGGAAACACATGCCGAGAAAAGGCCCTGTAACTAAAAGAGACGTACTGCCGGATCCGGTGTACGGTTCTAAATTATTAACTCGTTTTATTAATAAAATTATGCTCGACGGTAAAAAAGGCGTTGCAGAACGTATTGTATACGATGCATTCGACCTGGTTCGTGCAAAAACTGGTAAAGATCCTCTGGAAGTTTTCGACGCAGCTATGCAAAACGTAATGCCGCTGTTGGAAGTACGTGCTCGCCGTGTTGGCGGTGCTAACTACCAAGTTCCGGTTGAAGTTCGCGCTGATCGCAAAACCACCCTGGGTATCCGTTGGCTGGTAAATTACTCTCGTCTGCGTGGCGAAAGAACCATGTACGAGCGTGTAGCTGGTGAAATCATGGATGCTTCCAATGGTACCGGCGCAGCTGTTAAAAAACGTGAAGATACCCACAAGATGGCAGAAGCAAACAAAGCATTTGCTCATTACCGCTGGTAATGGCCTGACTCAGTTATTTTGAGGAGGATTAAAAAGTGGGCAGATTAATTCCGCTTGAGAGAACTAGAAATATCGGCATCATGGCACACATTGATGCTGGTAAAACCACTACTACCGAACGTATTCTGTTCTATACCGGCAGAGTACATAAGATCGGCGAGACTCATGAAGGTGCTGCTACCATGGACTGGATGGTTCAAGAGCAAGAGCGTGGTATTACCATTACCTCTGCTGCAACCACCTGCTACTGGGAAGGCTCCGAGCACCAATTTGATAAACATCGTATCAACATCATCGACACCCCGGGCCACGTTGACTTCACTGTAGAGGTTGAACGTTCCCTGCGTGTTCTGGACGGCTCCGTTGCAGTTTTCTGTGCTAAAGGCGGCGTTGAACCTCAATCTGAAACCGTTTGGCGTCAGGCTGACAAATACAACGTTCCCCGTATGGCATATGTAAACAAAATGGATATTACCGGTGCAGATTTCTATCGTGTAATTGATATGATGAGAACCCGTCTGAATGCCAATGCTGTACCTATTCAACTGCCTATCGGCTTTGAAGATACTTTCGAAGGCATGGTAGACCTCATCAAAATGAGAGCAATCGTTTATGACGATAAGCTGGGTAAAGAAGAAGAATTCGTCGAAATTCCTGAAGATATGAAGGAAAAAGCTGAAGAATATCGTGCAGCTCTGTTGGAAGCAGTTGCTGAAAGCGATGACGAGCTGATGATGAAATATTTGGAAGGTGAAGAACTGACTGAAGAGGAAATCATCGCTGGTATTCGTAAGCAGACCATTGCTTGCAAGATGACCCCCGTATGCTGCGGCTCTTCCTACAAGAACAAAGGTGTTCAGCCTATGCTGGACGCTGTAATCCAATTTATGCCTGCTCCTACTGATATTCCTAATATCAAAGGCGTAAATCCTGAAACCGGTGAAGAAGACGAGCGTCCGTCCTCCGACGAGGCTCCCTTTGCAGCTTTGGCTTTCAAGATTGCTACCGATCCTTTCGTTGGTAAGCTGGCATTCTTTCGTGTATACTCCGGTACTTTAACCTCCGGCTCTTATGTATATAACTCTTCTAAGGGCAAACGTGAGCGTATCGGCCGTATCCTGCAAATGCATGCTAACCACCGTGAAGAAATCGACATGGTTTACTCTGGTGATATTGCAGCAGCTGTAGGCCTGAAAGACACTACTACCGGTGATACTCTCTGCGACGAAAAGAACGAAATTATTTTGGAATCCATGGTATTCCCTGATCCGGTTATCTCCGTTGCAGTTGAACCTAAAACTAAAGCAGACCAAGAAAAAATGGGTATTGCTTTGCAAAAACTGGCTGAAGAAGATCCGACCTTCCGCGTTCACACTGATCCTGAAACCTCGCAAACCATTATTTCCGGTATGGGCGAGCTTCATTTGGATATCATTGTTGACCGTCTGCTGCGTGAATTCAAAGTAGGCTGCACTGTTGGTAATCCGCAGGTTGCTTACCGCGAAACCATTCGCAAATCTGTTAAAGCTGAGGGCAAATTTGTTCGTCAGTCCGGCGGTAAAGGCCAATATGGTCACTGCTGGTTGGAAATCACTCCGCGTGAGCCTGGCGAAGGCTTCCTGTTTGAGAACAAAGTTGTCGGCGGTGCTATTCCTAAGGAATATATTGCTCCTATTGAAGCGGGCGTTAAAGAAGCAATGGAAAATGGCGTAGTTGCTGGTTATCCGATGGTTGATATCGCTGTTGCTGTATACGACGGTTCTTATCATGAAGTCGACTCTTCTGAAATGGCATTTAAGATTGCTGGTTCTATGGGCTTTAGAAGCGGCGCTGAAAAAGCTAACCCGGTTATCTTGGAACCCTATATGAAAGTAGAAATTACTGTTCCTGAAGAGTATATGGGCGATGTAATCGGCGACGTAAACTCTCGTCGTGGTCGCATTGAAGGTATGGAAGCCCGCAACGGTGCACAAGTAATTCATGCATTCGTTCCGCTGGCTGAAATGTTCGGTTATGCAACCGACCTGCGCAGCAAGACTCAGGGTCGTGGCAACTACTCTATGGAAGTTGACCACTATGAAGATGTACCTAAGAATATTGCTGAAGCAATCATTGCTAAAAACAAAGGCACTAACTAAGCCTAGTTTTAAGAAACAATCTTAAGGAGGAAATTCACAATGGCAAAAGCTAAATATGAAAGAACTAAACCCCATCTGAATATCGGCACCATCGGTCACGTTGACCATGGCAAGACTACACTGACCGCAGCCATCACCAAAGTTTTGGCAGAGCGCGGCGGCGCAGAATTCATGGACTACTCCATGATTGATAAAGCTCCGGAAGAACGCGAACGCGGTATTACCATCAACACCTCTCACGTTGAATATCAAACCGAAACCCGTCACTATGCACACGTTGACTGCCCGGGCCATGCCGACTATGTAAAGAACATGATTACCGGCGCTGCTCAAATGGACGGCGCAATCCTAGTAGTATCTGCTGCTGACGGCCCGATGCCTCAAACCCGTGAGCACATTCTGCTGGCTCGTCAAGTAGGCGTACCTGCAATGGTAGTATTCCTGAACAAGGTAGATATGGTAGACGACGAAGAGCTGCTGGAATTGGTAGAAATGGAAGTTCGCGAACTCTTAAGCTCCTATGACTTCCCCGGCGACGACATTCCCGTAATTGCAGGTTCTGCTCTGAAAGCTTTGGAAGGCGACAAAAAATATGAAGAAAAAATCATGGAACTGATGGATGCAGTAGACAGCTATATTCCGCTGCCGGAACGTGCAACCGACAAACCGTTCCTGATGCCTGTCGAAGACGTATTTACCATCACCGGCCGCGGCACAGTAGCAACCGGCCGTGTAGAGCGTGGCACTGTAAAAGTTGGCGACACCGTAGAAATCGTTGGTATGAAGGAAGAAAAGAAATCTACCGTAGTAACCGGCGTAGAAATGTTCCGCAAACTGTTGGACGAAGCAGTAGCCGGCGATAACGTTGGCTGCCTGCTGCGTGGCGTTGACCGTAAAGAAATCGAGCGCGGCCAAGTATTGGCAAAACCGAACAGCATTCATCCGCACACCAAATTCAAAGGTGAAGTATATGTACTGACCAAAGAAGAAGGCGGCCGTCACACCCCGTTCTTCAATGGCTATCGTCCCCAATTCTATTTCCGCACCACCGACGTAACCGGCGTAACTGAGCTGCCCGAGGGTGTAGAAATGGTAATGCCTGGCGATAACGTAACCATGGAAGTAGAACTGATCACCCCGATCGCTATTGAAAAAGGTCTGCGTTTCGCTATCCGCGAAGGCGGTCGTACCGTTGGCGCCGGCGTTGTTTCCGAAGTTGAAGAAGCTTAATTCCGGAAATTTTAATTTTAAGTTAGATCCCTGATTTATATGAGGGGGGATAGTCACCCCCTCATATTCTTATGTTTGTTGGTATGGCCCTGCGATGATGTGAAAGGTTGCTTGCCTGTTAGACAGGGAGATTTTCACGGAGTATGTCCGTTCATAGAAACTGGGCGATTTTAGGAGGTTATTTTTTTAATGGCTAAGTCTCAAAAGATTAGAATACGCCTGAAAGCGTATGACCACAAAGCACTTGATCAAAGTGCTACAAAGATTGTAGAAACTGCAAAACGCACCGGCGCACAAGTTTCCGGTCCGATTCCCCTTCCTACTGAGAAAAACATTTACACTATTCTGCGTTCTCCGCATGTAAACAAAGATTCCCGTGAGCAATTCGAAATGCGTACTCACAAAAGACTTGTAGACATTCTGGAACCCACCGCTAAGACCGTAGATGCTTTGATGCGTCTTGATCTTCCCGCTGGCGTAGATATCGAAATTAAACTGTAAGGAGGAGGTGCAATAATGGCTAAAGGTATCTTAGGCAAGAAACTGGGCATGACCCAAATTTTTGAAGCTGACGGCAAGCTGATTCCTGTAACTGTTGTAGAAGCAGGTCCTTGCGTAGTACTTCAAAACAAAACCGAAGAAACAGATGGTTACAACGCTGTTCAACTTGGTTTTGGTGAAATCAAAGAAAAACATACCACCAAACCGATGAAAGGCCATTTTGACAAAGCTGGCGTAGCACCGGTTAAGTTTGTCAGAGAATTGCGTCTGTCTGCTCCTTCTGAATATACAATTGGTCAAAAAATTACCGCTGACATTTTCGAAGCTGGTGAATTGATCGATGCAAGCGGCGTATCCCGCGGCAAAGGCTTTGCAGGCACTATTAAGCGTCACAATTTCGCTCGTGGTCCTATGAAACACGGTTCCAAATCTCATCGTGAACCCGGTTCTATGGGTCCCATGCATTCTGGTCCTGGCGGCCGCGTAATTAAAGGCAAAAAACTGCCTGGCCGTATGGGTAATCAAAATGTAACCGTTCAACGTCTGGCTGTTGTTCGTGTAGACGCAGAACGTAATCTTATTTTAGTTAAGGGCGCCATTCCTGGTGCTACCGGTTCTTACGTAGTTATTAAAGAAACCGTAAAACCTAAGAAATAAGATAAGCGAAAGAAAGGAGGATGCTTCTAAATGCCGAAGTTATCAGTATATAATCTGGCCGGTCAAGTTGCCGGTGAAATAGAATTAAATGATTCCGTATTTGGCGCTGAATTTAACGAAGCTGTAGTACATCAAGCAGTTGTAATGCAGCTTGCAAATCAACGTCAAGGTACTTCCGCAACCAAGACCCGTGGTATGGTTCGTGGCGGTGGCCGTAAGCCTTGGAAACAAAAAGGTACCGGTCATGCTCGTTGCGGCTCTAACCGTTCTTCTATTTGGGTAGGTGGCGGCTGCACCTTTGGTCCCCAACCCCGCAGCTATGCAAAGAAAATGCCCCGCAAAGCTCGTCGTTTGGCACTGTGCTGCGCACTCTCTGCTAAAGTTGCAGCAGGTGAATTGGTTGTAGTTGAGGGCTTGGCTTTCGACGCTCCCAAAACTAAACAAGTAGCTTCCATGCTTAACGCTTTCGAAGCTGCTGACAAAAAGGCTCTGATCATTACCGATGGTTCCAATGCAAATGTTGAGCTTTCCGCTCGTAATCTGCCGAAGGTTACTACCATCACCAACACGGGCCTGAACTGCTTTGATATCCTGAACAGCAGCAAGGTTTTCCTTGCTAAAGATGTTGTAGAAAAAATTGAGGAGGTGCTCGCATAATGGCTGCTAATCCTCGCGATTTACTGCTTCGCCCCATCATCACTGAAAAGACTTCTCAGATGATGCAGGAGAACAAATACACCTTCCAGGTTCCCCTGGACGCTAACAAAGTAGAAATTCGTCAAGCTGTAGAAGCAGTTTTTGGCGTAAAGGTTGTTAATGTAAACACTATCCGCGTTATGGGCAAAACCAAACGTATGGGTAAATATGTTGGCAAACGTTCCGATTATAAGAAAGCAATCGTGAAGCTTGCTGAAGGCAATACGATTCCCCTTTTCGAAGGAATGTAATTAACGTATAATAGGAGGTCAAGTTAAATGGCTATTAAAAGCTTTAATCCGTATTCTCCTTCCAGACGCTTTATTACTGTGTCTGCCTTCGAAGAGATTACGACTGACAAGCCTTACCGCCCGCTTGTTGAAAAACTCGATAAACACGCTGGCCGTAACAATACCGGTAAAATGACTGTCCGTCATCAAGGCGGCGGCCATAAAAGACAATATCGTATCATTGACTTCAAACGCAATAAAGACGGCATTCCCGCTAAAGTTGCTACCATTGAATACGATCCTAACCGTAACGCTCGCATCGCTTTAGTAAATTATGCAGACGGCGAAAAACGTTACATCATCGCTCCGCTGGACCTTAAGGTTGGCGATACCGTAGTAAGCGGTGCTGACGCAGATATCAAAACCGGTAACTGCCTGCCGCTGAAAAACATTCCTCTTGGTACTACCGTACACAATGTAGAAATGAAAATCGGTAAGGGCGGCCAAATGGCTCGCAGCGCTGGTACTAGTGCTCAGCTGATGGCTAAAGAAGGCGACTATGCTCTGCTGCGTCTGCCCTCTGGCGAAATCCGTAAAGTACATATCAACTGCCGTGCAACCATTGGTATGGTTGGCAACATTGATGCTGAAAATATCTGCATCGGTAAAGCAGGCCGTAGCCGTTGGTTGGGTATCCGTCCTGCAAACCGCGGCGTTGTAATGAACCCGAACGACCATCCGCACGGCGGCGGCGAAGGCCACTCCCCCGTTGGTCGTAAGCGTCCTGTTACTCCTTGGGGTAAATGTGCATTCGGTACTCGTACTCGCAAAGAGAAAAAAGCTTCTACTAAATTAATTTTGAAACGTAGAACAAAATAATAGAACAGGATAAAGAAAGGAGGCTAACCTAGTGTCCAGATCAGTTAAAAAAGGACCTTTTGTCCATGCAAGTCTTTTGAAAAAAATTGACGCGCTTAATGCCGCTAATGATAAAAAAGTTGTTAAGACTTGGTCTCGCAGCTCTACTATTATTCCGTCTTTCGTTGGTCACACCATTGCGGTTCATGACGGACGCAAACATGTTCCGGTATTTATTACCGAGGATATGGTAGGCCACAAATTGGGAGAATTTGCTCCTACTCGTACTTACAAAGGTCACGCAGATAAGACCACCGGCTTAAAATAAGGGGAAGGGAGGAAATAAAGAATGGAAGCAAAAGCAGTTGCTAAATATATCCGCATTGCTCCGCGCAAACTGCGCATCGTAATCAATCTGATCCGCGGCAAATCCGTTGGTGAAGCATTCGCTATCCTCAAATTCACCCCGAAGGTTGGTTCTGAGGTAATAGAGAAAGTTCTGCGCAGTGCAGTTGCAAATGCAGAACATAACTTTGACATGAACGTGGATAATCTGATCGTATCTTCCTGCTTCGTTGATGCAGGTCCGACCATGAAACGCATTCATCCCCGTTCCCGTGGACAGGCTTTCAAAATTTTGAAACGCTCTAGCCATGTAACTGTAGCAGTTAAAGAAAAATAATATCCCGTCAGAAGGAGGGAAAAGATAGTGGGTCAAAAAGTTAATCCGCATGGTCTGCGTGTTGGCGTTATCAAAGGCTGGGATTCCAAATGGTACGCTGATAAAGACTATGAGAAGTACTTGTTAGAAGATATTAAAATCCGTGAATTCATTAAAGAAAAATTGTTCTTGTCCGGTATCTCCAAGGTAGAAATCGAACGCGCATCCAACAAAGCCCGCATTTCCATCCATACTGCAAAACCTGGTATGGTAATCGGTCGTCAAGGCAGCAACATTGAACTGCTCAAATCCGACCTGAAGAAAATGACTGAAAGCGCTATCGACATCAACATTGTAGAAGTTAAAACCCCGGATATGGACGCAACCTTGGTTGCAGAGAACATTGCAGCTCAATTGGAACGCCGTATTGCTTTCCGTCGTGCAATGAAACAATGCGTTGGTCGCACCATGCGTATGGGCGCTAAGGGTATTAAAATTACCTGCGGTGGTCGTCTGGGCGGTGCTGAAATTGCCCGTAGCGAGTCTTATCGTGAAGGCAGCATTCCTCTGCACACTCTGCGTGCTGACATTGATTATGGCACTGCAGAAGCTCATACCACTTATGGCCGTATCGGCATTAAGGTATGGATCTACAAAGGCGAAGTTCTTCCTGAAAGCAAAGAAGCAGTTAAGGCTGCTCCGGCAAAGGAGGCATAATCAGACATGTTATTACCGAAGAGAGTTAAACATCGTAAACAACATAGAGGTCGTATGACCGGTCGTGCTATGCGTGGCAATAAAATTGCTCATGGCGATTTTGGTCTGGTAGCACTGGAACCCGCTTGGATTACTAACCGTCAAATCGAAGCAGCTCGTATTGCTATGACTCGTTATATTAAACGTGGCGGCCAAGTATGGATTCAAATTTTCCCTGACAAACCGATTACCGCAAAACCTGCTGAAACTCGTATGGGTTCCGGTAAAGGTTCTCCGGAATACTGGGTAGCAGTAGTTAAACCTGGTCGCGTTCTGTTCGAAATGAACGGTGTAAGCGAAGAAGTTGCTAAGGAAGCTATGCGTTTGGCAAGCCATAAACTGCCTATCAAATGCAAATTTGTAACCAAAGCACAACAGGAAGCAGAAGCTGCCGCACAAGAAAAGGGTGGTGAAGCTTAATGAAAACAACAGAAATTCGTGAATTGTCTGCTGCTGAGTTAGACACCAAATTGGCAGATTTGAAAGAACAGCTTTTCAATCTGCGTTTTCAAATGGCAACCGGTCAATGTGAAAACCCGTTAAAAATTCGTGACGTTAAAAAATCCATTGCCCGTATCAAAACAATCCAGCGTGAACGTGAGCTCAAGGCTTAACTGTTTTGAAGTATAACAAGGAGGAAACAGTCGTGACCGAAGAAAGAAACGCACGTGTTACCCGTGTTGGTAAAGTTGTCAGCGATAAAATGCAGAAAACTGTAGTAGTTGCAGTAGAACGTTTCGTTCAGCATCCGCTGTACAAAAAAGGCGTACAACATACTATTAAATTTAAAGCTCATGACGAAAATAACGAAGCACACATTGGCGACGTAGTCCAAATTATGCAGACTCGTCCGCTGTCCAAAGATAAATGCTGGCGCGTTATTGAGATTTTAGAGCGTGCAAAATAATTTTGCCGAGTGCTAGTCCGGCAAGGGAGGGAAATCCATGATACAACAACAAACTATCCTTAATGTTGGTGATAACACTGGCGCTAAGAAGGTTATGTGTATCCGTGTATTAGGCGGTTCTTACCGTAAATATGCTAATATCGGTGACGTTATCGTATGTGCTGTTAAAGATGCATCACCCGGTGGCGTTGTAAAAAAAGGTGACGTAGTTAAAGCAGTTGTTGTTCGTTCCGCTAAGGGTGTTCGCCGCGCTGACGGTTCCTACATCCGCTTCGATGAGAACGCTGCTGTAATTATTAAAGACGACAAGAGCCCTCGCGGCACCCGTATTTTTGGGCCTGTTGCTCGTGAGCTCCGTGAAAAAGACTTCATGAAAATCATTTCTCTGGCACCGGAAGTGCTGTAAGAAATTAGATAACGCACTGTAAGGAGGTGTTCTTGACATGGCAAATGCTGTAAAGCTGCATGTTAAAAAAGGCGATACCGTTCTTGTTTTGTCCGGTAAGGACAAAGGCAAGCAAGGTAAGATCGTTGAAGCTCTGCCGAAGAAAGCCAAAGTGGTTGTTGAAGGCATCAATAAAGTAAAACGTCATACCAAACCGTCTCAAGCAAATCCTCAAGGCGGTATTATTACTAAGGAAGCTCCGATTTCTGCTTCTAAAGTAATGGTGGTATGCCCGGCTTGTAAAAAAGCTACCCGTATTAAAAAGACCGAAGTTGCTGGTGCTTTCGTAAGAACCTGCAAAAAATGCGGTGAAGTAATCGATAAATAATTTTCCGGGAAAGGAGGAACTTACTGAATGGCAAAGACCAGATTGCAAGAAAAATATTTGGCTGAAGTTGTTAAAGGACTTCAAGACAAATTCCAATATAAAAATGTAATGGAAATTCCTAAACTTGAGAAAGTAATCATCAACATGGGTGTTGGCGAAGCAGTTGGCAACAGCAAAGCTTTGGAATCCGCAGTTGCTGATATGACTCAAATTGCAGGTCAGAAACCTGTAATCACTAAAGCTAAAAAATCCATTGCAGCTTTCAAAGTACGTCAAGGTATGCCTTTGGGGGCTAAAGTTACCCTGCGTGGCGATCGCATGTACTATTTCCTTGATAAACTGATGAATCTCGCTCTTCCGCGTGTACGTGACTTCCGCGGTGTTAGCGCTTCTGCTTTTGACGGCCGCGGCAACTACGCTTTGGGCCTCAAAGAACAATTGATTTTCCCGGAAATCGAATACGATAAGATCGATAAAGTTCGTGGCATGGATATCATCATTGTAACTACCGCTAAGACTGACGAAGAAGCTAGAGAATTGCTCAGACTTCTCGGAATGCCGTTTGGCGCATAAGTGAGGAGGGAATACCGTGGCTAAAAAAGCCCTGATTGAAAAATGGAAAGGCGAACCTAAATATGAAGTTCGCCAATATAACCGCTGCAAAGTATGCGGCAGACCTCATGGCTATATGCGTAAATTTGGCCTCTGCCGTATCTGCTTCCGTGAATATGCTTACAAAGGTGCTATTCCGGGCGTAACTAAAGCAAGCTGGTAAGACAGACAACAAGGAAGGAGGGTATTTAAGTATGGTAATGACCGACCCGATTGCTGATATGCTTACCCGTATTCGTAACGCAAATTCAGTTCATCACGATAAAGTTGAAATCCCCAGCAGCAAGATGAAACTTGCTATCGCAGAAATTCTGAAAGCTGAGGGATTCATTAAAGATTTTGAAGTTATTGCTGACAACAAGCAAGGTGTTATCAAAGTCAGCCTGAAATACGGTGCAAATAAAGAGAAAGTTATCTCCGGTATTAAACGTATTTCCAAACCCGGTCTGAGAGTTTACTCTCAAAAAGACCAACTGCCTAGAGTCCTCGGAGGTCTGGGTATTGCATTAATTTCTACTTCCCAAGGCTTGATGACCGACAAAGCAGCTCGTAAAGCGGGCTTGGGCGGCGAAGTTCTTGCATACGTATGGTAATACTGAAAAGATAGGAGGTGCTCGCAAGTGTCTAGAATTGGTAAAATGCCAATTACTGTTCCCGCTGGTGTAACAGTTACCATTGAAAACAACTATGTGACCGTTAAAGGTCCTAAAGGCGAATTGGCTCGCCAAATCAGCAAAAACATGAAATTGACCATGGACAACGGTGTTATTACTGTTGAACGTCCGAACGACGAAAAAGAAAACCGCGCTCTGCATGGTCTGTCCCGTACTTTGATCAACAACATGATCATCGGCGTAACCACCGGTTTCTCCAAGACCTTGGAAATTCAAGGCGTTGGTTACCGTGCTGCTAAACAAGGCAACAATATTAACTTCACTCTGGGTTTCTCTCACCCGGTTGTAAAAGAGCCGCCTGCTGGCATTACTTTTGAGGTTCCCGCTCCGAACAAAATTATCGTAAGCGGCGCTAATAAAGAAATGGTAGGTGCAGTTGCTGCTGATATCCGCACCCTGCGTCCGCCTGAACCCTATAAAGGTAAAGGTATTCGTTATGAAGGCGAACATGTTCGTCGTAAGATTGGTAAAGCAGGCGCTAAAGGCAAGAAATAATTTCTAAAAGAAGGGAGTGAAACTCTTGTTTAACAGAGTTGATAAAAACGAGAAACGTCAAAAACGTCATCTCCGTTCTCGTAGATATATCATCGGTACTGCAGAAAAACCTCGTCTGAACGTGTATCGTTCCCTGGCTAACATTTATGCACAGGTTATTAACGATGAGACCGGCGAAACCATCGCCGCTGCTAGCACCATTGAAAAGAATCTGAAAGAAAACTACGGCGGCAACATTGAAGCTGCTAAAGCTGTAGGTAAGGCAATCGCTGAAAAGGCACTGGCTAAAGGCGTTAAAGAAGTAGTATTCGATCGTGGCGGTTATCTGTACCACGGCCGTGTTGCTGCTTTGGCAGAAGCTGCTCGCGAAGCTGGCCTTGTATTCTAAGAGAAGGAGGAAATAAAGTGGCGAACTTCGAAAATAAAGAAAACGAATTACAAGAAAAAGTCGTTTTCATCAACCGTGTTGCTAAGGTTGTTAAAGGCGGACGTCGTTTCTCCTTCGCTGCACTTGTTGTTGTAGGTGATGAAAATGGTCATGTAGGTATGGGCCTGGGTAAAGCTGCAGAGGTTCCTGAAGCTATTCGCAAAGGCGTTGAAGACGCTAAGAAAAACCTGGTTAGCGTTCCTTTGGTAGGCACTACCATTCCTCATGAAATCATTGGCGTATTCGGCGCAGGCCGCGTATTCCTGAAACCGGCTAGAGAAGGTACCGGCGTTATCGCTGGCGGTCCTGTTCGTGCCGTATTGGAATTGGCAGGCGTTCGTGATATTCTGACTAAATCTCAAGGCTCTTCCAACCCGAACAACATGGTTCGTGCAACCATTGAGGGTTTGAAATCTTTGAAGAGTGCTGAATCTGTTGCAGCTCTGCGTGGTAAAACCGTAGAAGAATTGTTGGGCTAAGGAGGAATTTGTCATGGCACAAATTAAAGTTACCCTGACCCGCAGCCTGATCGGTTATCCCAAAGATCAACGCGCAACCGTTAAGGCATTGGGCTTAGGCAAAATCAATACTAGCGTAGTTAAAGAAGATACTCCGACTATTCGCGGCATGATTCATAAAGTAGAACATCTCGTGAAAGTTGAAGAAGCGTAAGACAAGGAGGTGTACTTGAAGATGAAATTACATGAATTGTCTCCCGCTCCGGGATCTAAACGTGTAGCAGTTCGCGTAGGCCGCGGCTTGGGCTCCGGTCTTGGCAAAACTTCCGGTAAAGGCCAAAAAGGCCAAAAATCTCGTTCCGGCGGCGTTAAGCGCCCTGGTTTTGAGGGTGGTCAAAGACCTTTGTACCTGCGTCTTCCGAAACGCGGCTTCTACAATAAATTTGGTAAGGATTATGTAGAAATCAACGTTTCCGTACTCAATCGTTTTGAAGACGGTACTGTTGTTGAACCCGTAATGCTCATTGAAGAAGGTATCGTTAAAAATATTCGCGACGGTATCCGTATTCTTGGCAATGGTGAATTGACCAAAAAGCTTACTGTTCAAGCTATGGGCTTCAGCAAATCTGCTGAAGAAAAAATCATTGCAGCTGGCGGTAAGATTGAGGTGATCTAAAGTGTTAGCAGCCCTTGCAAACATATTTAGAATTACAGAACTCAGGCAAAAAGTTATATTTACTCTCGCCATGTTCGTCGTATTCAGGGCTGGAACACATATACCTGTTCCTGGCGTAAACGCTTCAGTAATTGAGCAGCTTTTCCGCAGCGGCAATTTATTTGGTCTGTTGGATATGTTCAGCGGCGGCGCCTTGAGCAAATTCTCAATTTTTGCTATGAGTATTACCCCATATATCAATGCTTCAATTATTTTGCAGCTGTTGAAGGTGGTTGTACCTACCTTGGAGCAATGGTCCAAGGAGGGCGAAGAAGGCTACAAGAAAACGACAAAGCTCACTCGTATGCTGACGGTGGCTTTGGCGTTTGTCCAAGCCTGCGGTATGGCTTACGGCCTGAGAATGGCAATCAATAACCCCGGAATCGGCTCGGTTCTGCTGATTGCCTTAACTCTTACAGCAGGTACAATTTTTCTTATGTGGATAGGTGAGCAGATGACTGCTCGCGGTGTCGGCAACGGTATTTCTTTAATCATCTTTGCCGGTATCGTATCCCGATTGCCTGACGGTTTAAAAATAATTTTCCAATATTTGCAAGCAGGCACGGTCAACATTTTGAACGTAATTTTGTTCGCGGCTATTGCCTTGGCGATGATTGTTTTTGTAATTATAATTTCCCAAGGTATTCGCAAAATTCCCGTTCAATATGCTAAGCGTGTTGTAGGTAAAAAGGCTTATGGCGGTCATACAAGCTATATTCCTTTAAAGGTAAATACAGCTGGCGTTATTCCCATCATCTTCGCTTCTTCAGTGTTGATGTTTCCGGTAACTATAGCTCAGTTTGTTGATGTTCCTTGGATTAAAACTTTAGGTAAATGGTTTGAGTGGGGCAGTCCAGTCCAAACTACGCTTTACGTTCTGATGATTTTTTTCTTTACTTACTTCTATACGGCAGTAAGCTTTAATATCGGAGATCTTTCCGATAACATCAAAAAGAACGGTGGTTTTATTCCAGGACTTCGTCCCGGTAAACCTACAACAGATTATTTGGATAGAGTAATGTCCAGAATAACTCTGGCAGGCGCCGTCTTCCTCTCTTTAATTGCGCTGATGCCTCATGCTATTGCTTGGATAACCCACATAGAAGGTATTTACTTCGGTGGTACTGCTCTTTTGATCGTAGTTGGTGTTGCATTGGATACTATGAAGCAGATAGAGTCTCTGGTACTGATGCGTCATTATCATGGCTTTATGAAATAGGAGGAATTCAGAATGTACATTCTTTTAATGGGACCTCCGGGTGCCGGCAAAGGCACTCAAGCAGAAAGACTCATTGATGAATTTAAAATCCCTCACATCTCTACAGGTGACATGTTCCGTGCTGCCGTAAAGCAAGGCACCGAACTTGGTAAAGAGGCGAAAAGATACATGGACGCCGGTGGCTTAGTTCCCGACGTTGTAACCATTGGCATTGTTCGTGAAGGCTTGTCCAAACCCGAATGTGCAAATGGCTTCATTTTAGATGGTTTCCCGAGAACTGAGGAGCAAGCAGTTGCTCTTGACGGAATCCTGAAAGACCTGGGCATTAAATTGACCGGTGTAGTTAATATCGCAGTTCCTGATTCCGAGTTGGTTGGCCGCGTAACCGGTCGCCGCATCTGCAAAGCATGCGGTGCAACCTATCACGTAAGCTTTAATCCCAGCAAGGTAGAAGGCGTTTGCGATAAGTGCGGCGGCAACCTCTATCAACGTGACGATGATAAAGAGGAAACCGTAAAGAATCGTTTACAAGCATATCATGCTCAAACTGAACCGTTGATCGAGTACTATACCAAACAAGGCTTATTCAAAGACATCGACGGCCTCCAGGCTATCGATAAGGTT
Source organism: uncultured Phascolarctobacterium sp. (assembly GCA_905200645.1). Taxonomy (GTDB): domain Bacteria; phylum Bacillota; class Negativicutes; order Acidaminococcales; family Acidaminococcaceae; genus Phascolarctobacterium_A. The sequence continues at coordinate 16,673 of CAJKLD010000027.1, read as the reverse complement.
TACGCTGACGTTAAGGCTAGTCTCGGATGTAGCAAATAAGGAGGTAAAGAAGTGTCCAAACAGGATGTAATTGAGGTTGAAGGCACAATTCTTGAAGCACTTCCCAATGCTATGTTCCAAGTACAACTGGTAAACGGTCATGTAATTCTAGCACATATATCCGGTAAGATTCGTATGAACTTCATCAAGATTTTGCCTGGTGATAAGGTTACCGTGGAGCTTACTCCGTACGACCTCAATCGTGGAAGAATTACTTATCGGTATAAATAACCAAGACAGGCAAAGAGGAGGTTTAAATTATGAAAGTAAGACCGTCTGTTAAGCCAATATGTGAAAAATGCAAAGTCATTAAACGTAAAGGCCATGTAATGGTAATTTGCGAAAATCCGAAGCATAAACAAAAACAAGGTTAAGAAGGAGGTGCACATTAATGGCACGTATTTCTGGTGTCGATTTGCCGAGAGATAAACGTATTGAGTATGCACTGCCGTATATTTATGGTATCGGCCTGACTCTCTCTCGTGAAATCTTAGCTAAAACTGGTATCAATCCTGATACTCGCGTTCGCGACCTGACTGAAGAAGAGGTTGCCAAGATTCGTGAGACTTTGGACAGTGACTATAAAGTAGAAGGTGACCTCCGCCGTGAGGAATCCCTCAATATCAAACGTTTAATTGAAATTGGTTCCTATCGCGGCCGCAGACATCGTATGGGTCTGCCTGTACGCGGTCAAAATACCAAAAACAATGCCCGCACCCGTAAAGGTCCGAAACGTACTATTGCAGGCAAAAAGAAATAATTAGCGAGGGAGGGATAAACCAGTGGCTGGCAAGAAAGTTGTTCGCAACAAAAAGAAAGTTAGCAAAAACGTAATTAACGGTGTAGCACACATTCGCTCCACCTTCAATAATACTATCGTTACCATCTCCGATACTGAAGGTAACGTTTTGAGCTGGGCCTCCGCAGGCGGTCTCGGTTTCCGTGGCAGCCGTAAGAGCACTCCGTTTGCTGCACAAATGGCTGCAGAAGAAGCAACCAAAGCTGCAATGGAACATGGCTTGAAAAATGTTGAAGTATTCGTAAAAGGCCCTGGCGCTGGCCGTGAAGCTGCAATTCGTGCACTTCAAGCTGCAGGCTTGGAAGTTAACTCTATTAAAGACGTAACTCCGATTCCGCATAATGGCTGCCGTCCGCCGAAACGTAGAAGAGTATAATTGGAGGTGTAAATAGATGGCAATTGATAGAACGCCTGTCCTGAAAAGATGCAGATCTTTAGGTCTTACTCCGGCTTTTCTGGGCATTAGCAAGGAATCTAAACGCCAAGCTAAACGCCAAAACAGAAAGAAAAGCGAGTATGGCATTCAATTAACTGAAAAACAAAAAGCTAAATTTATCTATGGCGTGCTGGAAAAACAATTCCGCGGCTACTATGATAAAGCTAAAAAGATGGAAGGCATCACTGGCGAAAACCTGCTGATCCTTTTGGAAAGAAGAATTGACAACGTTGTTTTCCGCCTTGGCTTGGCTAACACCCGCCGTCAAGCTCGTCAAATCGTAAGACATGGCCACATTGCTGTTAACGGCAAACGTTTGGACATTCCTTCCGCTTTGGTTAAAGCCGGCGATGTTGTAAGCGTAATGGAAAACAGCCGTGCTAAAGAATATTTCAAAGGCATGGACGAAACTCTGGCTACTAAAGCAGTTCCGGCTTGGCTGGTTCTGGATGCTGCTAATTTGGGCGGCAAAGTAGACCGTTTCCCGACTCGTGAGGAAATTGATGTTCCTATCGAAGAGCACTTCATCGTTGAATTGTACTCTAAATAATTAGTGAACATCTTGTGCCACCCACTGAGAGACGTATTGTGGTAATACGCGAAAGAAGGAGGCTTTCCGAATGATTGAAATTGAAAAACCTAAGATGGTTACAGCTGAAATCAGCGAAGATGGTCGCTATGGCAAATTTGTTTGGGAGCCCTTGGAGAGAGGCTATGGTATTACACTGGGCAACAGCCTGCGTCGTGTATTGCTTTCCTCTCTGTCCGGTGCCGCAGTAACCTATGTCAAAATTGACGGTGTGCTGCATGAATTTGCTACTATTCCTGGTGTTCGTGAAGATGTTGCTGACATTATTCTGAACATCAAGGCCTTGTGCCTGAAAATGGAAGGCGAAGGGGAAAAAGTCCTGCGAATTGAATGCTCTGGTGAGCAAGAAGTTACTGCTGCTAATATTATTGCCGACAGTGATGTAGAGATTTTAAACCCTGAGCTGCACATTGCAACTTTGGATAAGGACGCTGTTTTCAATATGGAAATCCATATTGATAAAGGTCTGGGTTATGTACCCGCAGACAAAAATAAACAGCCGGATCAACCTATCGGCGTTATCCCGGTAGATTCAATTTACTCTCCTATTACTAGAGTTAAATTTGCAGTTAATGATACCCGCGTCGGCAACGTTACCAACTATGATAAACTGACTTTGGAAGTTTGGACTGATGGCAGCGTTATGCCTGATGAAGCTGTAAACATAGCTTCCGGCATCTTAATTGATTATCTCAAGTTGTTCCATACAGGTGATCCTGATGGCGGTTCTATTACTGTAAAAGGTGGTAATGATTCCGCATCTGATGATTCTAAGGCTGATGGACCGGCGGCAATGTCTATCGACGATCTTGACTTGTCCGTTCGCAGCAATAACTGCCTGCGTCGTGCGGGGATCAATACCGTTGAGGAATTGACCATGAAATCTGAAGAAGATATGATGAAGGTTCGTAACTTGGGTAAGAAATCCTTGGATGAAGTTAAGAAAAAACTTAGCGACTTGGGATTGTCTTTACGCAAAAACGATGAAGAATAATTAAGGGGGTCAGAAGCAAATGGCATACAGAAAACTGGGTCGTAACTCCAGCAACCGTAAAGCTCTGTTTCGCAGCATTTTAACTTCCTTCTTCAAATATGGCAGAATCGAAACCACCATTACTAAAGCTAAAGAAGTAGCTAAGCTGTCCGCTAAGCTGATCACTTTGGCAAAACGCAATGACCTGCACGCTCGCCGTCAGGTTTTGGAAGTTTTGGTTGACGAAACTGTTACCAAAAAACTGTTTGAAGAAATCGCTCCGAAATATGAAGGCAGACAAGGCGGCTTTACTCGTATTTACAGAGTAGGTCCCCGTCGCGGTGATGCTGCTGAAATGGCTATCATTGAGCTCATCTAATCATAAGAGCATCCAAGAGCAGGAACTTCGGTTCCTGCTTTTTCTTTATCTTTTTACTTGCCAAATAGCTGCTTTTGCTATTTAATTATAGATAGAGAGCTCCATTTCTCTGTGTTTTAATTGAATAGTAAAAATAGTTATTTGTTAAGAATAGAGGAGTTGATAGAATGTTGACAAAAAGTTTTATAGAATTTTTATATGAAGCAGCGCATATTCAGCGTTGGAATGAGCATATTCGTCCCAGCGGTTTTACGGAATTAGATAAGCAGGCGCATAAAATGATGATTGTTTATGTACTGGCACGTCACGAAGAAGACGACCACGGCGCAAAAATAAATTGGCGTAGCTTGATTGAGGGCGGTATTTTTGAGTTTTTACAGCGCAATGTACTGACGGATATTAAGCCGACAGTATTTCATGAGATGATGCGTGTTTATGGCAAAGAATTAAACGAATGGGTTTATGGAGAGCTGCGCCGCAGAATTCCCGACATCCAAGAGGATTTTATGCAGAAAATGCAAAGATACTTGGAGGATGAAAGCTATTGCCCCATGGAAAAAAAGCTGCTGCGAGCTGCTCACTATTTAGCAACCAAATGGGAATTTGAAATAATTTACCATTTCAACGAAGGCATCTATGGCAGTGAGGACACCAAAGCCATTATCGAAAGCGAGCTGGAGGATCATTACGATTTGGCGGCAGTTAAAAAGCTGGCTTTAAAAGGTAAAAGCAGCAAATTTATTGACTTGATTGGTCAACTGCGCTTTCAAAAGCGCTGGGCGCAATCTCCTCGCGTACCGGAAACCTCCGTGCTGGGACATGTGCTGCTAGTGGCTATTATGGGATATTTTTGTGCAGTTAAGCTACAAGCCTGCGACGAACGCATTGTGGGCGATTTTCTCTGCGGCTTATTCCACGATTTGCCCGAGGTTTTAACGCGAGATATTATTAGTCCCGTAAAACGCAGTGTGCCCGGCTTGGACGAGCTCATCAAAAAAATTGAGGAGCGCTTGGTGGCAGAAAAAATTTTACCGTTGCTGCCTTATAGCTGGCACGGAGATATTTTGTATTATACGCAGAATGAATTTACCAACCGGATTAAGCTGGATGGCAAGGTAGTGCAATCTACGATTGAGGAGATAAATGCCAAATATAATGCTCCCGGCTATCATGCGATTGACGGTGTGGTTTTAAAGGCTTGCGATAATTTGGCCGCCTTTGTAGAGGTGTGGTTGAGCCGCCGTTACGGCATTACTTCTCCGCACATGGAGGAGGGAGAAAGAGCTATTCGCGCCATGTACAAGAATAGAGTCATCGGCGGCATTGATTTTGGTAAGGTTTACGACGAGTTTGCCTTGGAATAATAAATTTGATAGTGTGATATGGTTATATATTGAAGCATTAGCTGGCTTGCAATCGCAGGCCAGCTTTTTTGACTAAAATAAGATATGTTTTTTAGCGAACTTACAACAAAATAGTATACATTAAATGAAAAATATTTGTGATATTATCAGTAAATTCTTTACAGATATACTGTATACAAGGTATAATATGATTAAAGATGGAAAACCATCAGCAAAGGAGGCAAGATTATGAATATTTTTGAGATGGCTCAAATTCCGTTGAATAAAGCGATTGAAGCAATGAAATTGGATGCTGGAGCAGCACAGATCATTGCTACGCCGGAGCGTACTATGGAGGTTGCTATTCCTGTAAAAATGGATGATGGCACAACAAAGGTATTCACCGGCTACCGCAGTCAGCATAGCACCATCCTTGGACCGGCAAAGGGCGGCGTGCGCTATCATCAAAGCGTTAATATGGACGAGGTTAAGACCTTGGCCTTTTGGATGACTTGCAAATGTGCGGTAGCAGGCTTGCCTTATGGCGGCGGTAAGGGCGGCATTATTGTTGACCCTGCTAAGCTTTCCAAACGTGAGCTGGAAGCGCTAACGCGCGGCTTTATTGACAAAATTGCCCCCATTATTGGTGAAAAACGTGATATTCCTGCGCCTGATATGAATACCAACGCGCAAATTATGGGTTGGATGATGGACGAATACAGCAAGCTTACCGGTCAATATGAGCCTGGCTTTATCACCGGTAAGGCAATTGCCGTTGGCGGTTCTTTAGGACGTACCGCCGCAACGGGACGCGGCGTAGTAGTTGCCGCTTTGGAAGCCTTAAAGCTGAAAGGTATTGCGCCTCAGGATGCAACGGCGGCTGTACAGGGCTTTGGCAACGTAGGCAGCTGGACGGCTAAACTGTTCTGCGACGCAGGCGTTAAAGTAGTCGCTTTGAGTGATGTTTACGGCGCTATCTATAATCCTGACGGTTTTGACTGCTATGCAGTTGATAAATATGTTAAAGAAACTGGCAGTGTAGTAAATTTCCCCGGCAGCAAACAAATTACTAATGCCGAGCTTTTGGCAATGAAAGTCACGATTTTGTCTCCCTGCGCTATGGAGCTGCAAATTACAGTAGAAAATGCAGATGCCGTACAGGCTGAAATTATCTGCGAGGGCGCTAATGGACCGACTACTCCTGCTGCAGACGCTGTTTTAGATGCTAAAGGTATTTTAGTAATACCGGATATTTTGGCTAACGGCGGCGGCGTGACCGTAAGTTATTTTGAATGGGTGCAGAACCTTTACCGTTATTTCTGGAGCGAGGAAGAGGTTATCGAAAAACAGACTGCTATGATGATTAAAGCCTTTAAAGAAGTACATGCTAAAGCAAAACAATATGACGTAGATATGCGTGTAGCTGCTTATATTGTGGCTCTTTCCAGTTTGATAGAGGCAATGAAGATTCGCGGAATGTTTTAATAATCATATATCAAGAAGAAAAAGGAGACAGCGTTAGCTGCCTCCTTTCAGACTGTCGAAAAAGGTCGCCGAGAGGCGGCCTTTTTTGATATAATTAAATAGGGTGATAAAAATGTTGGTAAAAGAACAAAATGAGCGTAATATCCTTGAATTTGTTAACATGGAAGATCTAATTCCTGCTAATCATGTTTTGAGAAAAATAGATGCGGCTATAGACTTCACTAGAATTTATGATTTCGTAGAGGATTTGTATTGTGAGGACAATGGCAGACCAAGTATTGATCCTGTAGTCCTTTTCAAAATTGTTCTTTTGCAACATATTTTTGCTATTCCTTCCCTTCGCAGGACTCTAGACGAAGTAAACCTAAATGTAGCTTACAGATGGTTTATTGGCTATTCTCTGAATAAAAATGTGCCTCATTTTTCTACAGTTAGCTATAATTTCAAACATCGCTTTACAGAGGATACTGTAGAGAAAATTTTCCATTGGATTTTAGATGAGGCTGCTAATGCCGGATTTATTGATTGCAATGCTGTTTTTGTAGATGGAACTTACATTAAGGCTAATGCTAATCTAAAAAGACAGTGCAAAAAGGTTGTTCCTGTGGCTGCAAAACGCTATGCAAAAGAGCTGGCACAGGAAGTGAATCAGGATAGAGAAGAACATGGCAAAAAGCCATTTAAAGATGACGACGACCAACCACCTAAAACCAGGGAAACTATTCAGTCAACAACTGACCCTGAAAGTGGTGTTTTTCACAAAGGTGAGCACAGATAACGCTAAATTTGAAAAGACAGTGACCAAGCATATTTGGAGCGACTATATTGAATTTGCTGAAGATGCGAGGCATGCAAAGAGGTACGCAGAACTGTACAGGATACGCATGGGTTAAGCTTAAATTTGCTGCCATGAATTTGAAAAAATTAGCAACATGGAAATGGCGCAAAACAGAAAAAGGTCCAGGCGGCCTTTTTTCATACCATTTTATGCCTATATTTTGCTTGAATAGATATGCTGTTACAGAATATAGCTTCTAAATAAATTAACCCATGCTTCCCTAACAAAGAGAGAAACATGGGCTTTTCTACAGTCTGAACCATACCTATTGGTGTGGTTCTTTTTCTATATGTAAATAATCCAACGAACAGGCCACAGGCCTAGCTGCCGATTCGCCGCATTTGCAGGAGTTTTTTCTTCTTAAGTACTTTTTTGTTATAACTAATTATTTGTGCTATAATTAAATACAGTATTATATAAAAAGGAGCGCTGAAAATGCGAATTATTATAGTTGGTGCTGGTAAGCTAGGTTTTAGTATTGCCCAGCTTTTGGCTGAAGATCAAATTGATGTTGTCGGAGATGGATGAATATGGATTATATAGCACATAAAAATGAAAATGGAAGCAGGCAGCTTTTGATAGATCATCTTTTAGGAACGAGTAATTTAAGCGCTAAATTTGCTGCTGCCTTTGGAATGAGCGATTTGGGCCATTGTATTGGACTTTATCATGATATAGGAAAGTATTCCAGTGGTTTTCAAAATAGAATACTTTTTGATGGACCTAAGGTTGACCATTCTAGTGCCGGAGCCATTGAACTGAAAAAAACTTTTCCCATAGGAGCTTTTTGTGTAGCCGGACATCATAGCGGTTTAATGAATTTAGGCAGTAATAAATTTTTAGTGGAAGGAACATTATGCAGTCGTTTAAATAAAAAGCTGATTGGAAATCTTGATTATAGTGCTTTTGAAAAAGAAAATGGACTAATGATTGATACTAAATATTTGAATCAGCAGACCAGAGAATTTTTTGGACAAGATATTTTTAGTTGTATGTTTTTAACAAGAATGTTATTTTCTTGTTTGGTAGATGCTGATTTTTTAGATACGGAATGTTTTATGTCTGGCAATAACAAAGCAAGAGAAGGCTTTGATGATTTAGAGGGAATGTATCAAAGGTATCTACATTATGTTGAAAAATTTAATCAAGCTACAAATGCCTTAAATGCTAAAAGAAATGAAATTCGAGCAGATTGTTTAAAAGCGGCGAGTGAACAGGAAGGCATATATACGTTAACTGTTCCAACAGGCGGAGGGAAAACAATAGCTTCCTTAGGTTTTGCTTTAAAGCATGCCGTACTACATAAAAAAACTAGAATTATTTATGTTATTCCCTATACATCCATTATTGAGCAGACTGCTGATGTTTTTAAGGGAATTGTAGGTGATAAAAATGTAGTAGAGCATCACATGAATGTAGATTATGACAAAGACGAGCAGTTAACAGATGTTGATAAAGAGCGTTCTAAACTGGCAACGGAAAATTGGGATGCACCGATAATTGTCACAACCAATGTGCAGTTTTTTGAGTCGCTTTTTGCTAATAAAGTCAGTCGCTGTCGAAAGCTGCATAATATAGCTAATAGCGTTATTATTTTTGACGAGGCACAGATGCTGCCTAATGATTTTTTAAAGCCCTGTGTACGCGCTATTAACGAGCTTATAGCAAAATATAAGGTTACAGCTGTTTTATGTACGGCAACCCAGCCTAGCTTGGACAAGCTCTTTCCTGCAACGGTTGCAATTAAAGAAATATGCCAAAATGTTAAGGTACTATATAATTTCTTTCGCAGAGTGCGTTATCAACAAGAGGAATATGCTTCAATCGAAAGTTTGGCTGCCGAACTAAATTCTCAACAGCAGGTGTTATGTATAGTTAATTCTAAAAAAACAGCGCAGACTCTTTTTGAGCAATTGAAGGGAACAAATTGTTTTCATCTATCTACCTTTATGTATCCAAATCACAGGCGCAGAGAATTGGAAAAAATAAGAAAAATTTTAAAAGCTGATACGGGTACTGCTTTGCCGTGTAAGGTAATCGCTACTAATTTAGTTGAGGCAGGTGTAGATTTAGATTTTCCTGTAGTTTATCGTGAGCTGGCTGGTTTAGATAATATTATTCAAGCTGCAGGGCGCTGCAACAGGGAAGGAAAAAACACTTGGCAAAACAGCGTGGTGCATATTTTTAAATTAGCTGTTGATGGCGTAAAGCTTCCTGGTTTTGTTAGACTGCCTATTGAAGTAACAGAAAGTATTAAAACAAAGTATGAGGATATTGCTTCTGTAGATGCGATTAAAGATTATTTTGATGAATTGCATAATTTAGAAGGTGATAACCTTGACGTTAAAAAGATAATTGCACGCAGTGATAGAAATTTTCCCTTTAAAGATATTGCGCGCGATTTTGTGTTGATTGATAACGAGGGGAAAAACATATTTATACCTCGTAATGAAGAAAGTAAAATATTGTTGCAAAAGCTAAGAAATGGTGTACGCACTAGAGAGTTATTACGTGCTATAGGACAATATACTGTTAGTGTATATTCTAATCAATTTGACAAGCTGCGTGGACAAGGCACTTTAGAGATTATAGACGATAATATTGCTGTCCTTATTGATATGGAAAAATATGATATGAAAAAAGGGTTGATAGTTAATATGGAGGATGGAGTAGGAGTTTTTATATAAAAAAGAATAAAATACTTATAATTTTAACTAAGATAAAACATAAATTAAGAAAGTTGGTGAAAAAATGTCAATAAAATTAGAGGTTTGGGGAGATTATGCTTTGTTTTCACGTCCTGAGCTAAAAGTTGAGCGCGTCAGCTATGATGTAATCACTCCCTCAGCTGCAAGAGGTATCATGGAAAGCTTGTTCTGGCACCCTGGCCTTAAATACGTAATTGATCGAATTTATGTATTAAGCAAAATACAATATGCAAATATTAGACGTAATGAGGTGAAATCAAAAATACTTGCTTCTAAGGTCAAAGCAGCTATGTCCAGTGGAAAAGATGATAATTTATATATCAATACTAAAGATGATATTGTGCAGCGTGCTGCTTTGATTTTAAAAAATCCTCATTATATTATTGAATCGCATTTTGAGATGACAGACAAAGCTAATGCTTCGGATAATCCGGGAAAATTTCAGGATATTATTAAAAGACGCATTAGAAAGGGTCAATGCTTTCATACGCCATATTTTGGTTGCCGTGAGTTTCCTGTGAAATATAGATTGTATGAGTTTGATGACGTGCCTACGGTTTATGATGAAGAGGAGCAAGATTTAGGATTTATGCTGTATGATTTTGATTACAGCAATCCTGATAATATTGCGCCTATGTTTTTTAGAGCGAAAATGTGCAAAGGGGTTGTGGATTTAACAAATTGTGAGGTGCTCAAATGATTATCCGAGCTTTGGTTGATTATTATGAGTCCTTGGCAAAGCAAGGAAAAATTGTTAAGCCCGGTTGGAGCGTGGCTAAAATCGCTTATGCTTTAAATATTTCTCCTCAAGGTGAACTGCTTGGTATTTTTACTTTGCTTAAGGACGAACAACGCGGTAAAAAAACTGTCAAAGTTCCTCAAAATCTAGTCATGCCTGAGGGTACAAAACGTTCTTCCGGTGTAGCCGCTCAGTTTTTATGGGATAACGCGCACTATGTTTTAGGAATTGATGAAGAAGGCAAAGAAATAAGAGCCAAGCAATGTTTTTTTGCAACTCGTGAAAAGACAGAGCAGGTTTTGCAAAATGCTAATGGTAAAATTGCATTGGCTTTAAAAGCTTTTTTTGCCAACTGGAATCCGGATACAGCTAAAGATAATCTTATTTTAAAGCCTTATATAGAAGAATTGATGGGAGCTTCTAATATAACTTTTAGAATTGAAGGTACTTATGCTCACGAGGATGTGGAAATAATCGCCGCATGGAATGTTTATCGTACTTCCCAAAGTGGCGATAAACAAGCTGTATGTATGGTTACCGGTCAAAAAGCGCCTATTGCCCGTCTGCATCCCAATATTAAAGGCGTTAAGGGAGCACAATCGTCAGGCGCTGCTTTAGTTTCGTTCAACGCTCCGTCTTTTGAATCCTATGGTCATGAGCAGGGTATGAATGCTGCTATTGGCGAATATGCTGCTTTTGCTTATACTGCGGCATTGAACATGATGCTAGCCGATAGAAGTCATTATAGTCAGATTGGTGACACAACAATAGTATTTTGGGCAGAAGACGATTTAGAAGACAATACTGATTTTTTTGATGAGCTTATCAATGACAAAATTGAAATAAAACAAAAGGATTTACAAGAGCTTTTTGCAAGTATTAATAGTGGTAATTCAATTCGCTTTAATGATAAGTTGCTTCAACCGAGCAATAAATTTTATATTTTAGGCTTGTCGCCTAATGCTGCAAGAGTATCGGTAAGATTTTTTTTAGCGAATACTTTTGGCTATTTTTTGCAAAATATAACATGTTTTTATCAACGGCTTGAAATTGTCAAGCCCAGCTATGACAAAAAAGAAACATTGCCGTTGTGGCAAATTTTACAGGAAACTGCCAATAAAAACTCTAAAGATAAATCGGCGACAACGCTATTGGCAGGCTCGGTAATGCGTAGCTTTTTGAGTGGTAGTGAGCTGCCGGTAGCTTTGTTTCAAAATATAATTTTGCGCGTAAAAGCTGACCAGGATAATCCAGACAAATTTATTTCTAAAGTTAGCCGCATTAAAGCGGCCATTATAAAAGCATATTTAATAAGAAACGAAAAGAGGGATGTTACAGTGGGATTAGAGTTTACAAGAAAAAATAAGGCCTATATTTTAGGCAGACTATTTGCTGTTTTAGAGCATTTGCAGGAGTCTGCAAATCCGGGTATCAATAGCACGATTAAGGATAGATATTTTAATGCTGCCTGCGCTACTCCGGGAATTATTTTCCCTGTGCTGATGCGCTTGGCAAGAAGTCATCAGAAAAAGCTTTCTGCTCAAAAAGGGATGGTTATTAGCTTTGAAAAAGATATTACACATTTGTTGTGTGCAATTGATGAGATGCCTAACCGCTTAGCTTTAGTGGAACAAGGTGAATTTATTTTAGGTTATTATCACCAATTACAATATCGTTATACAAAAAAGGAGGAAAAATAAATGTCAGAAGCAATCAAAAACAGATACGAATTCACGATTTTATTTGATGTGGAGAATGGTAATCCCAATGGTGACCCTGATGCCGGAAATATGCCGCGTATAGATACAGAAACAGGCTTTGGTATTGTTACTGATGTCTGCCTAAAACGCAAGATTAGAAATTGCATTGAAACTATTTGTGAGGATAAGCCCGGCTATAAAATTTATATTAAGGAAGGAGTACCTTTAAATAATAGTGACAGAACAGCTTTTGAAGCATTTAATGTTGCTGATAAAGATATTAAAAATTTGAAAAAAGATAATCCGGAATTAGATAAAAAAATTTGTCAATTTATGTGTAAAAATTTCTTCGACATTCGTACTTTTGGCGCGGTTATGACTACTTTCGTTAAAGCTTCTTTAAATTGTGGTCAGGTTCGCGGTCCTGTGCAGTTGGGTTTTGCAAGAAGTATAGATCCTATTGTTAGCCAAGAAGTTACTATTACCAGAGTAGCTATTACTACAGAGAATGATGCTGCGAATAAAAGTACAGAAATGGGAAGAAAATATATTGTTCCATATGCTCTTTATAGAGTTGACGGATATATTTCTGCAAATTTAGCACGCAAGGTAACTGGCTTTAGTGAAGAAGACTTGGCATTACTGTGGCAAGCTATTATCAATATGTTTGAATATGACCGTAGCGCAGCACGAGGAAATATGGCAGTTAGAAAGCTGATTGTATTTAAGCATGATAGTGAGCTTGGCAATGCGCCTGCTTATAAATTGTTTGAAACTATCAATGTTGCTAGAAAAAATAATGTTATTGCACCGCGACAATATAAGGATTATGAGGTGAAGATTGAAAAGGACAAGCTTCCTGAAGGCATTACTTGCATAGAAATGCTTTAAGGAGAGTTTATGGAATATAATGAAGAGGACTATTTGCTGTTATCAGGAATTCAGCATTTTTGCTTTTGCAGACGGCAGTGGGCTTTAATTCATATTGAAAATCAATGGCAGGAAAATTTGCAGACTGTGGAAGGCAATATAGCTCATGAAAAATGCCATGACGAAAATTTTACTGAAAAACACAAGGATTTGTTAATTGTCAGAGGCTTGCGCTGTTATTCGCGTACTTTGGGCATTACGGGACAATGTGATGTAGTTGAGTTTTGTCGCGATGAAAATGGTTGTAGTCTGCGTGGACATAGAGGCAAATGGCGACCTTATCCCATAGAATATAAGCGCGGAAAAAGTAAAACCATAGATGCCGACCGATTACAGCTTTGTGCGCAGGTCATGTGTTTAGAACAAATGCTTAATTTTCCTATAGAAAAAGGCGCTGTTTTTTACCATGAAACCCGTCGCAGAGAAGAAGTGCAACTAACTAATGAGCTGCGAGAAACAGTAAAAAAGATGCTGCTAGAAATGCACAGCTATTATCAAAGAGGCTACACGCCAAATGTTAAAGCGAAGTATGGCTGCAATAGTTGTTCTTTGAAAGAAATTTGTTTGCCTGTGATATGTAAACAAAAAAATACTGCGGATTATTACAATAAGTTTTTGAATGAGGTTATAAAATGAGACATCTATTGAATACACTTTTTGTGTTAAAAGAGGACGCATATTTATCTTTAGAAAACGATAACGTAGTAATTAGCCAAGGTGATGCAGTATTAAAAAGAATACCTTTAAATATCTTAGAGCAGATTTTGTATTTTGGCTACAAAGGTGTAAGTCCTGCGCTTATGGAAGCATGTAGTAAGAAAAATACTGCGCTGTGCCTGTATCGTCCTAGCGGGAGATTTATTGCCAGAGTAAATGGCAGACAATATGGTAATGTTTTGCTGCGTAAAACGCAATATAGAATTTCGGATGATTTAACTGCAAGCTGCTTGATAGCCAGAAATTTTATTGTTGGTAAAATTTATAATTCTCGCAGCGTTTTAGAAAGAGCAAAGCGTGATCATGGATTAGTGCTGGATGGAGAAAAATTAAGCGACGCTTCGAGAGAAGTGCTTTCTATCGCTAGAATAGCAAAAAACTGCACGGATTTAGATACGTTGCGTGGTTTAGAAGGACAGGCTGCTAGTATTTATTTTTCACTTTTTGATATGCTAATTTTGCAGAATAAGCATTATTTTAAATTTAATTGCAGAATAAAACGTCCGCCTGTCGATGCTGTTAATGCTATGCTTTCTTTCGCGTATACATTGTTGGCTAACGACTGTGCATCGGCATTAGAAGGAGTTGGGCTAGATCCTTATGTGGGATTTTTACATCGTGATAGGCCGGGAAGAATTTCACTGGCTTTGGATTTGATGGAAGAATTCCGCAGTATTGTGGCTGATCGGTTTGTTTTGACCTTAATCAATAATCGCTTAGTGAATCCTAAATCTTTTAATGTTCAGGAGAATGGCGTTGTTCTGATGACGGAAACAGCTAGAAAAAGCTTTTTAAATGCGTGGCAGGAAAAGAAAAGAGATACTATTACTCATCCCTTTTTAGCAGAAAAAATTTCTTGGGGACTAGTTCCTTTTGTACAAGCTCAGCTTTTATCAAGAGTTTTGCGAGGAGATTTGGAAGAATATCCTTGTTTTTTGTGGAAATGAGGTGACGCTTTGTTAGTGTTGATTACATATGATGTTAATACTCAAGATGCAGCAGGCGTAAAAAGGCTTAATAAAATTGCTAAGCTGTGTGTAAAGTATGGGCAAAGAGTACAAAATTCGGTATTTGAATGCTTAATAGAGAATTATGAGTACAAAGCCTTGCAGAATGAGCTTTTGCAAATAGCAGATTTATCGAAAGACAGCTTAAGATTTTATAATCTTGGACAAAAGTACAGCACTAAAATTGAACATTTTGGTGCTAAAGAAACATACGAACCTGAAGGCAGCTTAATTATTTAGCTTGCGCGAAGGTGAAGTAAACATCATTTATAAGCTAGGTTCGCACTTGTTGAGCAGAGCTTATTTATAAATAATTTTCCCCAAATAGCTCAACTTGATTTGTTAAGCTAAACCAAGTTCGCATAAAATGTAGCCTAAAAACATTTGCAGTGCTAAAGCTTTTTGGGGCTGTCGCACCCCTTGAGGGTGCGTGGATAGAAATCTTGCAAATATATAATATCATAACCTCTGAACTTGTCGCACCCCTTGAGGGTGCGTGGATAGAAATACTTCAGCAGTCTACTCTATAGCTACATCTCATAGTCGCACCCCTTGAGGGTGCGTGGATAGAAATTTCTAAGCTGGTTACATTTTCAAAATATTTTTTGTCGCACCCCTTGAGGGTGCGTGGATAGAAATAAAGTTGAGGGAGGGGGGAGCCCCAATTCGCAGAGTCGCACCCCTTGAGGGTGCGTGGATAGAAATTGACAGTAAAACAAAAAATGTTTTTAGCAGCTAACCGTCGCACCCCTTGAGGGTGCGTGGATAGAAATGGCAAAGTTATAGCCGCCGCAAAATGTAAGCACAGTCGCACCCCTTGAGGGTGCGTGGATAGAAATGAGCTGTCAGCGGCGTACATATCATCGGTAATACGGTCGCACCCCTTGAGGGTGCGTGGATAGAAATCTATCTCAATGATAGTCGCTTACAGTGCTCAAATAGTCGCACCCCTTGAGGGTGCGTGGATAGAAATTTGAGTAGCTGCAACATTTTACTGTCGCCCTCGGGTCGCACCCCTTGAGGGTGCGTGGATAGAAATTGCATCACGTTTACAGCTATGCCGTTAAGTACGAGTCGCACCCCTTGAGGGTGCGTGGATAGAAATGCTGTACGCGGCGGCTGGTGCGTCGCAGGGGCTATGTCGCACCCCTTGAGGGTGCGTGGATAGAAATTGCGTCTGCCCACTTATAAGCCTCAGGTGCACTGGGTCGCACCCCTTGAGGGTGCGTGGATAGAAATCATTATATAGCCGTGCCAACTAAAAAGCAAGAAAAAGTCGCACCCCTTGAGGGTGCGTGGATAGAAATGTTTCAAGGTTGAGGACCACGAATACAGCTTTAAGTCGCACCCCTTGAGGGTGCGTGGATAGAAATTTGAGAAATATCGCCAGCTGGAAACTGAGAAGCGTCGCACCCCTTGAGGGTGCGTGGATAGAAATGTTAGTGATCTCATTGTATTTTTATCACAAACAAAGTCGCACCCCTTGAGGGTGCGTGGATAGAAATAAGGTAATCAGCCTTTGAGCCGTGCCGCTCGCTACCGTCGCACCCCTTGAGGGTGCGTGGATAGAAATATACAGTGCTTTTAATTTCCTGTTAAGTCTTTTCGTCGCACCCCTTGAGGGTGCGTGGATAGAAATTGCATCTGCCCACTTATAAGCCTCAGGCGCACTGGGTCGCACCCCTTGAGGGTGCGTGGATAGAAATTTGTTGTCAACAAAAGCCAATCTATACCCACAAGGTCGCACCCCTTGAGGGTGCGTGGATAGAAATAGCTAGGGCTTTTTTGTGTTGCTTTAAACTACAGTCGCACCCCTTGAGGGTGCGTGGATAGAAATAAGCGTACCGCCCTTATAACTGTTCCAGCAGCCGTCGCACCCCTTGAGGGTGCGTGGATAGAAATCTTTAGCTCAACCGCCAGTCCCTCTAATGTATACGGTCGCACCCCTTGAGGGTGCGTGGATAGAAATAATGCCAGTCTGCGCGCTGACG
>CAJKLD010000026.1 GCA_905200645.1 uncultured Phascolarctobacterium sp. | reverse complement strand
ATTATTATACGCTATTTCTCGTCAAAATCAACCATTTGTTGTGACAGAGCCAAAAAAATTAACGTTAAAGAACTTTACAGCGAGGACGGAACATCTGTGCCTAAGGACGGCCCGGAAATGAACTACGCCTATCATGTGCCGCAGATAGACGATGCTACGCCGGACGCTGCCGCTATCAATAAAGAAATTGCCGACGTTTACGGCAGAGTTGCGCGGGAAAATTTGCAAAACTTAAAAAATAAAGAACCGATTTATTGCCGCACCATCAATTATGACGTTTATTACAGCGGCAATGTAATGAGCATAGTGGTGCACTATATCAGAGCTTTTGAAAGCGGAACTTACAGCGACACTTTTTTATATGATATGACAGCAGGCAAAAAGCTGACCAATAGCGATATTTGGGCAAGCAAAGGCATATCTCAGGAGCAATATCTGCATGGAGTGCGTCGTGCGGCGGCAAAATGTTTTGACGACCAAAATTGTGCCAACTGGTTTGCTATGGACGAACTTCCAGCTACTTACCATGAAATTAAGGGGCGCACCCTGTCTGCAAAAAATATCAATGCCGACTGTCCGCTGTTTTTGGATAACCAGGGTAATATTCATGCGCTGGTAAATATCGGTTCCATCGTCGGCAGCGATTGGATTTCTAAGGTGCTGCCGGTAGAGTTGGCGCCGCAAAATGCGCCTGTGGAAACAAATAAAACCTTTGATTTTTTGACGGCTACACGGCGGGGGGACAAACTTACGCTGCGCCTGCATGAGACAGACTGGGGCATAGGCGTAGGCGTAAATAAAGCAAACGGAAGCATCCTTGTAGATTTCGATAAGGATTATAAGGTACATGGACTTTATGGCAATTATACAAAAATGCACTGCACTTTGCAGACGCCAACATGTGAGCTCTTTATCTTTTTGCTGACCAAGGAAGGGCGCGTAGAATATGTGGATGTTACCAGCGGCTTAAAGGGCGGCTATTTCTGCGCCAGCGGACCGCTTGCAGGTGTGGAAGGCGTCCAAGATTTTTTAGAGGTTGGTGCGGAAAATAACGACGGTCCCACCGTTTATGCCGTATATAAAAATGGCAAAAAAGTAGATTTGCGCAAGCTTGTGGAAGCAGACCAAACTTCCTTCCACAACAATCTTTCCGTCACCTCGACAAATAAAGCCGATAACAAGCAGATTATGCTGATTTTGTCTGCCGATGCCAGCGTAGACATCAATTATGAACAGAATTATGCTATGCCTATGAGAGGTACATTAAAATATTTAGGAATGACGGAGCAGGGAGAAATTTATTATCATAATCTGAGCGGCGCTTTTAGCCGCGGCGGCGCTGAATATATTGGCATAAGCGCTTTGGAGTTTGAAAATACTTACAATGAGAAGGAGGAATTATTCAAAGTGTATATTACCGAATTAAGCGGCGAGCCTTTGGTAGGCGATAAGGTTGGCGATAAAAATGTGTTTGTGCAAAGGCTTTCCCCGCGCGGTTAATAAAACGATTGCAACCATCAAGAGAATAATTTTTATTGCTTATCGGTAAACTAAAAAGCTTCGGCACCAGGCGTTAGTAAAACGTCCTGCCGAAGCTTTTTTTGTCGCTATATCGTCTGTAAAAGTTTTCAACTGCTTCTAGTCTATAACGACGTAATGATATACTATTTCCGTAATGACATTGTTTTTGACGGTAAAGGCAATTTCTTTAACCGGACGCATAGCTCCGTCTACCTTTTCTTCTAAATACCAGCGATAAGTATTACTCGAAGCATCAAAGTACATCTCATTCCAGCCTATGTCAAGCATATCCCGGTTAATTTCTTGTAGCTGCGCGTTTGTGAGCTGCTCGCCTACTTCGTGTCCCAGCACCGCAAAACCGGGACCGTGCAGCACAACGGCGGTGGCATCGAGGCTTCCTCCGCCGTCATAGCTTCCGTGCAGTTCATGAGGTCCGATTTTTATCATTTGCTCTGCATAGTGAAATTTTTCTTCACTTAAATTGATGATTCTATCGCTGTAATCTTGACCGCTGGCAGCCGCAAATTTTTTTACGTTAGTAATCCAGGCGCTGTCAACTAAGGCTCTAAAACGTTCAGCTCTGCTGGTGGCGTTGTACGCCGCGTCTAAATAATTGCCTACCATATAGCCCTCCGCTCCGTCGGCGGTTCTGCCCTGCAGCCAAACATAATCATTGCCACGCACTACATTATTTACATAAAATACGTCGCCGTTTTGCAGCATGGTTATTACAGCACAGTTGGTATTAGGTTCGGTACGCACATTAACATCGGTGGCAGTACATTGAGCAGTAAGCGGCCACATAGGATATTTTTCCAGCTCCCGCTCTACAAAATCTGCCTGCAGCTGAGCTCCGGCAGGCTTGCTAAACATTAACAAAGGCGCAAAAACCGCTAAGCATAATACTTTCTTCAACGCTTTGTTCATATTAATCCTCCTTGCTTTTATTTGGTTCCCTAGTTTGTATGGAAATTTAAATTAAGATAAAATTTGGCGATAGCTGCTTTATCTTATGCTAATTATAAGCTATTACGGAAGCTTAAAAACCACCCTTACACAAAAATTGGGGTGGGAAATGACTGTTATCGTAAAAGAAAGCATAATTAGTCGATAAAATATTTTGTTTCAAGCTTCTTTATTTAAGCAAAAGAAACAATTTAAAAAAGCTCGCGAAGCCTTGCAGTATGAGCGTCGCGAGCTTTTTTATAAAAATAGTTCACAAGTTTGACATGCTGGGTCTACAAGTATTTTTCATTTGTGACAAGCTTTTTTAGTGCTGCAAGAGCTTCCATAATATAAGCTTAGTCTAAGGAGGCGATAAAGATTCTGCACCCAAGATCTTATTCGGTAAATCAACGGATTTTGTTCTTACGTCAGTTGGCTTTAATTTTGCAAAGCGGCCTGCCGCTTTTGCAGGCTATGGAGCTTTTACAGCTGCGTATGGACAAAAAGCTGCATTTACTTTGTTATCATCTTTACCAGCTTTTGCTGCACGGCAACACCTTAGCCGAGGCTATGGCTCAGGAGAAGCAATTTTTTCCGCCTTTGGCCATTCAACTGGTTACCGCGGGAGAAGTAAGCGGTCAACTTAGCGTTGTGCTGGAGGAATTAGCCGCATATTACGAGCAGCAGGAAAGACTGCAGCAGTTTGTTATTAAAACTGCACTTTATCCGTTATTTCTTTTAGGCGCTGCCTTGTGTGTGCTTGTCTTTTTCCTATTATATATGCTGCCCATGTTGGCTTCTGTTTATGCAGGAATGAGTATAAAGCCAACAGGAACAATGGCTCGGTTATTAGCTGTACATAATTTTTTGACAGCGTATCCGTGGTTAAGTGTAGCCGGTATAGCTTTGCTTTTTATATTGGTAAAATATTGCGGCGGCGAAGCAGCGGCATGGATGCTAAGTAGACGTTGGTGTGGAAATTTTTATGGCCTATTATATGAAGTTCGCTTCTGCAAATTGTTGGCATTATTATTGGACAGCGGCATAAATATTACGCTGGCTGTTAAGACGATTGCCGGAACAATGACAGAGAGTCCTTATGAACGGCAGCTGTTGCTTTTAAACAGCAGATTACAGCGCGGTGTGGAGATTGCTGCGTCTCTGGCAGGAGTGGAAGGGCTGTTTTCTCCTATAACATTAAATTTGTTGGGTGTGGGAGCTTCAACAGGCTACTTACCTCAAATGTTGCGTGAAGCAGCAAAAATTGGAGAACAGAATATGCAAGGCAGAATTGCCGGTCTTAAGGAAGTTTTAGCGCCTATATTGCTGCTGTTAGCAGCTTTAATTGTGGCGACAGTGGTTTGGGCAGTTTTAGAGCCGCTGATAGAAATGCTTTCCGCTTTGCCGGAATGATTGAAGGAGGCTTATTATGGTAAAAAAATTTCGCAGTCAAAAAGGCTTTACCCTGATTGAAGTGGTAGCTGCTGCGGCTTTAATCGGCATTTTGGCAACTATGCTCATGCCGTCTCTGTCCGGTGCCAACAATCGAGTGAAAAATGCTAAGCTAAGCAATGATTTAGCCGCTATTGATCAAGCTATTCAGCTTTATCGTATGGACACAGGTAAATTACCTACATCTTTAACTGTTTTGGATAGTACCTATTTAGGAGGAAAGCTGGAGTTTAAGGACGCCGCTGGTGATGACCTTAGCTATGAATCTGCTGCTGATGGTGTTGGATATACTTTAAGTGGCAAAAATGCTAGTGGAGCTACGATAAAATCTCCTGCCAGTGCGGCAGATGCAGCAACAGAACAAAATTAGTCAGCAAGGAACGATTTTATTAGAGCTTTTAGCTGTTATGACAGTACTTGTTTTGGCAGGGACTTTTGTCTTTATCCAAAGCAGAACTGTGTGGCGGCAGTATTATAAAGAGCAGGTTCGTCTAGCTGCCCAGCTTTTAGCAGGCGATTTGCGTAAATTGCAGCAGCAGGCTTTGTTTCAAAGTGATTCCGTAACAAGAACGCTGCGTGTTACCAGTAGTAATAAAAGCGCTTACGGACTTTATGAACGGACACAGCTTGCGGAGCACAAAGCTTTTGCTGATTATAACTGCGGCGATGTGTACATACAAAGCGGTATTGCTTCCGTTGGGTTTAGTATTAACGGGGCGCCATCGACTAACGGCGTATATGTTTTATGTCATAAAAATTTGGCTAAATATAGTTGTAGAGTAGAAGTGCAGCCAATTACAGGAAGGGTGCTTGTTGATGAAGCTCAATAAAAACTCTCTGGGATTTCTTTTGCTTTGTGAGCTGCTATGCTTCAGTTTAAGCACTATATTATTGTTAAGCGCTGTAAAATCTGTGACTAGGTGCTGCTATTTACAGCAGCGGTCCTTGCAGCTGGAGGAAGGCTGGCAGGCGGCGCAAATAGCGGCGGCAGGCTTAGAAGTGGAGGCTAAATGGCGGGTGCAGCGGCAGAGTTTGCCGTCAGAGAAATTGCAAGTTGAGGAGGTGGCGGTGTATGCGGCAAACAAAAAATTGGTTTGCACGCTGCTGCAACTATCTCATTAAGTTAAGGCACAAGCAACAGGGGTTTTTGCTGACGGAGCTTGTGTGCAGCTTAGCTCTGGCTGCGACGCTGGCGGCTATGGTTGCTACCGGTTTAGGCAATATAATTGACGGTTGGCAGTATTTGCGGGAACAAATACAGTTACAGCAGGCAGGCTGCTATATGCAAAGTATTTTAGAAAAAAATTTATCTTATAACGCTGTTGCTGTAAATCTTAATGACAAACAGGAAATAGCATATACTACCATTTTAGGCAATAAAAGCGCTTTGATTTATACCAATAAGCAGGGTATGTATCTGCGCACTGTTTCAAGTTCTGGCTCCGGTACTAATCCTGTGTTTGTACCTTCATATACAGTACGGCAGTGGCAGGCACGCAGAATTAGTTCCCGGCAGTTGTATGTCAGCTTTTATCTGCAAGGAAAATATGGACAGCGCTGGTTTGAGCAGTTGTTAACCTGCTATAACGGAGAAATACAAAATGAGTAAGGGTGAAAAAGGCAGCGTCAGTATCATGCTGTTAGTAAGCTGTCTTGTTTTGGCACTGCTTGCTCATTTAGCACTTATAAGCAGTAGGCAGCAGTTTAAAGAAGCACAGATGCGGGTACTGGGCAAGCAGCTGCGTCACTTAAATAATTCGTTTTTTGTGGGTCTAGCCGATGCTGAGCTGCCAAGCGGTCAATGGCTGTGTTTTCAAGGGGTGATACAGCCGGGTAAAGAAGCAGTAGAAGTAATTTGCAAAAGTGAATACAGCAGTGACGGGCTGATAAATTTTTTAGAAGTCAAAAGCATTGCTGCTAATTATGCGGATAAGTCCGGGAATGCTGCTGCGGTACAAAGACTATGCAGACTGAAAATGACCTTTGCCGAGGCGCAGAAAAAAATGGCAGGGAAATATGTTTTAGCCAGCAAAAAAGCCACGGGCTTGGAATATTTGGAACAGGAAGATTTATATATACAAGCAAGCACAGAAGAAGTAAAGCTTCCGGCACTTTCTTTTTTCCAAGGCAAAGCTACCAGCAGTATTACTCCAGACGAGGTTGTTGATGAGGGTTTAACCAGACGCTTCACTTACTTAAATTCTTCTAATATATTTACTTTTAAAAAGAACGGTGTTATTCGCGGACAGTCAGTTTTTGGCAACAAAGCAAGTATTATAATTGGCGCCAATTGTCATTTTTCTGACCGCTTGGCAATATATAGCACACAGGGAAATATAACATTGGAGGACAATGTGCGCTTAGATAAAGCCCTGCTGCATGCGTATGGCACCGTTACTATTGGCTCCGGCTGTAAAATTCGAGGACTTATTATAGCTAATAATATTGTTTTGAAGGGTAAATCTACTTTCAGCGCGGATGCAGATGTGTTAGCGGCATTTACTTCCAGCGCCTTTAGTAATTAAAGCATTATCATTGCATAACAAAAAACCATGCTGAACATTTTGATATGTACCGAGAATCTTGGACACATCTATTTACTCAGCATGGTTTTTGTTATAGGAAAGAGGGGAAAGGAAGTTTTTATGTTGCTGTATATTTTTTATTTGGAAAAATTTTATTTAATCGGAGCTGCCGGGCAATCTGGGCAAGGACCAGGCACATTAGCCGGAGCTACTGGACAATCCGGACGGTGATTATACATAGGGCCTTGTCCGCGGAATTGGCCGTAGCCTCTATGACCTCTAAAATGTCTGCCGTTTTCGTCATGGTGCAGCGGTAGATTGGTACGGATAGCCTGGCGTTGCTCCGGAATCATGTTGGCCAGCTTTTCGCGGCGAGCCTGACGTTGTGCAAGATCTTCTTTGATGAAAGCTTCTACTTCCGCTTTTTGTTCCGGGGTTAGCTTACTCATAGCTTCTTCAGCGCGCTTTTCGTAACGCTCCTGACGTTCCTTTTGCCATTTTTCTCTGGCCTCCTGACGTTGCTCGGGAGTCATTTTCTCCCATTCGGCGCGACGCTTTTCCATTTCTGCGCGCTGCTCGGGGCTCATAGGCGGACGTTTATGATGACGGCCATGGTACTGCGGAGCGTTATCGCAGTTTTCCGCCAAAATGCAGTTTACGCGTTCGCGCATGGTGGGCTTCTCCGCTTGGTCGTTAGTAGCGGCGAATGCGCTGGCGCAGAGAGCTGTTAAAACGGTACCGGTTATTAAAACTTTTTTCATGTTCAACATTGTCAATCACTCCTTATGTATATTTTGCTATAAAAATTTTTTAATCAAGCTGTTTTGCTTGTCAAGAGAGCTCGCTCCCTTGCTTTGTCTTTATTGTACAGGTGATTTATGACTTTTTTATGTTTTTTGCCATCTTTTTTAGAAAAATTTTTTGTGACGCTCGTCATAATTTTAACATAAATTGCTGATATGCTATAATATAACTAAAAATGACTTTCAGCTACGATGAAAGAGGTGAAAATATAATGAAGAAAATTTTAATCGCTGATGATAATAAGCAGATTACGACCATTCTTTCCGGCTATGCGAAAAAGGAGGGCTTGGAGCCGGTAATTGCGCTTGACGGCGCAGAAGCCTTGGATAAATACGCGCAATATGAGGAAGAAATTGTTATGGTGCTTTTGGATGTGATGATGCCTAAGGTAGATGGCTTTGAGGTTTGCCGCCGCCTGCGTAAAGAGTCCATGGTGCCTGTTATTATGATAACTGCTCGCGGTGAAGATTACGACAAAATTATGGGACTTGATATTGGCGCCGACGATTATGTTATCAAGCCCTTTTCCGCCAGCGAGGTCATGGCGAGAGTGCGGGCAGTGCTGCGGCGAATTCAGGTGCAGGAGCCTGCTGCGAAAAATTCTTTGAGCTACGCTAATTTATTTATCAATTTAGATAAATACGCAGTACAAATTGATGGTGCGGAAGTGCCTTTGACTAAAAAGGAGATTGAGCTTTTGTGGACGTTGGCAAAAAATACTACTAAAGTTTTCAGCCGCGATAATCTTTTGGACAGCATTTGGGGTTACGATTATTTTGGCGACAGTCGTACTGTGGATTCTCACATTAAACGACTGCGGGCAAAATTGGACAAATACGAGCATCCTTTGTGGGATATCAAAACTATTTGGGGCGTAGGTTATCGTTTTGAAGGCAAGGCTTGAGGTGTATTATGAAAAACAAAATCGCCTTAAAGCTGATGCTGTATTTTACTGCCGTGCTGGTGGTTTTTGGTTTAATTATCGGCGGCGTATTCTATCAATTTTTTAAGGAGCATACTATGGAGCTGAAAAAAAGCTCTATGATGCGCCAGGCTAAACGGATTGCTGCTGCTATTGGCAATAATCTGCCGCTTTTGGAGCAGAATCACGGCGAGGGCATAGCGAAAAGCAATTTCATGAACTTTATTGATGATATAAATCAGGAAATGGTTTGGGTAGTGGACAGCGAGCGTAATTTAAATGTTAATAAAGAAGCTATGCGCAGACGTATGGAGCAGCGCAAAAAGCATCGTCATGCAGAGCATCGCCCTTTGCCGCCCCAACCTACTGATCCTCAAGACGCTTATGCCAAGCTGCCTGAACATATTCGTAATCATGTGGAAAAAGGTTTTGCAGGCGAGCGTTTTCAAGTAGAGCAATATAATGACTGGCTGGACGGCTTTATGCTGACAATAGGCGAGCCTGTTTATGATAAACAGGGACAGGTCAAGGCTGTTGTTATCCTGCACTCTCCGGTGCAGGGCTTGCGCGACGCTACTTGGGATGGTCTGCGGATTTTGTTGATAAGCTTAGTTACGGCGTTGGTATTGGGTATTATTTTGAGTATTGTTTTGAGCTGGCGTTTTACCAAGCCGCTAAATATTATGCGTAATAATGCCGAGCGTTTGGCGGAGCGTGATTACAATGCGCGCAATAATATTGAGCAAAAGGACGAGGTCGGCGAATTAGCGCGTACTTTAGATGTGTTGGCCGGGCGTTTAAAGCTGGCAGATAAAGAAAGTCAAAAGTTGGAAAAGCTGCGTAGAGAATTTATTGCTAATATATCCCATGAGCTGCGCACACCGGTGACTGTAATTCGCGGCAGCCTAGAAGCCTTGCGTGACGGTGTGATTACAGAGCCGTCCGAAGTGGAAGAATTTCACGAGCAGATGTATAAAGAAAGTCTTTTTTTACAGCGCTTAATCAATGATTTGCTTGATTTATCGCGTTTGCAGAATACAGATTTTCCCATAGAAAAAGCGCCGCTTAATTTATGCGACGTAGTGCAGGACGCTGTGCGCGGTTCCCGCCGTTTGGGTATGGAAAAGCAAATAGAAATTACGGCAGAGCTGGACCAAGAAATTTATCTGCTGAACGGCGATTATGGCCGTCTGCGGCAAATGCTGATGATTTTTCTGCACAATAGCATTAAATTTTCGCAGAAAAATAGCAGTATATTAGTACGCTTAGTGAAAAACGATTTGCAGATTATTGACCATGGCTGTGGCATGAAGGCCGAGGATGTACCTTATGCTTTTGAGAGATTTTATAAAGCGCGCAGTGAACAGAATAAAAGCGGCAGCGGTTTAGGCTTAGCTATTGCTAAGCAAATTGCCGTGCGCCATGATATGGAATTGTTCTTAGAAAGCGAGCAGGGACGGGGAACAACCATAACTGTACGACTGCCTGAGCAAATAGAATTGGAGGAACAGGACAGTGAGCAAGCTTAATTATGGATGTCAGGATTTAACTGTTGTTATCAGCGGTGGCACGTCAGGCATTGGTTTGGCTACGGCTAAAAAACTGCTTGACGACGGCGCCAAAGTATATCTTTTGGGACGCGATAAAGCTAGAGGCGCAGCTGCGCTGGAAACTTTGCGCGAGCAAACAGGTCAAGAAGCTTATTTTATTGCCTGCAATATAATAAAAAAAGCCTCTTGTGAGGAAGCTTTGGCAGCTGTGGGGAAATTAGAAGCAAAAGCAGATTGGCACTTGGATATTTTGGTAAACAGCGCCGGCGTTTACGCTGAGCAGCGCTTAGAAAATATGACTGAGGAAGATTATGCTGCAATTATGGATACTAACGTTAAAGGCACTATGCTGCTGACGCAGGTTTGTTTGCCTAAAATGTATCAGAGCGGCAGTATTATCAATATTGCTTCTGATGCCGGCGTAAGCGGCAATTATGGCTGTCCTGTTTACTGTGCGTCCAAAGGCGCAATAGTTTCGTTAACGAGAGCGCTGGCTTTAGATTTAGCGCCGCATATTCGCGTAAACTGTGTCTGTCCGGCAGATGTAGATACGCCGCTGTTAGCGCGCCAGTTGGTAGAAGCGGACGGCGGTTACACTTTGGAGGATATGGCTGCCGCTTATCCAATCGGACGCATTGGACGGGCGGAGGAAATTGCTCATGTGATTTGCGGCTTGGCTTCTCCGGCGAACGGCTTCATGACGGGCAGCATTGTTACGGTGGACGGCGGCTTAACCGCAGGCTAAAAAAACAACAGCTTTCCGTATCTTGAAAATTAAGGTACGGAAAGCTGTTGTTACGTTCTAAAATTATTTTGCCAGCTCGGCGGCACAGTTGATAAATTTTACACCGGCGGCAGTCATTTCTTCCATGGCTGCGGCAATGGTTTCAGGCGCAATGCCGCGGCAGGCCGCTTTGTTTAAAATTACGTCAAAACCGGCGGCTTTTAATTGCAGCACGGTATTTTTTACGCAGTAATCGGTTGCTAAACCGCCGCAAATTACGGTAGTAATACCGTGACAGCGCAAATATTCGATAGCGCCGGTAGACAGAGTATTTTT
This sequence comes from uncultured Phascolarctobacterium sp., assembly GCA_905200645.1. GTDB lineage: Bacteria > Bacillota > Negativicutes > Acidaminococcales > Acidaminococcaceae > Phascolarctobacterium_A. Next base: position 24,146 of record CAJKLD010000026.1, on the reverse strand, counting down.
TAAATCGTGGTAGCAGGCGCCGTAAGGATGCTTGTCCGGTTCAATGCCTTTAAAAATTTGAAAATCGTAAGCCGCAGGGTCAAGACCGTCAATAAAATCAAAGCCTTTAGTGCCGATAATCGCGTGGGCAGGCCAGCGAATATCTAAATCAGGATAGCCTTCGATAGGCGTTAAAGGCGCGTGCTTCTCGTCACTGAGCCACAAAGCGTTCATTGTATGGGCGTCGCGGGAGCCAAGACGTAGGCTGGCATATTTGGCTTGCGCGTTAAGTTCGGCAGCGATTTGGTCGCCCTCGGCTACGGGCAGCTCTTGGGGGCATACAGGCGTAAAAGTATTCTGCGCGTCAATATCAAAAGAGGCAATAAATTTTTTATCAGGCAGGTTCATGTACAGACCTTCTTTCTGTTGAATTAGTTTTTCTTCATTATAATATACGGCAGAATATGTGTAAAGGGAGCTTTAGGTAATGTTTGTTATTGCTGCGCAAGCCGTTTTTGCGTTTGTAGATTAAAAATTTGTTGATTTTGTGAAATCGATCATAAATTAGCACTCACCTGTTGACAGTGCTAACAAAAAGTGGTATAACATAATCAACAAAAGAAAAGAGCTACTGAAACAAGTAAGCAACTCAATTCTGAGTTAAAAATCAAATTGATACTTGCAGCATCAACATGAAAATGCAGACTACAAGCAAAATAATTGGAGGAATGACTTATGATGATGCCTAGTGTATTTGGTGAAAGCTTATTTGATGATTTGATGGATTTTCCGTTTGAAAAAGAATTTTTTGGCCGCCGCAATCCGTTGTATGGCAAACATGCTAAAAATATCATGAAAACTGATATTAAGGAATGTGATAACGCTTACGAAATGGATATTGAATTGCCTGGCTTCAAAAAAGAAAATGTCAGCGCTAAACTGGAAAATGGTTATTTGACAATCAGCGCTGCTAAAGACTTGGAAAAAGACGAAAAGACAGATGAAAATGTTTACATTCGCCGCGAACGTTATGCCGGTCAATGCGCAAGAACCTTCTATGTTGGCGAAGACGTTCAGCAAGAGGACATTAAAGCTAAATTTGAGGATGGTATTTTAAAGGTTACTATTCCTAAAGTTGAGCATAAAGCTGTGGAAGCTAAAAAGTACATTGCTATTGAAGGTTAACTCCTGATTATACCACTTACTCCTTTTCATCCTTTCCTTTTAAGGCTGTCGGCTATACCGGCAGCCTTTTTCGTGTTTTTACAGCTGAAATGGCGGAAGTGAGGCGGATTTTTCCGTTTTACATTGACAAGTTAAGTTTAATGGCATATTCTATGAATATGAAGATTTTAATTTTTTTACTAATATTTATGATGAATATTCTTGCGGGCTGCGGCAGTACGCAGAGCGTAGATAAAAGCAAGCTGCAGGTTGCTGCCAGCTTTTATCCCATGGCAGAATTTGTGCAAGCGGTTGGCGGCGAGCATGTGCAGGTAACTACTTTGGTGCCGGACGGTGCGGAGCCTCACGATTGGGAGCCGTCGCCACGTGATTTGACTAAACTTGGTCATGCGCAGGTTTTTGTTTATAACGGCATGGTAGAGACTTGGGCGGAGCAGGCCTTGGATGCTTTAAGCGAGCGCAAAATATTGCCGGTGGAGGCAGGCAAAATGCTTTTTGCGCGTAATGGTAGACAAGACCCGCACGTATGGGTGAGCCCTAAGCGTGCTATGATTGAAGTAGAGCGGATAACGGAAGCTTTATGTGCAGTTGATGCTAAAAACGCTGCGGTTTATCAACGCAACAGCAAGGAATATTTAGCTAAATTATCAGCGCTGGACAAGAAGTTGACCTCTGTAGCTCAAACAGCGCCGAAAAAGGTTTTTGTTACTGCTCATGCGGCCTTTGGTCATTTAGCTGCCGACTACGGCTTGCGCCAGTTAAGCGTAGCGGGTATTTCTGCCGAAGCAGAGCCTACGCCTGCGGATATGCAGCGACTGATTGCTACGGTAAAACGTGAAAAGGTACGCTATGTTTTTTTTGAAACGCTGACCGACCCTAAAATTGCTGCTTTAGTAGCGCAGGAAACGGGTGCCCGTACGGCGGTGCTTGACCCATTAGAAGGTTTGGATGAGGAAGGCCGCAAAGCTGGGTTAGATTATCTCAAAATTATGGAGCAGAATGCTGCTAACCTTAAAAAGGCGTTGAATGAATAAGGATACTATAATGGAAGCAAATAATGTTATTACTGTGCGGGGACTTGGCTTTGATTACGGAGAAGGCTGGGTTTTTCACAAATTAGATTTAGATATTGCGCAAGGAGATTTTGTTGCGGTTATAGGCGCTAACGGAGCAGGCAAAAGTACGCTGTTAAAAATGCTGGCTCACGCTATGCCGCCTACTATAGGCGAAATATATTATTATGGTCAGCCTATTGCCCGCTTCAAGGATTGGTATAAAATTGGTTATGTAGCGCAGAATCCTATGAAAATGCAGAGGGGCTTTCCTATCAGCGTGGAGGAAGTTGTCGCTTTAGGTTTACTAAAGTCTGGCAGTTTGTGGCAGCGCTTTGGGAAGAAAGAAAAGCAGGCCGTAGAAAAAGCTTTGCAGGATTTTCAGCTGACAGATTTGCGTAATCGTAAAATTGGCGAGCTTAGCGGCGGACAGCAGCAGCGAGTATTTTTGGCGCGCGCTATGGTGCATCGTCCGCAGATTTTGCTGTTGGACGAGCCTGCTACCGGCATTGATACCGGCTCCAAAACGGCGCTTTACGCTATGTTGAAAGCTATCAACCGGGAGCAGAATATAACTATCGTCATGATTTCCCATGATTTAGAGCTGGCGGCGGACGCTGCTAAAAGCGCTTTGTGTATCAATCATGGCATCTGCTTCCGTGGCGAAGTGCATGCTGCTTTGCAGCATCATCATAAGCACGGCTATTTTTATCGGTAGAGGAAAAGAAAATGCTGGAAATGTTAGAAATGGAATTTATGCAGCGGGCGTGGCTGGCTGGCTTGATTATGGCCGTCATCTGTCCGTTGATTGGCAGCTTTTTGGTGCTGCGCCGTCAGTCCCTGATTGGCGACGGCTTAGGACATATTGCTTTTGCCGGTGTTGCGGGAGGAGCTTTGTGGGGCTACAGTCCTGTTTTGAGCGCTGCGGCTGCTACGATTATTGGCGCTTTAGCTATCGAAAGGGTGCGTATACGCCTTAGCGACGCTGCCGATATGGTGCTGGCGATATTTTTTTATAGCGGTATGGGCTTGGCGGTTATTTTTACAGGCTTGAATAAGGAAGGCGGCTTTAATTTAGGAAGCATTCTTTTTGGCAGCCTCATGACAGTAAGCAGTAAGGATTTATTGATTGTTACTGCCTTGGGTTTTTGTACTGTGATTTTTGTAATGCTGTTTTACAGACCCCTACAATATATAACCTTTGATGAGGTTTCGGCCAAAGTTGCAGGACTGCCGGTGGAACGTTTAAATTTGCTGTTGGCCTTGTTGACCGCGCTGACGGTAGCGTTATCCATGCGCATTGTAGGCTTGCTTTTGGTTTCTGCCATGATGGTTATTCCCGTAGCCTGCGCCTTGCAGACTGCTCGCAGCTTTGCGGCGACCATTGTGCAAAGCATGCTTTACGGCTTATTGACCGTATTTTTAGGTTTGACCGTTTCCTATTACGCTAATCTCGCTCCCGGCGGCACCATAGTGCTGACGGGTACGGCGTTATTTCTTTTGAGCAATGTAGTAGGCAGCAAACCGACGGCTAAGCAGCCTGCGTCTCACCGCTGCCGCATTTGCGAGGAAGAGGGTAAGGATGATGAGAGCTGATCTGCATATTCATACTACCGCTTCTGACGGAACTTGGACGCCTAAAGAATTAGTGGAGCAGGCGCTGTCGGTTGGCTTGGGCGTTTTTGCCGTTACCGACCATGACAGCGTAGCCAATGTAGCGGAAACTGCTGCTTTAGCTAAAGAAGCTGGCCTGAAATTTTTGCCTGCGGCGGAGATTTGCTCTACCAAGAAAGACTTATCCTTTCATATTTTAGGCTACGGTATTGATATAAATAATAAGCATTTGCTGGAGCTTATGCGGCATAATGAAAATTTACTGCGGCAGAAGGACATAGACAGCATCGCCTTGCTCAAACGCGACGGCTGGCCGGTTGATTGTGAGGAGTTTGCCGCTTATACTTATGACAGGCGGCGCGGTGGCTGGGCGGCTTTAGCTTATTTGGAGGACAAGGGCTTGTGCAGCGGTGTCAATGATTTTTTTCAACGTATTTTTACTGCAGAGCATGATTTGTCTTTTCCGGAATTTCCGCCTATTGGTCAGGTTGTAGAGGCCATTCACGGTGCCGGCGGCATAGCGATTTGCGCTCACGCAGCCAGCGGCTTTCATGGACCCGGGTTGGAACGGGTAATGGATTTATTGCGCACAGAGCCTTTAGATGGTTTTGAATGTTATCACAGTGGTCATAGCGAAGCAGGAACGCAGCGCTTATTGCGTCACTGTCAGAAACATAATTTATATATTACCGGCGGCAGCGACTGTCACGGAGCTTTTGTTCCGGGGCGCGCATTAGGAGTACCTTATGTAGATACTTCTATGCTGAAGCTAGGGAATTTATTGTAGGAAGATAAAGTAAGGAGGAGTAAAATGACAAAGTCCAAAGTGTATTTTACAGATTTTCGCACAGCTTACGGCGGTTCAAGCTTGCCGGCGAAGCTGCAAAAGCTTATGAAAAAGGCTGGCATTGAAAGCATTGATTTTAATAAGCAATTTGTTGCCATTAAGCTGCATTTTGGCGAGCTGGGCAATCTTTCCTATCTGCGTCCTAATTATGCTAAGGCTGTGGCTGATTTAGTAAAAGAATTGGGCGGCAGACCGTTTTTGACCGACTGCAATACGCTGTATGTTGGCAGCCGTAAGCATGCTTTAGAGCATATGGATACCGCTTACGAAAACGGTTTTAATCCGTTGGCTACCAACTGCCACGTTATTATTGCCGACGGTCTTAAGGGTACGGACGAAGCCTATGTGACCGTAAAAAACGGCGAGCTGGTTAAGGAAGCAAAAATTGGCCGCGCAATTATGGATGCCGATATTGTTATTTCTCTGACCCATTTTAAAGGCCACGAAATGACGGGCTTTGGCGGCGCCATTAAAAATTTAGGTATGGGCGGCGGCTCCCGCGCAGGCAAAATGGAAATGCACAACGACGGCAAGCCTAAAGTTAATCAAAAGAAATGTATTGGCTGCGGACGCTGCGTAAAAATCTGCGCTCACGGCGCGCCTTCCATTACCGACCGTAAAGCAACGATTGACGTCAATAAATGCGTAGGCTGCGGACGCTGCTTAGGCTTATGTCCTATGGATGCAATTCATGCTCTTAACGACGCCAGCAAGGAAAACCTTAACAAAAAAATGGCCGAATACGCCCAGGCCATCTGCCAGGATCGTCCCAACTTCCATGTCAGCCTGATTGTGGATGTTTCTCCCTATTGCGACTGCCATGCCGAAAACGATGCGCCCATCGTGCCCAATATCGGTATGCTGGCTTCCTTCGATCCCGTTGCTTTGGACCAGGCTTGCGCTGATTTAGTAAATGCTGCGCCTGCCATTGCTAATTCTGTTTTGGGCGAGCATTTAGCCGCTGACGCTGCCGGCTGCGCCGGACACGACCATTTCCACAATACTACTCCGGAATCAGAGTGGCAAAGCTGCTTAGCTCATGCAGAAAAAATTGGTTTAGGCACCCGTGAATACGAATTGATTACCATGAAATAAAAAGTGAGAGCAACTTTTAGCCAGACCAAGAATTTTTTCCGAAGATTTTAGAAAAAGCTTCGTTAAATGTTCGACTTTTTTGACGGCATGTGGTATTATATTACAGTAAAATAATAATGTTGATATTAGGAGGCTTTATCAATGCAAGAATACAAACCGTTCAAATCCGGCAAGGTTCGTGAAATGTATGACATCGGTGACAGCATCGTAATGGTAGCTACCGATCGTATTTCTGCGTTCGACGTTATCCTGAAAAATGATATTAAGAAAAAAGGTACTGTGCTGACTCAAATCTCTAAGTTTTGGTTCGATTTTACTAAAGATATCGTTCCTAACCATATGCTTTCTGTTGATGTGCAGGATATGCCTGAATTTTTCCGCAAACCCGAATTTACCGGCAACAGCATGAAATGCAAAAAGCTGGAAATGCTGCCCGTAGAGTGTATTGTGCGCGGCTATATTACCGGCAGCGGCTGGGCCGGCTACAAAGAAAGCGGCGAAATCTGCGGTATTAAATTACCCGAAGGCTTGCAGGAATGCCAAAAGCTGCCGGAAGTTTTGTTTACTCCCAGCACGAAGGCTGAAATTGGTGACCATGATGAGAATATCAGTGTAGAACGCAGTATTGAAATTTTAGAAAAGCTGTATCCCGGCCGCGGCGAAGAATACGCTTTGAAGCTGCGCGATTATACTATCGCTATTTACAAAAAATGTGCTGATTACGCTTTGTCCCGCGGTATTATTATCGCAGATACCAAGTTTGAGTTTGGTTTGGACGAAAACGGTGAAGTAGTATTGGGCGACGAAATGATTACTCCTGACTGCTCTCGTTTCTGGCCTTTGGAAGGCTATGAAGTTGGTCACGACCAACCCTCTTACGACAAGCAATTTGTACGTAACTGGCTGAAAGAAAATCCCGGCGCCGGCTATGAGCTGCCCCAGAATGTTATCGACAAAACCATTGCTAAATATATTGAAGCATACGAACTGTTAACCGGCGAAAAATTTGCTTTCTAATTTTAGAAAAATTTGTAAAGATTGAAGCGTTTTTTGCAAGTCGGCAAAAATTTAAAAAAAAATACACTAAAACTGTTTACAAGGAATAGTTGGTGTTGTATAATTTCACCATGAACAACAACGGTGTTGCACGTTATAGCTATCGCCGTTGTTGTTTTTTATTTATTTTAAAATGTTTATCCTGCTTCTGTCGCGTGACGTAAATATCGCTATAAAAAAGAGAAAAGCGATTCGTGGAAGCGGCCAATTGAGGGGACTTTTGGAAATGCTGAAAGTAGTAAGCACTGTCGGCGAAAACCGGCAGCAGGTCGCGCGCAATAAAAAACCCGCTTTGTCAGCGGGTATTTTTATTTTACACAATCCTTATTAAATTAAAGCCCTGGGTATCGCAGCTGACCAGCTTATAATTCACACCTTGGCGCAGGCCCTCAAAGGTTTGCACGTGATTTTCACCGTGGATGTGACCGTAAACGCAAAATTGTACTTGATATTGCTCTAATAAATCGGTAAACAGCGTTTGTTCCTCCGGCGCAAAAAGCGGCGGATAATGAAAGGCTGCGATAATTTTTTCCGGATTTTGTTTAACGGCTGCGTCTAAGGATAATTGCAGGCGGATGGCTTCGCGTTTATAGATTTTTTCATCCTCTGCGGAAAAATTTTCTGAGGAAGGCAATATCCAGCCCCGCGTACCGCAGATTGCCGTACTGCCTGCCATGATACAGCCGTTCTGTAAAAATTCAAAAGCGGCACCGTAAAGCTGCTGCATTTTGGTAAGGCTGGACCACCAATAATCGTGATTACCTCGTAGCAATAATTTGCGTCCGGGAAGCTGCGCCAGCCAGCCAAGGTCATCAGCGGCGTTTTGCAAGCCCATGGCCCAGCTGATGTCGCCGCAGATAATTACAGTATCCTCTGCCTGCACCGTTTGCAGCCAATTATTTTTAATTTTTTCTTTATGTCCCAGCCAATGCTCACCAAAAATTTCCATGGGTTTGGTTGGCGGCTCGCCTGACAAATGCAGGTCGCCGATGGCGTAAATGTGCATAAAAACCTCGTTTGTTTTATTTGTTTAAAAGCAGCGCTTTTAGGTCTGCCATAGTAGCGGCATAGTGGTCTGCGCCTGCTTCTGCCAATTCGCCGGGAGCGGCAAAGCCAAAGCCTACGCCGATACAGGCAATGCCGTTGGCGTGGGCTGCCAAAACATCCTCGCGGCGGTCGCCGATAAGCGCCACGTCAGCTTTTTTCTCCGGCGTATCAATGTTCCATTTGCGTAGCGATTCCGCAACTACCAGCGCTTTATTATCGGTTTTACCGTCCAAAGAGCAGCCCGTAACGTTTTCTAAAAAATCGTTAAAACCAAAATGGTCGGCAATGCGCAGCGCAAAAACCTCCGGCTTGGCAGTACACATGCCTAAACGAAAACCGCCAAGCTTTAATAAGCCTAACAGCTCCATCATACCGGGATAAACCTTGTTTTCCCAAATGCCGATATTAGTGTAACGTTCGCGGTACAGCTCCAAGCCGCGTTCTGCCTGCTCAGGCGTAAAACCAAAATATTTTATGTAGCTGGCGCGCAGGGGCGGGCCGATAAAAACCTCCAGCTTTTTTAAATCAGGCTCGTCGATACCCATTTCGTGCAGAGCGTGCTGCACACATTTGGTAATGCCCTCGGCGGAATTGGTTAAGGTTCCGTCTAAATCAAAAAGTAAATTTTGGTACATTTATAGCTCCTTGTTCTAGGGATTTTTGATATTTTTGCAAAATACATCTTGATTATACCATATTTTTTTTCAGAGGTGGTAAAATATCTTCAAAGGTTTTTTAGCGATATATATATATTTGTGAGGGGGATTTATGATGACAGTAAAGCTTTTTGAAAACAACTCTTTGCTCAAAGAATGTGAAGCAGTTGTAACTGCTTGCACCGAAAAAGACGGTAAATTTTTTGTAGAATTAGACCAAACCGTATTTTTTCCCGAAGGCGGCGGACAGCTCAGCGACCGCGGCAGGCTTAATGATATTATAGTAGAGCATGTGTCGGAAAAAGAAGGTCATATTTACCATGAATGCAACGCGCCGCTGGCAGAGGGAACTGCCGTAAAAGCTGTTTTGGACTGGCCGGTGCGTTTGGACAGAATGCAGCAGCATTTAGGCGAGCATATTTTGTCCTTTGCCTGCTGGAAGCTTTTTGCGGCTAATAATGTAGGCTTCCACATGAATGAGGACAGCGTTTTTATTGATTTGGATAAGGAATTGACGGAAGCAGAGCTGTTGCAGGCGGAGCTTTTCACCAACGAAATTATTTGGGAAAACCGTCCCGTAACCGTCAATTATATGGATAGCACGGAAGCAGTAAAGCTGAAGGATAAAATGCGCAAGTTCAACAGCAAGCTGACGGGACTGCTGCGTATTGTCAGCGTGGAAAATGCCGATATCTGCACCTGCTGCGGCACCCATCCTCCTTTTACGGGGATGATTGGCAGCGTAAAAGTTATTCGTCGCGAAAAGCATAAAAACGGTTGCCGCGTAGAATTTCTGTGTGGCCGCAGAGCGTTGCTGGACGCGGATAAAAAGAACAGCGTACTGCTGAACGTGGCGGCAAATCTTTCCACTAAGCCGGAGCTGGTGCCGGAGCATATTGCTAAGCTTAAGGAAGATATGCAGTCCCAGCTGGACGCTGTCAAAGGTAAGCTGCTGGCTATGAACGAAAAAAATCTTACGGAGATTTTAAGCTCTGCGCCCGTAAACAGCAACGGGGTAAAAATTGTGGCTTGGCCCTTGGACGGCTTTGACGCCAAGGATGTTAAGACGTTCATTCCGAAGGTTACGGCGCACGAAAATGTTTTAGGCATTTTGGTAGCGGCTAAGCCTGAACGCATCAGCTATGCAGCCGTCGCCGGCGCCAATACCAACGTAGATTGCCGCGCCGTGATGCAGGAATTAAATAAGGCCTTTGGCGGACGCGGCGGCGGTAAAAGCGACTGCGCTCAAGGCGGCAGTGACTTCTGCGCCGATTGGGCAGAAAAATTAGCCGCCGTAGCAGCTAAGCTGGCGCAGTAAAAATTTACAAACCGAATTATTTTTCTTCGGCCGCCATGCTTTGCAATTCTTCGATATATTCGTTTTCTGTAAGCACGTAGATAAAATCTCCGGCCATCAGACGAGTATCGCCGCTAGGAATTAACTGTTCTTCGCCGCGCTTAACATCTACTAAAAGAGTATTGTGCGGCCACTGGATATCTTTAATAAATTTATTGGCAATGGAACTGCCGCTGCAAATAGCGATTTCTACTACATTGCGCTGTTCTAAAGCTGCCGGCGCAGGCTTATTCTTTTGCAGCATACGATTTAAAAGCTCTTCATAAATTGGTTTAGAGCGGCAAAGTTCGGCAATAACGAAGGCGACCATGGCAGCAATAGCAAGAGAAAGAAGCTGTTGATAGGAAGCAGTCATTTCCATAATCAGAACTGTGCCGGTAATAGGCGCGCGCACGGAGGAAGAAAAAAGCGCCGCCATAGCGATAACGACAATATTCGCAGCGTAAATAGGCTCAATAATTTGCAGTCTGATAAGCACATTGGCGCAAATACTGCCGCTTAAAGCGCCGATAACCAGCATAGGCAAGAAGAAGCCGCCGGGAACGCCGCAGCCGTAGCTGATAAGTGTGAACAGTAGCTTGCCTGCCAAGAAGAGCAGCAAAAGCTGCAAGGAGACTGGCGTTTTGGCAACATGGTTAATAAGATTGTTGCCGCCGCCCAAAACCTCCGGTAGAAAAAATCCTAATATACCGGCAGTAATTAAAGCAAAGATAATTTTGTGCAGCTGGCTTTTGAAAACGGGTAAGCCGTAAAAACGGCCGATATTCAGCAGACCTTTGTTGAAAATTACACCGGCAAGACCTGCGAACAAAGCGACAAGAATTACAAGACCGTAATAATTTAGAGGCAGTAATTGTAAATCCGGAATATCAAAAACTGTTGCGCGGCCAAAAAGCGCGCGGGAAATTACCGTTGCAGTCATGGCAGCTGCCATGGACGGTAGCAGTACCATGATAGAAAAATTGCGGTGCAGTTCTTCTAATGCAAAAATAACGCCTGCTAGCGGCGCATTAAAAGCAGCGGCTAAACCGGCGCTGGCACCGCTGGTCATCAGGTAGCGTTCTTCCATGCGGGTACGTCCTAAAAGGCGGCTGATGCCTTGGGCAGCGACGGCTCCTAATTGAATGGACGGACCCTCGCGACCTAAAGAGAGACCGGCACCGATACCTAAAATTCCCGCCGTAAGTTTAACCCACATAATATGAAACCAACGCATTTTTATTAAACCTAAAAGCGCACCTTTAACCTGAGGAATACCGCTGCCTGCGGCCATGGGCTCGTAGCGTGTAAGCTTGTAGAGCACGGAGGCAATTAGCAGCAGTGCGGCAAACCAGCAGGCGGAGCTGATCCAATCGCGCAAGGCAAGCTCGTGGTAAAGATGTTCGCGCCAGGCTTCCGCTTCCGTAAGCCCCCAGCGAAACAGGCTGATAACTAAGCCGGCAAAAATTCCTGTTAAAATGCCTTCTAAAAATAGGCGCAGGCGAAAATTGTGCCAGTTACTGATAGATTTATATGTTCCCATGATTTGTTTTCTGTCGTTCATTTGCTTTGCTCCCCAATTTTTTCATATATTGCACCATTATACTCCAGAGTATATGTTCTGCTAAGCTCTGCGTTCGCTTGCGGCTCCGCAATTGCTAAGCATTCACATTATACCACAAGGGTATATAAAAAAGGCAGCTCACCTAAGTGAACTGCCTTAAAATTTTTCTGCGAGGAATTAAGCGTTGGCGTCCTTATCGTATTCTGGATCAAATTTAGGGTTCAAATAATTTTGGAAGAGCCAAGCCAGTACCGCGCCGGAAATATTGTGCCAAGCGGAGAATACCGCACCGGGAACGGTAGCGGCAGGCATAGCGGCAAAGTGCGCTTTAGCCAAACCGGTTGCCAAACCGGAGTTTTGCATACCAACCTCAACAGAAAGAGCAATAGCTTTTTTCCAGCTCATACCGCAGAGACGGGCAAGACCGAAGCCTAAAGCGTAGCCACAGCAGTTGTGCAGAATTACAACCAACATAATCAGACCGGAAGTTTTCAAAATTAAATCGCGGCTGGCGCCGATAACACCGGCAATGATTAAAGAAATGGCAATACTGGAAATGGCGGGAAGATAATCAGTAGCGGTAGCTGCCAGGCGCGGCAGGAAGGATTTAACTGCTAAGCCTAAGCAAATTGGCAGAATAACAATTTGCACGATAGAAAAAAACATGCCGACAGGATCAAAAGCAATTTTTTGGCCGATAATCATATAGGTGATAAATGGCGTTAAAATAGGAGACAGCACAGTAGAAACGCTGGTCATAGTTACGGAAAGCGCAACATCGCCTTTGGACATAAAGGTAATTACGTTGGAGGAGGTGCCGCCGGGGCAGGTGCCCACGAGAACAACGCCTGCGGTCAGCGCAGGGTCGAGATTAAAAGCGGTAGCTAAAAGATAAGCCAAACCGGGCATAATTAAAAATTGCGCGCAGGCGCCAATAAGAACGTCGGCAGGGCGCTTAAGAACTAAAGCGAAATCGTTTAAATCCAAAGTTGTACCCATACCAAACATAACGATACCTAAGAGGCAGCTAAGCACGCTGATGCCGCCGACTTTTCCTAATACCCATAAAAAATTTTGCGGCATAGTCATACCGAGGATCAGAAAGATAATGGCGATAACACCAAAAAACTTACCAATCATTGCACAAATCTGTTTCATAAAAATAACCTCTTTCCCTAAAAAATAATTGCGGAGGAAATTCCCCCCTTTGGAAAAATCCGTACTGTGAAGTACGCTTCTTCCTTTATGTTTTAAATGCCCTTATTATAGCAAAAAAGTGATGATAAATAAAGAGATAGTCACAAAACCGGTTAAGCTTTTTAAGTAATGGGTAAAATGTGTTATAATATTAATAAAATAACACCAAAATTGACGGAGGAAAGTTAGTTGTATACTATCAGCAGGAATTATCGTAAGGAAATTGTTATAGAAAAATCGCGTTTTATCTGTACGCTGCAAAAGGTTGCCAACGAAACAGAAGCGCAGGATTTTATTAAAGCAATGAAAAAAGAATTTTGGGACGCTACGCATAATTGTTCCGCTTATATTGTAGACGATTTAGTCCAGCGCTCCAGTGACGACGGCGAGCCTAGCGGAACGGCAGGCCTGCCAATGCTGGAGGTGCTGCGGAAAAATCAGCTGGTAGGCACGGCGGCAGTGGTAACGCGCTATTTTGGCGGCATTAAGCTGGGAGCAGGCGGCTTGGTACGCGCTTACAGCGGCAGTGTAGCCGGAGCAGTGAAGGAATGCGGCCTGGCAGAAAAAATTTTGATGAGCCGTTTTAGCTTTTTGTATGACGTAAACAGCGTAGGGCGCATTTTAAATATCCTGTATCAGCAAGAGCTTTTTGAAATTACTGCTGTGGAATATAATCTGCGGGCGAAGATAATTTTGCAAATGCAGCACAGCCAAAAGATCAAAGCCGAAGCTTGGCTGACGGAGCATTTGAATATGCCCGTGGAACTGGAATTAGAAGGCAGTGAATATGCTGAAGTGCCGGTAAAATAAAACAGAGAAAAATTTAACACTGATGATGGAGTAACTAAAATTTTTCGGTATATTGGTATGTTTGACGGGTATTAAATTTTTAATGAGCGCTATGCAGTTTTATATTTTTAAATAAGGCAGTAAAGCTGCAAAAAGCTTATCCAAAGCCGGATAAAGCTTCTCCTTTTCAATACCGGCGTAATTCATCAGCAGCGTGTGGCTATTGTCGACGTGTTTTTTGTGATAGTAATCGGATAAGAATTTGATTTCCAATTCGTGCTCCAAAGCGGTTTGGCGCAGCGTACTGTCGCTGGCGTCAGTAGCTAAATGCAGTAAAAAGTGCAGGCCGCTGTCCTCACCCTCTACTTTGAGGGCAGAGGCTGCCGGACAATTTGCCAGATAATGCATAAGCTCGTCACGTTTACTACGGTAATAGGTGCGCATACGGTTGATGTGTCGTTCAAAATAACCGTCTTCAATAAATTTAGCCAAGGTAAATTGCTCAAAATTAGAAACTGTGCAGGAATAAAAGCCAAGCTTTTCGTAAAAAAGAGCTGCTAAATGCATAGGCAGCAGCATGTAGCTGATGCGGAAGGTGGGCGCCAAAGTTTTAGAAAAAGTGTTGATGTAAATAACTTTTTCTTCATTGTCAATACTCTGTAACGGTGGAATGGGTTTACCGAAAAGACGAAATTCGCAGTCGTAATCATCTTCAATGATGTAGCGGCTATTTTTTTTACCGGCCCAATGCAGCAGCTCGTAACGGCGGCTGACGGGCATAGTAATGCCTGTGGGAAATTGGTGCGAGGGTGTAATATGCAAAATATCGGCATCGCTGCTTTCCAAAACGTCGGCGCGGATGCCCTGCTTATCCATGGGCAGATAATGGCAGCAAACGTCATTAGTTCGGTAAATAGCCGCCAGCTGCGGATAGCCCGGATCTTCTAAAGCGTAAATATATTTACGTCCTAAAAGCTGTACAATCAAATTATAAAGCGTCTGTGTACCGGAGCCGATGATAATTTGCTCGGGTAGTACGGAAAGTCCGCGGAATTGATAAAGATGTTTTGCCAATGCCTGCCGCAGCGGCAGAACTCCACCGACAGCAGTATCGCTGACGAGGGAGTGTTCGTCAGCGCTGGTCAGCGTATTGCGCAGCAGCCTAGCCCAAATATTATAAGGAAAAGTTTCGCTGGGAACGCTGCCGGTAGCAAAGCTAAGCGTAACAGGCTTGGCCTGCTTTTGCGGCTGATAGGCTGATTGACGCGGAGCTTTAACAGCAGAAAATTTTTGCTGTTGTAATTGCGCAACGTAATAGCCTCGCTTAGGCTCGGAATAAATATAGCCTTCTACTAAAAGTTGCGCGTAAGCGTTTTCCACCGTAATCAGGCTGATGCCTAAATTTTTGGCTAAGGTGCGTTTAGATGGCAGCTTTTCTTTAGCCTTTAAGGTGCCTGCTACAATATCGTTTTTAATACATTTATAAAGATGCGCATACATGCTTTCACCTTGCAAATCGGCAAAACTATAAGTCAGCATAATTCTATCCTCCAAACTAACAATATCTAAATGTCGGAAATTTAGCAAATGAATATGTTCAGATGGCTTTATCATACTACTTATCGGCTGTGAGGTAAAGTAAAAAGAAAGAGGTCGTTATCTTTAGTTAATACAATAAAAATATGTTAGTCTTCTCCTTAGAAAATGCAAAAAAACAAGTGAAAATTTTATCCAAAAATCTATTGACAAAAATACAAGCGTAATATAAAATACAAGTATCGAGAGAATTTGAGCATATTGAAATTACAATAAGTTCCATAAATTACATATTGAATTTTGAGAGACTGAGAGAATAAGAGTTTATTCTGTCAGTCTTTTTTGTTTTTAGGATATGTAATATTTGTACGAGAGTGTTCTTGTTTTCTATGAGAACAACAATTAAAAACTAGCTAAGGTGCCTATTATGTAGGGTAAATTAGGGAAAGCAGTGTAAATCTGCTACGGTCACGCCACTGTGAAATTTCTTGAATAAGTTTGAGGGGATTAAGTCAGATCGCAGCCTTAGTTAAGTTATATATTTCTGCGAGAGACGGAGTGTATACGAGTAGTTTGCCTATGTGTAAGTATACTTGTATCCTTTTCTGTCAGCGCAGAAAAGGATATTTTTTTACGCTGGTGTCCGGAAACCGATGTGAATAACAATATCCGCTTAAATAAAAAATAATGAGTCTTCATAAATGAAGAAGATGAAAGGAGATCTAATTATGAGCGTTGAACTTTATGCGTTATTTTCCTACGCATTCACTGCAGCAATTGCTCTTGTTATGATTGGTGCTGTAGTGCTGCTCAATAAGATTATGGGTAGTAATGATGAAGGAGGTATGGAATAATTATGGATTCTGGAATTATTGCACAATTATTCCCTGGCATTGCATCTTTGATGGTACAGGATTCTACCATTGCAATTGCTAGAATTGCACTTATTGTTTTCGGTTTTGTGTTGGCTTATTTGGGCTTTAAACGTGTACTGGAGCCTTTGATTATGGTTCCTATGGGCGTTGGTATGATTTGTATCAACTGTGGCGTTTTGTTCTTGGATGGCGGTAAAACAGGTACTTTGTTCCTGGATCCGTTGATTTCTGATCCTGCGGCTTTGGTTGATATAATGCAGATTAATTTTTTACAGCCAATCTATAATTTAACTTTTAGTAACAGCTTGGTTGCTTGCGTAGTATTTATGGGTGTTGGTGCAATGTGCGAGATTGGCTTTATCTTAGCTAATCCGTGGACTTCCATTATCATTGCAATCTTTGCTGAATGCGGTACCTTCGTAACGTTGGTTCTTGGCGTGCATCTTGGATTAACTCCTCCGGAAGCGGCTGCGGTTGCTTCTATCGGCGGCGCTGACGGGCCCATGGTTTTGTTTACTTCTTTGATGTTAGCTCCGCATTTATTTGTACCTATTTCCGTAATCGCTTATCTGTATTTGTCCTTGACTTATGCAGGTTATCCTTGGCTGCTGAAATTGATGGTACCGAAAGCTTTGCGCGGCAAAGATATTATGTACTATGCTCCCGAAGTTCCCAAAGCCAAAAAATTCATTTTCATTTTAGTATGCTGTGCACTGCTCTGCCTGCTGCTGCCGATGGCTGCTCCGCTGATTATGTCCTTCTTCTTGGGCATGGCTATTAAAGAAGCTGAAATCGTTCCTTACCAGGATTTGATTGAAAGCACTCTGCTGTACATGGGTACTTTGATGCTGGGCCTTTTGCTTGGCACTTTGTGCGAAGCTTCTACTCTGCTGAATCCTAAAGTTGCTCCGCTGATTGTTTTGGGTGTTTTGGCTTTGACCGTATCTGGTGCGGTAGGCGTTTTAGGCGGCTATGTAGTTTACTGGTTTAAGAAAGGCGATTTCAATCCTGTAGTTGGTATTGCCGGAGTTTCCTGCGTACCTACTACTGCTAAAATTGCGCAGCATGCCGCTGAAGACGAGGATCCGTTTGCTGTTGTAATGCCGGTTGCAATGGGCGCTAATATAGGCGGCGTTATTGTATCCGCTATCGCTTGCGGCGTATTTATTGCTACTATCGGCATGGTAAAATAAATTTGGGCAGCAGATAGTTTTGTTGTCCTAAACAAAGCTTTTATAGAAGGCTTTTGAGGCTTAATTATGAAAATACAGCTCCAACAATTTGATGTTTTAGAGTCAACTAATGTTACCGCTGTAGCCTTTGCAAAAGAGGGTGCTCCCGAAGGTACTGTCATAGTTGCGGAACGGCAGGAGGGCGGCCGCGGAAGAATGAAACGCGCTTGGAATTCTCCCGCAGGAGGACTTTGGTTCAGCGTTGTCCTGCGTCCGTACATAGAGCCGCAATATGCTGCTCAAGTTACTTTGCTAGCCGGTGTTGCCGTTGCCCAGGCGTTGCGCCAGATTTATCAAACCGACGAAATTACGATAAAGTGGCCTAACGACCTATTGCTGAAAAGCAAAAAGATTTGCGGGATATTATCCGAAATGCAGCTTGATGAAAACGGAACAATAGATTATGCTATTGTTGGCATAGGCATTAACGTAGCTTTAAATCCTAAGGATTTTCCCAAGGATTTAAAAGAAATAGCTGCTTCCCTTAATGCAAGCTTTAACAAAAATTATACTTGTACGTATGTACTTGCTAAGGTTTTGCAAGAGTTTGATTTTCTCTATCAACAATGGTTGATAAAAGGTGCGGACATGGTTATCAATCTGTGGAAAAAATTCAATTGTACCTTAGGCAAACAGGTTTTGGTTAAGGATAATGATGAAGTTATTTTTTCCGGCGAGGTTATCTCTATCGACGAAACAGGTGCGATTGTTGTTCGTAGTAAGGAAGGAGAGCTACAAAGCTTTGACTTTGGCGAAATAAGTATTCGTTAATTGAGAGAAGGAGTGAGAAAGTATGGCTGTAGTATCGGGGGAGTTTATGGCAAACAGCATCAAAAGTGCTGGCGGTGCGGCAATGTTATTATCTTTAACACAAACACTTTATGATGAGGGTATAGTTAAGGATTTAGTTGCTAAAAGCGGTTTTCAAGCAGTAGTAACAGAAGTTGGCGGGAAAACAACATATGATGATTTTAATGAAAAAGTGAATCGAGCTGTAATAGGTGCCTGTTTAAATTCAGGTATCATTAATAAAACAGGTAATGAAATTCATGCGATTATCCATGCTACAGAAGAAGCGAAAAAAGGGATTTTAGTGAGTGTGAATACTAGTGCAAGTTTGGCTTTAAAAATTGCTGTAGTAAGAGATGAGCATTGGATAGCAGTTGCCTTGTTTGGCAAATCAGCACTGCATTATATGACAAATCATGAACGTGCAGGGCTGGGAGTAATGCATATATAGTCAAGCAGACAATTAAAAAGTGGTGAATGAGAGAGTGAGAACAGAGACATACTTCTGCTTTGGCTCTCTCTTTTTGTTTGACTAAATATATGGTTTTTATTCAGAAAGGAGAGACCGTAATGGAGTTCAAAAAAGTTACTCGTGAGTGGGACACTCTCAAAAAGGACGCAATGGAGCGTGCTAAAAATGCCGCTCACTTGGTCAAGGAAGGAAAAATTGTTGATGCTAAAGATACTGTTGCCTTGTTGGAAGCAGTAATCAAACCTTTTGATAAGGTTAACATCGAAGGCAACAATCAAAAGCAGGCTGACTTTTTAGCAAAATGCTTATGTCAGGTTGATCCTGCCAAGATTCATGATCTGCACATGGTTCAATCTGTATTGACTCTTCCTGAACATCTTGATGTATTTGAAAAAGGTATTGCTAAGAAACTGGATATGTCCTTCTCCGGACCGCAGGCTGGACGCATTGCTCAATTCCTGCAAGAGGGCAAATTAGAGTTAGGCGCTATTCATACTTATCTTGAATTATACGGCCGTTATTTCTTGGATTTGACCCCGCGTGTTGCTTTAGTTGCCGCTACTATGGCTGACAGAGAAGGCAATTTGTTCACCGGCTTCAGCACGGAGGATACTCCGGCAATTGTTGAAGCAACTAAATTCCGTCAAGGTATTGTTATCGCTCAAGTTAACAAGATCGTTGACAAGCTGCCTCGCGTAGATATTCCTGCTGACTGGGTTGATTATGTAATCCAATCTCCTAAACCGTTCTACATTGAGCCTTTGTTTACCCGTGACCCTGCTTTGATTACCGATGCACAGGTACTGAAAGGCATGATGGCTATTAAAGGTATCTACGGCGAATATCAGGTAGAATCTATGAACCATGGTATTGGTTTTGATACTGCTGCTATTGAGCTGCTGCTGCCGACCTACGGCGAAGAGCTGGGACTGAAGGGCAAGATTTGCAAGAACTTCATTCTGAATCCGCATCCGACCCTGATTCCGGCAATCGAAACCGGTTGGGTAGAATCCGTACACTGCTTCGGCGGCGAGCTGGGCATGGAAGATTATGTAGCTGCTCGTAGCGACATCTTCTTCGTAGGTCCGGATGGTTCCATGCGTTCCAATCGCGCCTTCTCTCAAACTGCAGGCCATTATGCGATTGATATGTTCATTGGCGGCACGCTGCAAATTGACCCCTATGGCAACTCCTCTACCGCAACCGCAAACCGCGTAGCGGGCTTCGGCGGCGCTCCGAATATGGGCTGCGATCCTAAAGGCCGCCGTCATTCCTCCGGCGCTTGGCTGAAATGCGGCGAAGAATACGCTCTCAACAGCGAGCTGTGGGGTCCTGTACGTCGCGGCAAACGCCTCGTTGTACAACTGGCAGAAACCTTCCGCGAGAAGCTGGCTCCTGGCTTCGTAGAAGAGCTGGATGCTTTCAAGCTGGCTAAGAATGCTAACCTGTCCATCGAGCCTGTAATGATTTACGGCGATGACCTGACCCATATCATCACTGAAGAAGGTATCGCTTACCTGCCGAAGTGCCGCAACATGGCTGAACGTACCGCTGCTATCCGTGGTATCGCAGGCTTCACCGAAGTTGGTATGAAGGCTGATCCGAAAGAAACTAAACGTCTGCGTGAGCTTGGCATCATCAAGACTCCGCAAGATTTGGGCATCGACATGAGCAGAGCAACCCGCTCCATGTTGGCTGCTAAGAATGTTCATGATTTGGTTGAATGGTCTGGTGGCCTCTATAATCCGCCTGCAAAATTCAGAAACTGGTAATAGGAGGATAAGACAATGGCATTACTTAATCTTGAATTTGAATTTGAATCTGAAAATACACAAACCATTAACCCTGAATGGTTCCACATGGGCGTAACCGGCAGCGGTGATATGGAAGTTATGTTCATTAAAAAAGATCTGGGCGGCAAGGTTGAAGCTAAAGTTTGCACTCCTGTAGTTGGCTTTGACGCTGTTTGGAAAAGTATGCTGAACAAGTTCGTTAACGATACCGGCGTTGGTAACATCGTTATTGAAATTAACGATGATAATGCTACTCCTATCGTAGTATATATGAGATTGCGTCAAGCTTTAGCAGAAGCAACGGCAAAGGAGGAAGAGTAAGATGAAAAGTTGGAACGAGCTCGAAAAAAGCAGCTTCTTTGATGCTAATGCCCGCGAGCGTGCAGTTGGCATGTGCGATAAAGGCACCTTTACTGAATTATTGAATCCTCTGGATCGTTTTGAAAGTCCGCATCTGCCTGTACTTGGTACTGCAGTAGAATTTGATGACGGTACCGTAACCGGCGTAGGCCTGGTTGGTAAACATCCTCTGTTTGTTGTTTCCATGGAAGGCAAATTCATTGGCGGTGCTATCGGCGAAGTTAACGGCGCTAAAATGGTTAATACTTTGCGCTTAGCTTTGAAAGCAGCTAATGATATTAAAGCTGCTCATCCGGACGAATACGATGTACGTCGTCCTATCGTAGCTATTTCTTTTGAAACCGGCGGCGTTCGTCTGCACGAAGCAAACGCAGGCCTTTTGGCACATGCGGAGGTTATGGACGCCATTCAAGACTGTCGCCGCATTCTGCCGATTGTTGCCGTAGTTGGTTCTAAAGTTGGCTGCTTCGGCGGTATGGGCTTCGTAGCTGCTGCTACCGATGTTATCGTAATGAACGAACAAGGCCGTATCGGGTTGACAGGTCCGGAAGTTATTGAGCAGGAAATGGGTAAGGACGAATTTGACGCTTCCAACAAAGCATTGGTATATCGTACTACCGGCGCTAAACATAAATACATCATCCAAGACTGCAATTATCTTGTAGAAGATGTTATTGGCGATTTCCATAAGACCTTGGCAGAGATTGCCGATATTCCGATGGATAAGATTGAAGAAATGCGCCGCATTGGTTCCTTGAAGCTGGTTCAGGAGCAACAAGACTTGGTAAAACTTGTTGGCGAGATGCAGCCTAAAGATTCTATGGATTTGTGGAAATATTATGGTAATGAAGACCCTGCAGCACTTCCGGAAATGACTACCGAAGAATTCCTGAAGGTTGTTAAACGCAGAGTTCGTGCATAAAAGAAGGAGGTAAAGAACATGGATGAAATGGAAAACACTATGATTGGCCGCGGTCGCGACGCAATTGAAATGATTGTTGACGCTGGCTCCTTCGAAGAAAACAAAATTGGTAATGCTGAGGTTGACGCAGAATATGGTCCCGGCGCCGTAGTCGGTACCGCAAAGCTGGAAGATCAAACTGTTACCGTTATTGCTAATGATGCTTATGCTTTCAATGATCGCTTCCCCGTAGTATTTGGCGGCGTTATCGGTTTGGAAGAAGCTTACAAAATGGCTACTACCGTTTACCGCACTATGGAAGCTGACCAAGATAAACCCCTGGCTGAAAAACGTCCGATTGTGTTGATTGTTGACACCCCGGGCAACGGCCCCGGCAAAATGGAAGAAATTGCCGGCATGAATAAAGCAACCGGCTCTTATCAGCTGGCTTTGGCTGAAGCTCGTAAAGCTGGTCATCCCATTGTTGCAATGGTTATCGGCCGTGCCATCTCCGGCGCATTCCTGTGCCATGGCCTGCAGGCAGACGAGATTTTGGCTCTGTCCACCGATTTCGGCACGATGATTCACGTAATGCCTATTACTTCTATTTCCCGTATCACCAAAATGGATATTGAACGCTTGGAAGAACTTTCTAAAGTTAATCCGGTATTCGCTCCCGGTGTAAATTTCTTCTATAACCTTGGCGGCGTAAAAGAAATTGTTAATAAAGTAGAAGATATGCGCAGCGTAATTGCTAAGCATGTAAAAGAAGTACAAGAGTTGAAAGCTAACGGCGAAATTGAAAAGCTTGGCCCTTGGGGACGCGGCTTGGACGGCGATGCCCGCGGCGGTCGTGTAACTCGTCTGAAAGCTATGGCCAAGATGAACGAAGAATTTGCTGCTGTAGCTGACAAATATATCAACGCTTAATTAGTTTAGAAAGGAAGGGGTAGTATGAAAGGAATGCTGGCAGAAATCGCCAATATGGTAAAAGATTTTGGTTCCGCACCAACATTTGCTGAAATGCCTCGCAAGACATTAGCCGATAAAGGGATTGCCGGACCAACTGCTGCTCATACCATAGAAGAGGTTCATACTCCCCTTAATTTGGCTTATCTCACTTTTACCACGGGCTCGTCTGCTTTTCAGAATATTGTCGGTATAACCTTTGCGGAGCTGCCGCAAAGAATAAAGGCTTCGTTGACTGTATTAAAGCGAGCCGGACTTCAGCCCGGAGATAAGGTTTTAGTTACCTATCCGCCTTTGGTTAA
The DNA here is from genome assembly GCA_905200645.1 of uncultured Phascolarctobacterium sp. GTDB lineage: Bacteria > Bacillota > Negativicutes > Acidaminococcales > Acidaminococcaceae > Phascolarctobacterium_A. The sequence goes on along the minus strand of CAJKLD010000026.1, from coordinate 1,500 downwards.
TGTGTTTTCCGGTGAATCCTTTAAGCAATATGGTTTGGAATGGCGTTTCTTGGTACGTTCCAGCAGAGATGCTTTTCTGGCAGCGCTTTACGAATTCCAACCTAAAGCTGTAGTGGGAGAATCCTCTTTCATAAGAGCGGCTTTAGAGGACGCCAAACACATGGGCGTTGCAGATGAACTACCGCAGGATATTATTTTGCTTACCGCCGGTACGCCGTTGGATTTGGAATTACTGCCGGTAGCAAAAGCGGTTTTGAACGCGCAGGTACATGATTTGTACGGCTGTCAGGAATTTGGCTGGTTGTGTATGGACGGCGTTCCGCTGCGTGAAGACATAGAACTGGTAAAGCTGCCAACCGGCAGCGGACAGGAAATGTTTGAATTGGTTGTAGGCGGACTGCCTATGGGCGACAGCTTTCCTGTTTCTGCAAGCGGGCATGTCTGCAATAAAGAAGGCAAAATTATTACCTATCGCCGCGAGCGTACATATCCGGAATATGAAGTGATTGTCAAAGCAACAACGCTTACTTCTACGGTAACTTTAGGCAGAGTAGCAAGATCTATATTAAGAATTAAAGGACGTATCGTAAAAATTAGTCCTCAGGTAATTACCAATGCTGAACATACGGTATTAGAATTACGTCCGGATTATATTAGTGCTGGTGAGCAGAAAGGTATCGTTATAGAAGGTCCCGTAAAGACAAAATTCTTTGACGATATGGTTCAGGCTCAGTTAGATTATCAGCAGAAAGCAAAGGCAGACCCGACATGGACAAAACGCAGTTAAAAAGGCATGATTTAGTCTTTATATCGCAAGCTGGGAAAGACAAAATATGGGAAGAGCTTTCAGACCAATATCAGGGAAGAGAATTATCCATGGTACGCGATGTACTTTTAGGAGCTAATGATATTCCCGGATTTGTGCGCCGCAGTGACGAAAGGCCCGAGGCAGTGGCTTTAGGCTTTGTTCATCCTCAGCGCATCAATGGCAATCGTATCCGCATAGCAGCTTTTACCGGAGTAGAAAATGTAGAGATTATAATGACGCCTTATGAGGTTATGCAGCGTAAAGTGTTTACTATTAAAGGAGCAACTCGCTGCATCGAAACTATCATAGCATTATATGCTTTGGCTGATGAATTTGATTTGCAAATCGGCGTATTAGGTTCGGCTGCCTTAGAGCTGGCAACAGGCCTGCCGTATACGGATGAGGGCTCCGATGTTGATGTTTTGCTGAAACCAGCCCCTTACGACCGGCTTTTAGATTTTTATCGTACAGCTAAAGAAAATTTCAGCGATATTCCTTTAGATTTTGAATTGGATTTACCTAATGGCTATGGCGTTAAGCTGGCTGAGGTATTTATGGATACCAAGACGTTGCTTGGTAAAAGTTTAGATAGTGTAAACATATTATATCGTAAAGATATAATACAATATTTGGTTTGAAAAGGAGAAATAAATCATGGAAATTAAATCTCGTGTACCCGGCAAAATCGTTCG
>CAJKLD010000025.1 GCA_905200645.1 uncultured Phascolarctobacterium sp. | reverse complement strand
AATTCATTCAACTTTTTCTCGCTTTTTCGTGTCCACCAAATCGGGAAGGGCTCAACCTCTTATCGTCAGCTTCAGTATCCATTCCTTCTGTTATTTTCCTTACTAAGTTCTGCAATTCTTTTGCTTCTCCCCCTGCTCCTTTAAGGCATGCTGTCATCCTAAACAGGGTTTGCTTCAGACGAAAACCATCCAATACGTATTTAGACTTATCTAAATACGACAAAGCAGTCTTTATCCACATTCCTCCATCTGCATTTATATAAACTCTTTTTACTTTGCTTAAATCATAATGCTGTTCAATATATCTATATACTTGTACCCATAACCTCCATAACGGTCTGTTTGCTCGCCATATCCAGAATGCTGGCGTTTTCACCTGCTTTCCGGTAAGATGTCTGAGAAGCTTCCTCAAGGATACAGGCCTTGGCATCCTCACTAATAACGTTCATGACTCTCAATCTTCAAATATTTATCTAAAAGATATGCACTCTTGCCAGTAATCGTATGTTTAAATAAAGTTTTATGGAAAATAATAGGTCCCATAAAAGTAAGTAGTTATTTCGAGTCGGTACGGACTACAGGCCATTTCTGCTTTCGCGCTTCACTTTCAACCAGAAATTGGTTGCAGTCCTCCAATGTTTCAGAAATAATGTCCAGACCAAACTACAGGATCTCTTGCTGAACACTGTTAACGAAGTCAGCGATGTCTTCTGGATGAGAAATAAATTCTTCAATAGCTTTTTGCAAATTATGAGTGCCAAATGTGACAAAACGTTGTATACTAGTATGCAAATAGAACACCTCTATTGTGTATTTGTTTTTGTTTGGTCACTTAATAATAACACAATTTGGTGTTCTCTTTTATTTCCCGTTTTTCCTACAAAAACTTTACGCTAGCTGAAAAAAACACGAACACTTTCATCAACTACAATACAATGCACACCAGCTAAACCGCTATATTCAAAACAAATGTTTGTTCCTAGCGTATTTCATGAACAACCACTCATATATTCTAAAAAATATAGTAGCGATATATTTTCACTCGTTCAACTCGCTTTTTTAACGCAAAAAGAGCCTTCGAGAAATTTTCTCGAAGGCTCTTTACTTGCTTCTTTTATACGTGCGGAATATCCGTAAACTCGCTGATTTCGCGGTTGATGGTACACAAGTCGCTTAAATTCAAATCGTGCAGATTTTTATGACCGGTAATGCGGGCATAGGATTTTAATTCTGACAAAGAAACGTTCAAATAATTAGCAACTCTTTGAGCAGCCGCGTCAATATGCAGGCGTGCGCGCAGCTCCGGGTCCTGCGTAGCCATACCCATGGGGCATTTACCGCTGCCGCAGATGCGGTATTGCTGGCAGGCGGCAGCGTCCTTACCAATGTGAGGAAATTCCCACGTGAGCTTTTTTTGTAATTCTTTCACAGTAGTCACAGCAATCAAATCCTTTCTATGCTCAAGTTTCTTTATAATCATATAGAATATTATACCGCAAGGGTATATGTTCTACTAAACTCTGCGTTCGCCTGCGGCTCCGCAATCGTTAAGTATTCACATTATACCACATCCCATGGCAAAGTAACATACACAGATGTAACAAAAGACCGACAAATCCCGCAAGAATTTATCGGTCTTTACTAATTTAATATTTTAGCGGCAATCACTATTTTTTAAACGTTACTTTTATATTGGTTCCCTCGCCAACCTTGCTTTGCAGACTAATCGCTGCGCCAAGATAAATAGCTGCATGCTTTACAATAGAAAGGCCCAAGCCGGTGCCGCCGGTTGCTTTAGAATGGCTCTTATCAACACGATAAAATCTTTCAAAAACTCTATCCAAATGTTCTTCCGCAATGCCAATGCCGGTATCGGTTACTGTCAAAACGCCTTTACTTGTAACAGCTATGCTCACGCTGCCGCCGTCCACATTATATTTAATTGCATTTTCCACTAAATTATATACAATCTCATAAAAAAGTCTGGAAGCGCCGCGTAATACGCACGTCTCTGTTTGCAGATTTAACTGCACGTTATGCCGCTCAGCCTTTTCGCGCAAAACTTCAACAGCCTCTTTGCTAATTACAGCAAGGTCAACCGTTTCTTCAGCCAGTTCCAAGCCTTCGTCGAGCTGAGATAAACGTATAATATCTTCAAGCAGCGCCAAAAGCCTTGCAGCTTCATTATGAATATATCCTACAAATCTGGGAAGATCATCAGCTTTTACCATGCCTCCCTCAATCATTTCAGCGCTGCCAAGAATTGCTGTCAGCGGAGTACGCAGCTCATGCGACACATTAGCAGTAAATTCACGCCGAACACGTTCAGCATTACTTTTTTCGGTAATATCAAACGCCAGCAGCACAACGCCGATATTAGTTTTTTCAAACTCAATACTGCTGATATCTATTTGATATTTTCTTCCGTTGCGCTCAAGACAAATTTCGCTGTGACCTTCCTGCAAAGCGCGATTGGTAGCTTCGGTAACTTCCGGACTGCGCTCCACTGTAAGAAAATTATGTCCCACTGTCTGCTGCGTTTCTGCATGAAATATATTTTTAGCCGATTTATTGATACTGATGATAACGCAATCGCTATTCAGCAGCACAAGACCCTCGTTCATACTGTCAATAATCTGCATAAACTCATCGCTCTTTTGTCTAAGCTGACGCAGCTGCAAATCAATTTGCTGCCGTTGTTTATTTATGCGCGTCAATAGCGGCACTATTTCATCATAGGTTTTATTTTCTAAGGGATTATCAAGATCAAGCTGATTAAGCGGCTCCACAATTTTTTTGGCCAAGCGTTTAGCCAGCAAAAACGCTAAAATAATAATCAGCACAACAACAGCAATGATTGGCTGCAGCATTCCCAACGCCAAAGCGCCTATGCCGGCGGTATTAACAGAAATACGCAGCACGGAGCCGTCCGTTAAGCGTTTGGCACAATATATATTTTTTTCCCAAAGAGTTTCCGAATAACGATAGCTTTTGCCCTCGCCGACAAGCAAGGCCTGACGCACTTCTTCTCTTTGGGCGTGATTTGCCATTCTCTGCGGATCGGCCTCGGTATCATATAAAACGGAGCCGTCAGCGCCAATCCATGTCAGACGCGAAGCGCCTTTAGCCAAAGAAGCTAAATACGGCTTACCAAATTTTTCTACGCCGTTTACTGCAAAAGTAAGCTCGTCTGCTAACTGCCTGCTCTGCACATCTTCAAAATAATTATACAGGCAGCCCATAATAATTAAGGCGCAGGCTATTAAAGCAGATACCGTAGCCGCCATAATGGAGCGAAAAATTTTTCCTGTCATGGACGTGCCTCCAGCCGATAACCAACATTACGCACCGTTTCAATAAATTTTCCGTAGCGTCCCAGCTTTTGCCGCAATGTTCTAACATGCATATCCAGGGTTCTTGTTTCGCCTACATAGCTTTCACCCCAAACCTGAGCAAAAATCTGCTCGCGTGTAAAAGCCATGCCGGGATGAGCAAGAAAAAGCTCCAATAATTCAAATTCTTTATAAGTCAGCTGCACTCGTTTATCATCTATAAAAAGCGTATGCTCGTCTAAATTAAGCGTAAGCCCTTCCAATTTCAAATTTTTTTGCACTCTACTATTCTGACAACGACGCAGCACCGCCTTAATCCGCGACACAAGCTCCATTACGCCAAAAGGCTTCACAACATAATCGTCAGCTCCTAAATCAAGGCTTTGAATTTTGTCATATTCCGCGCCTTTGGCCGTCGCCATAATTACAGGCAAATCGTAAAAACGCGCGTCAGCACGAATTTTTTTTAACAGCTCAACTCCATCCATTCCCGGAAGCATAACATCCAAGACAACTAATTGCGGTTTTTGTGTTTGGAGCGCGTTCCAAAAGGCAAGTCCATCCTCGAAGCCTTTGGCCTCAAAGCCTGTAGAATGCAAAGCGTATAACTCAATATCTCTGATGGCAGTATCATCTTCTACACACCAAATCACGCCTTTTCCTCCTCACTTTCATGCACGCCCGTCACAGAATAAATAACCCACTCTGCCAAATTTGTTGCATGGTCGCCAATGCGCTCAAAATATTTTGCAATCATTAAAAGATCAAGCGCGTATTCTCCGTCATTAGATTCAGCCGAAATGTACTCGATAAGCTGTTTTTTTACATCAATAAAGCAGTTGTCCACTACGTCGTCATATTCTATAACCGCCTGCGCTAAAGCAACATCCTGCTTAACATAGGCATCTACACTGTCGGTCACCATTTTCATGGTCGCAACACCCATCTTTTTTAAAACATCCTGCGTTTCTAAGCTGCGGCCGCCCAAAGACAAAGTAATTTCCGCAATATTCTCGGCCTGATCGCCAATACGCTCCATATCGGTAATCATTTTCAGCGCCGCAGAAATCTGCCTTAAATCGCGCGCCACAGGCTGCTGCTCCAGCAGCAGTTTTAAGCAAAGCGTTTCAATATTGCGTTCCTTTTTGTCTATTTCTTTATCTCTGGCCGTAACCTTAGCTGCAAAATAAACGTCGCCGCTGATAAGCGCCGAAGCGGCAAGAGCAATTACCTCTTCGCAAAGCGCGCCCATTTCTATCATTTCCCGATTCAAAAGCGCAAGCTGTTCGTCAAAATAATTTCTCATCAACCAAACCTCCCTGTTATATAATCCTCGGTACGCTTATTTTGGGGTTTAGAAAATAATTTTTCGGTAGCGTCACATTCTATCAGCTCACCCAAAAGAAAAAAAGCCGTTTGGTCTGAAATGCGCACAGCCTGCTGCATATTATGCGTTACAATAACAATAGTATACTTTTCCTTCAAAGAAATTGCAAGCTCCTCAATTTTAGAAGTAGAAATAGGGTCAAGCGCAGAAGTAGGCTCGTCCATCAGCAGAACCTTCGGCTCTACCGCCAACGCACGGGCAATGCAAAGCCTCTGCTGCTGTCCGCCGGACAAACCCAAAGCGCTTTTTTTCAGTCTGTCCTTTGTTTCCTCCCAAATGGCAGCGGCACGCAGCGAACGTTCTACTATTTCGTCCAGTCTGGCTTTAGACGAAATACCATTTGTTCGCGGGCCATAAGCAATATTATCGTAAATACTCATAGGAAACGGATTTGGCTTTTGAAATACCATGCCCACCTGTCGCCTCAGCTCATTAACGTTAATTTCAGGAGCATAAATATCCTCGTCCTTATAGCAGATTTTGCCCGTAATTTTTATACCGGGAATAAAATCGTTCATGCGGTTCAAAGTTTTTAAAAATGTAGATTTGCCGCAGCCGGAAGGACCTATGAGCGCAGTAATACTTTTTTCGGGAATTTTCAGGTTAATCTGTTTGAGAGCCTGATGTTCTCCGTACCACAGGCATGCTTCTTCAGCCGTCAATATATTCATAAACTGTTTCTCCTCTTATAATATTTTCCCACAAAAGCGGCGCAAAAATTTACCAGCACAGTCAAAAGCATCAGCACGGCCGCAATGGCAAAAGCAACGTCAAACTCGCCTTCTACTTTTGCGTAAAGATACAAGGCGACAGTAAGAGTTGCGCCTGCGCTTTGCAGCCCCTGCAAAAAACCATTAAGAGCATGAGCAAAACCGGCGGTAAATAACAGCGCGGCAGATTCGCCCATAATACGGCCTGTTGCCAAAATGCAGCCGGTAATAACACCGTCTACGCAGCCCGGCAAAACCACTGTTCTGATAACCCGCCACTTGCCTGCGCCAAGAGCATAAGCGCCATCGCGATAACTTTGGGGAACGGTTTTTAAACTTTCCTGCGTAGTACGCAAAATCACCGGCAGATTCATAATTACCAAAGTTAAAGCGCCTGCCAAAAGACACGCTCCCATATGATTGGAAAACAAAAGCATTCCGACCAAGCCATAAATAATCGAAGGAATACCGGCAAGAATATCTGCCGCATATTCAATGCTGTTCACCAGCTTTTTATTAGAAGCATACTCATTAAGATAAACGGCTGCGCCAACGCCTAAAGGCAAAACCATCATGAGCGTTGCAAGAATGATATACACCGTATTTAAAATATTGGGCAAAATACCAATGCGCTCATTAAGATAACTTACGCCGCTGGATAAAAATTCCGGCGTTACAAAAGGAATTCCTTTAATAAGAACATAGCCAACTAAAAACAGCACCAGCATTATCATAAAAATAACAGATAACGCCATCAAGGCTTTCATAAGTACAAGATAGTGCGTTCTTTTTGCGCTCAACTGATTATTTAGCAAGCTCACACCTCCTTGTTTTCTTGAAGAAAAAACTTTAACACCGCGTTGATGAGCATTATAAACATAAATAATACCAATGCTATGGAAAATAACGCCTGCCGCTGTAAGCCGCTGGAATACGCCATTTCGCTGCCGACAATAGTCGTAAGAAAATGAACGCTCTGAAAAAGAGAATCCGGCATGTTAGGCGCGCTGCCGCAGACCATCATCACAGCCATAGCCTCGCCGATAGCTCTGCCAACACCTAAAACAACGGCAGTAGCAATACCGCTTCTTGCTGCTACAACCGAAACCCTGAAATAAGTTTCGATAGGCGTTGCGCCAAGCGCCAAAGACGCATCCTCGTATTCTTTGGGAACAGCGTCCAACGCTGTCATAGATATTTTGATAATGGAAGGAAGAATCATAATTGACAAAACAAAAATTGCTGCCAAAAGGCTTGCTCCGTCAGGAAGCTTAAATAGCTCGCGTATTTTGGGAACCAAAACAATCATGCCAACCAAGCCATAGATAACGGACGGAATACCGGCCAGCAAACTAACGGCGTTTTCCATCACAGCTCTTACCTTGGGCGGCGCCAGCTTAGAAAGATATACCGCCGCAAAAAAGCCTATGGGAACGCCTAAAATAATTGCTCCCGCCGTACCATAAATACTGGTCAGCAAAAACGGCAAAATGCCAAATTTTGCATTTGCCGCAGTAGATGACCATTCCGTACCAAAAAGAAAATTTACTAAGCCTATTTCCTTTATAGCCGGAATTCCTGAAATAATCAAATAAACTGTAATTGTTAGAACGCAGCTTACCGTAAGTAATCCTAACAAGAGAAAGCCGCCATGAATAATTCTTTCACTAAAATCCTTTTTGCCTTTTATCATGCAATCACTCCAACGTAATTTCACCAGCAGGCTGTTACCAAGTCAGCCAATCAATTTGCGGGAACTACACCGACAGCGGTAATAATTTTATTGGCGTCACGAGAAATTGCATAGTCAAAAAATTTCTTTGCCGGGTCGGTCAAAGCTTTATCTTTTTTCGTAACCAAAACAAAAGGACGCTGTACCGCATAGCTGCCATCTTTAACAGTTGCTTCACTGGGAATAACGCCGTTAATAGAAAGCGCCTTTACGCTTTTTTTCACAGATGCTAAAGAAGCATAACCAATAGCATGAGGATTGCCTGCTACCGCTGTAATTACATCACCCGTAGAAGATAATTCCTGACGGTATTTACAAGCGTTATTAACTTTAGCGATAGATTCAAAGCCGTCGCGAGTACCGGAACCTGCTTCTCTGCCAATTAAAACGATTTCTGCATTGCTGCCGCCAAGCTTGCTCCAATTAGTAATTTTACCGGTATAAATATCTGCGATTTGCGCAACGGTCAAATCGGAAATATTATTTTGAGGATTAACTATAATTGCAATGCCATCATAAGCCAAAACAGTCTCCTGCAAGCCCTGAGCTTTTTCGTCTTTTTTCAAGTTGCGGGAAGAAAGGCCAATGTCGCAGCGGCCTTCTTGCACAGCCTTAATGCCGCTGCCGGAACCGGTTGCGTTATAAGTAAATTTCATGCCGGGATTATTATTTTGAAATGCTTCGCCCAAAGAACCAACTACCTTGGCCATGGAAGTAGAACCATCAGTAGATACCACTCCGTTACTGCTCTTAGAACAACCAGTAAGGCACCCAAGTAATGCCATGGTTGCAATCGCCATACAAACTAACTTTTTCATTTTAATACACTCCTTATTATTCTATTTGTGAACTTTTATCCACAATTTTAATGATACACAGCGTATGTAAAATGAAAAAGCTTTGTTTTGTAAAATCCATGTCAAACGCAAAAGCGAGCAATTTTTCCTCAGCGCGTTTCGTTTTTTAATTTACCCCTCTATATATACAATGGCGATTTTTCGCAAAAAGCTCACCCCCTAAAAAATTTTTTTCAAGGGTTGAGGAAATGACAAAAAAATGCCATTGTAATATTGAGAGTTCTTTTTTCTTCTCTTTTTTAGTATTTTTTTCTCTTCATTTTTTCTTGCCCCTCTCCAATCCTAGAATTTACGTTAGTAAATTCCTCCTTGTTCTTAGTAGATATTTACTTGTAACGTATAATATTTTACTAATACTTTAAGTCTCCGGATGTAATTCACTGTACGCTGTACCCATATCCTTGACAGTAAAAAAGAGTATTTTCTTCAAACTCTTGACAAAAAAAGGACATTCCTTGAGTTAAAATAATCTCGCAGAATATCCTCAAAAAAATTATTGCTTTAAAAATGGGGAGTGATTTAAACATTAAAAAACCAACTGCTTTGTTCTCAGTCGGTTGCAGTTAAATATTTCAAAACGAACATATGCTCCATAGCGCGTTTCGTTCTATGAACGACTACTCATATGTTGTGGAAAAGTTAAAGGCGAATATATTATCACGAAGTGAAGATACGAGCTTTTAGCCAGCAAGAGCTTAAAAGCATAGAAATTGAGCAACTGTTTGAGCAACGCGAGTTTTGCGAAATTTCGTTATGCTTTTGCTCGAAGCTGGCGTTTAAAAAGCGAGTTGAACGAGTGATATTATATTCGCCGTTACTTTAGCATGTCAAACGTACAAACCACTTTGCGGCAGCCGCCAAAAGCCACAGAAGTGCGAGACAAAACAGCCTTGAACAACTAACCTTGTAAGAACTAAAGATTTTTTGCGACCGTACAAAGGTAATGCTTCTTATAGGTTACAAGCTCTTATTCTTTCCCGCGATTTTGAAAAGCGCGAGGTTTCTTGCCAACTTCTTTGCCTCCAAAGAAGTTGAATACAAATACAAAAAGAGCCTTCGAGAAATTTTCTCGAAGGCTCTTTACTTGCTTCTTTTATACGTGCGGAATATCCGTAAACTCGCTGATTTCGCGGTTGATGGTACACAAGTCGCTTAAATTCAAATCGTGCAGATTTTTATGACCGGTAATGCGGGCATAGGATTTTAATTCTGACAAAGAAACGTTCAAATAATTAGCAACTCTTTGAGCAGCCGCGTCAATATGCAGGCGTGCGCGCAGCTCCGGGTCCTGCGTAGCCATACCCATGGGGCATTTACCGCTGCCGCAGATGCGGTATTGCTGGCAGGCGGCAGCCATCAAAGCGCCGGTGCCCACGGCCACCGCATCCGCACCCATAGCGATAGCTTTCGCAAAATCGCTGGAAACACGCAGACCGCCGGTAATAATTAACGCAATATCCTTTGCTCCTACCGCATCAAGATATTTGCGCGCCCTAGCCAAAGCATAAATCGTCGGCACGCTGGTAGCCTCACGCAGCAAAAACGGACTTGCGCCCGTACCGCCGCCGCGGCCGTCGATAGTAATAAAATCGGGCTCCGCAAAAACGCAGTATTCCAAATCGCGCTCAATGCGTCCTGCAGCAATTTTTATACCAATCGGACGACCGTCGGACTCGCGGCGCAACATGTCAACCATAGCCTTCAAATCCTCGCGGCTGTTGATTTCCGGAAATTTAGAAGGGCTGTGAATATCTTCTCCTACAGCAAAGCCACGAATTTTGGCAATCTCCGGCGTAACTTTTTCGCCCGGCAGATGACCGCCCATACCCGGCTTAGTCCCCTGACCGATTTTAATTTCGATAGCGTCAACCTTGCGCAGATTTTCTTGAGTAACGCTGTATTTATTGGGAATGTATTCGAAAATATATTTTTTAGCGGCAGCGTGTTCCTCCGGCAGCATACCGCCCTCGCCGCTTTCTTCTACACTGCCTGCCATAGCGGTAGCTTTAGCCAAAGCAATTTTAGTTTCTTTAGACAACGCGCCAAAGGACATATGAGTGACAAAAACAGGATTTTCGGCAACCAGCGGCCGTTTAGCGTTTTTGCCAATAACCACGGTAGTGCAGACATCTTCCTCGTCCAACAGCGGCGGCGGATTAAGCTGTGCGCCCAATATCAAAATATCATCCCAATTAGGCATTTTCATTTTGGTACCCATTGCGCCGATAATGGATTTTCCCGTTACCGCCATCTCGTGAATTTCCGCCATATAACGATTGGAAGTATCGTGGCGGGCGTATTGAGGATTATAATTCAAATCTAAAGCATCCGCTTTCGTCGGTACGGCAGTTTCTGCTACTTCAATAGGTTTTTCCGCTTCCTCCAGCTTTACAAATTTACCGGCAGGTGCTTTGCACACGGGGCACGCAGATAAAGAGCTAAAGGGAGCGTTTTCTGCTGCCTCATCATAAATATAACCGCAAACAGTGCATTGATATTTTTCCATGACTAAAAATCTCCTTTTCCTTTGTATTTTTCGCATAAATTTCTAGCTATTAGGTTTTAATTCGATATTTGATAAGGAAATTCCTGCCGCAATGGATAATTTTTATTAAAAAGCAAAAAGTCACGGAACAACTGCAAATTGTCATCCCGTGACTTATTTTTAAATTTTTTACTCTCTTAATTTAGCCTTATAAGCTTCGCCAACCTCGGTAATTACAGCTTTCATGCTGGCGTCTACCTCGGCATCAGTCAAAGTTCTGTCGTCAGCCTGATAGGTTAAATTAAAGGCCATAGATTTGCAGCCTGCGGCAACCTGCTTACCGGTGTAAATATCGAAAACGCGTACGGAACGTAGCAGCTCGCCTGCGTGAGCACGGATTACGCCTTCTATTTCCTCATTGCTTACCTCTGTGGGAACTACCACCGCAATATCGCGACTCATAGCAGGATATTTAGGCAGATGCTGATATTGAGGCACAACAGTTGCACTGGCCAGCAAAGGTTCAACTTCCATTTCCAGTACATAAGTAGTTTGATCCAACTCAAAATTTTCTTGAGCTACGGGATGTACCTCGCCAAAGGAGCCGATAATTTTGCCGTCCAACACAATATCACAGCTCTTGCCGGGATGCAGATATGGCGCTCCGGAACGCACCAAAGTATAATCGGCAACCTGCATAGCAGCCAGAAGTCCCTCGGCAATGCCTTTTATATCGTAAAAATCTGCGTTTTCTTTAGATTCGCACCAATTCAAAGCCTTACGGCGGCCGCTGAGAACAGCAGTCAGCATGGGGCGCTCTACGGGGTCTTCTGCCAGCGGCAAAGCTTTAGGTAGGAAAATACGGCCAATTTCAAACAAAGCTACGCTGTCATTATGATTGCGCAGGTTGAAAGATGCAGTCTGCAGCGCGCTGGGAATCATGGTAGTGCGCATTACGGAGAAGGCTTCGGTAATAGGATTGAGCAGCTCAATGCAGCTGCGGCGGCTGTCGCCCTCTGGCAACAGCATTTTATCAAAAGCGTTAGCCTTAATAAAGCTGTAAGTCATCATTTCGTTAAGGCCGGCAGCAGTCATATAATTCTGAACAGCGTCCTTAACATCATCCAGCACAGATTGATGTCCTTGAGTAATGGTCAGCTCCGGCTGATGGCTTTCAATAAAATCATAGCCGTGCATACGGGCAACCTCTTCGCTGATATCTGCATCGCATTCAATATCGCGGCGCCAGCTGGGAGCGGTAATAATCAGCTTCTCACCCTTTTCTTCCACGCCAAAGCCAAGTTTTGCCAAGATAGAAATAATTTCCTCACGGCTGATTTCCACGCCGATACATCCGTTAATTTTGGCAGGAGTGGTAATGATTACAGCAGGCTTAATTTCCTGCGGATAAGCTTCCACAATGCCGCTGAAAGTTTCGCAGGCACCCATATTTTCCAGCAAATTAGCTGCGCGGTTCAGCGCATTGTGCGTCAAAATAGTATCCACACCGCGCTCGAAACGGCCGCTGGCTTCACTGCGCAGACCTAACGCACGGCTGGTACGGCGGATGCTGGGTCCATGGAAAGAAGCAGCCTCTAAAATTACATTTTTGGTAGTGTCCGTAACTTCGGTCAAAAGTCCGCCCATTACGCCGCCTAAACCGGCAGCCTTTTCCGCATCGCCAATGGTAATCATGGACGAATTTAAAATTCTTTCCTTATCGTCTAAGGTGATGAGCTTTTCGCCTTCTTCGGCGCGGCGCACAATCAAGGTGCGGCCTGCAACCTTGTCGGCGTCATAAGCGTGCATAGGCTGACCCAATTCCAGCATTACATAGTTGGTAACATCAACTACATTGCTGATAGGACGCACGCCGCAGGCACGCAGACGGCGCTGCATCCATTCGGGAGATTCGCTAATTTTAATATCTTTTAACACGCGGGTGGAAAAACGGGAGCATAATTCCGGCGCAGCAATTTTAATATTTACATAATCGCTAGCCTTGCCGCCTGCGGCTTCCTTAACGTCAAAGGCGGGCATTTTCAGAGGACAGCCGGTGATAGCGCTGATTTCACGCGCCAAGCCGATAATGCTGAAACAGTCTGCGCGATTGCTGGTCAAATCAATATCGATAACCGTATCATTAAGGCCCAAAACCTCTTTGACATCTACGCCAATAGGAGTATCCGGCGGCAGAATAAAAATACCGTTGCGCTGCTCCGGCAGCAAAACCTTGTTGTCGATACCTAATTCGTCGGCGCTGCACAGCATCCCAAAGGAATCAAGACCACGCATTTTAGCTTTTTTCAGCTTTAATCCCTCGGGATTGCGTCCGCTGGGCGGCAGGACGCTGCCAACCACAGCCACGGGCACAATATCAAATTGATGTACGTTCTGCGCGCCGGTCAAAATCTGCACGGACTCGCCGCCTTGACCGTAATCCATCATGCAAACCCACAGATGGTCGGAATTGGGATGGCGGGAAATTTCCATTACCTTGCCGGTAACGACGCCCTCCAAGCCCTTGCCCAATTGAGTAACGCTGTCTACTTCCAAGCCAACGCGGGTAATTTTGTCGCACAGCTCTTCGGTAGAGATGTTAATATCTACATATTGCTTTAACCATTCTAAAGATGCTAACATTTTGCTCCTCCTTATTTGAACTGATTGATGAAGCGTTGGTCGTTTTCAAAGAACAAACGCAGGTCGTCAATACCATATTTCAGCATAGCGATACGTTCTACGCCCATACCAAAAGCGTAGCCCGTCATTTTTTCCGGGTCATAGCCGCTCATACGCAGCACGTTGGGATGCACAACGCCGGCGCCCAAAATTTCCAGCCAGCCGCTGTCCTTGCAAACGTGGCATCCGCCCTCGCCGTGACAGATAGGGCAGGAAACGTCAACTTCAACTGAAGGCTCCGTAAAGGGAAAATAAGAAGGACGCAGACGCACTTTAACGTCGCTGCCAAACATTTGCTTGCAAAACAATTCTAAGGTGCCCTTTAAATCAGCCAAACTGATATTTTTATCAACAACAAGACCTTCTACTTGGTGGAACATGGGAGAATGAGTTGCGTCGTAGTCGCAGCGATAAACGGTGCCAGGGCAAATCATGCGAATCGGAGTGTTAGGCTCCATGCGCTCCAATGTGCGCGCCTGCACGCCGCTGGTTTGGGTGCGCAGCAAATAATTATCGGTAATGTAGAACGAATCCTGCATATCCAAAGCGGGATGGTCCGGCGGAAGATTCAGCGCCGTAAAATTATGGTACACATCCTCTATTTCCGGGCCGTCGCAAATTTCAAATCCCATGCGCATAAAAATTTTCTTCATCTCGCGCAGAGTTAGCGTTACAGGATGCAAATGACCCTGTTGGGGCTGGCGTCCCGGCAAAGTAATGTCAACCTTTTCGTTAGCAAGTTTATCAGCCAGGGCTTTTTTCTCCAGCACGCCGGCTTTTTCGTTGATAGCGTTTTCTAACAAGCCTTTAATTTCGTTGACAATTTGACCGATTCTGGGACGTTCTTCAGCAGGCAGCCTGCCCATGCCGCGCAAAATTTCTGTCATCGGGCCTTTTTTACCCAAATATTTTACACGCAGATTTTTCAGAGCCTCTAAAGAATCAACCGCCGCCAATTCGCCCAGCGCCTGCTCTTTTAAAGCCGATAATTGTTCTTTCATTGTAGCTTCCATGTTTGCCTCCTCTATATTTTTCATGAAGGAAATACTTAATTGAACATATAAAAAAGCCCCTGCAAAAAATTACAGGGGCGAAAAAATCGCGGTACCACCCTTATTTGTACTTCATTCACAGCTTTAACGCAGCGTCTGCGCCCGCCCTACCCAGCCAAAGCCTTCAAGCGAAACACTCCCAAGAGAACTTCACGCACTGCGCCTGCGCGAAGCTTACAGCCGACGGCTTCGCTCTCTGAAACATTAGCAGTACCCTACTTGCTTGTTCATCGTGCAGTCAGGGGTATATTCAATTTGGAAACTATTATAGCACAATTTATTAAAAGCGTAAAGGCATAGCTTTTATTTTTAAAGCAAGCGCTACCTCTTTATTTATGTCTTACTGCCAGACTGCGAATGGATACGTTCACATTTTTTACTTGCATAGCCGTCATATATTCAACCTTTTCTTTAATTTTGGCCTGCATTTGACGAGTAACGGCAAAAAGCTTCTCGCCATAAAACAGAACTACTTCCACGCTGATAACAATACCCTTAGAATTATCGCTGCGGCGGCGCACTTTAATGTCAGTTACTTTTTCAACGCCCTCAAATTTATCCGCAATCAAATTAATAATATCCTCAATAGCCGTATCAGCAATCAACAGCTTACCGTAAAAGCTAAAGGACGGACGCACTATACTGCGGTCCGCATCCTTTTCCTGCCGCCGCTGGCTGGAAAAAATATTATAAGGAAGGTCGGCAAAATAGCCTGTAAAATGAGGCTTAAGCTCTACAGACGGCACGGGAACAATGTGCTTGCCCTCCTGCAGACGGGAATGACGCGCCTTTTTAATCTCCGCCTTGCTGGCCACCTGATGAATATACACGGTTTTCACAGGCGGCTCTAACGCCAGACGTTTCACAATCTTGTTAATCATATTATCAGAGGTAGCGATAATCAACAGGCGGCGGATATTGCTGTGCTCCAGCGCCTTGCGCACCTCTTGGGCGTGCTCGTTGTCGGTAAAGATTGCTCTTTTTACAGCCTGTATTCTGTTTTGCTCATTTTTAGCGGAGGTACCGGCCAAAATTTTTGTACCCTTAATCAAAAGGCCGTCGTCAATAATTGCGTCGCATTTATTATCAAAGGCTACGCCGATTGCGTGATGGCTTTTGCCCGTACCGCTGGGTCCTACAAAAGCAATTACTTCCATTCTATTACATCCTTCACATCTGCATACTGTACTTGCCAAATTCCCAGCTCCGCAGGAAAGCGATCCGGTATGCCATGAAAATCACTGCCGCCGCTAATCATAAGCTTCAGCTTCTGCGCCAGCAACCGCCATTTTTTTTGCGCCGCTTCATCAGCGCTGGGATGATATACCTCAATGCCGTCAAAGGGAACCTGCGTCAGTAAACTCTCCGGCAGACCGGCGTCCGAAATTTCCGACGGATGCGCTAAAACCGCAATGCCGCCTGCTTCATGAATCAGCGCCACCGCCTCGTCAGGCAAAAGCTTGGGTTGTGGCACGTACGCCGGTCCGCCGCGGTGCAGCAGCGCGTCAAAAACCTCCTGCACTGTAGTAAAATAGCCCTTCGCTACCAAAGCTTTGGCTACATGCGGCCGGCCAACCGCTCTGTTTTTGGGGTCGCAAGCTTCAACCTCCACATGATAACCTAATTTATCCAGCTTCTCCAGCATCAAATAAAGTCTGCGCTCGCGTCCGTGACGCATTTCGTCCATTTTTTTATGCAGCGCTCCACAGCTCATATCCACATGATAGCCTAAAATATGCACGGAATCATTTTCCCACTGAGTTCCCAGCTCTACGCCCGCAAGTACGCGCATACCGCCAAAGTTTTGAGCAGCTTTCTGCGCTTCCGTCACGCCGTTCCAGGAATCGTGGTCTGTAAGAGCGATTGCCTTCAGTCCTTTTGCCGCCGCTTCCTCTACCAGCATGGCAGGCGTATAACGTCCGTCGGAAAAGGTGCTGTGCATGTGTAAATCAACAAGCATTATAAAAGCTCCGCTAATTTAATCAGCGTCAAGGTGCCGAAGCCAGTGCCGCCCTTTACCTTATGGCCGCTAGTTTTGTCGGCAGTAGAGGTGCCGCCAATATCCAAATGCGCCCAAGGAATATCTTTTTCTACAAATTCACCGATAAAAAGTCCGCCGGTAATACAGCCGCCGGGACGGCCTGCGCTGTTCAGCAAATCAGCCACATCGCTTTTAATTGCTTCGCGGCACTCCGGCAGGCTGGGTAGCTGCCAATAATTTTCGCCGGCAAATTTTCCGGCTTGCTTTATTTGTTCCGCAAGTTCGTCATTATTAGCGACAATGCCGCTGGTTTCTTTGCCCAAAGCAATAATTACAGCTCCGGTCAGCGTAGCGATATCAATTACTTTTTGCGCTCCCTGTTGGCAGGCGTAATATACGCCGTCAGCCAGCACCATACGTCCCTCGGCATCAGTGGAAATTACCTCGATAGTTTTGCCGTTGGCAGCGCGCACAATATCGCCGGGGCGTTGAGCGCAGCCGTCGGGCATATTTTCCGCGCAGGCTAAAACGCCAAGCACATTGCATTTTAAACCTAAAGCGACAATAGCCTTCATCGCTCCCAGCACTGCGCCTGCGCCGCTCATATCGTCCTTCATCTCGCCCATATTATCATCCGGTTTAATGGAAATGCCGCCGCTGTCAAAGGTTATGCCCTTGCCAACGAAAGCCACATAAGGAGCGTCGCCTGCGCCTTTATATTTCAAAGTAATCATGCGCGGCGGCTGGCAGCTTCCCTGACCGACAGCTAAAATAGCGCCCATTTTTTTCTCCGCCATTTGCTTTTCGTCAAGAATTTCTACTTCTAAAGGCAGTTCCTGCGCCAATTTTTTGGCAGCATCTGCCATAACCTGAGGGTTAACCGCATTGCCCGGACTATTGATTAAATCGCGCGCATAGCAAACTGCTTCCGCGCAAATTTCTGCTTTAGCGACAATTTTTTCAGCCGCAGGCACGGCACTCAAAATTTTTACAAAGCAATCCTTAGGCGCTTTGGCGTCGCTTTTAAACTTAGTAAAGGTATACGCGCCCAAAAACAAGCCTTCGGTCATAGCTTCTACATAAGCGCTGCGCTTGGGATTCAGCAAAATAGGCGCTGCCAATACAGCCTTAACAGCTTTTGTCTTGCGCAAAGCTCTGGCCGCCTCGCCTGCCGCTTTGCGAAAAGCGTTAGGCTTGCACTCGCTGCCCACGCCACAGCCAACGATAATTACATGCAGCAATTTTTCATCTAAAGGGAAAACTAATTCGCTGATATGCCCGACAGCAAAAACATCCTCCATTTTTGCAGCATAGGCTTCGATAACAGCGGCAACTTCCTGCGGCAGCTCCAGCTTACGCAAAGCGACCACACATTCCTTGCACAAAAATACAGCCAGCGTGTCCGCTCCCTGATACACTTCTGCATTTATCGTTGCAGCCGTACATTCAAATCCGTTCAACATTTTCCTTGCTTCCTTTCAATTTTCCACTACAGAAATTCCATAGCCGTATATATATCATCTAAGAAAGTATTACCGGAGCTGCGCTGTAAGCTCAAATCGCTGACGACTACTTTCATCTCACGCTGACGCTTACCGTTAGTAAAGCAGGAGCCCAGCGCGTGAATGGTGTAAGGATCGCCGCTTATCTGACCAATATACAGCACTACATGACCATCCATATAGAGGCAGGTGCCGGGACGCAAATCTTTAAGCACCGCAGTTTTTTGCGTTCTGTCCAAAGATTCCAGCAAGTTTTTCGTACCGGCAGTCGCTTCCTGCTCGTCCGCATTACGCGGCAGATAAATGCCCACGGTGCGATAAGCGTTCAAAACCAAGGCTGAGCAGTCCACGCTGTTTTTCAAACCGCCCCAGCCGTAAACGCGGCCGTAAAATTTAAAGGCGGAACGCACAATATTGTTAGAAGTATATGGCAGATAACCTTTATGCATAACCTTATTTGTTTTCAGCACATCAGCCTTTTGCTTCTGCAAGGCGCCGTTGGCATTACGCATAGGCACCTCTACCGTATAAACGCTTGGCTGCTCCGCAATAATCGGCAGACGCGCGCCCTGCTGATACAGCAGCTGCTCACTGCCAACCTTAATTGTATAATCAGCGTCCGTAACTACTAAAAAGTTTTTAGGCGCTGCATATTGCAGCCAAGTTTTTTTATCGGTAAAGCCTAAATTAAATTTGCTTATCCAGCCGCTGTAATTATAGCTCTGCACGTAATAAAAAAAACCGTTGGCGCTGGTGTGCAGCACTGCCACCGACTCTCCGGGATCAAGGCAGGTTTCCTGCAGCGCGTCAAAATCGTGGTCGGCAGCGTAATAGAAAAGCCCCTCTCCCGTCGGCAGATTACGAATGGGCGTGCGGCGTACTGTCACCGCATAACGCACATTTACACTTCCGGGCACAGCTTTAATATTCGTCTGCTGGCGCAAAATATTTTTATAATTATCGCTTACCTTGTTGCCGTGCAGATAAAGATCATCCTCCAGCACTTGGTAGTTCATTATTTTTGTTTTTAAAGAATCGCCGCTGATTTTATCGGGATAGTTTTGCAAATCCACCACCGTGCGGGAAGCCTCGCGAATTTGGCTGTTATAGTTTTTTACACCGGCAGCGTTGAGCAGCACTTGCTCGCCTGCTTGATTTTGCTTGAGCCAATAATCGGCGTTGACCAACGCAGGATAATTGGTAATACCCTTGGCCTGCGCCGCCAGCGGCTGGCACAAAGCGCACACGATTAACAAAACAGAACAAAATAATTTATAAAACAAGACCTTACCTCCCTTGTACAAGCTCATCTTTTAGCTGCGCAATGGTTTTGTGCAGCACGGGATGCACCACTTCCGGTGCAATTTCTGCAAAGGGCAGCAAAACAAAATCCCTGTTCTGCATATCGGGATGGGGCAGCCGCAGCCTTGCCGTATCCATAACTACATTTTCGTAAAGCAGTAAATCCAAATCAATATTGCGCTCGCCCCAATGACGCAGGCGCACGCGCCCCATTTTATTTTCCACCGCCAGCAAAGCTTCCAAAAGCTCCGGCGGCGGCAACGCGGTTTCCACGCAGCAAGCTCCGTTTAAAAACGTCGGCTGGTCTGTAACGCCGTAAGGCTCCGTAGCCAAAAATCGGGAAACCTTTTTAATAATAATCCCCTGCTCCGCCAATAATTTCAAAGCTTGTCGCAAATTTGCTTCCTTGTCGCCTAAATTGCTGCCTAAAGCAATATAAGCAGTATGTAGTTGGTCAAATTTTTCGTCCGCCAATATTCATCACCTACACAAATTTTTTAAGCTATTTATTTAAAATAGCTTCCAGCATTCTGATAGCCCGCACATTTTCCTTAACGTCATGTACGCGCACCATCTGTACGCCTGCGTACACAGCCTGTAAGCTGGTGGCAATGGTGCCTTCTAAGCGCTCCTCTGCCGGTATTCCGCCTAAAACTGCGCCGATAGTGCTTTTGCGGGAGGCCGCCAACAGTACTGGGTAACCAAAGCCGGTTAAAGTTTGTAAATCGCGCATCAAAAGCAAATTTTGCTCCACATTTTTGGCAAAGCCGATGCCGGGGTCTAAAATAATTTTGTCGGCACCCACGCCCTGCTCGCGCAAAAACTGTGCGCGCTGCGCCAAATAAACGGCAACCTCCTGTACCACATTTTGGTATTGACAGTTTTGCTGCATATTTTTCGGCGTGCCGCGCATGTGCATTAAAATAATCGGCGCTTGCGTGCGCACAGCAACAGCCGGCATTTCTGCATCCGCTTCCATAGCGCTAATATCGTTAATGATATCCGCGCCTGCCGCCAAGGCCGCCTCCGCCGTAGCCGCGCGATAAGTATCAATAGAAATAATTGCGTCAGGATAATTTTTGCGTACCACTGCAATCACCGGCAGCACGCGGCTGCGTTCCTCCTCGCCGTCCACGCTGTCGCTACCTGGCCGGGTTGATTCGCCGCCAATATCTAAAATATCCGCGCCCTGCTCCAACATTTGACCGGCCCGCTCCAGCACCTGCTCCATTTGCGGCACGCGGCTGCCGGCATAAAAAGAATCCGGCGTAATATTTAAAATTCCCATGACACGCATTTTATCATAGCTTAAAATGCGTCCGTCTGCCAAGGTAGTTTTTACAGGTTCTGGCGCTAAAGCGACCTGCAAATCTGCGGCAATCTGCTTTAAGCCAAAATAAGGCATCAGCGCCAATTTTTGCAGCAACAAATTATATTGCTTGCGCGTGCCTAAAAGCAAGACCTCTACATATTTATCGTCATTGACAATACAGCCTGTGGGCACTACGGCATCGCCTCCGGCAGCCAGCATTTCCTGCTTCAAAATATTTGCG
Organism: uncultured Phascolarctobacterium sp.; assembly: GCA_905200645.1. GTDB lineage: Bacteria > Bacillota > Negativicutes > Acidaminococcales > Acidaminococcaceae > Phascolarctobacterium_A. The sequence continues at coordinate 14,480 of CAJKLD010000025.1, read as the reverse complement.
GCAGGCGTGCGGACCTTAAGTAATTTGTACGGCAATATCTGCGACTTGTTGGCAAAAATTGGCAGACTGGCAGGATGCGCGCCAATACCAGCGATAGCCTCGTGCAGCAGCTCCTGATTTATTTTTAACAGCATTATTTTTCACTCTTTTCTACAACGGCAAAAGCATTGTGATTATGAATGCTCTCCACACTTTCTACCTCTGTCCGATACCAAGTAATGCGCTTATCAGCTTCCAAACGCAGCGCAATTTCCCGCACGGCATCCTCTACAAAACGCGGATTTTCGTAAGCGTGCTCCGTAACAAATTTTTCGTCGGGACGCTTTAACAAACCATACACAGGCGCGCTGGCAGCAGCGTCGGCAATTTCTGCCAATTCCTCCAACCACACCAATTCATTGGCTTCAATTTCTATTTTTGCCCAGGCTCTTTGGTTATGAGCGCCGTAATCGCTGATTTCCTTAGAACAAGGACACAAAGTCTGTACTGGCATCACAGCTGTAATTTTTAATTTAAAACGCTCGCTCTTTTCCGCTTTGTAAACGCAGTCAATATCCATCGGCGCAGTCATACCGCTGACAGGCGCAGTTTTCGTAATAAAATAAGGAAACTCTAATTGCAGAAAAGCTTTTTCCGCCTGCAAATGCTCTTTGAGCTTATCCAAAATATCTTCAATCTCGTTTAAACCCACGGGACCCAAAGTACGCAGACATTCTACAAAACGGCTCATGTGCGTGCCGCGCATATCGTGAGGCAAATCCACCGCCAGCAAAACTTTGGCTATCGTGTGCTGACTGCCGCGAGTTCTGTCTTTTAATTCAATAGGCCAGCGCAAATCTTTGATGCCTACATGCTTCAAAGGAATTTGCCGCAAATCCTTTTCACTCTGTACGTCCTTCAAATTATTCACCTCGATATACGCAGCCGCTGGTACGCGTTTCCCAAACTTCTACTTCATAAAGACGATAATGGTCGCCGGTCAATAATTTTTCCAGCTTCTGCCAAATCCAAATGCTGATATTTTCCGCAGAAGGCACGGGAATAATATCGTTAAGACACGCGTGATCCAAATGCGCCAAAGCCTCCTGCTTTACCAAATTTTTCAATTTAATAAAATCTATTACCATACCCTCGTGGTCGGGAGTTCCTTCCACCTTCACCACCAGCTTGTAGGTATGTCCGTGCAGCCGCTCGCACTTACCGTTGTATTCCGGCAGATAGTGCGCTGCGTCAAAATCAAATTCTTTAATAATAATCATTTATATTCGCCTCCATAAAGAGTGAGCCCGGCAAAATTATCCACCTGACGCAAAGCTTCATAAGCGACAATCGCCACGGAATTAGATAAATTTAAAGAGCGCGCTTCTTCAATCATGGGAATACGCACGCAGGAATCGGCATACTCCTCGCGCAATTTATCCGGCAGCCCGGCAGTTTCCTTGCCAAAAATCAGCAGACTGTCGGCATCATATTTTACGTCAGCATAAGATTTATGCGCTTTCGTGGTCAGCAAAAATTTAGAATTATTCTTGTATTTTTCTAAAACATCATACACGCTGTCATAGTAGTGAATATCTACTAAATGCCAGTAGTCAAGACCGGCACGCTTTAAATATTTATCATCTACGGAAAAGCCCAGCGGACGCACCAAATGCAAATGGCAGCCCGTGGCAGCGCACAGGCGGGCAATATTTCCGGTGTTACCGGGAATTTCCGGTTCAACTAAAACTATATGCATGATTACTTCTCCTTTAACATTTCTTGTATACGCTCGCGCATACGATGAGATTTTTTATCCTGCTTATCTTGTTTCTTTTTATTTTTAGCTTCTTGCTTTTCCTTGGGAATTTTTACTTGCATAGCCAGCATTTTTTGATAGGTTGCCATAATTTTTTCGCAGTACAAGGCCCCCATAGCCCAAGTTCCGTTAAGGCCGTACCAAGTATTGACTACGCCGCGTTCCATGCGAATTTTATGCGCCAGTTCGTAACGTGGGTCAACAATTGCCGTTTTCGGCCGTTTATTTTGCGTATAGGCTAAAAGATGCTGAATGTGGGCACGCACGCCAATTTCCGGCGTTTTAAAGACAGCGCCCTTGACGCCGCCGCCGGTAGTTCCCAGCCCGCAAAAATTATTTTGGTTATGATGTACGTCACCGCCGTAAGCATAAGTGCCAGTTTCTACCAAAGACTGGCATAAAGCCAAATCGGGACGCACGCCTTCGCGCTCCGCCTCCTGCCAGTATAAATCAACCAATTCTTCCACACTGCAAGCCAAACGCACATTAGGATTATTCTGCTTAATTAACGCCACGGCCTGCTCCTTGTAAGCAGCTGCCTCACCGTAAATGCTGATATTTTTATAATCCTGCGGCAGCTCGGTGCCTAAAAAATAGCTTTTGCCATCCTGCTCCACCAGCATAGGCTTCACATTTTTAGCGGTTACGGAATCCTTATTAATTTTCACTGTTTTAAGCGGATTTTGTTTAAAGTTTTTTTTCTCTCTGCTGACCGCTGAATCTTTAGTGGTAACTATGCTGATGCCGCCCTTAGGGCCAGGCTTGATGATAGTGGATTGCTTGCCGTTTTTTAAAGTTTTATTAGTGATTTTAGTATTGGATTTTACTGGCTGATTAACATTTTTAGTTTTCGCTTCTGTTTGTACTGCTGCCAGCAACATACTTGCCGCAGCGCACATAGCAATGAGCTTTTTATATTCCATAAGGTTGTACTCCTAGATTTATTCAACTTCTTTGCAGGCAAAGAAGTAGTAAGAAACCTCGCGCTTTTCAAAGCGCGGTAAATAATAGAGCTTAGAACCCTGAAGCAGCATCGCTTTTATCAGGTCGTAACCTGGCATTGGCTCCCGCAAGGCTAGTGGTTCAAGTATATTTTGGCTCGCAATACAAAGCTTTGACGGTCTGCCGCAAAGTGAATTGCACGTTCGACGTTCACGCGAACGTCAGCACCTATTTAATTCAACTTCTTTGCAGGCAAAGAAGTTGCAAGAAACCTCGCGCTTTTCAAAGCGCGGCAAAGAATAGAGCTTGGAACCCCGAAGTGGCATCGCCTTTATCCGGTCGCAACCGGGCAACGGCTCCCACAAGGCTAGTGGTTCCAGATTATCTCGGTTCGCAATGCAAAGCTTTGGCGTTCTACCGCAAAGTAGCTTGTACGCTAGCGTGCAATTTGTACTTATCTGCATCTAAAATACTCACCATTGCGTGCTAGATTTTAGCTACTAAAGTAAGCAAGAAACTTATCTATCGTTCGTGCAGCGTGCTATCATAATCTTCATTGCTATCTGCATTTGTTTTGCGAATTGACGTTATCATGCCGAAGCGCGTGGGACTTACTGCCTGCAAGTAAGGGTTCTTTTGGATACTTTTACCCTAAAGGGCACGCGTCTTGACCACAAGAAAAGTATCATAACAAACGCTGCGCGTGCGCTTGCACGCCTGCAAGTAAAGGCTCTTTTTGCATACTTTTTACCCTAAAGGGCACGCGTCTTGCCTCTGCGAAAAAGTATGAATATAACTTCATGTCACAAAACGCGTCAAAAACAAACATTTGTTATACTTTACACCTCAAAAATTCAGCTAAAACGCTAGTATAATTTTACTCCATAAAGTAACGGCTTGTAAAGTTTTTCGCAGACTTCTTGCGCGTTAATTCACAAAACCGCAAATTTTTAGTATAATATTATTAAGAAAACGGCAGCGCCAGCGCACTGTCAGCTCAAAGGAGGAAAGATTATGACCGCAAAATTTCATTACATCAATCATGCCTGCTGTGCAATCAGCAAAAATAATTCCGCTATTATTTTTGACCCTTATTTGGACGGCAACCCTCAAGGTTTAGCAGCAGATGATATCAAAGTAGATTATATTTTTATCAGCCACGCGCATTTTGACCATCTTGGTAGCGCTTTTGAAATCGCTAAAAAATGTGATGCCACTATCATTTCCACTGCCGAAATTGCCGGAATGGCAGCAGAAGCAGGCTGTAAAGCTCACGGAATGCACCTAGGCGGTACCTTTATGTTCCCCTTTGGCAAGGTACGCGTAACCTTAGCTTTCCACGGCTCCGGCGTTGCCGGCGGTCACGCCTGCGGCTTTGTAGTTGATTTTTACGGCACCAAGCTTTATTTTGCCGGCGATACGGCGCTGTTTAGCGATATGCAGCTTTTGCCGCGTCTTGATTCCTTTGATTACGCAGTTCTGCCCATCGGCGGTAATTTCACCATGGATCCTCACGACGCAGCTATCGCCTGCGAATTTTTACACGCTAAAACAGTTATTCCCATCCATTACAACACCTGGCCGCCTATTGCGCAGGATGTAAAAGCTTTTAAAGCAGATGTAGAAGCCAAAACCGACAGCAAGGTGCTGATTGTAAATCCCGGCGAAATTATAGAAATAGAGTAAAATTTGTAATTTTCCCTAGCAAATCTATTTCTAAACAATAAGTAAAACGCTCACAATTCTTTACGGAAAAATTGTGAGCGTTCTTTTTCATTCAGCCATATTTTTTTAACGCCAAAGCAATTCCACAGGCAGATTAGAAGCTCCTGGCGGCGACCAAATAAAACTGTAACGGCCTGCTTTTAATTTTGCCAGCTCCACTGCTTCTTCAATAGTTCCGCCTAAGGATACGTCATAATCGGGAATACTTACAAGCTGACGCCTGCCCCCGCTCTCTAAAATACCGTAACCCGCAAAATAACCGCCAATAGGATTAAAAATAAAGCTTAAGGGCTTTTCGCTGTCTATTTTAAACTCAACCTTATAAACTACGCCATAATTGCCATAATTTTCTGCCGCCAAGCCTGTGGTAGCGTCAACACCTTTGGCAAAGCCTTCCTCACCGCTGGCCAGCTTAAGCTTCACGGGCTTGTCGCCGGTTATAGGCTGCTTCACCGTATAATGCCAATCGCTGCCCAAAAATGTTCCGCGCAGCGGATGCTCATCCATGGGCTGAATAGCAGCGTTTTCGTTGAACAAGGCTAAATCTGTCTGCGGCTCGCACATGAGCACGCTAATCTGCGTCGGCCTGTCCAGCTCTAAATCAATAGTGCCTGTCAGCAGCCTATCCTGCGCCAGCAGCACGCCTTTACCGCTTAACAGCTCCACACTGCTGTCAAAATTAAGGCTTCCTGCAGAAATATTCTGCTGCCCTGCAAAATATTTTTGCTGCGATTTTTTACCATCTTTCATATAACTATACGAAAGGCCATCTATGCCACTGCGCAGAATTTTATAGTGTACGGGACGAATTTTTTCGTTTTTCAGCATGATGGCTAATTTTTTCTGCCCGGCCACTGCATTCACATGATGGAAAAAAATCCGCACTTTCCCCTGCACAGTATCGCGATATAAAATACCGCTATGGTAAACCATTTCTGGGCTGTCAGAAAACAGCAGAGTCGGTCCGTCGGCAGCAAATTTTGTTTTTACTTCCTGCGCCGCATAATTCTCCGGAATAGAAACTGCTCTTTGGACATAAGCCGCTTCTGCGTTACCGCCAAGAGCGCCGAAGCTTACTAGGCTCAAGAGCATACATAATTTACAGCATAATTTTTTTAAACACATTTTATCACCTTAGCAAAAGATAATGCTCTCCGAACGCTATGATCGGAGAGCATGTATTTGATTTTTATTTCAAAGAATTTTGGTAATCCTGCATAAATTGCGCCAAGCCTTTATCCGTCAGCTTATGCTCAATCATCTGCGCCAATATCTTGGTAGGAACGGTAGCAATTTGGCAACCTGTAAGCATAACTTTTTCTACATGCGCTAAATTACGGATGCTGGCAGCGATAACCTCTGTCTCAATACCGTAAAGTTTAAAGGCCTTGACGATATTTTCTACCAGCTGCACGCCATCCTCGCCAATATCGTCCAAACGGCCGATAAAAGGACTTACGTAGGTTGCGCCTGCGCGCGCTGCCAAAAGCGCTTGAGACATACTGAAAACCAAGGTTACGTTAGTTTCAATACCTTCGGCGCTGAGAATTTTTACTGCCTTCAAGCCCTCTGCAATGCAGGGAATTTTAATTACTACGTTAGCCGCAATTTTTGCCAGCTTGCGCGCTTCCTCTACCATGCCTGCGCAATCGGTGCTGATAACCTCTGCGCTCACAGGACCGTCAACCAAAGCGGCTATTTCCGAAATGACATCCGCCTGCGTGCGTCCGCTTTTAGCAATCAGGCTGGGATTGGTGGTAACACCATAAACTACGCCCCAACCTACATATTGAGCAATTTCTTCTACATTAGCAGTATCCATAAAAATTCTCATACTTCTACCTCATTTACAATTTTAATTTAGCGCTGTAATTTTTTACGGTAAAATCACAACTTTTTCCGCATTGGTCATGCCCGGCAGGCTCATAGTCATCATGCGGCTCCACACTAGCAGCTTGTCGCCAACTTGAATATCGGCAAATTTTTCGCAGGCATCGGCAGTAATAGTGGCGATAAGGTCATTGGTACTGTTGAGCACGCGCACAAAGCTGCCGTCAGCGGCGTGCTGCACTTGGTCTACCACAAAATATTGCGGCAGATATTCCTCCTGACTGCCCAAAACCAGCGCAAAGGCTTTGGTCTGTGGCGGCAGGCTGCGCGTCATGCGAGCGGAATAATAAGCAAAAACCTCCTGCCCCGCTTTTAAAGCGCGCGGCATCCGCAGCTTACCCTTTGCACCTTCAATAATATAAGTGTTGCTGTCCAGCATAGCCACAATACTTTGATTGCCCTCGCCCTTTATCAGCACGCTGTTGCCGCTGATTTCCGCTATATGCCCGCGCATCCGCAGCATTCCAGGAGCGCGCATTTTTTCGGGAGCAATAGTAAAAGCGTCTAAAGGACTTTTCTGAACGCCGGCTGCCGCTTTAGCTTTCACTTCCAAATCAGCTGCCTGAGCGTTAGCTGCGTTCATCAAAAATCCTCCCATAGTTACTACACAGCCCAAAGCCGCGGCTATCTGCAAAAATTTTTTCATAAATCATACCTCCAAATCCGTATTTATATTTTTAGTATAACAGAACATTATGGCGGAAGTATGGCTTTTACTTATTTATTTGTAAAATGAATGGCAATTTCCGTTAAGGTTGCCGCAGCCTTCCACAACGCTTCTTCGTTAAAATCAAAATGGCTGTTGTGGTGTCCGGCAGCAATTTTAGTGCCATACATCATATATAAAGCACGGCCGCCCTTTTGCTGCACCCGCTCCATAAAATAGCCGCAATCCTCGCTGCCGCCCATATCCACATATTCGGCAATTTCGTCATAATGACATTTAGCACGCGCCAGCTCTGCCACCTCGTGCCCAAGCTCTTGGTCGGCTAGGCAGGCAGGAGCGCCGCCTGCCATGGAAATTTTCAAATCTACGTCGTACATAGCGGCGCAAGCCTCAAGCATACGGCGCGCTTCGCTGACCATAAAATTATTGATTTCCGTGGTTGCACCGCGGGTTTCTAATTTTAAAGCAGCAATATCCGGCACAACATTACGTCCCGTACCTGCGTTCAGCACGCCCACGTTAATGCGGCTGGAGCCTTGGCTGTGGCGAGAAATAGTGTTTAAAGAAATTGCTGCCTGCGCCGCTGCCAAAAGCGCATTTTTACCCTGCTCCGGCGCTGCGCCTGCGTGAGCGGATACGCCTTTAAATTCTGCGTCCAGCTTAGTGGTAGCCAAAAATCCGTCGGTCATAGTAACTAAAGAATTGTCAGCAGTAGCTTTAAAGCCAATGTGTCCGCCGAAAAGATAATCTACATCATCAACTACACCAGCGTTAACCATAGCGTAAGCGCCGCGCACACCTTCTTCCGCAGGCTGAAAAATCAGCTTCACAATACCGGCTAATTCACTTTTATGAGCAGCCAAAAGCTTAGCCAGTGCCAAGCCGATAGTTACATGACCGTCGTGACCGCAAGCGTGCATAGCCTTTGCATGGCAGGAAGCAAAATTTTCTTTCGCCGGACGATGAGCTTCGCCTTGCTCCTCATCCACATCATTGCAATCCATATCAAAACGAAAAGCTACGGTTTTGCCGGTTTTGCCGGTTTTCAGCACGGCTACCACGCCGGTTTTGCCGCCGGCCATTTGTGCAACTAAATTTTTATCAGCGCCTTCCTGAACGGCGCGCTCCATATAAGCTGCCAGTTCCGTCTCTTTAGGCACCCCCATCATAGAAGCTTCGTCTACTACCGCAGCGCCAAAAGCAACCTCGTAGCCTAAGCCTTGCAATTCTTTAATTATCATGCTGGCTGTACGAAATTCTGTCCAGCCTGTTTCGGGATGTCTGTGCAAATCTCTGCGGCGGGCAACCATTTCGTCGCGCAAGCTTTTAGCTTCTTCCCAAATATTAGTCATAATATAATCATCTCCTATTTAAAAAAGCTCCGTTTGATCACTGTCCACAGGCAGAAAAATTTCTACCTGCGGCTTACGGCGATTATTCTGCGTCACCCACAGCCCGCATCGCGGACAGCTTATTACAGCGGTTGGCAGCGCCCAAGCCAAACTTTTTCCGCAGCCGGGACAAATAAATTCCACCTGCAAAAGCCTCTGCTCTTTCTTTTTCACAGCGCCACCTCCCGCCTAAATATGACAATTAATTATACCACACTTCTTCTTGCGCGCAAAGCTAACGGCAGGCAATTTATCCCAAAAGGGCAGAGCTTTTTCCGCCAAAATGTGATAAAATAGTAGCATAAAATTTTAACAAAAAATTGAGGTGCTTTATGCTTACTGCTGCTGATTTTGACAAATTAGGCTTCTGGGCAGATACTACGCCGGAAGAAAATATCACTGTTTACGGTATGGATTTTGCCACAGAATATATTATGCTCACCAATGACTTGGGCGCAACGCCCGTTGATGAGAAAAAGTTTATCGTTGTTGCAGCCTATGACGACGCAGGCTGTTTTCTTTGGGGCGTGGAGCTGAAAAATTTTGCCGCGCTCAAAAAATTGTGCGCTCAATATCCTGCGGAAAGCGCCGAACTTTTGCAGGCGTTAAAAGAATACAAGCTGCCAAAAAAGTAAAAAATTACAATAACTGCCATTATCTGGCAGTTATTTTTTTTGCAACCATTTTACTGCGAACATACGCTCCATAGCGCGTTTCGCTCTATGAATGGCTACTCATATGTTGTAAAAAATATAGTAGCGAATATAATATCACTCGTTCAACTCGCTTTCTTAACGCCAGCTTCGAGCAAAAGCATAACGAAATTTCGCAAAACTCGCTGCGCTCAAACAGTTGCTCAATTTCTATGCTTTTAAGCTCTTGCTGGCTAAAAGCTCGTATTTTCACTTCGTGATATTATATTCGACTTGCTAAAAACCCCCAGCGTACCGAGAAGTAGTACGTTCAGACTGTAGAAAAGTCACCTTTCTGCGACATTTTTCTACAGTCTAAAATTATAAATTTCGTTATAATTATAAATTCAAATATCCCCTATGGTACGATATGTTTACATTGTGATAACTTTCTAATAATGTCTATGCTTTGTTAATAAACATCATTTATTATAAATTCCTATATACCATACTGCTAAAATAAATATAAACACTAAATATATCGATTCAAAACAAAATTGTTTTAATTTTTTTTCCCGTTCATCAATATTCTCTATATTTTTTATTTTTGTATATGCATTTTTCATAACAAAGAAATATTGCAATGTTACTAATATTCCTAAGATATGATTACTTGCTATTCCAAATTTCTTTTTTAGTAAATTCATAGAAAAATAATCAAGCAACCATACTCCCATAAAAACACTCAGTATAATAATCATTAATTCACTCAAAGTGTTTTTTCTTTTGCTCTTTATAAATTTATATATATTGATAAAACAAGCAATAATAATAATCCAAGTGTAGTTTCTAAAAAAGTCCAACATAATTCTAACTCCTATTGTTGCTTGCCATTAGTGTGTTTTACTTCATTATTTACATACACCGTTACAGATGCTTTACTTAAAATTGCAACGCCTGCTGGAGCAGAACTATATTTATCAAATATATAAAAAGCACCATTTTTTAACGACTCAACAGATGCATCAAAAACAAAATCTTCATTTAAGCCATGTACATTATAGCTGTTATAAACAGAATAGGAAAAATCCCCTATATTTAACACCTTCCCTACCAATGTAGTTGGGCCCACAAATTCAATAGCAGTCAATTTAACCGACTCTCCAAAGACTTCTGGCAAATATTTTACAACATTATATTCTTTAAAGAATTTTTCAGCGGCAATTAAATTATTATGCAGTCCCAAATCCGGATTTACTTCAAATGATACGCCTACGTTGTTATCGTATTTAGTAATTTTCTCAAGCTCATCCATAAGATATTTTTCCATTATCTCTGCTTGTTCCGGGTCTGTTTGCCTGTTATATTCACTTTGTTTCAATGCATCTGAAATAATCTTTACGCGCTCCTCCTGTGTTGTTGCTTTTTCGAGCCTAAAAGCAATTTGCTCTTGTTCTTCATGCTCCAAATGGTTATACTTCTCCGTGCTAACCGCACCCGAAGCGCCACTTTGCGCATTGCCGCCAACAAGCTCGCCTGCTGCTGCGCCTAAAATTCCTGCCGCTATTTGTTTTAATGCCGGTTCTTTTATATCGCTAAGCGCGTTTTGCATAGATTCCAACAATGCTGTTCCGCTTGCTCCCGCAAGGAAATTGCCATTAGACCATTCTGCAATTAAACCGTCAACAAAAGCGTTCAGCACAGCTTTTTCTTCCGCACTTATTTTGCCGGTTAAATCACCAATCGCCGAATGTGCCGCTTTTTGGAACAAGCCTGCTAATTCTTGTTTTTCTTGCACTTTTGTCTTATCAAAAATTTCTCCCAGTTTGTTCAGGCTATTCTGCGTATCTCTATTCAGTTTGCTAATATCCTGCTTTTGATTTTCTTTGTCGCGAATTTCAATTTCGCCCTCAGCAATAGTTGCCTTGGTTGTGCTTTCGGCTTCGCCACTCGCGGGCATACCAATATTCGGCGTTACGCCAGCATCTTTCTTTTCGGCATCTTTGCCGGTGTCAATGTTTACGCCTATACTTCCGGCTTCGTATTCTGCTTTGTTTTTAATATCTTCAAAAGTCAGCGTACCGGTAGAAATTTTATTTTTGTCGGCTTCCGCTTCACTGGAAATAATGCCGCCCTTCAAATCCGTATTATTTTCAACATAAATATCAAAACCGTCTTCGCCTGCATAAATACCGCTCTGCTCGGTAACGCTGTTGTATTTGCTGTCGATTTCGCTCTTGGAAGCTCCACCAAATACACCGGTCTTGTTAGGAACATCTTTTCCGTTTACAGAAATTCCTATACCAAAACCGGCAGAAGTATTTTTTTCTTCATAGCTGTTGCTATCCTGTTTGCTTGCAATATTCAAATCGCCGCCCACGTTACCGGTTACATCTTTATCCGCCACTACGTTGCTGCCTAAGTTTTCTAGATTATGCTATTTTTGATAAAAATTTTTGTATCTAAATCTAAGTGCCATACCATTAGGATTAATAACAACTGTACAATAATAATCTTTTTTTGTATAGTTGATGTTTAATTTATTCATCTTTAAATATGTATCATAAACAATAAATTCATTTTTATACCCCCATCCATTTTCTAAAAATTTTTCTTTTAACATCATTTTTAGCTGATCCACATTAGTATCTTCTTTAAGTGTATAATATACTAAATATGTTTGCTGTCTAACAAACTCCCTTCTCGTCTCCTCAAAACCTATTATATTCAATTTTTTTTCTTCTAGTGCCAATACCTTTTCTTGCTGACATACATTAGGTAAATTACGTTCATATAATAACTTAGCCGGGTTTAGAGCAATTAATACTAGAATTGACATGATTAAAATTTTTATCTTCATATCAATTCTCGCTTTCATAAATATTACCAATCAAAGTAGCATGTCGTCTAGCATATAACGTTGTACCTAATGATGTTTCAACACCTATTTCAACAGTGATAGCACTACCATTATCTCCCATAGAGACGCTACTACTAATTATAGCACTTGCACCAGCACCAGTACTACTACCAGAAATAGCTTCAATAATACTGTTATCAGGTTGCTTTTTCCATGAAGTTTCTATAGTTCCTTTACCATATCCACCATATATAGGTGTACTACCCCCAAAACCAATTTGTTCTTGATCAAAAATATATACATTACCTTCTCTGTCCAAGATATATCCTTGACTACTAGAAATAGTCTTACTTATACTTAATCCTGCTTGCAAATAAACATAGTCAGTAGTCATCTCTTTAGGGTTAGGCAAAACACCTGTATGTACACCAATCTTGGTTCCTTCAAGCAGTGCACATCTTAATTTTTGACCATCAAATGCCTGATATGCTTTTCCATCCTCTGTAACATAGAAAATACTACCGTCATTAAGTTCTATTACTGGTGATTCAAGATCCTTTACAGCTTTTATAGCTTGTTCAAGTTCTGGATTACTATACTCTATAACCATGCCAGGCTGTAACCACACTTCATTGCCATGAATATCAACCGCATCATCAATTTTTACTAGATTTTTGTTTTCGTCATACTGATGCTTAGCTAGCCAAATCTCATCTTGAAGAGCATCTAATTTTTCATACTTATCATGTACTTTCTGCTCTTTTTCTGGATCACCATTACAAGCTGCTAATTCTCTTTGATAATCATTCCACTGTTTATGCGTCAAATAGTTATTCTTCGTTGCACTAGCAGCTGCACTTGCGCCCGCCTGTGCATTGTTGGCAACTATTTCAGATACAACTCCGCCTACTAATGCGCTGGCCCATTGGTGCATTGCAGGGTCATCTTCAAACATATCGCTAAGCTTATCCTGAATCATTTCGTTGATCATTGCTCCGCTTGCGCCTGCTAAGAAATTGCTGCCGCCAAGTTCGCTCATTATGCCGCCAATCAGCGCATGCAAAGCGTTCTTTTCTGCGCTGCCTTCTTCCCAGCCGTTTTTAATTGCCAAATCGCCAACTGCTTTATAGGCAAGCTCGCCAAATAAACCCGCCAACTCCTGCCGTTCTTCAATTTTTGTTTTATCAAAAATTTCGCCCAGCTTGTTCAAACTATTCTGCGTATCTCTATTCAGTTTGCTAATATCCTGCTTTTGATTTTCTTTGTCGCGAATCTCAATTTCGCCCTCGGCAATAGTCGCTTTGGTTGTGCTTTCTGCTTTGTCACTCGCAGGCATACCAATATTCGGCGTTACGCCAGCATCTTTCTTTTCGGCATTTTTGCTGGTGTCAATGTTTATGCCTATACTTCCGGCTTCATATTCAGCTTTGTTGTGAATATCTTCAAACGTCAGCGTACCGGTAGAAATTTTGTTCTTTTCTGCTTCCGCTTCGCTTGTAATAATACCGCCTTTCAAATCAGTATTATTTTCTACGCGGATATCAAAGCCTTCTTCGCCTGCGTAAATGCCGCTTTGCTCCGTTGTGCTGCTGTAATCGCTGCTGACATTACTGCTGCTTGCACCGCCGCCAACGCCAATTTTATGACTGCCAATATCATAATCCAAAGTCAAACCGGCAGAACTATTATGTTCTTCATAGCTGTTGCTGTCCTGTTTGCTTGCAATATTCAAATCGCCGCCCACGTTGCCGCTTACTTTTTCGCCGCTAAGCTTGCCGCCTTGGATGTTGGTATTTTCTCCGCTTGTAAAGTCTAAATTCTTATTGGCAGTTACAGTGCTTTCGTTATATGTTGTGCTGTTTTCTTTAACATTGCCTTGGAACTTACTGTAACCGGCGTTAATTCCCTGCAAGCCGCCTGCGCCAACGGTTACTCCTAGGCTGCCGCTGCTGGATTTGGAATCTTGCTTGGTTACGTTCGTATTTTCGGACGCAGTTATATTAAGATTTTCTTTCGCATTTAAAGCAATATTATCTCCGGACACATTGCTGCCTTGAATGGTAATATCCTTTTCTGTAGCAGTAATATTTACATCACCGCCAGCTTTGACGTTGCTTTCGTTAGCAATTATAGTTGTGCTGCTGCTTTCGCTCTTGCTCTTTGTTGTGCCAATGCTTACGTTAAGAGAAAGGTTATGCGCCGGGTCTTTGGCTGCATCTTTTATCTTACCCATATTTTTGTTTATCGTATCGTAAGCTTCGTAACCATGCAGCGCTGCCAGTCGTTTATCTTCTACTTGCGCTGCACGCTCTACATGGTTTACCGCTTCGTTTACTTTGTCTATTGCCTCTCCGCCGATAGACACACTAAGTCCGCTGCGCTCAAATTCGTGCTTTTCCTGCGCGTTGTAAACGCTGGTTGTGTTTTCAATATTTACGTTTTGTCCGGTAATATCAATATTTTCTTTAGCGATTACGTCGCTGCCGGTAACGTTCACATCTGCGCCGCTCATTATTTCTGCCTCGTTTGCGGATACATTGCTGCCTACAACTGTATTTTGATTGCTGTAGTCAAA
>CAJKLD010000024.1 GCA_905200645.1 uncultured Phascolarctobacterium sp. | reverse complement strand
AAAATTCATTCAACTTTTTCTCGCTTTTTCGTGTCCACCAAATCGGGAAGGGCTCGCCCTAAAAGAGGGTACTTTTCAGAGGTCACGGTCTTTTGCGTCATAGCGGAGGTTGCCGGCAATCACTTTGGCGTGGTTTCTGATCTTGATAAATCCATTGTCCTGGTTCTCCCTGGCTTTCTGGTATCCCTGCTCGGTGAGGAACAGCCGCATACGCTCACCCTTATATCCCATAGGGGACTCATGGGAGAGAACATCAAAAACGATCATGTGGCGGGTGTCAGGGTCAAAACGCTCCAGAGCTATAATGTCATGGCCGGCCAGTTTCTCCGCCCCGGACTTCTGCCTTGCCTCCGCAAGCATTTCCCCGATGGTTCGGGCTTTCCTTGGCAAGCGATAATTCTTCTGAACATCATTCACCAGAGCCATGCACTCCTTGTCAGAGAGCACACGGAGTTTTGATAAAAGGTTCTCGGAGGTATCTTTGATTTCATGGTTCCTTGTATAGCGGCCAATCATGGCGATCTCATTCAGAACGGCTGCCTGACAGGTGCTTTCTATCTGGTAGACCATTCTCTTTTCGTTTTCAGTCAAATTCATGGGATGAGCTCCTTTCTGAAAATGGGTATAAAAAAACGCCATAGGAATTTAATAGCCTATGGCGTTTTTTATAAAGTTTATAATTCGACGAAAATCTGATTTTCTACTTTTATATTGATTGGTACAAGATTTCGATATTGAGCTAAAATATCGTCATACAAAATTCCAGGATATTTTGGAATCTCTACTGTAATGGCAACAAAATATTTCATGGGAGTAGTTCCAGCAATATCTCTGTTCATTCCATGAAGTATGAAAAATGGATTGTTCAAAGAAGACGTTCTCATAGTAATAGTCTTTTTGGTTACAGTATCCCATTTCAAATGTTGTGATCGCAGTTCATCTTCACTCAAAAATTGCTTTGGCGGTTTGGAGATTGGAAGATCGGAACGACTATATCCTAAATCATATAGTTCTTTTTCTGCATCAGTCCCAGCAAAGGCTGCTTTTTGCTTTCTACCCTGTATTGTGTTTTTGAAATAATTATAATGTTTATCATGCGGATAAAAATAATCTTCTACACAATTACAAGTATAAGAGTCAACATCATTTGGGTTTAATTCAGATAAAGTTGAAAGAGTCCATGTTATATTAGCGTTACATTTAAGTCCATTTATATCTGGGAGAAGAATGGGGAGTTGTATATTTTGCTTAGGGGCTATATTTCCTTCGTATAAAACAACAACTTTATTGTCTTCACAGTTTAGGATATTTGTAACATCATCAACACAGAATCCGAATCCTATTTCTTCAATGCCATATTCATCTGAATCTTCTGCTGTGTGAATAAGTAGTGTTTTAGCCATGTGCTGAGAGATTTCAGAAGATAATGCCATCATTTTTCCTAGCTTACCAGTAACAATAGGAGAGGAAAAACTGGTTCCACATTCTACAGTTGCTTTATTTGGTATAGTGCTAATTAAAACAGCTGGATTTTCTGGTGATCCTCCAAATTCCAAGACATCAGGCTTTACTTTGCATCCTTCGCGTCCAGGGCCAATGCAACTATAACTAGCCCTTACTTTTTCTCCATTTCTGTCAAATGTATAAGCACCAATTCCTAAACCATTAACTAAGTCTGCGGGTGCTTGTATCCTATTAAAAGGATAGGGTAAATCCCCATCATTTCCAACAGCAACACAAAATAGTGGATGATGAGGAAGCATGGAAAGCCTATCCAATGCGTAGGTAAAACGGCTAATATCATCATCAACAATTGCACCTCGAGGACCGAAAGATAAATTATATAATGCAGTTTCTGTATGGTTATGCACGATTTGGTCTATTTGATCGATTGCAGGATACAGTCCGCTATCTTCTATAGGATTTCCAGTCTGCTGTTGTGGCAATACTCTATATGAGTCAACAGAAACAATCGGCGTTTCAAGCTGTTCAGTTGATGATTTATAATTTAACAACCCATATAAAACAGCACCGCAAACTGCAGTTCCGTGTGCAATAAGTGCTGGATGTCCAGTGATAGGTGTCAGTTCATGTGCGGTGACAAAATCTTTTAAGTGAGGTAATGTCGAGTCAGCACCACCATCAAAAACACCTATTCGCATTTGAGGAGTTCCTTTGTATAATGGTGGAACTGGTGCGTCAAAAAAAGAGCTGCCACGCATATTTGGTATGTTGAGTTCCCCTAAAGGATGAATGGTTCTTAATGGGTTAAACTTTGCCAATCGTTCTAATGTTTCGTGATTACATACGGCTGCACAAAATAAAGGACCATTTTCATAACCAGATATTTTGTATTTATCTGCTTCTAAATCTAAAAGGGTTAAGAATTGTTGCATAGCAAAAGCGTCATTCCATATAAATGGATGTAAAACAATTTCAACTAATCCGCTATCCCAAGCACCTGAGAAACCTGAAATTTTTTCTGTAGAGTCGAGCAAATCAATTGTTCGAATAGTTGAAATTTGATTTTGCCAGGTAACAGTGTTATCTTTTTGACCAGACTCCAATATGTATTTTAGGTTTTCTAATCCCTGATCACTGGTTTTTGCAAAATATAATTTCGATTTAACCAGACCTTCTTCAGACTTTGAAATTACATATTTACGTCCTCCAATAGGAGTAATACCATCCACCGATAAAAGCATATCAGGTGAATAAGATTTAGCTTCAAATTTAGGCTCCATACGGATACAGACGACTTTTTCTTGTAAAAAAATCTCGTCATTTCTTTGGACTTCTTCTTGAATAGAAGTAATATCCTTGATTAAAGCTAGCTTATTTTCATGATAAGTATGGGGGAGTTTTTGCGGTCCTCCATAGTAACGCTTTTCAATATCTTTTACATATAGTTCTCCGCGTCCTAAAATTGGATGTTTGTTACTCATTTGATGCACCTCCGTTCTGCAAATAACGACTTACAGATGTTGCTGGAATCTTTGTTATTTTTGATATATCGCGTATGCTTAAAGAAGGATCAACCTCTCGAAGCAAGTTGCAAAGTTCTATCTTTTGCATTTTGCTGTCGCAAGAATTCAAACAAAATTCTTCAAAAACAATTAAATCTGAATTACTCCCAGCTAAAACAATTTTTCTTTTAACGTGTGTACATAGTTTGCCAATATCAGCAGCACTAATATGGGCAGTTTGTTGTAGTGCAAAAGAAAGGGCTTTGGGCGATAGCATATCATAATATTTGCCTAAGTATCTTTGTAATAATAGTTTGCGCTCACCTATTTCTGGAGTTTTAAATGTGATTGTTCGATCAAAACGTCTCCATATAGCTTTGTCTAATAAATCGGGATGGTTGGTTGCTGCAATAATTATGCTTTGACTTGGCCATGTTTCTAATTCTTTTAGTAAGACATTAACTAATCGTTTTAATTCCCCTAAATCTGAAGCGTCATCTCTGCGTTTCGCAATTGCGTCAATCTCATCTAAAAGTAAAATTGATGGAAACGACTTTGCATAATCAAAAATATGTTTAATATTTTGACCTGAGCGACCAAGATAACTTGAAATAGAAGTAGCTAAGTCCATTGTTATTAAGGGTAAATTTAATTTGTAAGAAAGCCATTTTGCAGAATAAGTTTTTCCTACGCCCGGCTCGCCAATAAAAAGTAAACTATTGGGTGGAGTAATGTCTTCAATAAGCAGTTTCTCGATTTCTGTTCTTTCGAGTATGAAATTGTTTAGTTCCTCCATGGTTTCCGTTGATAATATCGGAGGGTCAATTTCTAAAGGTTCTTCTGCTTTGCAAAGAGTAAAGCGAGTTTCTCTATCGATTGGAACTGGTTGTACATCGACAGATCTTATAGCAGAAGCGCCATTTCGGGAGTAAGTTAAAGATTGAGAAATTTCCTGAGCAATATTGGGTTGCTTTTTTTTATATAACTTAACCAACATAGTGGAAATTTCTTCAACTAATCTTCGGTCATTATCTAAACATGCCCGTACTAGTTTTGGTACTAATTCATCACTATTCATCATTTCACCTCATAAATGCTATTTTGGTACAGATGAATTATACTACAAATTCAATGCGAATTCAATCAAAATGTTCCAAAACAAAAAATATATTAAAAATGGAACACAGAAATAATGAAAGATAAAACGCCATAGGAATTTAATAGCCTATGGCGTAGAGGGTCTGTATTCTGTTATATATCTAATTTATCTAACCATTCATCAAAGGACTTCTTTGAAATCCTGATTGTATTGCCTATGCGGACAGTTTTGAAATGCCCCTCTTTCGTAAGGTTGTAGGCCGATGTTCTGCCGATGTTCAGCATTTTGGCAATATCTTCGACGGTATAGGTTCTGTTTTCACAATTTGACATAAGGCCTCCTATTTGGTAAACCGCCAACAGATGAGCGTTCCTACGCTACATTGGGTATGGTTTGAGCGATACATTCTTGCTAAGAGTTTGCTAATTGGACATTACATAATGGGGGCAAAAATCGGTGCATGGTATGTTGTGCCATATCAAGCACAACGCCCGAAAAAGCCCATAAAATCAATGGTTTTCTTGCATGAGAAGTTATGTAGTCGGCAACCGCACGAGATGGTAAGCCATACTCCTAAGCGGTAGGTCGCCAGTTCGATTCTGGCCGGGATCACCAAAGAAAAGAAAGACCAGTCTCAGTGTAGAGGCTGGTCTTGTTTGTTGCGTAAAGTTTAGTTAATCGTAATACACTAAATTTGATAAAGTCAGATAAAGTACAGATTTCTGATGTATGGGCGTTTCTTTCTGCAAAATTAGAATTTTTTGCATACAGTGCTTTTAATTCTTGTAAAAAAGCGCCTGCTTTTTACAGACGCTTTAGATAGAAGAAGCTGTATGATCATTTTTTATCTTTAATAACATAAAAAGGATCAATATTTTTACCGTCGGCCATTACTTCGTAATGCAAATGCGGACCGGTGCTGTAGCCGGTGCTGCCGACAAAGCCGATAATTTCGCCTTTAATAACCTGCTGCCCGGCGCTGACTGCCAAGCCGCTCATGTGACCATAGGCCGTAGCGTAGCCGTTGCCGTGGTTTAAACGCACAAAGCGTCCGTAACCGCCGTTCCAACCAGCTTGCTCCACAGTTCCTGCGGCTGTGGCATATACAGGCGTACCAAAATCTACGGCAATGTCTAAACCAACATGATATTCAAAACCTTTGCTTACCGGATCCACTCTGCCACCGTAATTGCTGCTGATAACGCCGCCGTCCGTGGGCCAGCGGTCAGGAAAGGTTGCTAAGGTACCGCTGCGTCCTTCAATTTCACCTAACAGCTCACTGACAGATTTTTTGGTAACGGCAATCATTCTGCTGATATTTTCGTCCTGCGCCTGTAAGACTGCCATAGTGCTGTTTGTATCCATGGCTTTAGGTCCGCCCTGTCCTGTATAAGAGCCGACCGACGTTTCTGTATTCAGTATAGCGCCGGTGCCCGGGTTCAGTGTGGAGCTGTCTACGTCGCGGATAATCGCACGGCGCAGCTTTTTTTCCAAATTAGAAATTTCTGCCATATCACGCAGCATTTTTTCATTGTTGTTTAAAAGCTGCTCTAATTTATTTTGCTGTTCTTCTTTATGTTCTTTATAGGCGTTGAATTCTACTGCTTCACTGCGGTAATCCGCTAATTGCGCGTAAAAATAACCGGCAGTTATCGTTGCTCCGAGTAAAATTAAGCAGGCAGTAGCTATACTCAATTTTAATTTGCCATAGGTAAACCGCATTACTTTGCCGTTAGCCAAACGCAGCTCGCAAAATTTATCCTGCATTTAAAAATTACCTCACTTAAATAAACCAAAGCGTTGCCCTAAGCTTAAAACTCTGCGGCCAATGAAAGGAATATTGTTCAAATCATCTTTTTGCAGGCCGCCAAAGGCTAGTAACGCTAAAGCATAGGTAGGAACTGCGGCAACCATAGCGAAAAGCACGCACCACATACCAAATTGCTCCGTTGTAGTCAATACCGCATAAATTACTGCTCCCATAACGCCGGATGCCAGCAAGGGACGCAGCAGACTGCCTAAGGAAAAGGTAAATCCGGTGTATTTATAAATAAAGGCCATATTCAAAACAGCCGCTACGGCAAAGTCGGCAACGGTAGCCATGGAAGCGCCCTTAATACCTAAATAAGGAATTGCAGTAAGCCACCAGCTCATGCCTACTTTGGTGATACAGGCCAAAATCATATTGATAACGGGAATAGCAGTTTTACCTAAGCCCTGCAAAATACCCGTACTGATTTGGTGCATACCTAAAAAAAGAATGCCTACGCTCATAGCCTGAATAGCCCCTGACGCGCCGGGAGCGTTATAAATTAAAGCAGCAACCTTTTCGGATAAAAAGTATAAGCCCATAAAGCAAGGGAGGGTAATAATCATAGCTACACGAAAAGCCAGCCGGATTTTATCGCGAATAGCGTCAAATTGCTCTAAAGTTCGAGATTCGGAAATGGAAGGCACTAGACTGATAGTCATGGAAGCAGTAAAAATAGTCGCCAAATTTACTAATGGCACAGCCATGCCTGTTAGATAACCAAAAAGCTCCGTGGCGTGGCGCACGCTGAAACCGGCGGCTTCTAAACGCTGAGGCACAATCAAAAGGTCAAGATTAGCGCCGATAGGCAGCATTAAGCTGGTCAGAGAAACCGGCAAAGCTAATTTCAGCAAACGCTTGATAATATGACCGGCGCTTTCTATAGGAATGTTGTCATCCTGCGCGGCAATTTCTTTATGCAGGCGCTGTTTCAGACGGCGGTAGAACCACATCAGCACCAATAAAGCGCAAAAGGCGCCTGCGCCTGCGCCCATGCTGGCGCCGCCTGCTGCGTAGGCCAGTCCGTAAGGCATGAAAAGATCCGCAAAAATCAGCATTGTAATGACGCGCACCAACTGCTCTACTACCTCGGAGGCAGCTGTAGGCGTCATAATCTGCCAGCCTTGCAGATAACCGCGGAAGCTGGCTAAAAAGGTGACAAAGAAAACGGCCGGGGCCAATGCAATAATAGAATAATAAGCGCGGCCGTCACGAATAATGTGTTGATTAACTAAGAAATCTGCGCCGAAAAATAGCGCTGAAGAAAACAGCAGACCAGACAGCAGCAATAGTCGCAGAGAAATGCTGAAAACGCGTTTTGCACCACGGTAATCTTTATTGGCTAGTTTTTCGGAAGTGATAATAGAAATAGCTACGGGCACTCCGGCTGAAGAAACGGTAATCGCCATAAGATAAATAGGAAAACCCATTTGATATAAGCCAATACCCTCGCCGCCCAGCACGCGGGAAAGAATAATCCAGTTTAGAGAGCCGATGACTTTTACGATAATACTGGAAATAGCTAAAATCATCGTGCCTTTTAAAAATTTGCTATTGGAATTTTGCTTGTTTTCGCTCATAAAATCCGCCTTAAATTGAGAAATAATCATACATTATAATTATCCTCTTTTCGGAGAAATTTTACAAGTATTTTAACAGAAAAGTCATAAATCTGACGAGTTTTTCCCTTGAATAAATTTGCTTTTATGCTAGAATTAATATAGAATAGATTTAAAAGGAGGCGATTCACGTGAAAAAAATCGCTATGGCCTTGACTGCTTCTCTGTTTATGGCTACATCGCTGGCTGCTACTGCTTTAGCTTCTCCGCTAAAAAATTATAATCCTGGTAAGGTTGCTGTGGATGCAGGAATTTCTCTGCCGTCCAGTATTGAGGGCGGCAATTATAAAATGAGCAAAAGCGACAGCACTTATTTTGGCGCTACTGCCGGTATTGGCAGCAACATGGCTTTAAATTATAAATGGAATAATTATAAAGCAGACCAAGGCAAAACTCGCGCTCAGCAGGTTAATTTAATGTATAAAGTTTTGCCGGGAATTTCCGCTTATGCAGGCTATTTGAATACTGATACTTCTACTGATTTCGGTGGTAAAAATAGAAATTCTGGTCAGGTTGGTCTCGTAGCCGCTTATGATATTCCTCTGCTCTTTACTGTGTGGGGCAATATCGGCGTAGGCAGCAAAAACGGCGGTTATGAAATTGGTATCAGCAAGCCTATTTTTAATAATGTAGAGCTGAACGCCTCTTATTATGACCAAAAGTTTAACGACGCTTTAGGTGATGACAAAGACATGAAAGCTAAAGGCGTGAACTTGGGTTTAACCGTTAAGTTCTGATATAAATTTATTACTTATATAAAAACCTAATAGATAATTATTATTGACATATATCGCTAAATATGATATTATCTAGATGTCAAGACTGCACGATTGTGCAATAATAGTTTATAAATAATATTTTGGAGGGAATTATAATGAAAAAATTCGTATGTCAAGTTTGTGGTTATGTATATGAAGGCGAAGCTGCTCCGGCACAATGCCCGCAATGTAAAGCTCCTGCCAGCAAATTTACCGAAATGAAAGGCGAAATGGAATGGGCTTGCGAGCACGTTGTAGGCGTTGCTTCCGACGTTCCTGAAGATATTAAGGCTGATCTGCGCGCTAACTTCAACGGCGAATGCAGCGAAGTTGGTATGTATTTGGCTATGGCACGCGTTGCTCATCGCGAAGGCTATCCGGAAATCGGCCTGTACTGGGAAAAAGCTGCTTATGAAGAAGCTGAACATGCTGCTAAATTTGCAGAACTGCTGGGCGAAGTTGTTACCGACTCCACCGAAAAGAATCTCGCTATGCGTGTAGAAGCTGAAAACGGTGCAACCGCAGGCAAAAACGATTTAGCTAAACGGGCTAAAGCTTTGGGTCTGGATGCAATCCATGACACCGTACATGAAATGGGTCGCGACGAAGCTCGCCATGGCAAAGCATTTGCTGGTCTGCTGAAGAGATATTTCGGCAAATAATTTAAAAGGCTGTTTTTAAGCTAAAAACTCTCCGCTAATAAAAGCGGAGAGTTTTTTAGTTTAAAATAGTTTTAAATAAAATATGTATAAAGTTATTGATAAGAATACTAATTTTTACTTTGGCGTTCTACTTGTTTGCCATAGCTTGCTTTGAGAAAGGCAATGAGAGTACGTTCGTCAGAATATAAAGGCTTGTCTTTTTTGGTTACTATACCGGAATTGATAAAATAAGGAGGCTTTAAGGGAATTATCTTGATATTATCGTCCGAGGTTACAGCCTGCCGCATAAGAAAGGTAGAGGCCAAATTGTGCTTAACCATATTTTTTATCGTATGCAGCTGAGAGCTATATAAGAGAACTTTAGGTGTGATATTTGCTTTCTGAAATAGACTGTTTATGGAACGATTTATGAAAAAACCGCCGCTGAGCATAACCAGCGCTTCATTTGTTACGTCCTCCATAGTAATAGCAGCTTTGGCGGCCAAAGAATTTTTCGGACTGGTACAAAAGCAGATTTCATTCTCCCCTATTTTTTGATAACGTAGATTTTCTGAAAAATTATTATCGTAGTTTGTAATAGCAAGATCTATTTCGTCACGTTCAATAAGCTGCAGCGCGTCTATACCGCCGGTTTCATAGATTTCCAAATCTATTTCAGGATAGTTTCGTTTAAATTCTCCATATAGTTTCGGCAAGAGCTGTACGCCTATCTGCAGAGGAATTGCCAGCTTAATATGATTTTTGTTATGAGCTATATCTTGTATTTCTTTTTCTATTTGTTCTATATTAGCTAAAATAGCAGCAACCTTTTCCCAAATGATACTACCCTCTTTAGTCAGCAGTAAGTGTTTGCCGTTTCTATAAAAGAGGCTAATATTTAATTCTTTTTCTAAGCTTTGTATAGCTACGCTTATAGTTGGCTGAGTGACATGCAGTATAGCTGACGCTTTACTTATGCTCTGAAAACGGCAGACAGAATTGAAGTATTTCATTTGTAAAGGTGTCATAGAAAATCCTCCTTGTTTGCATAAATTAATTATAGCATATCCATATAGTAAAATACTATATGGATATAAAAACTAACTATTTTCTTTTTTACTTTTTCTGTGTGATAATGTAGCTAATTAAAAATAAATTTACGAGGAGGATTAAATATGCACGCTATTGAAAAGCTTCTTGCAGCCAAAGCTGGCAAAGATGTGGTAACAACCGGAGAAATTGTTAACTGTGATGTAGATATTGCAGGCATCAATGATTTATATTGGCAGACTATTCGTTCCTTTTGGGAGATGGGCGGAGAAAAGGTTTGGGACCCGGAAAAGGTCGTTATGTTTTTTGATCATTACGCTCCTTGCGCTACTATTAAGCAGGCTGAGAATCATAAAAACTTTAGAAAATTTTGTTTTGATCAAGGTATAGATAAATTGATGGATATTGACGCCGGCGTATGTCATCAGGTTTTGGCAGATCATGGCTTGGTGCATCCGGGAGAAATAGTAGTAGTAACCGATTCTCATACTACAACTCACGGCGCTTTTGGTGCTTTTAGTACGGGAGTGGGAGCTACGGATTTGGCTACTATTCTTATAACAGGCAAGCTGTGGTTTATGGTGCCGGAAATTATCAAAATAAATCTTGTTGGTAAGCTTAATAAAGGGGTTTATGCTAAGGATATTATTTTGCATATTATTGGCGATCTTGGCGCAGATTATGGTGTGTATAAAGCTGTAGAATTTGCCGGTCCTGTGCTTAGAGAACTTAGCATTTCCGAAAGAATGTGTATGTGTAATCTTACTACGGAGATGGGATGCAAAGTCTCCTATATTCAGCCTGACGAGATAACTATGGAGTATCTAAATAAAAAGGTGAAGCGTCCCTATCAAATTTATTATACAGATAATGGTTATAAATATGCCGAGGAGCTTACCTATGATGTTAGTAAAATAGTTCCACAGGTAGCCGCTCCTCATAGCGTAGATAATGTTTTTGCACTGTCTGAATATGCTGGAACAGCTATTGATGAAGCCTATTTAGGTTCATGCACTGGTGGCAGATTGCAGGATATTGCCATTGCTGCCAATATTTTAAAAGATAAACATATACCAAAAAGCTGTCGTATGATAGTAAATCCGGCATCTAAACAGGTTTTAGAAGAAGCAATGGAGCGAGGATATATTAAGATTTTAATGGAAGCAGGTGCCTGCATTACTGCTCCAGGTTGCGGAGCATGTCTTGGCGTACATCAGGGAATGCTGACCAGCGGAGAGATTTGCATAAGTTCTACCAATCGTAATTTTCCGGGGCGTATGGGGCATGTAGAAGCTCAAATATTTTTAGCTTCTCCGGCAGCCGTAGCAGCCAGCGCTTTAAACGGCAAAATTACTGATCCTACACCCTATTTTTGATTCAAGGGAGGTTTTATTAATGAAAAAGCAGTTGCAGGGTACAGCGTTTACCTTTGGTAAGAATATTGATACCGACCAGATTTATCCCGGACGTTTTGTAGAGCTGACCGAGGTTGATGACATAAAAAAATATGCTATGTATGGTGTGGATGAAAATTTTACTAACAAGTTTCTGCCGGGAGATATAATTGTGGCCGATACCAATTTTGGCTGCGGTTCGAGCAGAGAACATGCAGCTATTACTTTAAAAGCTGTTGGCGCTGGTGCCATAATTGCTGAATCCTTTGGTCGTATTTTTTTTCGTAATGCCATAAATTTAGGTATTCCGGTAATTGTTTGTAAAGGAATATCTAAAATTGTTAATAACGGAGATAACGTAGGTGTTGATTTAACAACAGGCACAATTATTAACTATTCTACTAATCAAACAATTAAGGCTGTGCCTATGTCTGATTATATTATGAACATATTGGAGCATGGAGGTATTAAACCCATGCTGAAAGCGCAGCAGGATGCCAAAAAGGCTTTGGCGCAAAGGTAAAGGAGAGATAATATGTTGCCGATAGATGAAAAATACTTTCCCGGATTTGTACAAAAAAATATTGAAGTAGAAAATAATATATTTATCAATACATATATTGGCGGACAAGGTAAAGAAGCGGTTTTACTGCTGCATGGACATCCTGAAAGCCATCTTATCTGGCGATTTATAAGCAATGAGCTTGCACAAAAATATACTGTTGTTATTACAGATTTACGTGGATATGGTGACAGCAGTAAACCGGAAGGGTTGCCTGACCATAGCAATTATTCCAAACGTGCTATGAGTGATGATCAGGTTAAGGTTATGCAAGCTTTAGGATTTACTAAATTTCATGTTTGCGGGCATGACCGCGGCGCGCGTGTACTACATCGCATGATCATGGATTATCCGGAAAAGATTTTGAGTTGCACGTTGATGGATATTGTAGCTACTTACGATATGTACAAAGAAACGAGTATGGAGTTTGCCAATAAATATTGGCATTGGTTTTTCTATATTCAAGGGAAGGGCTTTCCGGAAACGGCTTTATCTGCCGACCCTAAGCAGTTTATCAATTATAATCTTAATTTAAAAATTGGACCTACTGCTCGTACAAGATTCCCCGGTGATGTGATGGACGAATATATTAGGATTTTTAGTGATCCTATGATGGTTCACGGAATTTGTGAAGATTATAGAGCAAGCGCTACTATTGATATGCTTATGGATGAAGCGGACAGACAGCAGATTATCCATACGCCGATACTCTTATTGTGGGGAGCTAACGGTGTTGTTGGCAAGCTGTGGAATGTTATGGATAAGTGGAAGCTTTTGGCAGACAATCTTGAAGGTTATGCCATTGATAATTGCGGACATTTTGTTCCCGAAGAACAACCGGAGGAGGTATTAAAATATTTACTGCCTTTTTTAAGCAAGCATAATAGAGATATATAATTGAAATATCTTTTAACAAAATAAAAAAATCCCCTGCACATTTCTGTACAGGGGATTTTGTGTGCCGATTATTCGCAAGTGAACGGCAGCAAAGCAACGCAGCGAGCGCGTTTGATTGCTACGGTCAATTGGCGTTGATGCTTAGCGCAGGTGCCGGAGATACGACGGGGTAAAATTTTACCGCGTTCGGTAACATAACGGCGCAGCTTAGCTACATCCTTGTAATCGATTTCTTCAACTTTATCAACACAGAAGCTGCAAACTTTTCTTCTGGGTCTTCTGCCTCTTTCACGTTTCATTGCATAACCTCCCTTAAATTAGAATGGAATTTCTTCATCAAAGGGAACCGCTTGACCGAAAGACTCCATATTTCCGCCTTGAGCGGGTGCTTGCGGAGCTGTCGGAGCATTTGCACGGTTGTTGGCAAAATCACCTTTACGCTCGATAAATTCGAAGCGGTCGGCGATAACCTCGGTTACCCAATGTTTATTGCCATCTTTACCGTCATAGCTGCGGATTTGCAGGCGGCCTTCAACCAGCGCGCGCTGCCCTTTGGTGAGACTGTTACCGCATGTTTCAGCGTTTTTACCCCAAATTACTACCGGGATAAAATCAGCTTCTCTTTGGCCTTCTTGATTGGCAAAAGGTCTGTCCACTGCTAATGTGAACTGACAAACAACTCTTCCCGTAGCAGTATAGCGTACTTCGGGATCTCTAGTCAGTCTGCCTAATAAAATAATCTTGTTCATTGATTATTCACCTTTTCTAATAATCATATGGCGCAGTACTTCATCGGTAATTTTCATAACACGATCAAGTTCTTTAACACAAGCGGCTTCAGCCTGGAAGGTTACGAGAACGTACAGGCCTTCAGACAGGTCTTGGATCTCATAAGCAAGGCGTTTTTTGCCCCAACGATCGGTTTTTTCTACATTACCACCGTTTGCAGTGATGAGGTTTTCAAATTTAGCAACAACTGCTTCAAATGCTTCCTCTTCAACGGGTTTAACGATGTACATGACTTCGTATGCTTTCACGAAATCACCTCCTCCTTTGGACTTTGGCCCCCTTTTGGGAGCAGAAGAAGTATATAAGTATATATACAAGCTTGATAATTATATCACGAGCAATCTGTAAAAGCAAGAGCTGCCAGAAAAATTTTCCGCGCGTTATTTTATTTTTAGCGGTAAAATTTGGAAAATCCGACGGCTTGTGTTAAGATATAAAATATAGATAGCTATTGAGGAGGAAGGATAAAAATGAAATGTAAATGTGCTAGCTGCCCTACTCATGCTTGTTATACCAAGGGCGTAAATTGTACCGGCGTGCCGCATGAAGAAGTAAAGGCCGCTTATACAGAGGAAGAATTAAAAATTATGCAGGCCGCCGCTTATGTAGAAGGAACCTTTTACAGCAATATCTGCCGCCTACAGGAAACCGCGGAATTTGCCAAGGCTATGGGTTATAAAAAGCTGGGCATGGCTTTCTGCATTGGTCTTAGAGCGGAGGCTCACTATATTGCGAAATATTTTGAGCAACAGGGCTTTGAATTTTACAGCGTTTGCTGTAAAAATTGCAGCTTCCCTAAAAAAGAGCTGGGGCTCAAGCAGGTTAAGCCGGAGCTGGAGCACGAGGCGATGTGCAATCCTAAATTTCAAGCCAAATTTTTGGCAGAGCAAGGCGTAGAGCTGTTTATTTCCTGCGGTCTCTGCGTTGGTCATGACGCTGTTTTCAATATGAACTGTCCTGGGCCTGTGACCGCTTTAGTGGTTAAGGACCGCCTTTTAGCGCATAATCCTTTAGGCGCTATTTATTCCCGCTACTGGAAACGTAAGTTAGGAATTATGGACGAGGGCGAAATTTAAACATGATATGCAAAAATACCGCTTACTGTTAATTCAGCAAGCGGTATTTCTTTTCCCTCATTTGACCATTCACGGCAGCTTTATTTTTTTGTGCTGCTTTTAGCGAAGTTTATAAGCCTGTTGTATATTTATAGTGGCTTAAAAATTATTTCTTTTTCAAGAAGGACATCATGCCGCGAAGTTGAGCGCCAACTTTTTCAGCCTGGGTTTGAGCAGCACGACGGCGCATAGCATTGAATTGCGGACGGTTGCATTGGTTTTCCAACAGCCATTTTTTAGCGAAGGTACCGTCTTGAATTTCAGCCAAAACGCGTTTCATTTCGGCTTTGGTTTCTGCAGTGATAATACGAGGACCGGTTACGTAGTCGCCGTATTCAGCGGTATCGGAAATGGAGTGACGCATTTTAGCCATGCCGCCTTCATACATCAAATCTACGATAAGCTTCATTTCGTGCATACATTCAAAATATGCGCTTTCAGGCTCGTAGCCAGCTTCTACCAAGGTTTCAAAGCCGGCGTTCATCAATGCGCAAACGCCGCCGCAGAGTACTGCCTGCTCGCCAAACAGGTCGGTTTCGGTTTCTTCACGGAAGGTGGTTTCCAGTGCGCCGGCGCGGGTGCCGCCAATACCTTTAGCATACGCTAAAGCCAAATCATGAGCTTTGCCGGTAGGATTTTGGTAAGCGGTTACCAATACGGGAACGCCGCTGCCTTCGGTGTAGGTACGGCGAACTAAATGACCGGGGCCTTTAGGAGCAACCATAAATACGTCCACGTCAGCAGGAGGAACGATTTGACCAAAGTGAATGTTGAAGCCGTGAGCGAAAGCCAAAGCCTTACCGGCAGTCAGGTTGGGAGCAATATCTTTTTTATAAGTAGCAGCCTGCTTTTCATCAGGAATCAGCATCATAATAACGTCTGCTTTTTTAGCAGCGTCAGCGGTGGTCATAACGGTGAGACCGGCAGCTTCGGCTTTAGCCCAGGATTTGGAGCCTTCATACAAGCCTACAACTACGTCTACGCCGCTTTCCTTTAGGTTCAGAGCGTGAGCGTGGCCTTGAGAGCCGTAGCCGATGATAGCAACGGTTTTGCCTGCCAATAATTCCAAATTTGCATCGCTGTCATAATACATTTTTACCATTTTTACTTTACCTCATTTCTTGATTTTATTGTTTATTTTTTAAAGAAGAGCATTTTTGTTCCGGAAATTATTTTCCGGTTCCCTTATTTTACGGCTGCCTTATTTAGGCACCTTGACAAAATCATCTAAAACGGCGCCGGGAGCAACCATAGGCTCCACAATATCGCCTTGCTGGATAAATGCTTCAATGAGGAAAGGCTTGTCTGTCTTTTTTGCCATCTCCAAAGCTTGAGCAAATTCCTCGCAGGTAAAAGCCTGCACACCGTCGGCACCGCAGGAGCGAGCGAAGCCGATAAAATCAAATTTTGAAAGAATCGTTGAAGAGTAGCGGGCATCGTAGAAAAGCTGCTGCCATTGACGCACCATGCCTAAGCAACTGTTGTTGATAACAATGCTGATAAGCTTTTTTTGTTCGCGACAGGTTGTGTAAAGCTCCATACCTGTCATTTTAAAGCCGCCGTCGCCGCAGATATGCACTACCGGACTATCTACTGCAAAGGCAGTGCCTAAGGCGGCAGGTAACCCGAAGCCCATGGTGCCGCAGCCGCCGCTGGTCAAATGATGACGGGGCTTATCTACAACAAGATGCTGCGCTGCCCACATTTGATTTTGGCCTACATCCGTTACAAAGACGGTATCTTTGTCCATAGCAGCGCTTAAATGTTTCATCAGCCACGGAGCGGTTAAGCGGTCGCCGTTTTCTAAGCTGCGGTCTTCCGTGGCATCCCAAGCCTTAACCTGCTGCCACCAAGCTTCGTGTTGGGTTTCTTTGATTAAAGGCAAAAGTTTTTGCAGAGATTCTTTAATATCGCCGACTACGGGAACGCTGACGGCAATATTTTTATCAATTTCTGAAGGGTCAATATCTAACTGAATAATTGTTTTTTTGCCAACGTAGCGCGTTCTGTCGCCGGTAACACGCTCGCTGAAACGGCTGCCTGCTACTACCAGCACATCGGCGTTGACTACAGCCATATTAGAAGCAATGTGACCGTGCATACCAGTCATGCCTAAGCTGCGTTCGTTGGAGGCAGGCACTACGCCTACGCCCATCAGTGTGTTGACAATGGGTAAATCTGCTTTGGCTGCTAATTCGGTAAGTTCGGTTCCGGCATTACTGTTTAGAGCGCCGCCGCCTACCAAAAGCACAGGTTGCTGCGCCTTGTTTAAAAGTGTTGCCGCTTCTGCCAAAGAAGCAGCGTCTGCCTGCGGATTTTCTGCTGCTGTTTCCGGTTCGGCTTCTGTCCATTCTAGTTCTGCGACCTGTAAATTGCTGGGCACGTCTACGAGCACCGGACCGGGTCTGCCTTCTTTAGCAATAGCAAAGGCTTTGCGCAGTGCAGGAACTAAATCTTCGCTTTTGCGCACCAAAACGTTATATTTTGTAATAGGCACGGTTACGCCTACAATATCAATTTCCTGAAAGGAATCGCGGCCTAAATTGCTGACCGGAACTTGTCCCGTAATTGCTACTAAAGGTACAGAGTCAAGATAAGCGGTTGCCAGGCCGGTTACAATATTTGTTGCGCCCGGACCGGAGGTGGCAATGCACACGCCCGTTTTGCCGCTGGCTCTGGCATAGCCGTCAGCCGCGTGGATAGCGCCCTGCTCGTGCGCTGTAAGCACGTTTTTGAGTGGCGCATCATAAAGCGCATCATATAAAGGAATTACCTGGCCGCCGGGATAACCGAACACCGTGTCTACACCCTGCTCCAGCAAAACCTTGATGATTGCTTGCGAGCCCTTTAATTTCATCTATATATCCTCCTTAGGCGATGGTATTTACAGAAACTACGGAAACCTGTTTGTTTAAAAGCTTTGCTACTTGAGCAGCAGTGGCTTCGGCTAATTGAATTTCCAGCTTCATAGTATCGGATTCGGCATCCATTTTTAAGGAACGCACATGAGCGCCTTGTTTAGAAAGCACGCGCAGGATTCTCGGTAATAAAGTTTCATCGTTTTGACCAGTTACTAGTAATTTTGCAAACATTTTTATTGCCTCCACTCAAAGATATTTTGATGGACTAAAAAAGCCCCTACCTGCTGTTACGCAAGTAGGGGCGTATAGTTACGCGGTACCACCCTAATTTATCACTTTAGCACCAGTCCATCAACCGGCTCGGAAATAACGCTTCCGCCGCGCATCAGTCTACTTACCGCATGTGCAGGTTTTCGCTGACGAGTTCATGGGGGATTTAATCGACAAGGCTTCGTATCGGTTTACACCAACCACCGACTCTCTAAAACTTCACGCTTGTTTTTGTTCCCAATCATCACCTTTAAGGGTTGATTTGAAATTACTGATAATATACTCTTTTTTTTTACAGTTGTCAACTATTTTCTTGAAAAAATTTTAAATTTTATATTCTATACACTGATGAAATACAACATCCTATTTTTGTGTTTGTACAATGAACAAAAGAGAAAATAAAAAATTTTATATAGTATTTTGTGTACTTTTATACAACAAGTCTGCTTGGAAAAGACATGTAAAATAGGTGTAAAAAAACCAGTCCGCCGCTAAATTGCAGTAGACTGGTTTACTGTTTAAATTTTATAAGCTTTTAAGATAGCTGCCTACGTTATTGCGCACAGCTTGGGCATATTCTTGCTCGTGAGCATGTAAAAATGCTTTAATGGCTTCTGCCAAATTGCCTTCTTTAGGGTTAAGCGCTTGACGATAGCCCAAGGCAAAGGCTTGGCAGGCATTGGTGCCGCAAATGCAGTCCGCGGCCACGGGCTCTGTACCTACCGCAGCAGCCAGCTTAGCATACAGCTCGCTGTCTTTAGCGGCAATGAGCTTCACAGCGCTCATCCACAAAATATTATTGAGCTTGAAATGAACCTTGCCTTTGGTGTATTTTAGAGCGGCGGCGGGGTCAGTTAAAGCAATATCTGCATTGCGGAAGCTTAAGCGGTATTCAAAAGCAGACGCTATATCGCAGTGTAGCTGTAAATTATCTGCCAATGATTCTTTTTCATTTAAGGGATCTAGACATATGGCAGCCAGTTTAATGCCGTTGCGCTCCAGCTCGTTGGCCAGCAGATAATGTTCCTGCGGGGTGAGCAGCTTGCCGGGTTTGGATAAGGTAAGCTCAAAATCGATATCCCAGGGAGTATTTTTCAAATAAGAATTATAAATGAACTGAATGTGCATAATTGCTTCGCCGTATTCCAGAACAATACGGTGGAGCTGTGTTTCTTCAAATTTCAGCTTATTGTTGCCTAATTTAAATTCTACGTTTAAATAAGAAGCATTTACAGCGGCGCAAAAAGCTTCGTTGAATTGGTAGAAGCGTTTATTTACTTCTTCATCAGAAAGCTTTTCGATTTCCAAATTGATTTTGTCGCTGCAATCAAAGCCAATCATACTGTAACCGTAAAGCAGAGCTTTAACGATTTCTTCTTCTGATTTAAGACCGGCGGCATTAGCGCCGTAGCCTTCTTTATAACCGGCAGCAAGTACGCCCCAGGTGGCAGTATCTACTGCTTCTAAAAAGTTACGCTGTAAAGCGACGCTGTCTTCCGGTGTATAGTCTACTAGGACGGGTTTCATTTGGCGTTTGGCAAATAAATCGGTAACGAAAGCGTCAGCACAGCCCAGCCAGTCGCTAAAGCCAACGCTGGTGCCGCGGGTGCCGCAGGCGCTGGGAGCCGCCCATTTAACAAAACGGCGTACAACAGCGGCATTATTGGCGTTTAAAGCCGCTAAAATAACTTTCACTCCTGCCGCTTCTTTTGTTTCGGTTTCCTTGAGCATGGCACTTAAGGCGGTTTCGCCGTCTGCCATTACTGCCAGGCGTCTACCTGCTTCTGTATTTACTAAAGCGAGCCAGCCGCCGTCTACTGCACATAAGGATGCTTTTATTAGTTCGCAGTCGGTTTCCCGTAAAGCGTTAACTGCCGCTGTTTGTTTAATAGCCATTATTCATGCCTCCATTTTTACTCATAATCTGTCATATTAATATTATCGCTAAAATTTGCTGTGAAAGCAAGTAAAAATTGCGCCTTTACTAAAAAACCTGCGTTTGTATACAAAATCTTCTGCGAGTTGTGTTGTAACTTTTTTTGTCTGTAAAAATGTTTAACCGCTTATGTATATTTAGTGCTATGTTATCAACAGTATTCACAGACTTATCCACAGTTTTTGTGCATAACTTTCATCTATGTACAGCTTATCCACTGTTGATATTTGTGAAAAAGTGCGTATTTAAGCCTTTTTATCCATTTTATCAACATGTTATACACAATCTGTGGATAACTTTAATAACAATCGCTGATAGATTTTCACTATACTAGATATAGTAGTAAGAGCTGTTTTGAAAACTTAACAGCACAAATTCTGCTAAAAATAAAACGCTGTCAAGTAATTTTTTCTGAAATCTGACGTACTTTTTACATGCTTTTTGCATATACCGGCATAAAGCCCTAAAACAAGCGGGTAAAATTTTCAGAAAATGAAAATGAGAGGCTGAATTTTGAAATTTAGCATCTCATAAAAATTAAAGTGAAAGCTGAACAAACTGTCAGTTGTTTTTTGCGCGTATATTTGCTGATAAATATATTTTAAAGTCGTTTGAGCTGTGAGACTGTGAAAAAGCCTAAGCCTAACCAAATGCAGCCAAAGGCCAAAGCGTGAGTCATGGTGAAAGCTTCGTTGTACATAAATACGCCGATAAGCAGCGTTATGGAAGGTGAGATATATTGCATAAAGCCTACCATATATAAGGGCAGCAGCTTTGCGCAGCCGGTGAAAAACAACAGCGGAGTAGCTGTAACTACACCGGCGCCAATTAAATATAATAGAGTGCGGGTGCCACAGCTTTGGTAAACATTACCGCCGTGCTGGCTTAAATAATATAGATAATACAGCATCAGCGGCGATATGAGCAGCGTTTCCAGCATAATGCTGGTCATGGCCTGAGCTTTAATCAATTTTTTTAATAAGCCGTATAAGGCAAAGGTTCCTGCTAAGCTCACGGATACCCAAGGCAGACTGCCATTTTTCACAATGATAACGCCAATGCCCAACGCCGCGCACAGGACGGCAATAGTTTGCAGTCGGTCCAGCTTTTCATGCAGAAAAACCATACCGAACAACACGCTGACTAAAGGATTGATATAGTAACCCATGCTGCTCTCAACAATTCTGCCGGCTTCTACAGCCCAAATAAAAATTCCCCAATTAAAGCTAATCACGATTGCTGCCAAAATCATGCACAAAGCCGTTTTACAGGTGCTGAAAATGGCTTTGGTTTCCTGCACGAAAAGCTGCAGCTTGCCTGTGCCTATAAGCAGCAGCAAAACAAAAACAGCGGACCAGATAAAACGGCTGGCCAAAATTTCCATAGCGTCCACGGCTTGCAGCTGCCGCCAATAAATGGGCAGCACGCCCCAAATCAGATAGGCGCCAAGACCGTAAAAAATTCCTAATTTATATTGCTTGTCCATTGAATAAAAATCCCCTCATTAAATTTATTTTTGCAGCTTTTTCGGTATTGGTATCTGTGTGGCGACGACTGCGGCTACAATGGGCAGCCACACCAAAAGCTGCATTACGAAAGGCAGACCGTAATTATCTGCCAAGAAGCCTAAAATGGTTACGCCAAAGCCGCCTAAGCCAACGCTGAAGCCAATGGTCAAGCCGGAGGCCATGCCTACTTTATTAGGCATCATGCACTGCGCCAAAATAATCGTCGTAGCAAAGGAGCCAATGATGCAAAAGCCTGCCGTTACTACGGCTGTCATGGCCTGCCAAGGAGTAGCGGCGACGGTAATCGCGTAAATGGCCGGAATGCTTAAGCTAATGGAGCCTAAAAGAATTTTACGCGCTCCCAGCTTATCGCTGAGCACGGAGCCTACATAGGTACCGGCAACGCCGCCCAGCAAAAAGCCCGAAACGAGGCTGCTGGCAAAAACCGGCGCAAAGCCGCGGAACTTCATAAAGAAAAGCGGCAGATAAGTGGAAATGCCGGAGTGAATAGAAGAACGCATAAAGATATAGAAAAGAATTAAAAATAGACTGAAATAAGATATTTTTTCTGCCGTGCCGTCAGCCTGCTTTTGGGCCTGCTTAGTAGCGTGTTCGATATTGACTCTTTGATAATCGGGCATACACTTATTCATGAGACCGAAAACCAAAAGTCCGGGAATGACAAAATAAACCGTGTTGTGAATGCCGCCGACTAAGCCTAAAAGAAAGGTCATCAAAATAGAGCCTACCGCCATACCGGCATTGCCGCCAATGGAGAAGATACCCATATTTTGCGCGCGATTAGTATCATCACTAAGAAAATTTACGGTTTTAGAAGCCTGCGGGTGGTAGGTAGCGCTGGCTAGGCTAATAAAAATAACGGCTGCCAGCAAAAGTTTATAGGAAGGAACCCAGCCTACAAAGGCAAAGCCTGCACCGGCCATAGCCGCACAAACGGGCAAAAGCCGCGGCAGAGAGCGCTTATCCGTTAAATAGCCAAAGGCAGGCTGAATTACGGAGGACATAACATTTTGCAGTAGTACGATAGCCGCCAGCTGCGAATAGCTTAGCGAAAACATTTCTTTCAGCTGCGGCAGTACAATGGGCAGCGCGCCTGCCTGCAAATCTGTAACTAAATGGCCTAAAGACAAAGCCAAGACCGGCAGATAAAGTTTTTCATTCATCAGAGAATCTCCTCAAGATACTGTTATAAAAGCAGCAAAAGGCTGCGGGATAAATATAATTATACATCTATTCGCTTAAAGTCACAAATCTTTTATTTTGTAAAATATACAGATTTTACGTGAACGTATTTGCCGCATATACAAAAACCGCTACGATGCCTGCAAACACCGTAGCGGTTTTCTTTATCTCTAGGGAAAGGAGATAAAAGGGTATACTATAATTTTATTCGGCAGCTTGAGCCGCTTTAACAATGGCTTTAGCTGCTTTTTCAAATTTATTGCGGGGTAACATTACAAAATGTCCGCAGCCACAGCATTTCATACCAAAATCCATGCCTGTACGGGTAATTTCCCATTCATCACTGCCGCAGGGATGCGCCTTTTTCATTTTGACTACATCGCCTACATGTACGGAAGTTCCTGCCAGCATTATTCCAAAGCTTCCAAGGACATAATATCGGTTACTTCGTAGCCAGCCTCGCGAATTTGCTCGATAATATCCATACCGTTATTGTTGAGACGGCAGCGGATAGTAATTTCGGCAGTACCGTCGCCGTTTTGCAAGGTAGCCAAAGAAATAATATTGATACCGTCCTCTTTCATAATATTGGTAATTTCGGCAACTACGCCAACTTTATCGGGAGCAAGTACGGTGAAACGGGTGCAGCTTTGGTTTACGCCCATCATTTCTACGAAAGCACGGAATAGGTCGCTGCGGGAGATAATACCGCACATTTTACCGTCGCGTCCTAAAACGGGCAGAGCGTTAATTTTGTTTTTGTACAGCTTATAAGCAACATACTCAATGGTATCTTCACTGTCAAGAGTTACTACGTTGCGGCTCATAACGTCTTTTACCTTCAAACGTCCCAGCAGATAATTTGCTTCGTAGCGAGAAAGTGTAGAGGTGTCGCTGGGAGAAGCTTTGCCGATATCGTCAATAGTAATGATACCGCGTACGCGAGAAATATCGTCAACAACAGGTAAACTGTACAGCTTTTTGCCGCGCAGTACCTCGCGCGCTTCCAGCATAGATTGATCCTCACGTACAGTAATAACGTCTTTAGTCATAAAATCTTTAACTAACATGAAATGACCTCCTCTTATCAACCGCCCAAATAAGCCTTGCGGACTTCTTCGCTGCTTGCCAGCTCTTGTGCAGTACCGCTTAAGGTGATGCGACCGGTTTCTAGAACATATGCTTTATCAGCAATGGACAATGCCATGTTGGCGTTTTGTTCTACTAACAGAATAGTAGTTCCACTGGCATTGATTTCTTTTATTATATTAAAAATTTCTTTAACCAGCAAGGGGGCAAGACCCATAGAAGGTTCATCTAATAGCAATAATTTTGGACGGCTCATCAAAGCGCGACCCATGGCCAGCATTTGCTGTTCGCCGCCGGAAAGAGTACCGGCAATTTGGTTTTTACGTTCTAACAAACGAGGGAATTTTTCAAAGACGTCCTGC
Source organism: uncultured Phascolarctobacterium sp. (assembly GCA_905200645.1). GTDB lineage: Bacteria > Bacillota > Negativicutes > Acidaminococcales > Acidaminococcaceae > Phascolarctobacterium_A. The sequence goes on along the minus strand of CAJKLD010000024.1, from coordinate 15,551 downwards.
ATATCCTTGGCAATGCCGTCTTTATCTTTACGCAGATAAGCGCCCAGTTCCAAATTTTCTAAAACGCTCATGTTAGCAAAAACATGACGGCCTTCGGGAACTTGGCATAAACCCATACCAACAATTTTATGCGCAGGTACACCGGCAATATCTTTACCTTCGTAAAGAATTTTACCGGTTTTTGGTTTCATTAAACCGGAAATAGTGCGCAGAGTAGTGGATTTACCTGCGCCGTTAGAACCAATCAGCGCAACAATTTCGCCATCGGGAACATCGAGGCTGATGCCTTTAATGGCGTGAATAGCGCCGTAATAGACATTGATATCTTCAACTCTTAACATTAGTTGATAACCTCCTCGCCCAAATAAGCTTCAATTACACGACTGTTGTTTTTAATTTCGTCAGGAGTACCTTCGGCAATCTTCATGCCGTATTCAAGCACATAAATGCGTTCGCATACGCCCATTACCAAGCCCATATCATGCTCAATAAGCAGAATGGACAAATCAAATTTATCGCGAATCCAGCGGATCATTTCCATAAGCTCGTGCGTTTCCTGCGGGTTCATACCTGCAGCAGGCTCGTCCAATAAAAGCAGCTTAGGCTCTGTTGCCAAAGCGCGGGCAATTTCCAAACGGCGCTGTTTGCCGTAGGGCAAATTTTTAGCTGTTTCATTAGCTTCGTTTTCTAAATGGAAAATTTTTAATAAATCCATAGCCTTTTGCGTAATGTGTTCTTCTTCTTTAAGATATTTTTTATCACGGATAATGGCGTCTACTAAATTATAGGTAACATGCATATTATAAGCAATTTTTACGTTATCAATTACGCTAAGCTCGGAAAACAGACGGATATTTTGGAAGGTACGAGCCATACCCAGCTGCGTAACCTGATAGGACTTTTTACCGCTGGATTTAACGCCGTCAAAATATACGTCGCCTTCGCTGGGAGTATATACGCCGGTAATCATGTTGAAAGCGGTAGTTTTGCCGGCGCCGTTAGGGCCGATAAGGCCTACCAGCTCGCCTTTGTCAATGTGCATGGAAAAGTTGGATACGGCGCGCAGACCGCCGAATATCATGGAAACATTATCTACCTTCAGCAGCTCTGCCATTGTTCTTACCTCCAAACTTAAACATTTTGCGGCTTAATTCTTCGTTGCCGAACAAGCCTTGGGGACGACGCAGCATTAATACAATCATGGTTACGGAATAGATAACCATACGCCATTCCGGAAAATCAGACAGATAAGCAGAAATAAAGGTCAGCAAGGTTGCGCCGGTAATAGCGCCGGTCATGGAGCCTAAGCCGCCGAGAACTACCATAGTCAAAATATCAAAGGAACGCATAAAGGTAAAGGATGCCGGATGCGCCAAAAAGAAATAGTGGCTGAATAAAGCGCCTGCAGTACCGGCAAAGGCTGCGCCCAAAGTAAATGCCATTACCTTATATTTCGTAGTATTAATGCCCATGGTATCAGCTGCGATTTCGTTTTCGCGAATAGCTAAGCAGCAGCGGCCAAGCGCAGAATTCTTAAAGTTTTTAATGAAGAAAATAATGGCAATCATAATCCAAAAGGTATAAGCGAAAGTAGTCATACGGGGAATGCCCATTAAACCGGAAGCGCCGCCTACATAATCAATATTCAGAATGCAGATACGGATAATTTCGCCTAAGCCTAAAGTAGCGATAGCCAAATAGTCGCCGTCAAGACGCAGAGTAGGCAGACCAATGAGAAAGCCTAGGAAGCCCGCGCAGATAGTTGCTACAATCAAGCCTAATTCAAAGGGCAGACCGAGCTTTACCGTAATAATTGCGCCGGTATATGCGCCTACAGCCATAAAGCCTGCGTGACCAATGGAGAACTGGCCGGTATAGCCGTTAATTAAATTCAAGCTGACTGCCAAAATAATATTGATGCAGATAAGGATAATATTTAATTCCCAGAAAGGGCCGATAACCTCGGCGAGAATTAAACCTTGGATAACTGCAAAGATTACAACAGAAGCGATAAGGGCTTTTAAATCAAATTTTCTAATCGGATTCATACTAAGCACCTCACACTTTCTCACGGATATTCTTGCCTAACAAGCCGGAGGGTTTGTAGAGCAGAATCAAAATCAAAATACCGAAAGCCGCTGCATCACGGAAGGTGGAGGACAAGAAACCGCTGACCATAGCCTCCACAATACCTAAGATAATGCCGCCAATCATAGCGCCGGGGATAATGCCAATGCCGCCGAGAACCGCAGCAACGAAGGCTTTCAGACCGGGCATCATACCCATAAGCGGGTCGATAGAGTTATAATAAACGCCAACCAGCACGCCGCCTGCTGCCGCTAAAGCACTGCCTAAAGCAAAAGTAGTGGAGATTACGCGGTCAATGTTGATGCCCATCAGTCTGGCAGCATCAGCATCAAAGGATACAGCACGCATAGCCTTCCCGGCTTTAGTTTTGTTTACAATATAAGTGAGTACCGCCATTAAAATAACGGAGCTCAAAAGAATTACCAGCTGTTGGCTGTTAGCAACCAAGGGACCGATATTATAAACAGTAGCGCTGAAAACAGCCGGGAAAGTTCTGGGCTGTGGCGATACTAACAGAATCATACTGTATTCCAAGAAGAAAGATACACCAATAGCGGTGATTAAAATAGCAATACGCGGTGCGTTACGCATGGGGCGGTACGCAATACGTTCAATAATAATGCCGGCGATTGCAGCGCAGGCCATAGAAAAGATAATTGCCGGAATAAACGGCAGCCCTAGCCGGGTAGTGGCAAAGAAGCCAAAATAGGCGCCCAGCATATAAATGTCGCCGTGAGCAAAGTTTATCAGCTTGATAATGCCGTATATCATGGTATAACCTAAGGCGATCAGCGCGTAGATACTGCCAAGAGATATACCATTGATCAGCTGCTGAAAGAACTGATGCATAAAGGTCTCCATAATTTACCTCCCTAGAGATTTTGAGTTTTTTAAACAGGGTTACTTATTATAGTTGAAAATAAGAGGCTGTTGTCACACAAAACAACAGCCTCGTTGAATTGACCTTAGAAGATCACTTGTGTTACTTATCAGGGATTAACTTTAGCTTTAAAGGTTTGTACACCATCTTTGTGTTCGATGATAACAGCGCTCTTAATAGGATTGTGCTGTTCGTTGAAAGTTACTTCACCGGAAACGCCTTTGAAACCGGAAATTTTAGCCATTGCAGCAGCAATTTTTGCAGGTTCAGCAGATTTTGCGTCTTCGATAGCTTTAACAACCAATAATGCAGAATCATAAGCCAAAGCGGCGAATACATCCGGATTAGTGTTATAAGCTTTTTTGTATTCAGCAACAAAAGCTTTGTTCAAATCGGAGGCGTCATCAGGAGAATAGAGACTGGAGAACATAGTGTTGTTCAGAGCTTTTTTACCGGCAATTTCCGGCAGTTTAGCAGAATCCCAGCCGTCGCCGCCTGCCATGATAACGTTGATACCCATTTCACGAGCTTGTTTAACAATCAAACCAACTTCTTGATAGTAACCGGGAATGTAGATAAAATCAGGAGAGGTTGCTTTAATCTTAGTCAAGGTAGCTTTGAAATCAGTATCTTTTTGTAGATAGGCTTCTTCCGCAACGACAGCGCCGCCTAATTTAACGAAGTTTTCTTTAAAGAATTGACTTAAACCTTTGGCATAGTCGCTGGTGTTATCAACCAAAATAGCTGCTTTTTTTACATTTAACTCTTTAACAGCGTAATTAGCCATTACAGTGCCTTGGAACGGGTCAATAAAACAGGTACGGAAGCTGTATTCTCTGGTTTTTTGAGTTTTCGGATCAACAGTTACGTCCGGATTGGTACCCATAGGAGTAATGGAAGCTACCTTGGAAGCATTATTGATGGTTCCGGCAGCGATAGCAGCAGATGAAAGGTTAGGACCAATAACCGCTACGACCTTATCTTGGGAGATAAGCTTTTGCATACCGTTAGTAGCTTCAGAAGCTTCGGACTTATTGTCTGCTACAACTAAAGCAAGCTTTTTGCCGCCCAGCACGCCTTTTTCATTTACTTTTTTCAGTGCTAGGTCAATAGCGTTTTTAGAAGAAATACCAAAGGATGCGCTGCCGCCGGTCATTTCCAGCAGGCCGCCAATCTTAATGGTATCGTCGGCGCTCTTAGAGCCGCCGCAGCCTGTTAAAGCGCCCATAAATAATGCGCCGGCTGCTAAAACAGACATCAACTTAGTTAATCTTTTCATGGTTTATTCCCCCTCAAAAAAATAATATATTATATATGGGAGCTTGTTTGGCAAGCTCCCTGTTTAACTTATTAAATAAACCGTGGATAAGGAACTATAACTAATTATCGATATGAAATTATTATCTTAAAATTACAAAGCAATTTTTTCTACTAAGTTCGGAGTGCCGCCTTCAAGGCTGATAATCAATGCTGGCATAATCGGATTATGGTTAGCATCAAAGGTCAGCTTGCCGCTTGCAACCGGTAGGTCTTTGGTTTCGGCAATAGCTTTTGCCAATTTAGTACCGTCGGTGTCGCCTGCGCGTTTGATAGCGTCAAACAGAACTAAGCCTGCGTTGTAGCCTTGCATTGCAAAAATATCGGGATCTGCTTTGTATTTGGCTTTGTAATCAGCAATGAATTTTTGTACGGAAGGATCTTTATCTTGTGCGGAGAAAGCGGATACATAGTAGCAGCCCTTCAGAGCGTCTTTGCCGGCAATTTCAGCCAGTTTAGGACTTTCCCAACCGTCGCAGCCCAGCATGGGAACGGTAATGCCGATTTCGCGGGCTTGTTTAATAATCTTAGAAACCTCTTCATAGTAACCGGGAACATAAATTGCTTCCGGATTGGTTGCTTTCAGCTTGGTCAGAGAAGCTTTAAAGTCTACGTCTTTAGCCAGGAATGCTTCTTTAGCAACGATTTTGCCGCCATGACCTTCCAAGGTTTTTTGGAATACGTCAGCTAAGCCTTTGGAATAATCGCTGGAAGAATCAAACAGAATTGCAACGTTTTTAACCTTCAAGGTGTTGTTAGCAAAGGTTGCCATTACTTGGCCTTGGAACGGGTCGATGAAGCAGGCACGGAACATGAATTCTCTTACTTTGCCGTTATCAACGGTGATACCAGGTGCAGTTGCAGAAGGTGCAATGTGTGGAATTTTATTAGAAGCAGTAATAGGAGCGCCTGCTGCTACACAGCCGCTGGTTGCAGGACCAACGATAGCAACAACTTTGTTTTGAGTTACCAGTTTAGTGATAGAGTTACCGGATTCGGAAGGCTCGGATTTATTATCGCTTTCGATAACTTCAATTTTTTTGCCGTTGATGCCGGTTTTGTTAGCTTCGTCAGCAGCCATTTTGAAGCCGGACAGAATAGCTTTACCGTAGTTAGCAACGTTGCCGGTCAATTCAAAAGAAGCGCCTACTTTAATAGTGTTGCCGGTATCGGCAGCTTTCTTTTTGTCTCCTCCGCAGCCGCTGAGTACGGATGCAAGTACCATTGCAGCAAAAGCAGCTGTAGCAAATTTTTTCCATTTTTGCATTTTGAATTTCTCCTTTTCCCTTATAAATAACAATGTTATTAGAAGCAGATCTACGAGCTAATGCTTATCCTAATAACTTATGATACACATTATAGCTATAATGCTACACTTTTGTCAACGATATTTTTCGTGTTTTATGTATACCTGAAATTAATAGCGAAAAACTGATACATTTTTTATGATTTTTAATTTTCTGTACATATTTTAGAGAAAAACGTCTCCCTTGCAGATATTTTGATATTTTTGTGTAACATTGGCAGAATAGATACAAATAGTGTATAATAAACTGTATTATACAATAGAGGTATTATTATGAATTCTATAGCTTTATTTTTTATTTGTGTACGCATGTTTCACTTCATTCATGCGCAAAGAATATTTTGTTTTTTGCAGAGCTTTTCCCGGATGCTGGAGGAGCGGCGCCAACATCCCGAACGCAAGCAGGTTATTTTAATGGACAGCACAGCTTCGATTTTTATTGTCTATTTTATTTGTGACGTTCTCTTTTTACTTTATTGTATCTGGCTGATGTTTTATGAGGCAACGTGGACGCAGGGATTTTTACTGCTGCTGATTGCAGCCATGGAAAGCATTGCCGTACATGCCCGTATCAGCGGTACCTTTACCGTAGATGCGCAGGGGTTTGTCTATCCCCGTACTTGGTTCCGCTATTTAACCTTTGGCGAGACTATGTTTATTTTGCTCAAGCTGTTTGAGCACGTTTAATTTTATACTACAACAAAAAAGCTATGCTGTGGCAGCACGCCATGGCATAGCTTTTTTATCATAATATGTTTTGGTAATAGTAATTAGCGTTATTTTTTACATAAGTTTTGCTTCTTCTTCTGCTAAGGGAGTAGCGGATTTGCCTTCCTTAATAGCTTTAGCGTAGCAGCGGCTTTCCTCGCGGCCATAAATACTGGTCAGAAGAATGCCGTCTTTTTTAGCGTCGGTAAGCAGAATAGAATAGCTCAACTCGCCGCCCATAGCGTCGAAAGCATCATAGCGAATCATTTTTACATTTTGCAGGCAGCCTTGTACTTGCTGCTGTAATTTAGCATGCTTATTCTGCAAAGCATTTAATTCGGCATGCGTTTTATGCAGCTCATTTAAGGTGTCTGTCAACACTGTATCAATATTGGCTTCTTTTCCTTGCGTAAAAAAAACGTATTTTTCCTGCAAGGCATTCAGCTTACTTTTCAAATTTATCAATAAAATAACAAGCGTTATGATAATCAAGCCTAAAACAGCAACAACAGCTGCTAAATTATTACTAAGAGCTAAATTTGCTTCTTCCACTCTATCGTCTCCTGTTCTTAATTAAAAAAGTTAGTTATCAGCGCCGCTAAGTTGGGCGCCTAAATATTTTCCTAATTGGTTCATAGCGCCTTCAATATCAAGAATTTCGCCCATAATAGAGCCGAGCACCAAGCTGAAAATAACGACAATTATATTATTGGTTTGCAGCGCCATTTTGATGCCGATAACTGCAATGCACAGCGCAATACTGTTCATCATGGTATGCTGCCATTTTTCAGGCAGACCGCATTTGAAAAATACGCCCAGCAAAGCGCCTGCAAAAATAGCAAAACAGTTGGCGATAGTTCCTAAGCCAGGCATATTGATTTCCCTTATTGTATCGCTTAAACGTGGAGACGGCGTGTCGGCTGTGGAACCGACATTTCATCTTCATGCCCTTGTTGGAGCACTTCGTAAATACGCTCTAAATCTTCTGCGGAGTAATATTCAATTTGAATAGTGCCTCCCTGGCGACCGTCTTCTTCCGGTTTGGGCTGTACCTTAACTTTGGTGCCTAAAAGCTCAACCAGGCGTTGTTCAAAATCATGGCAGAAAATATCGTTTGCATTAGGAACTTTTTTCGTTTTAGCAGGTTTTTGTTTTTCAGCTTTTTCTTCAATAACTTCCCGTACAAGCTTGAGCTGTTTTCCTTCTTTTAATAAACGCACTACCTGTTCTGTCATGCGCGAACTCCAACCGGCTTCCATAATAGCTTTGGCTATCTCAAGCTGCTGCTCTTTTTTAGGCAGGCTTAAAAGCTGTTTAGCCTGACCCATATTCAATTCACCCTTAATAATGTAGCTTTGAATTTCCTCCGGCAGATTTAACAGGCGCAGAATATTGGTTACGGCTACACGGCTGCGGCCAACTCTTTCGGCTGCCTGCTCCTGGGTCAGCTTACATTGGCTCATAAGCTGCTTGATTCCCTGTGCTTCTTCAATAGGGTTTAAATCGTGGCGCTGAATATTTTCTATCAACGCAATTTCCATCATTTTAGTATCGTCGTATTCCTTGACGATAGCGGGAACAACAGCAAGACCGGCTAATACTGCTGCGCGCAGACGGCGTTCACCTGCTACTAATTCGTAGTTTTTGCCTTTTTTGCGCACTACTAAAGGCTGTACAATACCAAATTCTTTAATGGAAGCAGCCAGCTCCTGTAATTTTTCCGCATCAAAAACTCTGCGCGGTTGATAGGGATTGGCTTTAATATCGGTTGTGTTTAATTGCAGCGGTGTATTAGTCGTTTTTTCATCTACAATAGGTTCCGGTACGGGATTAGGGTTCTCGCCGAAAATAGCGCCTAAACCTTTGCCCAAGCCGCCTTTTTTACTCATCTTCCAACACCTCATTAGCTAATTCCATATAAACCTGCGCGCCTTTTGATTTAGCGTCGTAATCAATAACAGGCTGTCCATGGCTGGGAGCTTCGCTTAAACGTACATTGCGGGGAATAATGGTTTGGTAGGTTTTTGCTTTAAAATATTTTTGCACTTCTTCCACAACCTCTTGAGAAAGATTAGTGCGGCTGTCGTACATGGTCATGAGCACGCCCTCCAGCTTTAAAGCCGGATTCAAATTGCGCTGCACCAGCTGAATGGTATTCATCAGCATGGTGACGCCCTCTAAAGCATAGAATTCACATTGAATAGGAATAAGCACGCTGCTGGCAGCCGTTAAGCTATTGATGGTCAACAAGCCTAAGGACGGAGGACAGTCGATAAGAACATAATCATAATTATGCTTGACGCGCTCCAAGGAATTTTTGAGACGACCTTCGCGGTTCATTAAGGAAACCAGCTCAATTTCCGCGCCTGCCAGCTGAATAGTTGCCGGAACAATATCTAAACGGTCATAGGCAGTATGCTTGATTACATCCTGCATGGGTACGTCATTTATGATTGCGTCGTAGACGCATGTTTTTATATCACGTTTATCAAAACCTAAGCCGCTGGTAGCGTTGCCCTGAGGATCACTGTCAATCAAGAGCACTTTGCGACCCAAGGCAGCCAGGCATGCAGCCAAATTTACCGCCGTAGTAGTTTTGCCTACGCCGCCTTTTTGATTGGCCATAGCAATTACCTTTACCACTTTGCTTCACCTCTAAATTATAATTAATTTAATATATTGTATCATATTTTAATCGGGCGCGGAAAATTTTTTAGTGCAAAATTTTTCCGCCCCACCCGTGAACAGTAATAGGGGTGGTGACAAGCAGCGCCTTGGCTTTTAAAATGTTAGTAGATAAACGAGCTGCAAAGATCGGTTAGAGGAGCTTAGGCGCAGCTCAAGCAAAAAAATAAAAATTAGGGAGATTATTTTATGAATTGCAAAAGAACGGCAGTTGGCTTTTTAGCCGCTATGATGATTTGCTGCTTTGCTAACAGCATGGAAGCGGCAGGTTTCAGCGCATCTCAATCCTGGGGACCTATTGAAATAGATGAAAAAATTGGCGAAAGCGCAGATGCGCTGCGCATAAAAATTCCCACGATAATAGCCTTTGAAATGCTCGATGACTGCGTAGCTACGTTTGTTAGAACGCATTTTCAAAAGCAAGGCATTCAGCTTACCGACGAAGAAGCTAAAGCGGTTGCTTTTGGCGTACTGCAAATGACAGATTTAGATGAAAGTGACAGCGGTAATAGTATAACCTTCACTGTTGACTATATTGCCGAACAGGAATATATGTTGGATTTGGTTTACCGCAATAAAAAATATCTGCGGGCGTTCATGGAAAATTATGCGGAATATGCCCAACTGGCAAGAGAAAAAGCAGTAGCCGCAAGAAGCTATGTTCAGTATGGCGCTGAAGCTAATACTATGTTACGCTATAACCAAAAGCTGCAAGCATTGTTGATTAAATTTAATTTTATGCGTAAATACTGGACCGCGGGTTATGAACTTATTGTTACTGGCGAGGATGTAAATTTCCGTGCAGAGCCTTCTACCGACAGCGCGATTTTAGATGTATTGGATAAGGAAGAAACCCTATCTCCCACAGGTGAAAAAATAGAAGCTAACGGACGCAGCTGGTATCCGGCCTACAATGCTCGAGGCGATTTTGGGTATGTTTGCGCCGATTATATTAGGTCGGCAGATTAAATAATGTAATGAAGATATTTAGTTCGTTGATAATAGAATAAAAAATTACAGGCAAAAGCTTCGGCAGCACGCGCAGCCGAAGCTTTTTTACGTCTTAATTTACGCCGGGAAAAGCGTCTACAAATTGGATTTTAATATCCGGAAAGCTGGTTACAAATTGAATGGTAAAATTCGGGAAATTATTGACAAACTGCCACTTGCCTACGGAATCGGGAAAGCTGGTAACCTTTTTAACCTTTAAATCGGGAAACGCTTTTACCACCTGTACCTTAATATCCGCATGGTGCTCTACTACCTTAACCTTACCCCACAAAGGAATCCCCTTGTAATAGCCGTCTTTAGAAACAGCGCCTGCCGAGCACATAGCAGGCAGCATAACGGCTAACATTCCCGTCAATAATAAAGCCTTAGCAAAACGTTTTAACATCTGAACCACGCTCCTTTACAAAATTTTTAAAATTACTATACCATAAATTTCTTGTTGGGAAAACTGTTTTGCTTTTGCGTAAAGCTTTAAGCTTCGATAATTAGTCGCCCCTCTACCTCGCTTTGTAAATGCTGGTGGCTTGCTAAATATTCTTCTATAACCTCGCGGTAAGAGGTAGCGATAACCTTAAAGCCTCCGTTGGCCTCTACTTCTTGTTGGGTGATATTAAAGAAAGGCTGCAAATTAAAGAAATGGTATTTGCTGATTGCTACCTTATAAATTCTTTGTAAATTCAACGGTTGATTGTTAAAATCAAAGGCTTTAAACTGCTGCTGCCTGCGATTCCACACAATATGCAGTCCGTGGGACAGCTGATAAAATTCCGTATGGTCGCCGATAAACGCTTCTTCGCGTAAAAAGCGCCGTACCATACGCTGCAGCTGCTCGCCGGTAACATTCAGCATATATACTGCTTCGTTATAGGGAAAACATTCTATAAAATCGGCGTAGCGCACAACTGGTCCCAAATCATAAGAGCGAATTGCTCCGGAACCTAAGAGCACTACATCCACGCCCAGGATGTCGCACAAAGCGTCCGCCGATAAATTTCCCAGCGCCGTTTCCTGCGTGCGCACGGGATGCGTCAGCTTATGGGCGAAGCGCGTCACAATACGATTATATTTCACATCGGTTTTTTCTTTATAGTGCATAATAAAATTATACATTTCTTCATCTCTGGGACAGGTTGTGTCATTGATAGGAATTATCTGCTAGGTGTAGCTGTCCACCGCGTTTTTATCCGTATCCACCATAATATCAAAGCGACCGATTTGGTCTGTACCGGTGCCTGCCTGCACAATCAGCACATCGTTGACCAAAGCGGGACGCTCCGGCAGCGTGTGCGAATGCCCGCCGATAATTACGTCGACTCCCCACGCCGGGTCAAGAATAGCCGCTAAGCGCTTATCCTCTTCAAAGCCAATATGCGTTAAAAGAATAGTAAAATCAATATCAATGGCGTTATAGGCATTGCAGATGCGGCCTACCTCGGCCGCCGCTTCACCGATATCAATAAACGAGCCTATATGCTCCTCCATGCGCGTATTGGCTAAAACATCTTCCGTAATAATACCGATAAACAAAATCTTCATGCCGTCGATTTCGGCGATGTAATGGGAGCGGAACATACGGCGATGATTGGTGCGAATATAAAAATTCGCGTTGATAATGGGAAAGTTGGCGCACTTTTCCAAAAAGAGCAGATGCGGAATACCATAATCAACTTCGTGGTTGCCAATGGTCGCTACGTCCGGACTGAGCAGATTCATGATTTCAATGGTAGATACGCCTTTATATTCGCTGTCGATAACAGAACCACGGAACATATCGCCGGCAATGCAGTAAAGCACGTTTTTTTCTTCCTGGCGCACCTTATTCACATAGCCGCTGAGCAAGGAAACGCCGCCTACCAGCTTACTGTCAATTTGCTCCGCCAAAAAATCTCCGTGCATATCGTTGGAATGGAGCAGCGTCAGCTTTTTTAAATTTTTCATACACCTTCACCTCTTACGCGTTTTTTCGTATAAATCTTGGAGTTAAGCTAAGACAGTATATTTCTTCTATAGCTGCTTCCTTGTAAAAATAAATTGTCTAATTTTCCACCTTAACTATATCATTGCTCAATTACTTTCGCCCCACCCGTGCGCCGCGTTTTGGGTAGGTTAACGTAAATTTTTGCAAAAAAATTGTTCTTCCCACCCGTAATACTGCTTTTGGGTGGGGATTTTCGCGCAGCTTTTTCTTATAATGAAGCTAAAGAAAACGGCAGCTATATTATTACGCTCTGCAAAGGAGGTTGTGACCATGGCAGAATGTCAGCTTTGTAAACGCGAGATGCGGACGGCAGTTGGTTGTGCCGTCGGCAAGGTACACATTGACGGCAAAATTTATCAGCGGATTAAGGTTGGCGACGTCAGGGATCTTGTTTATCCTATGCAGGACGGCGAACGCTGCGGTGACTGCGGCGCGCTGAAAGGTCATTATCATCATCTTGATTGTGATGTAGAGCGCTGCCACGCCTGCGGCAGACAGCAGATTACCTGCAGCTGCGAGGACGTTTATTGGGACGCCAAGGATATTGAAGGAGAGTGAGTACAATGCGTTTGCGCAAAGCTTTATTTGGCCTGTTAATTTTGGCTATGACGCTGTTAAGTATGGCGGGCGTTGCCGGCGCTGCTGAAGTAAAAGATTTGGCAGGAGTTATGCTGGGCGACGAAGCCACAAACCGCATTTTGGTAAAAGAACTTTATGTATTGCCGGACGGCGAAACGGTGATGCTGGAAGCAAGAGATTATATCAGAGACGCTGAAGGGAGCAAGACAAAGCTGATTACATATATTGGCCGCACCGTTGCACAAGCGCCGGATAATCTTGTTATGAATTACAAAATGACGCGCACATTTGTTGACGGCGAAGAAGTTTCTGCTGTGCGTGATTATAAATATCGACAGCAATTTGAAGTTCTTCCCAGTGACGAACGCAGTTTAAAAATCAGCAGTGAAAGTGATACCGAAGGCATTGTTCCCAGCATCTATGGCTATAATGTTGAGACTACTAATTTTTCTGAGGATTTAGCAATTTATCTGCTGGAATCCATACCTGCCAACGGCGAATTTATTTTGCAGCCTTATAAGCACAATTATCGCTACGTGTTAGTGTGGCAGGAACCGGAGGTCTGCCGCATGATCAGCGAGCAGGTGCAGAAATTTGGCCGCGAATTTACTAACGGTTATGCCGTAAAAGTATTTGACGAAAGCGACGAGTTTCTTGACTGCTACTATGTAGATTACTTTGTGAATAATATTTATACTGCCACCGAGGATGGCTGGAGACTTATCTTCAGTACTATTTCTGACGAAAACGCAGTCGGATGAAATAAGTAAAAAATATAATAATTAAAGGATGTTTTATTGTGAAGAAAAAATTGGCGCTCTTTCTGGCGGCAGCAGCCGTTATTTCCGTGGCTTACCAACCATCTGCTGAAGCAGTTAATCTAGGCAATGTGATTAACAGACCATCCATCGGCAGAGGCACAACTAACAGAAGCGTACTTAATCAAGCAGCAAATAAGGCGGTGAATAAAATGCAAAGCAAAACTATTACTTTTCAAAGCTTACCTCAAACTGCGGCAGACGTAGCCGTTGGCAATGACGCATACAGAGTAGCTGCAATGGCTGTTGCAGCTTTGGCCCGTTACGAAACCAGTCCTGACGATTCCATTGCTATGCTTAACGTGCTTTTAGGCCCTCGCCCCGTAAACGGCATTGACAGCCAATTTATCCGCGATCGTTATCGCGGCAAAGCTTACATTATGCGTTCTTATTTTAAAGGCGCAACTCCCAAAAACAATTACACTCCTAACCAACCTTATGCAGTAGAAATTCAGACCAATCCTTATACTTATCAACAAAAAGGCTATGCACGCTTCCTGGTTGCCAGCGGCGGCGCCGACACTCCGCGTCCTATTACCGTGCGTCAAAAAGAATCTACCGGCGAATGGTTCCTGTGGGATTATAAATCTCTGTTGACCGGCATTAGAATTCCTGCTTCCGAAGATCCTTGGAGCTAAGATTGACTTGTAATAAATTTAGGAGGATATACTTATGAAAAAATGGCAAAAATTACTCTCCACTTTTTTAGTTGGCACAGGTATGTTCTGTGCTGCACTTATCCCTCCCGCGATAGCCGACGCACAGCAAAATAAAGAAGCGGCTTCTCCCGTAATTTTAGATACTGATATGGTTGACTGGCTGGATGACGGCGCAGCAATGCTGATGCTGGCAAAATCTCCCAAAACCAATCTACTGGGCGTAACCGTAGTTTTTGGCAATACTTGGGTAGAAACCGGTACTGCCAGCGCTATCCGTCAGTTGGAAGGCATCGGCGCTGACGACGTACCCGTACTTATGGGCGTCAACGAACCTATTCGCAAAGATCGTTTCCAATATATTGCCGACGAAACTAAACTTTTCGGTCGCAATAAAGATGACCACATGGGCGCGGCAGGCTATCCGCAGCCGGCATCCTGGCAGGAAGCTTATCGCCAAAACTACAAGGCAGAGCCTAAATACACTCCCGAAGCGCAGGCTGCTCCCGATTTTATCATTGACGCAGTGCGCCAGCGCCCCAACGAAGTTACTATCGTAGCTATCGGCAGCGGTGCGAACCTTGCTGCAGCAGTTAAAAAAGCGCCGGACATTGCTCCTCTCATTAAGCGCGTAATTTACATGGGCGGCAACTTCTTCCAACAAGGCAACGTAATGCCTTATGCGGAATTTAACGTGTGGATTGATCCCGAAGCAGAAAAAGCTGCTTTCCGCGCTCCTTTTGGCGAGCAGGTAATTGTTCCGCTGGACGCCTGCGAAAAAATTCACATCACCCGCGATCGTTATTTCGCTATGAAGAAAATGCTCAAGAACCCTATTTTCAAAGATTTGCTGAAAAACCACTGGATGACTCCGTTCTTTGAAAATGACCAAGTGCTGGACGACAACTATGTTTGGGATGTACTTTCTGCAGCTATCGCTATTGACCCCAGCGTAATCAAAGAAGAGGTTACTTATCCCGTAGACGTTATCGACCAATACGGCCCTGCATACGGCACTACTATGGCGTACAAAGGCGTCGGCCCCGAAGGCACGCAAAAAGCACGCATTATTCTGACCGTAGACGAGAAAAAGATTTGGAAGATGCTTTATCAGCTTTGCCGTGAGCTGTAAGTATAAGCTACACTTCTTTCCTTCATTTAATTTACGAAAAGCAAAGACTCTGCGCCTTAATGGTGCGGAGTTTTTGCTTTTTTGTGTTTTCCCACCCTTTTGGCGTTGAACGGGTGGGGCGTCAGCGGTTTTTATCCTTTATAATAAAATTAAGCAGAAGAAAAATTTGTACACGGAAAGGGTGATTTTAATGACAAGCAAGCACGCGAAAAAACTTGTTGCTACAATGCTGACCTTGGTTATGGCCATGTCACTTACTGCCTGCAGCAAGCAGGCTAAAGCTGATGATACTACCGGAACGCAGACTTCCAAAACCGAGCAGAAAACCATAAAAAAAATGGCTATGTCACAACAAACAGTTGATAAATAGCCATTTTTATAGGGGAGTATCAG
>CAJKLD010000023.1 GCA_905200645.1 uncultured Phascolarctobacterium sp. | reverse complement strand
TTAATACGATAAATTCAAGTAAAAATTATCATAGAAGGTCTTATTTACAGAAAAAACTCTCACACACTCCACCGAACACCATTGTTACTATTGAGGGTATCGCACAACGGAAAAACAACCGTGTCGGTGGTGATTTCTCAAAAATTTCTGAATCCATAAAATCCTCCTAAGAAATAAAAATAGCTCGGCTACTACTTAATGTAATAACCGAGCTCACTCGACATCTTATCTAACAGACGGTCTGCAAGCAAACTGCTTACGAGCCTCTACCCTACGGGGATACTGTCCTCCGATGACCAATTCTATTTTTAATAAGTATACCATAAGTGTGTTCATTTTTCAATAGATTTTTGCGAATTATTATTTAACCTTATTATTTAACAGTAGCCGTACCAATAAGTTTTAAACTTGACTTTTCTTTTTTAAACTCTTGATTTTCTAAGCAAAATCGCTTATAATTTGAGTTAAAATATATTGCTATTATCGCAGTTTCAGAGCAAGTGTTATCAACACCGATAACAAAATGATAACATTAGCCCATATAGGCAGGCTAATATGGATACATCAAATAATCAAAAGAACTACAAACACGACAGAGAATAATTCCTAAACAAAATGTGTTAGGCTTTGTCGAGTTCGAATAAGAGAAGAAACTTTTTTGAGCCTAATTGTTTGTGTGGTAAGTAAATTTAATTATTAAACAACAAAGAGCTAACTGATGTTGAGAAGTCAGTTAGCTCTTTGCTTTTAATCCGAAAAAAATATGCTGATTTTATGATATTGTAATTGTTCTAGGTTTAGAATATAATATTCTTATAAAAAGCGAGATGCAAGTTTTTTAATTAAAAAAGCGTAAATATGCGAGAGAGGCAAAGTATGAATTTATCTTTTAATTTTCAGTCAATAGAACAGTATCATTCTGCTTCGCAAATTGCACGTGTATTAACAGAAACGTGGGTACATGAAAATATGTATTGCCCAAAATGTGGTAATTTAACAATTAGTAAATTTGAAAATAACAGACCTGTAGCGGATTTCTTTTGTCCATCGTGCCAAAGTGAATACGAACTAAAAAGTAAGGCAGGGAGCTTGTCTGACAAAGTAAATGATGGCGCTTACGAAACAATGGTCCAACGTATTACTAGCAATAAAAATCCTGATTAAAGCCAGACAGTGATGTAACTGAATGGGTAGAGTTTTAATGATTTAACAAAAATATTAAATTCCAAACTCCTCCGCATACTTTACAATTCCTGCTATCTTTGGCGCGTTATCACGCAGCTTGAGCGCCATAAAATTTTCTTGGGGAACGTCAAAGGGAGGCTGGATGTTGAATTTTTCTGTCGGCAGATAGCCGAATTTAGGATAATATTTTTCGCTTCCCAATACAACGGAATAATTATATCCTAAATCTTTAGCTTTCTTGTGACCTTCTGCGATAAGCGCAGCGCCTACTCCCTGCTTTTGCTTTTCCGGTACAACGGACAGCGGCGCTAATGCCAAAATAATATCGTTACCAATTTGCAGCTTGGTAAACATAATATGGCCGATAATTTTATTGTTTTCTTCGGCAATTAATGAAAGCTCCGGAATGAAGGCTACGCTTTTGCGCAAAGCGTTGACTAAATCCTGCTCGTTGCCGTCGCTGTGCTCCGCAGTGGCAAAAGCGTTTTTAACTACGTGATATACGCTGGCGTAATCTGCCGGTTGTTCTCTTCTGATAAGCATAAAAATCTCCTTCTCGTTGCACTGATTTTAATGTATGATACTTTAAGTATAGCATAAATTATTTTTGCAGCCTAGAAGCGGCTGCTTAGAAAAAATTATCTTGCTGAAAATTAGTATGTAAACCGGGAAACCATTTCGTTATCGCGCCTTTGCTTTACACTTAGATGCTAGGGTGTTATACTTAATTTAAGTGAATGCTATAAGGAGGTCTGCATTATGTCTATTCGTGAGATTTCTTTTCCCTCTGCCAACGGTCGCGATACTATTAAGGCTTGGTCTTACAGTCCTTTGGGCGCGCCGAAAGGAGTTATTCAGCTGATTCATGGCTACGGTGAACATTCCCGCCGTTATCTGCACATGATTAGCAAATTTAATCAGGCTGGCTATGTTGTGTTTGCGGACGATCATCTTGGTCACGGCAAAACCGGCGTTGACGGCGGTACTTTGGGCGATCCTCATTCCGGTGGCTATATGACCTATTTAAAGGATGAAAAATCCTTGCATGATATTGCTAAAGAAGCTTATCCCGATCTGCCTTATTTTGTTTTCGGTCATAGCTGGGGCTCCATGCTGGCGCGTGCGTATGTAGCTTTTTATGGCGAAGATATTAAGGGTTTGATGCTGTGCGGCTTGTGCTCTCAATGGAAGGGCTGCGAGGTTGAATATAATGATCCGGAATTTAAAGCAGCTTATGAGCAGAATCCTTATCAGCCTGCCGACGCTTGGTTCGACAAGGTTTTCTGCGGTATGACTGACCGCGTGGAAAATCCCAACGGTCCGGCGGATTGGATTGCTAATGATCCGCGCATTGTAGCTGACCACGCCGGTGATATGTTCAATACCTTTGATACTACGCTGGAGCTGGCTTATGATTTTGTGCAGCTGTATCATTTTATTGAAAGCGACGAATGGGCGCCCATGGTGCCGAAAAATATTCCTTGCTATTTAATCAGCGGCGACCAAGATCCCTGCGGCAATTATGGCGAAGGCTTGTACCATGTGGCAAATCTTTTGGCTAACACTGGTCATAAAATTTCCGTTAAGGCGTACAGCGGTTATCGCCACGAAATTCACAACGAACTGAATTTGCGTGATGAGGTAGAAGCCGGGTTGATCAAATTTATGGATGATATTTTAGCATAGAATTATACAGTAAGCCTGCTGCTTGGTTGCGGCAGGCTTTTTGCTTGCAACCTCTTGCCTAATCAGTTCAAGCAATTTAAAATATCAATAGATTTATTTTTAGGAGGCTTATACGTGTTTATTAGAACGGCGACGATAGATGATTTAGCGCAGGTAACGGCGGTGGAAACAGCGTGCTTTTTACCGGCAGAGGCTGCGACGGAGGCAGAATTTAAAGAGCGTCTGCATTTTTACGGCGACCATTTTTGGCTGCTGTTTGCCGATATGACAGAAGCAAAACTCATTGGTTTTGTGGACGGCATGGTAACCGATTTGGAGGATTTGACTGACGAAATGTACGAGAAGGCAGCCATGCACCAAGAAAATGGTCAGTGGCAGATGATTTTTGGCCTGAATACCTTGCCGGAGTACCGCTGCCAAGGCTATGCGGGAATTTTAGTGGAGCAGGTTATCGCTGCGGCTAAAGAGCAAGGTCGCCAAGGCGTAGTGCTCACTTGCAAGGAGCAGCTAGTGCATTATTACGCTAAATTTGGTTTTGTGGATGAGGGGATTTCTGCTTCGACTCACGGTAATGTGGTGTGGCATCAAATGCGCATAAAATTTTAAAGGAAATGTAAAAAAAGTCTGCTGCGTAGATGCGGCAGACTTTTTTGCTTAAAGCAGCATATAAATAGAAATAAAAATGGAAAAAACGGCAACAAAAATTTTCAGTGCCGCAACAGGAACCTTGTCTGCCAAGCGGCTGCCGACCAGCACGCCAAGACCGTGGCTGATGCAGACTAAAGTAAGCAGTAGCAAAAAGTTCTGCACGTTAATGCGCGCTAAGTACCCAACGCAGGCGGGAACGGCGATAAACACAGAGTTTAATAAAGCGATACCCACTGCCAAGCGCGGCGAAAGACCAAAGGTAACTAAAAGCGGCATTACTAAAATTGGTCCGCCTGCGCCGGAAAGAGAGCAGACAGCTGCCGTTAAAAATCCGAGGATAAGCAAGAACCAAGTTTTGTGGATTAGGCTGTCGGCGGACAGAGCTTCCTCCGTGCTTTGAGCTGCGTGCTTTTCCTGCCACAAGCGAAATAAAATAGAAATGCCGGAAACCAAAACGACCAAGTAGAGAATAACTTTAGCCGTTGCTTGGCTGATTAAGGCTTGCAAGAGCACGCCGAAAACAGCGCCGACGATACTGCCAAGGCTAAGCCTAACGCAAGTATTAACATCTAAATTTCCCGCGCGATAATAATTATACGAGCCGATAACGCCGGAAACTAAAAAGGCTAAAAAGCTGGCGGCTAAGGCTACATCCACAGAATAATTTAGTGCGCCCGTATAAAGAATGGGCAGTAAAAATCCGGCTATGCCGCAGATGCCGATAAAACAGCCAACTATGGCGTTGGCTGCGGCAATGATAAGCAGTGTGAGTTCCATTAGCACGCCTTCTTCGCTGCTGACGTAAATTTTTGCAGCTCGCTGACGATTTTTTCTTTATCCAAGGTTAAAAATTCGCCTTTGCGCAGCAAAAATTTGCCGTTGACCATTGTGTCGCTGACGTCGCCGCTGTTGACGCATTCCAGCATACTGTTGATGCGGTTTTGCGACGAGCAGAGATGAATTTTGCTCCAATCAAGCGCAATCATATCCGCAGGCGCGCCCACGGTCAGACCGGTGGTGTTGGCGTTTTCGCCTTGCAGCAGCTTGTTGCCCGCAAAGGCCATGGCTAAGATTTTTTTAGCAGGCATCACAGCAGGTTCTGCTAATCTTGTGCCCCAAACAGCGTTCATCACGGAGCGGAAAATTTTCATTTCGTTCCACAGGCTTAAGCCGCCGTGCGCCGCGCCGTCGGTGCCTAAGGCGACAAAAATATTTTCTTGCAGCAGCGACGGCGTATCGGGCACGCCTTTACCGCAGTTGCTGAAAGGACAATGCACAACCTTAACGTCATGTTGTACCAAAAGATTTTTTTCTGCGGCAGAAAGCATTAAGCAGTGCGCGGCAAGAAAGTTCTCACTTAATACGCCTAATTTATCCAAATAAACAAAGGGACGCAGACCGTAGCGTTCTAAGGTATAATTTACTTCGCCGGCATATTCGTTCATGTGTGCCTGCAAATAAGTGCCGCGTTCTTGTGCTCGCGTCGCTGTTTGCATAATTAAATTTTCGGAGCAGTTCATCAGCGCACGCAGAGAATAGAAAACCTTTAAATTGCCCTTGTTGTGAAATTCGTCATAAAGCGCGTCGGTTTGCGCCAGCGCTTCGTCAGCGGTTTCTTTAATGGACGCGGGAAAATTTCCCTGATCCATGGTAGAGTGGCTTAACGCGCCGCGCAGACCTGACTGCTGATAAATTTTTCCGGCTTCTGCCATGTAATAGCTGCCTGAATCAACAAAGCCGGTTGTGCCGGCGGCAATCATTTCTAAGGCGGCAATTTCTGCGCTAAGACGCATTTTTGCCGGGGTCAGCGTGCTTTCAAAGGGAAGCATAATGCGCGTCCAAATCATAGGCAGCTCGTCCAGCACTTTGCCCTTTAAAAGCTGCTGACCGGTGTGAGTGTGGCAGTCTACTAATCCGGGCAGCCACAATTTATTGTGCTCGCGGATAGTTTCTTTAGCTAGATATTTTTCGTCAGCTGCATTTTGTGGCAGAATGTCTGTAATCTGACCGTCAGTGACGACTATAGCTGCATGATCTATGATGGTCATGTCGGCGGCTAAAAGCGAGCAATCCTCTATAAGCAAATCGCAGAGCAACTTGCCGTCGATTTGTTTTTTGTTTTGTTCTAGCATTTTCGAGACTCCTTAGCTTTAAATTACGCCGGTCCAGGAAAGTACAGCGTTAGCGATAAAAGCGGAGCAGATGAAGGTGCCGGTCATAACTAAGCAGGCGATAAGTACCATTTTCCAGCCTTGACTGATAAATTCTTTCAGCTTGTCGCTGATGGAAATGCCCGCATAAGCGCCAACCATAGTCAAGGGCGCAGTGAAATTGATTTTGTTGGCTGCCGCAATTACGGTCTCGCGAACCGGAGACATGGGGCAGGCCAGCAATAGACCTAAAATAGAGCAATAAGCGATAACGGGAAGCTTTAAGGGAATAATTTTGCTCAAAATTACGGAAGCAAAAGAAATACCTAATAAAATCAACACGCCGGGAAGAGAAACGAAAAAGTTTACTTTGAAGCCAACTAAATTAGCTAAACAAATACCAAAGCCTGCTACTAAAAACATTGCTGCCCATTCTAAATAACGCATTATTTTTCCTCCTTTACTTCTGCATTGGCTGCAGGAGCTAAACGCGGTTCTAATTTTTTATATAACCAATTACACAGGGGGAGACCTACAAAAAGAGCCATATAAATACCGTCAATACCGGAAATAGTTTCACTGGCGCTGGCTAAAGCAGAGATTTGACCGGCCATGTCGGGAAACATAGCTGTAAGGCTGGCCGTGGCAGAGGCCATCATAATGCCTGCGCCTACACCGGCCGCCATGCCCAAAGCGTAAGGATGGAACCAACCAAGAGCAGCTACAACCGTAGTCATAAAGCCAAAATAAATGGTACCGACCATACCGCCGATAATATAAATAGAAAGACTGCCTCGCGCTTCGGGAGATTCGGGACCGAAAACATCCTGCACCAAAGCCAAATTAGTTTCACGGTTAATAGAATGGCAGGCACCGATAGCTTCGCGCTTTAAACCGAAGAGTAAGGCAATAGGTAAAGACAGCAGAATTGTACCTAAGTTGCCGAACTCCTGCAGCAGCAGCGCGGGACCGGCGGAAATTACGGTTTCAATATTTGCGCCTGCGTTAATGCCAAGTTTAGCGATAAAGGGGCAGATGCAGACGATAACTAATTTAGAAGCAGCCGTAACATCCTTGCGGCTGAAAAATTTTGTGAGCTGCGGACCGGCTAAAATACCTAAGAAAATAGAATAAAAAATCGGGAATAGAATTAATATGCCGGGGCCGACGGGGATTCTAATCTGACCGATGGAATCGGCAATAATAATGAAGATAAAAGCAGCCAGATAGATTTTCCACTCTGAGCGCAGGCGTTCGGCAAGTCCGCTGTAAAGATAGGTCTCTTTTTTCATGTAGCAATTTCCTCCTCGTTTGTAATAAAACTTTGCTATGCCAGTATTTTAACAAAATTTTTGTGGTGAAAAAAGGACAAAAGGGTAGTTTTATGATATGATTTTCTTAGTACAGCTGCGCAAATTTATTGCGTAATCAGCAAAGAAAAGAGCGAACTGCCATGAAGCTTGAGGAGTTACTGGAAAAATATCCTGCTGCCAAAATTTATTTTGAACACATGCCTAAAGAATTGCTGGAGCGTTATACCATCCGCACCTTTCCGCCGGGCTATATTATTCACCAAAAGGATTATCCGCTCAATTATTTTGGCATTATTGTGCACGGCGATCATCGGGTGATCAACGAGTTTGAAAACGGCAATGTTTTCATGATTGAAAAAAATGAAGCAGTGGATTTTATCGGTGAGGTCGCCATTATGGCTGGTATGGAGAAAACTTCTGTAACGATTGAAACTTTGACGGAATGCGTGGCGTTTATGATTTCGCGGGAAGATTTTGAAATGTGGATAGCTAAGGATATGTACTTTTTGCGGCTGATTGCCCGGGAAATAGCCTTTAAGCTTTACCGTTCTTCTTATAATCGCGGCGCAAAATTATTTTATCCGCCCACATATTTGTTTATGGATTATTTGCTGAAAAGCGCCGAGCAAGGCAAAATTTTGGAAAAGGGCTCTTTTAAGCTGAGCAAAACGCGCGAAGAAATTCGCGAGGAGCTGGGCATGACGGTAAAAACAATTAACCGTACCATTTCCAAGCTCAAAGAGCAGCAGCAGATTAACGTCAGCGGCGGCAAGGTAATTTTGACTTTAGCACAGTATCAATCTGCTTTAGAAAATAATAAATTGACTAATGATTTTATTGATGAACGTAAAAATTAACCTGTTATAGATTTTTATAATGCAGTTTTTGAAGGAGGCAAGGCTGATGAATTTTAATTTTGACGGACAAGAATATGCTTATACTTCCCGACGCCGGGTAATTTATGCTAAACGCGGCATGGTGTGTACCTCACAGCCTTTATCGGCGCAGGCTGGTTTAACAATTTTGCAGCAGGGCGGCAATGCCGTGGACGCCGCTATTGCTACGGCCATTTGCCAAACGATTTTGGAGCCTACTAATACAGGCTTGGGCAGCGATTGCTTTGCTTTAGTTTGGATAAAGGATAAGCTTTACGGTTTGAACGGCAGCGGTTACGCACCGACTAAATTGACGGCGGAAGCAGCTCGTGCGGCAGGCTGTATGGATAAAATTCCTTTTTTCGGCTGGGTGTCTATGACAATTCCGGGAGCTGCAGGCGCTTGGGCGGAGCTGCATAAGCGTTTTGGCAGGCTGCCTTTTGCTAAATTATTTGAGCCAGCCATTTATTACGCAGAAAACGGTTATCCCGTTTCGCCTATCGTGGCGCGCTTTTGGCAGGCCGGCATGGAAAAATTTCTTCCTTATAAAGATAATCCTGCCATGAAATATTGGTTTTACACCTTTGTGCCTAATGGTAAAGCGCCTCAAACAGGCGAAATGGTGCGCTTGCCGGAGCATGCCAAAACCTTGCGCCTGTTGGCAGAAAGCTATTGTGAAAGCTTGTACCGCGGCGAGCTGGCAGAAAAACTGCTTGCTTTCAGTGAGCGGACCGGCGGTTATTTGACGGCAGAGGATTTGGCAGATTATCAGCCGGAGTGGCAGGAGCCTATCCATATAAATTACCGCGGCTATGATGTGTGGGAAATGCCGCCCAATGGTCACGGAATTACTGCGTTGATGGCTTTAAATATTCTGAAAGGCTTTGAGTTTAAAGAAAAAAATTGCGGCGAGACCTATCATAAGCAAATTGAAGCCATGAAGCTGGCGTTTGCCGACGGTATGCAATATATTGCCGACCCGCGTTATATGCGTACTAAAGTCGAAGAGTTGTTGAGCGAGGAATACACTGCTCAGCGCCGCGCGCTGATTAACGAGCAGGCGTTGGAGCCTGCGCCGGGAACTCCGTTCTGCGGCGGTACTGTATATTTGAATACGGCGGATGACGAAGGCAATATGGTGTCGTTTATTCAAAGCAATTACAAAGATTTTGGCAGCGGTATTGTTTTGCCTGGTTATGGCCTGAATTTAAACTGCCGCGCAGCCGGTTTCAGCTTAGATTCAACAAGCGACGATTATCTACTGCCGCGCAAAAAGCCTTACCATACGATTATTCCCGGCTTTTTGACTAAGGACGGCAAGGCAGTGGGACCCTTTGGCGTAATGGGTGCATATATGCAGCCGCAAGGTCACGTGCAGGTGATTATGAATACGGTAGATTTTCTGCTGAATCCTCAAGCCGGTTTGGACGCGCCGCGTTGGCAGTGGATTGAGGGCAAAAAGATTTGGCTGGAGGATAGAGTTCCGCAGGATATTATTGAAGATTTACGTCGTCGTGGTCACGAAATTACCGTAAAAAGCGATTATACCAGCTTTGGTCGCGGAGAAGTAATTTGGCGTAATGATGACGGCGTGCTGGCGGGAGCTACGGAGCCGCGTGCTGACGGTACCGTAGCCGCTTGGTAAAAGCAGTTAGCTCTTTGCTTAGAGAAAAAATTATGATAAAATATACTATTACAATAAAAAAATTGCGGCAGCAAATTAAATACTAGGAGAGCAAAGAGAATGACAGCAAAAATCATTATCGGAGCCAATCAAGATGAAACACGCATGGGTCTTATGGAAAACGGCAGGCTTATGGAATATTTGGTAGAGCGTACAGCGGAGCAGCATTTAGTAGGCAGCATTTTTAAGGGGCGCGTCTGCAATGTAGTGCGCGGTATTCAGGCGGCCTTTGTAGATATTGGTTTGGAGCAGAACGCCTTTTTGTATTTGGGCGAGGCTATGGATGTTACCGAAGGTCAAAGCGTAATTGTGCAGATTTCTAAGGATGCACGCGGAACTAAGGGACCTACTGCGACTAGAGAAATTACGTTGCCGGGACGTTACGCAGTGCTTTTACCCTGCGCCGATTATGTGGGAATTTCCCGCAAAATAACGGATAAAGCTGAACGCGAGCGTTTGGGCAAAATTTATCACGGTACACGTCCGCGAGGTATTGGCGTAGTGGTGCGTACAGTCGCCGCCGGAGTCAGCAGCGAGCTTTTAGAGCAGGATATTGCAGAGCTTACGGCGGCGTGGAAGGTTTTGCAGGCGCGGGAGCGTGTGGCTAAGGCTCCGTGCCTGCTGCGCCGGGAGCTGGATTTATCCATTCGCATTGTGCGCGATTATATGCGTCCGGACTTAACGGAAATTGTTATTGATAATCTCACAATTTATAAGCGGGTGGAAGAACTTTTAAATCAGCTTTCTTTGGCGAAGAACGTAAAGCTGACGCTGTATCAAGGCTTGGAAGATATTTTTGTTTATAATAAGCAGCAAGAAGCCGTAGCGGAAATTTCCGATAAACAGGTAGCTCTTCCCAGCGGCGGATATTTGGTGATTGATTATACTGAAGCAATGACGGTGATTGATGTCAACAGCGGCAAATTCAGCGGACGGGAAAGCCTGGAAGAAACTATCATGCAGATTAACCGCGAGGCGGCCCAAGAAATTGCCCGTCAGCTGCGCCTGCGCGATATTGGCGGCATTATCGTAGTAGATTTTATCGATATGCATACAGACGAGCATAAGAAAGAAATTTTAAATGTGCTGCACGAATCTATGGCGGGAGATAAAATGCACCCTAAGGTGCAGGATATCACGGTGCTTAATTTGGTGGAGATTACGCGCAAAAAATCACGCCAAAATTTGTCCAGCGTACTGTACGCGCCGTGCCCGGTGTGCAGCGGCAGCGGCAGAGTGCAGAGCCGGGAAACATTGGCGCTGGAAGTTAAACGCCGTCTGCGCGTGCTGCTCAAAAGCCGCGGCAGCGCCAAAAATCTTTTGGTGGTGGCTAATCCCTGGCTGGCAGAATGGCTTTTGCAGCGCGATATTCGCGCGTGGGAGCGAGAGCTGGCGTGCAGCCTGCAAGTAGAAAGCGATTCGTCGCTGCACGTAGAAAGTTTTATGATTTTAGACAATACCGGTGTTGACAAATGACTTTGGTATTGGTAAAATATACCAGTATGGACTGCTTTAGTCCGTCCCCAACCGCGCAGAGAGGTTTGTAAATTCCGCAGACAAAGCGGGTACCGTATTTGGCGAGTCTATCATCAAGGGAGGTGCAAATAGATGTACGCAATTATTAAAACCGGCGGCAAACAATACCGTGTAAGCGAAGGCGAAACCCTGCAAGTTGAAAAACTGAACGCAGAAGTTGGCGCTGAAGTAGTTTTTGAAGAAGTTTTGACCGTTGTTAACGATGCTGACGTAAAAATTGGTAAGCCTGTAGTTGAAGGCGCTAAAGTTGTTGCTAAAGTTGTAGAACATGGCAAAGCTGACAAGATTTTTGTTTTCAAATACAAAGCAAAATCCAACTATCGTAAACGTCAAGGTCATCGTCAACCGTTTACCACTGTTGAAATCACCGCTATCAACGCTTAATAGCAATGATAAATGTAGATTTGTTCAAGGACAAGCAAGGTATGATAACCGGCTATAAGGTCAGTGGTCACGCAGGTTTTGGGGAAGAAGGCAACGATATAATATGCAGTGCCGTTTCTGCCTTGACGCAGGCTCCGTTGCTTGGCTTGGAGAAGCATTTAAAACTTAAACCGTCCTACGCAGTGAATCAGGAGGACGGAATTTTAGAGGCAGCATTGAACAGTGCTCCTAACGACCTGACACAGGCGATTTTTATGACCATGGTATATGGCGTAGAATCCATAGTTCGTCAGTGTCCGCAATATGTTCAGATCAAAGAACATAGGAGGTGAAAGTAATGTTTGAAATTATTCTGCAATTACATGCACATAAAAAAGGTACCGGCAGTTCCCACAACGGTCGTGACTCTAACGCACAACGTTTGGGCACCAAGGCTCATGAAAGCCAATTGGTAACCGCTGGCAGCATTATCGTTCGTCAACGCGGTACTAAATTCCATCCCGGCAACAATGTTGGCATGGGCAAGGATTACACCATTTTTGCAACCGTTGAAGGCCGCGTAAAATTTGAGCGTAAAGGCCGCGACAAACGCCAAATCTCTGTATATCCTGTTGAAGAAGCAGCAATGTAATTTGACTATTAAATCCGCATCCGGTTGGGTGCGGATTTTTTATACGTATTATTTTTGTGAAAGGAGCTGTTATCATGTTAGCAGTGGGAACTCAAGCGCCAGCTTTTACTTTGCCTGATAAGGACGGAAAAAATGTCAGCCTTAATGATTTTGCGGGCCAAAAAGTAGTTTTATATTTTTATCCTAAAGATTCTACTCCCGGCTGTACTCGTCAAGCGCAGGCTTTTCGCGATGCTTTCGCAAAATTTAAGGCTGAAGGCGCTGTTGTTATTGGCATTAGCAAGGACAGTGTTAAATCTCACCAAAATTTTGCCGCTAAGCAGGAGCTGCCGTTTATTTTACTATCCGATACGGAGCTAACCACCTTGCAGGATTATGAAGTTTGGCAAGAGAAAAAGCTTTACGGTAAAATCAGTATGGGCGTAGTGCGTTCTGTATATATTATTGACGAACAAGGAAAAATTGCTGCGGCCTGGACCAAAGTAAAACCGGAGCAAAGCGTGCAGGATGCGTTGGATTTTGTCTGCGGCTGTGATAAATAGGTAACCGCATGACAAAAAGTATCGTGCGGGCTTAGCTTTGGATGCTTGACAAAAATTCTTATCTCCATTATAATATTCTAAGTAAGATGCTGGCATAGCTCAATAGGCAGAGCAGCTGATTTGTAATCAGCAGGTTGTGGGTTCGATTCCTATTGCCAGCTCCAATAAAAATTTGCTCGGAGAGCCGTTCTCCGAGCTTTTTTCTTTTTAAATCAAGTTGTGAATAAGCTTAAAATGGGTGGAAATAACTAGCTATTATCAGACAAAACAGGATATAATCCGAGAGCTTGCTCGGCTATTTTGGGAATGTTTTTATCTAGTCTCTGTAGTGGTCAAGCCTTTTTGTAACACTTATGGCTAAAAAAGGCTTGACCACTACAGACCATTGGATAAAGCTCTACATGGAAACCAAAGCCAAAAGGCTGAAGGATGTACTGGCGAAAGGTTTTCTTCCAGAATTATGCTCAGCTAAAGAACGCTGGCATGACAGAAAGTGCAGAGATTACTGCGCAGTAGCTGCAAACTGTCCTTACAGCAGAATGGTTAAACATAGCAGAGAAATAAAATTTGCGGCACAAGGGCTAATATATTATCTAGTAATTGCAAAAATATCATAAATGAGCTACAATAATAGATATGAATAACTTTGAGCTTTTACTGACAAATACAACACCAAAAGATATAAATAAGCTTATAGCTGGCAGAATCAGGAATATTCGCAGAAGACGTAAAATATCACAGCAGGAATTAGGTGAGAAAGCAGGAGTAAGCCTTGGATCTGTGAAACGCTTTGAACAAACTAGCGAAATATCCTTGATGTCTCTGACTAAAATTACTATTGCATTAGGTATAGATGATGAAATGAAAAATCTATTTGCTGATGTTCCGTTTCTGTCCATAGAGGAGATAAAGAATGCAGAAGATTAAAGAACTTAATGTATTATATGATGACAGAAAAGTAGGCACATTGGTAGTTTATAAAAATTACCTGGCAGTTTTTGAATATACTGCTGAATGGATTGCTGAAGGTTTCAGTATAAGTCCTTATTCTTTGCCTTTGTTCAAAAAAGTCTTTATGCCTAAAGCAGATCCCTTTGACGGAGTGTTTGGAGTATTTGCTGACAGCCTTCCGGACGGATGGGGCAGATTACTCGTTGACAGAGTGTTGGTAAAGAATAATATTGTTCCGGCTGCTTTGACTCCTGTAGATAGGCTTGCAATAGTAGGCTCATCGGGTATGGGAGCATTAAGATATGAACCGGAGTATAAATTGCCAGTAAAAAATGCTGATTTAGATTTAGATAAAATAGCTGCCGAGTGTTCAGAAATACTGGCAACAAACTATTCTCCCAATCTGGATGAATTATTCAGACTGGGCGGCTCATCCGGCGGTGCAAAACCAAAAATATTAACCAGTATTGATGGCGAAGATTGGATAATTAAATTTTCAGCCAGAGAAGATAGCAAGAATATAGGCTTGGAGGAATACAGCTATTCCTTATGTGCTAAAAAATGTGGAATTGAAATGCCGGAAACCAGATTATTTAGCTCAAATAATTGCAGCGGTTATTTTGGCGTAAAAAGATTTGACCGTACAGTAGATGCAGATAAAAAAGCAAAGCGTGTACATATGGTATCAGTATCAGGGCTTTTGGAAACTTCTCACAGAATACCAAATCTTGATTATGATATTTTAATGAAGCTGACATTAAACCTGACTAAAGACTTTACTGAAGTAGAAAAAATATTCAGGCTAATGTGCTTTAATGTATTTGCTCATAACAGAGACGACCATTCTAAAAATTTTGCATTTTTGTATGATGATAAAGAAAACAGATGGAAATTATCGCCTGCTTATGACCTTACCTATAGTAACTCCATAGGCGGTGAGCATGCTACGGCAGTACATGGAAATGGTTTTAATCCAGGCATGGAAGATATTTTGCAGGTTGCTGACGGGATAGGAATGAATAATAAGAAAGCTAAACAGATAGCTTTAGATATTCAAGATTGTGTTAATACGGAGCTAAAAGAATATTTACGATAAAGAATGAAAAGCATTAGGCTATTAAGTTTAATGCTTCTTTTAATTTCAAGGAGATGATAAGATTATGGGTTATTACAGTGACGTAGCAATAGCTATGACTATTATCGTAACCGGCGGTGCTGGCTTTATTGGCTCAAATTTTATTTTTCATATGCTGGAAAAGTATCCGGAGTATCGCATTATTTGTTTGGATAAATTGACCTATGCAGGAAATTTATCTACTTTGGCAGGTGTGATGGATAATACCAATTTTCGCTTTGTGAAGGCAGATATATGCGATAGAGAAGCAGTGTACAAGCTTTTTGAAGAAGAGCGTCCTGATATTGTAGTGAACTTTGCGGCGGAGAGCCATGTTGACCGCTCTATTGAAGATCCAGGGATTTTCTTGAAAACAAACATCATGGGTACGGCAACGTTGATGGATGCTTGTCGTAAATATGGCATCAAGCGCTATCATCAGGTTTCTACTGATGAAGTATATGGCGATTTGCCTTTGGATAGGGCGGATTTATTCTTTACGGAGGAAACTCCGATTCACACCAGCAGTCCGTATTCTTCTTCCAAGGCCGGAGCTGATTTATTGGTAATGGCTTATCATCGTACTTATGGCTTGCCTGTGACTATTTCCCGTTGCTCTAATAATTACGGTCCTTATCATTTTCCGGAGAAGCTAATTCCCTTGATGATTGCCAACGCTTTGGCTGATAAGCCGTTGCCTGTTTATGGCGAAGGCTTAAATGTGCGCGATTGGTTATATGTTGAGGATCACTGCAAAGCTATTGACTTGATTCTTCATAAAGGCAGAGTGGGTGAGGTTTATAATATCGGCGGTCACAATGAAATGCGTAATATTGATATCGTAAAGCTAATCTGCAAAGAGCTTGGCAAGCCGGAAAGCTTAATCACGCACGTGACAGACCGCAAAGGTCACGATATGCGTTACGCTATTGATCCGACAAAAATTCATAATGAATTAGGCTGGCTGCCGGAAACTAAGTTTGCTGATGGTATCAAAAAAACTATCAAATGGTATCTTGAAAATAAAAAATGGTGGCAGGATATTATTAGCGGCGAATATCAAAAGTATTATGAGAAAATGTATGGGAATAGATAATTTATTGTTGCATACAATAGAAAGAGGATTACACTACAGAAAGCGATATGATACTTCTAAAGTAGATTAGTTTATTTTAGGAGTGTTTTTGTAATTTACAAGCGTTGTATGAACAATAGGTAGTAATCATAGGTGCGTTTATTGACTTTATTAAGTTGTTCGTCTATAATATTCTTAGAAACCAAGAAATGAGAAACCAAGAAAAATCTGCTTTAATGTAAAAGATAAGGAGATAAAAATCATGGTTACAGCAACATTGGAAAAAGATAGCGCAAAAGTGAATAGAAAAATTTTGAGCATTTCCTCTAAACGACAAATAACGATACCGCAGAAGTTTTACCAATTATTAGGTTTTGGAGATGAAGCAGAATGTGTGGTACGTGATAACGCATTGATTATTCGTCCTGTTAAAGCTGTTTCGGACGGAGTTTTTGCAGAACAGATACTTGCAGAACTTATTGCACAAGGCTTTTCGGGGCAAGAATTGCTTTGTGAGTTCAAGAAAAAACAGGCACAGGTTAGACCTGCGGTTGAAGCAATGCTGTTAGATGCTAAACGTGTTGTTGAAGGCAAAGAAAAATATGTAAGTTATGATGATGTCTTTGATATGGAGGACTGATTTATGCTAGAAGTGCGTTTTCTGCCTCCTGCTGCAAGATTCATTAAAAAACTGAAAGATAAGAAATTGAAGGCACTGTATAAAAAAGCTATTGATGAAATTTGTGAAGATTATACAGTCGGCGAGGAAAAACTAGGAGATTTAAGTGGTATTTATGGTTATGATATTTACTACAATAAAACAAATTATGAAATAGCATATACAGTTGAGCGTGTAGGTGATGAGGTTATTGTGGTAATTATGGCTGGAACAAGAGAAAACTTTTATGAGCAACTGAAACGGTATTTGAAAAGTTAATAGGTAATCAAAAAAATTTAAGAATAATATAAAATGAGCACCTGTCAGAAGAATCTGTTGGGTGCTTATTTTTTACCATATTAAAAAAGCTTTATAATTTTTATGTTTCCCTCTCACACTTTTTTTACAAAAATGTAAAGCGGATATTTGTCATAACAGCATATTTAGTGTATAATATAATGGAGAGTATGTGTGCGGACATCGTGTACCTAAAAATAAAAAGTTCTACATTTGTGCGGATATAATACAAAATAAAAAATTGGAGGTGTATTTTTTTTGGGAAAATTTCAAAAGAAAGTGCAAATCATTCCTCTGGGCGGTCTAGGGGAAATTGGTAAAAATATGACTGTTTTTCGTTATGGCGATGACATGATTCTTATTGATGCCGGCTTAATGTTTCCGGAGGACGATATGCTGGGCATTGATTTGGTCATTCCGGATATAACGTATTTAATAGAAAATCAAGATAAATTGAAGGGTATTTTTTTAACGCATGGACACGAGGACCATATTGGCGCGCTGCCCTACGTAATGAAGCAAGTAGATTGTCCTGTATACGGTACCGCACTTACTCTAGGTATTTTGCAAGGACGTTTAAAGGAAAACGGCGTCGGCTCGGAAAATCTTCGTACTATAAAACCCGGCGATAAAATTAGCGCCGGTGCTTTTAAAATGGATTTTATTCGCGTAAACCATAGTATTCCTGACGCTATCGCTATTGCTATCGGCACGCCTATTGGTACGATAATTCACACAGGCGATTTTAAAATTGACCACACTCCCGTTGACGGACAGGTTACGGAGTTTAATAAATTTGCCGAGTATGGCGACCGCGGCGTGTTGGCTTTATTGGCTGACAGTACTAACGCCGAACGCCCCGGCTTTACTCCCAGCGAGAAAATGGTTGGCAGAACTTTTGACGATGAGTTCCGCTATGCTAAAAATCGTATTATTGTAGCTACTTTTTCTTCCAACGTCCATCGCATTCAGCAGGTTATTGACGCAGCCATGAAATATGACCGCAAGGTAGCCGTTATTGGCCGTAGTATGGTTAATGTGGTAAGCATTGCTAAGGAGCTGGGATATTTAAAGGCTCCTGAAGGCGAGATTATCGATATTGATGAAGCGCACAATTATACGCCTGATAAAATTGTGATTATTACTACCGGTAGTCAGGGCGAGCCGATGAGCGCTTTGACGCGTATGGCTATGAATGACCATAAAAAGGTTGACATTATGCCCGGTGATACGGTAATTATTTCCGCAACGCCTATTCCCGGCAACGAAAAGCTTGTTTCCCGCACTATTGACCATTTATATAAGCTGGGCGCAGATGTTATTTACGAAAAAAGTAACGGCGTACATGTTTCCGGACATGCCAGCCAAGAGGAAATCAAATTGATGCATAATTTAGTGCGTCCTCGTTTCTTTATTCCTGTGCATGGCGAGTTCCGTCATTTGATTAAACATGCTAATCTGGCGCAAAGCCTTGGGATGCCCAAAGAAAATATTGTTATTGCCGAAAACGGCAGCGTTATTGAATTGACGCAGAATAGTATTGGTATTACCGGTAAGGTGCCTGCGGGTAAGGTTTTGGTTGATGGTCTTGGCGTTGGCGATGTTGGCAATATCGTTCTGCGAGACCGCCGTCAGCTTTCGCAGGACGGTATTATGATTGTTGTTGTAACTATTGACAGAGAAAATTGTCATGTGGTATCAGGTCCGGATATTGTTTCCCGCGGTTTTGTTTACGTGCGTGAGGCAGAGGGGTTAATGGATGAAGCACGCGAAAAAGTGCAGCAGGCTTTGGAACGCTGTGAAGAAAACGGCGTATCTGAATGGTCTGCCATAAAATCCACTGTGCGCGACAGCTTAGGCCGTTTCCTTTATGAGCGTACCCGCCGTCGTCCCATGATTCTGCCGATTATTATGGAGATTTAATGATAGGAGTTTTACCTTGACCAAAGATAGAGTAAAAAGGAAGCAAAAACAAAATAACGATTCTGCTGCGGCTTTATATGCGGCTGGCTTCTTTTTGCTGGCAGGAATAATATTTGTTGTAGCATTGTTTAGCGATGCAAACAGCGCGATTTTTGGCTTTATTGCTAAATGCCAAAGCTATCTTTTGGGCAAAGGTGCATTTTTATTGTCTGTAACTTGCTTTTTGCTGTCTTGGAAACTTTATTGGGACGGAAAAATCACCCTGCTGCAGAAAAAAACACTGGCTTTTATCTTGGTGATGCTGTGCCTTTTTGGCACAGCTCATCATGTTTTTGTGCCTGTAAACGAAGAGCTTACGCCGCATCTTTTGCCTAATGGCGGCGGTTTGATCGGAGGACTGCTAGTTTTGCCTTTGCATCGTTCTTTGGGTGTGATCGGTACTTGGTTGGTTTTAGCTTTTGGCTGGCTTGCAAGCATTTGGTTACTGTTTCCCGTAAGCACTATTTGGAACTGGCTTTCCGGGCTGATTGCCGATATTACCGGCAGCAGTGACGAAATTGATGTGCGGCAGTTGGAGCAGGAGCAGAAAATAAAGCCGCAAAAATCTGCCGGCAGCCAAATTATTCCTAATAAAAATAAAGCTGTCGCTAATAATTCTATTAGAAGTATTTATCGCAGCGGTGAGTTTGGTACTTTTACCGACGGTATTGAAAAAAAATCATCTATCAAAAGTATTTTAGGTGTGAAAAATAATCCTTATGATGAAGAGCCTATTAAACAGGAGCTGGAGCACGACCCGATCCAAGTGCCGGAGTGGCAGTCCGTTTCCGCTAAGGAAAATAAGGTTGTTGTGCCGGTACCGGAGTGGAAATCTTCCGTTAAGGAAAATAATGTTGTCTTGCGTCCGGTTATCAATTACGATAACGGTGATGTGGCAACGCCTATGCCGGAGCATCGTTTTCTGGACGGTTCTGCGCCTGCGCCGGAGGCAGAGCGTCCTGTAATTCAAGAAGCTCCTTCGATTATTCACAACGAATATAGAGAGCGTTTAAAAGAAGTTACTGCTGAAAAAATTGCTCAAGTCGCAACGGAAAAGAATGCAGTAACGATTAGTGACGTTGAGCAGCCGGAAGAACGCAAAATTGCTATTTATGACAGCGCCGATAAGGTGCAGGAAGCGGTAAGCGAAACTAAAGCTGCTACTGAACCGGCTGTTGAGGAAACGGCTGCCAACAACGAAGATAATGAAGATAATAATGAAGAAAATGAAAATCTTGAGGCTAATGCTTATCAGTTGCCGCCTTTAGAGCTTTTAGATATGCCGCGCGTCAGCGACCCGATGTCCTACCAAAAGGATATTATGGAGCAATGTGCCGTCTTGGAGCAAACGCTGGCAGATTTTCGCGTGCGGGCTAAGGTTATCGCCGTAACTCGCGGACCATCCGTAACGCGCTTTGAGCTGGAACCAGCTCCGGGCGTTAAGGTCAGCTCCGTCGTAAATTTGGCTGACGATATTGCTTTGCGCTTGGCAGCGCCCGGCGTGCGTATTGAAGCGCCAATTCCCGGTAAATCTGCTATTGGCATTGAAGCACCCAATATTAAAAATGATACGGTGTGCTTTAGAGAGGTAGTGGATACCGCCACTGTGCGCAATGCCGCTTCGCGTTTATGTATTGGATTGGGCAAGGATATCAGCGGCGAAATTATTTCTGCCGATTTGGCTAAAATGCCGCACTTGCTGGTAGCAGGCTCTACCGGCAGCGGTAAATCAGTATGCATTAATACGATTATTGCCGGAATTTTGTACAAGGCGCGTCCGGAAGAGGTCAAGCTGATTTTGGTTGACCCCAAGGTAGTCGAGCTGTCTAATTATAACGGCATTCCACATCTTTTGACGCCCGTAGTAACGGAGCCGAAAAAAGCTGCATCTGCTCTGCATTGGGCTGTGGCGGAAATGGAGCGTCGTTATAAGCTGTTTGCTGATAATCATGTGCGCGAAATCAACAGCTATAACGCGCAGACCACAGAAAAAATGCCATTCATTGTTATCATTATCGACGAATTGTCCGATTTGATGATGGTAGCTAAGGTTGATGTAGAGGATGCCATTCTGCGTTTGGCACAGAAAGCGCGCGCTGCCGGTATTCATTTGATTTTGGCAACCCAGCGTCCTTCCGTAGATGTTATCACGGGTATTGTAAAGGCAAACATTCCCTCTCGTATTGCTTTTGCTGTTTCTTCACAAACGGATTCCCGTACCATTATTGATATGGGCGGCGCGGAAAAGCTTTTGGGCAAGGGCGATATGCTTTTTTATCCTATTGGCTTTAATAAACCGGTGCGTGTGCAGGGTGCGTTTGTGACCGATGATGAGTTAAATAAAATTGTGCAGTTTATTGTGCAGCAGTCCATTCCTGTTAATTACACCGAAGAGGTTACGCAGCAGGAGCTGGAATGCGACAGTAAAAATAAAAATAATTCGTCCGAAGAAGCAGGCAGCGATTTATCTGCGGAGGATGAATTGTTCCCGGATGCTTTGAGTTTAGTTTTAGATATGGGACAAGCGTCGGCTTCTATGCTGCAAAGACGTTTCCGTATCGGTTATACTAGAGCTGCGCGTTTAGTTGATAATATGGAAGAACTGGGAATTGTGGGCCAATCCGTCGGCAGCAAGCCCAGAGAGGTTATTATGTCCCGCCAGGAAGCAGAGGAGCGTTTTCTTAAGGCTTGATCAAGGGGAGGTACTGACAAATGGACATGGAAAAAAGCGTTGGTGCAATTCTGCGCGAAGCGCGTTTGGCTAAAGGCTTGTCGTTAATGGATGTGGAAAAAGGTACCAGCATTCGCAGCCGTTATTTGGAAGCTGTGGAAAAGGATGAATATGATAAAACGCCGGGAGAAGTTTTTCTCAAAGGTATTATTCGCAATTACGGCAATTTTTTGGGCTTGGACGGTTTAGAATTAGTTAATATGTATAAGGCCAGCGCCGCCGGTTTGGCAGCAGATAAGGTGCGCGCCGCAGGCATCCGCGAGGTGGATAAGGTAAAGCTGAACATTCAGCTTAAGAATCCGCGGGATATTGGCAGTGGTACGGGACGTATGGAACTGCCCGCTATCAATATGAAGCAAATTTTGGCAGGCTTAGTTGTAGTTGTGGTGCTGGGTGCCGGTTATTTTGCTATTCCCGGAGCTATCAACTATTTTAGAAATCGTCCTCAGCCTGTGGTTGAGCAGGAGCAGCAAGCACCAGCCGCTACTAATGCCGAAGATACGGCAGCCAAAGCGCCTGTTGATAAAATTCAGGTTGATATGGAAGCCAACGGCTCTTGTTGGCTGGAGGTAAACGCTGACGGTAAAGAAATTTTTGCCGGAATGTTGTCTGCTAAGGACAAAAAAACTTATGAAGCCAAAGAAAAATTGATTATTAAATACGGTAATATAGGTGTAATGCAAGTAACTGTTAACGGCGAGCCGGTGGATTTGCAGGGCGAGCACGGTGTCGCCGTAAAAACTTATATGCTGCAAAATGCTAAGGTAGTGCAGGAACAGGCTCCGCAACCAGCTGTGCCGCAGGCAGAGCCGAAGGTTAAAGCAGAACCGGAAGCTTCTGCTAACGCGGCGGCAGAAAGTGCACCGGCAGTGCAAAGTGCTGTGCCGGAAGCTAAAGCAGAATCTGCCAATACTGTAACGACTGCCAATGAACAAAATTCCGTACAAGATAAAAAGTAATATGGGAGATTATAAATTTTAATGGAACGCTTTTTACCGATTTCTCTGAAAGAAATTGCAGATAGAGGCTGGGAGCAGCTGGACTTTTTATTTATCAGCGGCGATGCCTATGTGGACCATCCGTCTTTTGGCCCGGCAGTAATTTGCCGCGTTTTGGAATCGCAAGGCTATAAGTTAGCTTTGCTGTGCCAGCCTGCTTGGGATAAACCGGAAAATTTTGCCGCTTTAGGCAAACCGCGCTTAGGCGTGTTGATTTCCGGTGGCAATCTTGATTCCATGTTATGCCACTATACGGCAGCTAAAAATCCACGCACGGTAGATAAATATACAGCCGGTGGTGTAATGGGTAAGCGTCCGGATCATGCTACGGTGGTTTATGCGCAAATGGTAAAACGGCTGTGGCCGCAGATGCCCGTTATTATTGGCGGTATTGAGGCCAGCCTGCGTCGTTTTGTGCATTTTGATTATTGGGAAAATAAGCTGTTGCCTTCTATTTTAGAAAGCAGCGGCGCAGATTTGCTAGTTTACGGTATGGGTGAAAAGCAAATTGTAGAAATTGCCGATTATTTAAGCGGCGGCGCACATGTCGACGATATGCGTTATATTCGCGGTACGGCTTATGCCGCAGACGAGCTGCCCGAGAGCGAAGAATACGTGAAGCTGCCCGGCTGGAAGGCTATTCGCGACGACAAAAAATTCTTCGCGCAGGCGTATCATCTGCAAAGTCGGGAGCAGGATCCGTTTTATGGCAAGCCGGTAGTGCAGCGCGGTCAAAATAAATTTATTGTACAAAATCCGCCGGTTTTTCCTTTAACTCAAAAAGAAATGGATGCTGTTTACGATTTACCCTATGTGCGTAAGTGGCATCCCGGCTATGACGCGCAAGGCGGCGTAGCTGCTTTGGAGGAAGTGCAGTTCAGTATCGTGAGCTGCCGCGGCTGTTTTGGCAGCTGTGCTTTTTGTGCAATTCATGCGCATCAAGGCAGAATTATTCAGGCGCGCAGCCACGAATCTATTCTGCGTGAGGCGAAAATTATTACGCAATTACCCGGATTTAAAGGCTATATCCATGATGTGGGCGGTCCGACGGCTAACTTCCGTCATCCCTCCTGCGCCAAGCAACTAAAATATGGCGTGTGCAAGGACAGACAATGTTTGTTTCCTGCGCCATGCCCTAATTTAGATGCGGACCACAGCGATTATATAGAGCTTTTGGAAAAATTACGTGCTGTACCGGGAGTGAAGAAAGTTTTTATCCGTAGCGGTATTCGTTACGATTATCTGCTGGCTGATAAAAAACAGGAATTTTTGGATGTTTTATGCCGCTATCATATCAGCGGCTTGTTGAAAATTGCGCCGGAGCATATTGCTCCGCCGGTTTTGCAGCGCATGGGCAAGCCCGGTAAAGAGATTTACTTAAAATTTATGCGCGCTTACGCCAAGAAAAATAAGGAGTTGGGACTGCCGCAATATTTGGTGCCGTATTTTATCAGCAGCCATCCCGGCTGTACCTTGAATAACGCTATTGAACTGGCAGAATTTTTGCGGGATATTAAGCATCAGCCGGAACAGGTGCAGGATTTTATTCCTACGCCCGGCAGCGCGGCCACGGCTATGTATTATTCCGGCGTCGACCCGGCGACGGGCGAAAACGTTTTTGTGGCGCGCAATCCTCACGATAAGGCCATGCAGCGGGCGCTCATGCAGTACAGAAATCCGCGTAACCGCAGATTGGTTTTGGACGCGTTGCAAAAAGCCGGACGCATGGATTTGGTCGGTACAGAGCCTAAATGTCTGCTGGCACCTGAAAAAACAAGTAATCGTCATGACGAAGCTAAAGGCAGAACACGCAGTAAATTTTCTGTTGATAAACAATTTTCCCGTACTAAAAAACGTCGCTCTTAGGAGCGGAGGTCGCAACTATGTTTCGTTTCGTGCTATCGGCACTGCTGCTTTTGCCGCTGCTGCTTACAGGCTGTGGTCAGGAACAAGCGCCGCAGGATAAAGCAGCGCAGCAGATACAAAATGATAAAGCTTTAGTGCTGTATTCAGAGCTGGATAATAAATTTACCGCTGATTTGGTACAGAGCTTTAATGAACAGAATAAAGAAAAATTGACCGTAAAATTTATTTCGGAATTAAAGCCCGACGAAAAGCTGCCCGATTTGGTGCTGGCAGAAAAGCGTACGCTTTATGGTTTAAAGCGGCAGCAAAAATTAAAGCCTGTGGCATTCACCTTAGGCGATAAGCTGCCTAAGAAATTGCGGGATGCAGATATGTGCTGGTATGGCGTGTTTTATGATCCTACGGTTTTTTTGATTAACCAACAGTATGCGCGGACCATTGGCCAGCAAAGCTTGCGCGGCTGGGCAGATCTGGAAAATAAATTAAATCTGCGCATTGCTATAGAAAATCTTTCGGACAGCAACAGCACGCAGAATTTTTTGGGTGCTTTTGCTGACGCGCTGGGAGAGACAAGCTCTCTTAATTATCTTTGGAATATTAACCGCTTTGTGGGACAGTACGCCAAATTTCCGTTTACATCTATTCGTATGACGGCAGTAGGCGACGCGGATTTGGCAATTACCCGTCAAAGTTACGTTTTTAAATATTTGGAAAATAAATTTCCTGCTTATGTAGTACAGCCTCGTGAGGGCACGCCGGTAAATCTTTACTGTGTGGGGATGTTTGCCGATTGCCAGCAGGAGCTGCCTGCATTGCAGTTTATAGAATGGCTGCTGTCCGGCGATAAGGTGCAGGCTGTGGCGCAGGCTGATAATACGGGCTTTATGTTTATTTTTCCGCGAGGCGTGCAGGATGCTCCCGTGGATGCGGATAAGCTTTGGCTGAATGAGAATTATTTAGACACCGCAAAGCAGAAGTTTTTGACTGAAAGATGGCTGGAGAGAGTGCGCTTTAGTAGATAGGCGCGTCAGATTGAAGGAGGCTATGTAATGAAAATAGGTATGGTCAGCTTGGGCTGTCCTAAAAATTTGGTAGATTCTGAGGTTATGCTGGGTTTGATCAGAGAAAAGCAGCTGGAAATTACCAATAATCCGGAAGACGCTGATATCATAATCGTCAACACCTGCGGCTTTATTGAAAGCGCCAAAGAAGAATCTATCAATACAGTTTTGCAGATGGCGGAATATAAGCAAACCGGCAGCTGCAAATATTTAATTATGACAGGCTGCTTAGGCCAGCGCTATGCGGACGAGCTGTTTGAAAGTATGCCGGAAATTGACGCGATTGTCGGTACGGACAGCTTTACCGATATTTCCTGGGTAATAGAGCAGGTTATGTCTGACAAACGCTTGAAGCATTTGGAAAAACTGACCAGCAAAAATGTTATTCTGCCTCCGCGCATGCTCACCACTCCCGGCTACATGGCTTATTTAAAAATTGCTGAAGGCTGCGATAATTGCTGCTCTTATTGTATTATTCCGCAGCTGCGCGGCCCTTATACTTCGCGTCCTTATGACGAGGTGATGGCGGAAGCAAAAGCTTTGGCGGAAAGCGGCGTTAAGGAATTGATTGTGGTGGCGCAGGATACTACGCGCTACGGTGAGGACACTACGGGAAATTTGCTTTTGCCGCAATTATTGCGCGATTTGAATGCTTTAGAAGGTATTCAATGGATAAGAGTTATGTATCTTTATCCTAATAATTTTACGGACGAATTGATTGACGCTTTTGCTTCTTTGGATAAAGTATGCAAATATATTGATATTCCTTTGCAGCATGCCAGCGACAGACTTTTAGACAGCATGAACCGTTATGATACGCGCGCTCAAGTAGAAGAATTGTTGCACAAGCTGCGCACACGCGTCAAGAATATTACTATTCGCACTACCTTTATTGTTGGCTTCCCGGGCGAAACCGAAGAAGATTTTGCGGAGCTGAAAGATTTTGTGGCGCAGCAGCGCTTTGAAAACGCTGGCGTTTTTCAGTATTCGCAGGAAGAAGGCACCGTAGCCGGAGCTATGGAAAATCAAATTGCGCCGGAAGTTAAAGAAAATCGTTACCACGAGCTGATGGCTTTGCAGGCCGAAATTTCCGAAGAAATTCATCAGGCGCGCGAGGGCGCGGAGCTGGATGTTTTAGTTGAAGGCTTTGATGAGGATAATTTGGCTTATGGCCGCAGCACTCACGAAGCGCCCGATATTGACGGCACTATTTTTATTGACAACGCGGAAAATCTACAAATTGGCGATATTGTCCGCGTGCGTATTTCACAAGGCTTTACTTATGAAATGGTCGGCGAAAGAATCTAAAAGATTCTGAAGGGAATGAGCTAAATGAAGGTTGAAATTGTAACCACAGGTACGGAGCTGCTGTTAGGCGAAATTTTGAATACTAACGTGCAGTACCTTTCCCGCAAGCTTAATAATATGGGCTTTGATGTGCTTTATCATACGACGGTAGGCGATAATCCCGACAGAATGCGTTCTGTGCTGGAGCAGGCTATGGAGCGGGCCGATATTATTATTACCAGCGGTGGCTTAGGGCCTACTCGCGGTGATATTACCAAGGAAACAGTTATGGAGGTCTGCCATACTGAAAGCTATCTTGATTTAGATACTTGGGGACGCATTGACGCATATTTTCAGAAAAAAGGCATTTGCTGTTCAGAAAATAACGAAAAGCAGGCTTATGTGCCGCTAGGTGCAGAAATTCTGCAAAATGAAGTGGGTACTGCGCCGGGACTGTGGTTGGAATACAATGGCAAAATCTTCATTCTGCTGCCGGGACCGCCGTCGGAATTAACGGATATGTGCGAAAAGCAATTATGGCCGCGACTTTTGCGGCGTTTTGCCGACCACGGTATTATTCTTTCCCGCACGCTGCATTTAAGAGGCGTGGGTGAATCGAAGGTTGCAGAAATTCTTGACGAAATAATTATGCGTCAAAGTAATCCCACGATTGCTCTTTATGCCCGTTATGGTGAAATTTTAGTTCGAATAACTACCAAGGCTGTCGACAGCGACGCAGCTATTAAGCTATTGGACGCCTGCGAGGCAGAGGTGCGTAAATATGTTGATAATTACGTTTATGGCGTGGATGACGCATCTTTGGCTGCCTGCTTGGGACAGGAGCTGTTAAAGCAGGGTAAAACAATCGCTTTTGCCGAATCCTGCAGCGGCGGCTTAGCCAGCAGTTTAATTACTGATGTGCCGGGTAGCAGCGAATATCTTTTAGGCAGTCTTGTAACCTATACTAACATGGCGAAAAATAAATTACTGCAAGTGCAGCAGGATACTCTTGACCGTTACGGCGCAGTCAGCAGAGAAACCGCCTGCGAAATGGCGGCAGGTGTGCGCCGCGTTTTGGGCAGTGATATAGGCGTAAGTATTACGGGCAACGCAGGCCCCGGCACCAGCGAAGGCAAGCCGGTTGGTCTGGTGTATATTGCGGTGGCGGCGGAAAACATAGTTTACTGTCAGGAACATCATTTTACAGCTACAAGAACAGAAAATAAGCTAAGAATAGCGCTCACGGCTATTTCTATGGCTATTGATAAATTAAAAGAAGAAAAGAAAAATCAAGAAGAATAAAATCTTTTGCTATTTATGGAGGAAAATTATTAATGGCATTACAAAAAGAAATGTTTGGCAGCTTAGAGCTGGATAAAAAAATTGTTACTGCGTTGACCGAGATGGGCTTTGAAGAACCGTCTCCGATTCAGGCGGCAACCATCCCCTTAGTATTAGAGGGCAACGACGTTATTGGTCAAGCACAGACCGGTACCGGCAAAACTGCCGCTTTTGGCATTCCCTTAGTGCAGGGAGTGGATGATTTTAAGCATATTCAAGCGTTGATTATGTGTCCTACCCGCGAGCTGGCGATTCAGGTCGCAGAGGAAGTTGGTAAAATTGGCCGCGTGCGTCGCGTGCGCGCTCTGCCTGTTTATGGCGGGCAGCCTATTGAACGCCAAATCCGTTCTTTAAAAAGCAATGTGCAGATTGTTATCGGCACTCCGGGTCGCTTGATTGACCACATTAACCGCGGTACCATTAAGCTGGACCATATTAAATTTTTGGTACTGGATGAAGCCGACGAAATGCTGGATATGGGCTTTGTGGATGATATTGAAGAAATTATGCGCAGTCTGCCCAGCGAGCGTCAAACTCTGCTGTTCTCTGCCACTATGCCGCGTCCTATTTTGAGCTTGACAAAAAAATATATGCGCGCGCCGAAAAACGTTACGGTGTCTAAAGAAGACCTTACAGTACCGCTGATTGAACAATATTATTTTGAAACCAAAGATAAAATCGAAGGCCTGTGCCGTTTGCTGGATGCAGAAATTGACGGCAAGCTGATCATTTTCTGCCGCACG
The DNA here is from genome assembly GCA_905200645.1 of uncultured Phascolarctobacterium sp. Lineage (GTDB taxonomy): Bacteria > Bacillota > Negativicutes > Acidaminococcales > Acidaminococcaceae > Phascolarctobacterium_A. The sequence goes on along the minus strand of CAJKLD010000023.1, from coordinate 10,924 downwards.
AAAAAAGGCGTAGACGATTTGTCCATTGCCTTGTCCAGCCGCGGCTACATGGCTGAAGGACTGCACGGCGATTTAAGCCAAAACCAGCGCGACAGAGTTATGAAAAAATTCCGCGAGGGCGCCTGTGATGTGCTGATTGCTACGGACGTTGCCGCCCGCGGTATTGACGTGGATAATATTACTCACGTTATCAATTTTGATATTCCCCAGGATCCGGAAAGCTACGTGCACCGCATTGGCCGTACCGGCCGCGCAGGCAATACCGGCGTAGCTATGACCTTTATTACTCCCCGCGAGTTCCGTCAGCTGAAATTGATTGAGCGCATGGTCAACACTAAAATTCAGCGTCGTCAGCTGCCCACCGCCGCTAATGTAATTGAGCGTCAGCGCGATCAAATTATCAGCAAAATGCAGACTGTGCTGGAGCTTAACGCTTATCACGACTATATGCCCATTGCCGAAAGCTTGCTGGATGATTACAGTGCTGAAGAAGTAGCGGCAGCAGCCTTGAAGCTGATGCAGGAGGGCAATAAGGCTTTGGAAGCGCCGCAAGAAGATACGCTGGCGAAGGATTTGCAAAACACCGGCGGTCGTCCCGGTATGGTGCGCCTGTTTATGAACATTGGCCGCAGCCAAAAGGTTATGGTGAAGGATATTGTTAGCACCATTGCTATTGAATCAGACATTCCCGCTCGTGATATTGGCTTAATCAATATTTACGATAAATTTACCTTTGTGGAGGTTCCCGAGGACGTAGCCGAAAAAGTTATCGGCGCTATGCACAAGAATTTTATCAAAGGCTATCGCATCAATATTGAACCTGCCAAGGTGAGAGAGCGCAGATAAATTTTGGAGGTGCCCTTTTTATGGCACAGAATGAAATTTACGGCAACCTGAAAGGTATCCGTAATTCCGTTATTGATGAACTGAAAACTTTTTATGATATCCGCTTGGAAAGCGGTCAGCTGCTGATTAAGGAATTGGCTATGCGCATGGCCGATGTAACCGACTACATCAACCGCGAGGTTTCGGTGTATATCAGCCGCAGTGGACAGATTTTGGCGGTGGCGGTAGGCGATGACCAAAGTGTGGAGCTGCCTGCTATCGACGGCCGCCGCGGCAGCAGCCGTTTAAGCGGCGTGCGCTGCGTACATACACATCCTAACGGCAATCCTGCTTTGAGCGGTGTGGATATCAGCGCGCTGAAAAATAAACGTTTTGACGCTATGATTGCCATTGGCGTAACCGCGCCTGATTTTGCACAATCCACCATTACTTTTGGTATGATAACCGGAATGGACGAGAATGAGCAGTACCAAGTTGAGTGTTACGGTCCCGCAACCTTAGAGCAGGCGGAGGGCGTGTTTTTTCCTAATTTGGTCGCTATGGTGGAGCGCATTTTGGATAAGCAGAGCGGCAGCACAAGCTTAGCGCCAAGTGCGGAGCGAGCTATTCTTGTAGGCATGGAATATAACGGCGGTGCCAGCAGCCTTGGTTGGACTGCAGAAGATTCTTTGGAAGAATTAAAGCAGCTGGCAGATACTGCCGGGGCAGAGGTTGTTGCTAAATTTTTACAGAAGCGCCCCAAGCCCGACCCGGCATTTTTTATCGGCCGCGGCAAGGTACAAGAGCTGGCGCTGTATGTGCAGCAAGAAAATGTTGATTTGTGCATTTTTGACGACGAGCTTTCACCGGCGCAGCAGCGCAATATTGAGCAGGCTATGGGCGTGCGTGTTTTAGACCGCACGGCGCTGATATTAGATATTTTTGCGCAGCGTGCCCGCACCAACGAAGGCAAGCTGCAGGTTGAACTGGCGCAGCTGCAATATACGCTGCCGCGTATTATGGGCAAAGGCTTGAGTCTTTCCCGTTTGGGCGGCGGTATCGGTACCCGCGGTCCCGGCGAAACCAAGCTGGAGGTTGACCGCAGGCGTATTCGTGACCGTATTGCCTTTATCAAAGAGTGCATAGGCAAGGTCAAAAGTGTGCGCATCTTGCATCGTGTAGGCCGCGCTAAAGCCAGCGTACCTACAGTTAGTTTGGTTGGTTATACTAACGCGGGTAAATCTACGCTGTTGAACACCTTGACAAATTCTGCTATTTATGCGCAGGACCAGCTTTTTGCAACTTTAGACCCAACCACGCGCCAACTGGATTTGCCTAACAAGCAGCAGGCAATTATAACCGATACGGTTGGCTTTATTCAGCGTTTGCCCCATCAGCTGGTTGCGGCTTTTCAATCTACTTTAGAAGAAGTTGTAGAGGCTGATGTGCTGCTGCATGTAATTGATGTGAGCCACGAGCTGTATAAAGAGCAGAGCAATGCCGTCTATCAGGTGCTGAATGAACTTGGCGCTAAGGATAAGACCATTATTACTGTTTACAATAAAATAGATAAGCTCCCGGAGGGCAGCGGTTTGCCGGAGCGTTTGCGCAGAGAGGAAAACGCCGTCTGCATCAGCGCCAAATCAGGTATCAATTTGCAGAAGCTTTTAGCGTTGATTGCCGAAAATCTCAAGCTGAAATCGGTAGAAGAAAATTTTCTTGTGCCTTACAGCGATTCGGCAGCAGTATCAAAATTACACGCAGCCGGAACTGTTTTGGAGCAGGAATATCTTGCCGAAGGCACATTGCTCAAAGTGCGCATGGAAGCGGAGCAAGTCGGCGAATTTGAACAGTATTTGCAAAAATAAATTATAAATGTAAGGTGAAGAAATTTGTTTAATTATCAAGCTATTGAAGCGGCAGCTTTGGCTGAAGTTGCCAAACATACTCCGGAGCTGGAAGCAACAGCTCTTTATAACACAGAAAAGGTTATCACTGCTTTCCGCAATAACATGGTCAGCGATTATTATTTAAAGCCTACCACAGGTTATGGGTACAGTGATGTGGGCCGCGATACTTTAGATTTAATTTATGCAGAAATTTTTAAAACGGAAGCCGCCTTGGTGCGATCCCAATTTGTCAGCGGTACTCATGCTTTGGCTGTAGCTTTGCTGGGCAATCTGCATCCCGGCGACGAGCTGATTGGCTTGACCGGAACGCCTTATGACACCATGCAGTCCATTATCGGCTATCCCGTGAAAACTAAAGGCAGCTTGGTAGATTTGGGGATTATTTATAAGGAGCTGCCTATGACCGGCGGTCACGTTGATTTGGAGGCAGTAAAAAAAGCTGTTACCGAAAAAACCACGATGGTGCATATTCAGCGTTCCTGCGGTTACAGCAGTGTGCGCAACACTATCAGCGTGGAAGAAATCGGCCGCATCATTAAAGCAGCCAAGGAAGCTAATCCTAATGTAATCTGCTTCGTAGATAACTGCTACGGCGAATTTATCGATAAGCAGGAGCCGACGGAGGTTGGCGCTGATATTATGGCCGGTTCGCTGATTAAAAATTTAGGCGGCGGCTTTGCGCCTACGGGCGGTTATATTGTAGGCCGTCAGGATTTGATAGAAAACGCTTCTTATCGTTTAACTGCTCCAGGTTTGGGCGGAGAAATGGGCGCTACCTTGGGCGACACCCAGCGCGAATTTTATCAAGGCTTGTTCCTGGCGCCTCATGTAGTTATGCAGGCTGTCAAAACCGCTGTTTTTGCAGCGGCTGTTTTTAAAGAGATGGGCTACGCCGTTAAACCGCAGCCGGAAGAAAAACGCAGCGATATTATTCAGGCTATTACCTTGGAAAGTAAGCAGCGTTTGTGCGATTTCTGTATTGCTATTCAAAGCAATTCTCCTGTGGATGCTCACGTGGAGCCGGTTCCGGCACCGTTGCCCGGTTATCAGGATGATATTGTAATGGCTGCCGGTACTTTTGTGCAGGGCGCTTCCATTGAGTTGAGTGCCGACGGCCCCTGCCGCGAGCCTTACAACGTCTTTTTCCAAGGCGGCTTAACCTTTGAGCACGGACGCCTGGCAATTATGGCGGCTGCTCAGCGCGTAGGCGCTAAAAACTAAAATATATCGGCTGGCCGGAAGAAATTATTGCGTAGGAAAATGAAAGCTGTCACTAATTTCTGCTTGCCATATTTAACTTCGTTAGGGAGTTGATGATGATGAATAATATGACTATCTGTAATTATATAGTTGGCCTGTTGGGAGCAATCATAGGCGGCATGATTATGCGCGCTTCCGCTGCCTTTTCGCTGGAGTTTACGGATAACGGCCCGGGTCCGGGCTTTTGGCCCTTCAGCTTAGGCTGCGCTATGGCGGTGGCGGCAGTGGTGCTATTGCTTTATACCTTCAGCAATAGAGCCGACTTGTCAGGACAAAAGGTAACGCTGACTACGGCGGCCAATAAGCGCGTATATATGATGATGGGTTTGGTCGTTTTATTTTGTGTGCTGATAAATTTGCTGGGCTTTTATCCGGCAGCGGCTGTGTTGATTATTGCTGTGATGCGCCTGTTAGATTATAAGGCTGTAAAGGGGATAGTCTTGACTACGGTATTGACTTTGGCCTTTATTTATTTGGTGTTTGGACTTTTGCTGCATACGCAGATGCCGCAGTCCATATTTTTATCCTAGGAGGTAGCGAGCATGGCTGATATTCTTAGTGCATTGAATATGGTTTTTGTGCCCTTAAACCTTTTAGGATTGGTTGCCGGTGTTTTGGTAGGCATTGCTTTTGGCTGTATGCCTGGCTTGAGCGTTAATATGGGTTTGGCGCTGCTTTTTCCGCTGGCGTTTACCTTTCACGGCATCGGCGGTATTTTAATGCTTTTGGGAATTTACTGCGGCGCCATTTACGGAGGCAGTATAAGCGCCATTCTACTGAAAACTCCCGGCACCCCTGCTTCGGTGGCGACTACGCTGGACGGCTATCCTATGGCTACCAAGCTGCGCCAACCCGGCAGAGCTTTGGGGTTGTCCACACTTGCCAGTACCTTTGGCGGCGTTTTCAGTACTATCTGTCTGATTTTATTAGCGCCTCAGCTGGCAAAAATTGCGTTGCAGTTTTCTAAGCCGGAATATTTTGCTTTGGCTATTTTTGGCCTAAGCATTATCACCAGCGTCAGCTCTGGCAGTGTTATTAAAGGCATTATGGGCGGACTGTTGGGCTTATTTTTGGCTACTGTTGGTATTGATGCCATGACCGGCACCATTCGCTTTACTTTAGATACCACCTATTTATTAGGCGGCGTATCTTTTATTCCTGTTTTGATTGGCGTTTTCGCTTTCGCGCAGGTGCTTGGCAGTATCGAAGATTATTATCATAACGAGCGTAGTGAGCAGCACATGGTTATAGACAGACTTTTGCCGTCTATGGCGGATATTAAGCGTGTTTTTGCTACGCTTATTCGTTCTTCCTTTATCGGTACTTTTATTGGCTGCGTGCCCGGTACCGGCGGCGATATTGCTTCGTTTGTTTCCTACGATCAAGCCAAACGCTGGTCCAAGCATAGTGCCAATTTTGGCAACGGTGAACCTGAAGGTATCTGCGCTTCGGAAGCAGGTAACAATGCGGTTTCCGGCGGTGCGTTTATTCCCGTGCTGACCTTGGGGATTCCCGGCGACGGCGCTACGGCGATCATGATGGGCGCTTTAATGGTGCAGGGTTTGCAGCCCGGTCCTTTGCTGTTTGTGGAAAAGGCTCCGGATGTTTACGCAATTTTTATTGGTCTGCTGTTAGCCAATATTATTATGGGAATTATGGGCTTTAGTCTCATTCGTCTGTTTACTAAGGTTGTGAATGTTCCGTTGCATATTTTGCTGCCGATTATTGTGATGATGACCTTTGTCGGCACCTATTCCTATAATAATTCACTGAATGATGTTTATTTGATGGTTATCAGTGGGTTTTTAGGCTATTTTCTCAATAAGCTGGGATTTTCTATGTCAGCCATCATTATCGGTATTATTCTCGGCGGTATGGCGGAACAAAATTTTGTCGGCTCTTTGATTATGAGCGACGGTAATTTTAATATTTTCTATACCAGACCCTTGTGCTTATTTTTCTTAGCGGCGGCTGTGCTTTCGTTGCTGTCGCCCTTTATCGGTAAAATGTTTAAGCGTGCGTGAAAATTACTTATATTAAATTTTTGCAGAGCACTAAGCTGCTAAGCTTTAAGGAGGCTTGCAATATGAAAAAGTTAGGATTTTCTTTAAGAAAAACATTATTCATGGCGGCAGCTACGCTAATTTTTGCCAGTGTCACCGAAGCTGCTCAGCGTGATAATTTTTTCTGGCTGGGGCAGATAAATAAAGCGACAGCCGTTATTAATACGGAAGAAAAGCTGCTGACGCCGGAGCAGGGGAAGCGTTTTGCCCGCGGTATTGCAACAGTATTGGAGCAAGGTGACAAGCCTGATGGCGCAAGACCGGGTTTAGTTATCACCTTTGAGCCTTTACTTATCCAAGCGGCAGGTCCGGAAATAACTAAACTGCATGCAGGCCGCTCCAGTCAGGATATGCTGACTACTGTGAGTCTTTTAATGCAAAGAGAGCAGCTTTTAGAGCTTGCACAAGAATTAAATGCTATGCAGCGAAGCTTAGCAGCTTTGGCAGAAAAAAATCAAGACACTGTTTTGCCTAACTATACCAATGGCGTAGCGGCGCAGCCCAATAGCTTGGCGCATTATCTCTTGGCCTATAATGATGCTTTTTCTCGCGACATGGAGCGATTGCAGGCTTATTATGCCAGAATAAATCGCTCGCCCATGGGTGCCTGCGTGCTGAATGGTACAGGCTGGCCTTTAAATCGCGATAAAATGGCTGTTTTCTTAGGCTTTGATGCTATTGCTTATAATACTTATGACGCAGGGCAGGTCTTTCCACAAGAAGCACCTATTGAAATGGGCGGTATTTCCAGCAGCATTGCTATTCATATTGGTAGTTTTATTGAAGAAATTATGCAGCAATATGCCCAGCCCCGTCCTTGGATTTTACTCAAAGAGGGTAATGGCAATACCTATGTATCTAGCGCTATGCCCCAAAAACGTAACCCCGGCATTCTCAACCGGGCGCGTACTGATTGCTCAACATTGTTGGGCATGGCAGTAGAAGGAACTTTTAGAGCGCATAATATTCCTGCGGGTATTGCTGACGGACGCTTGCGCGGCACAGATAATATTACCAAGCAGACTATCAGCGTAGTGAAGCAGTTTAATCGTATTTTGCGAGCCTTAGAGGTTAAGCCGGAGAGAGCGTTGGAAGAACTAAATTTGGATTGGACTTGTTCTCAAGAGATTGCCGATGTGCTTATGCGCAAATATGAAGTGCCATTCCGCACGGGACACCATTTTGCTTCGGAGATTGTTACTTACGCTAGAGCAAATAATGTTACGCCTGCAACTTTCACTTACGAGCAAGCTTGCGCAATTTATGCGAAACTGGCAGCAGAGGATAGTTCTATTCCCTCAAGCCTGCCCTTGACAGCCGCAGAATTTCGCTCCTGTCTGGACCCTGTGGCTATTGTGCATAACCGAGCAGTCAAAGGCGGCCCGCAAGCTCAAGAGCTGCGGCTTATGCTTGGCGAAGCCAATAAACGCTTGCTTAAACAGGAGCAGTGGCAGGCGAAAGCTAAAAGTAAAGTGGATAATGCCGAAGCAGAATTGAATAAACGTTTTCAAGCGCTGCTGTAAAAAATATATTCTTGTTGCTGCTCTTTATCGGCAGGCTGTTCAAAAAATTATAACAGTTTAGCTTATTATTGCTTAAATATAATTTATACGACCTGTTGCTTAGTAGCGGCAGGTTGTTTTTTTGAAAATTATTTTTAGTTTTCGTTGCCAAGGTTTGGTGAAAGGTGTATAATGTAGCCAATATTTTGTGACCGTTTTGTAGCATGGTAGTAAGGAGATTATTTTATGAGTAAGCAGGAAGCAACACGAGCAGAATTAGATAAAAAGGCGCAGGAGCTTTTAGAAGAACAGGAATCGGAAGCGCGCATGCGCACCTATCAAGGCCCGTTAGCAAAAATTATAATAGCATTATTGTGTATATGGGCGGCTTTTCAGGTTTATTTTACGACTATCGGCGTTATCAGCGCTATTAACCTGAGAGCTATGCACTGTATTTTTTTGTTGTTGTTTACGTTTTTGCTGTTTCCTTCATACAAAAAAGAAAAACGTTTGCGCAGTCTGCCGCCGGTGTGGGATATTTTACTGATATTTTTAAGTGTGGGCAGCTTTGGTTATTTGATTTTGAATTATGAGCGTATCGCCATGACGGGCGGGCGTATCGACACTCACGAAATACTTATTGCCGGTGCGGCGCTTTTAGTAGTTTTTGAAGCAGCTCGCCGCGCTTCGGGCAATTTAGCGATACTGGCGCTGATTTTTTTAGGCTATAACTGGTTTGGCGAATTTTTGCCTGGATATTTGGGGCATAACGGCTTTACTTTAAAACGTGTGCTGATTACGCAGTTTTGGGGTACGCAGGGCGTTTTGGGTACCGGTATCGGCGTATCCGCTACCTATATTTTTCTGTTTGTTTTATTCGGCGCTTATTTAAAATACAGTGGCTTTTCTAAATTTATCAACGATTTTTCTTTAACCTTGGTTGGTCAAACTCCCGGCGGGCCGGCGAAGGTTGCCGTTTTGGCCTCTGGTTTGATGGGCATGATTAACGGTTCGGCAGTAGCTAATGTTGCTACCACCGGCACCATAACCATTCCCTTGATGAAGCAGACTGGCTACAAAAAAGAATTTGCCGGAGCCGTAGAGGCTGTTGCTTCCACTGGCGGTCAGTTCTGCCCGCCGATTATGGGCGCGGTCGGCTTTGTCATGGCGGAATTTTTGGGCATTAGCTATACCAAGGTAATGCTGGCAGCTATCGTGCCGGCGTTGCTCTATTATGTGGGCTTGCTTATGGCAGTGCATTTTGAAGCTATGCGCTTGGGACTTTCCGGACTTTCCAAGGAAAATATTCCCGACGCTATGAAGGTAGTCAAAAAGCAGGGACATCTAGTCATTCCGTTAGTAATGCTCATTGGCTTGATGTTTGCAGGCTATACGCCTCTTTATGCGGCTGTGTTTTCTATTTTTGGCACCATTGCCGCCAGCTGGCTGCGCAAAGAAACCCGCATGACACCTAAAATTATTTTAGATGCTACGGTTGAAGGCGCTAAAGGCGCTATTTCCGTAGGCGTTTGCTGCGTAATTATCGGTGTCATTATCGGTACCGTTACCTTGACCAGCATGGGACTGAACATGGGCTATCTGATTTTAAATATTGTGGACAATAATAATATTTATCTAACGGGCTTCTTTGTTATGGTTATGTCTACAATTTTAGGTATGGGCGTTCCCGGCGTGGCTGCGTATGTAATTGTGCAGGCCGTGGCAGTGCCGGTTTTAATCGACGCCGGCGTGTTGCCGCTGACCAGCCATTTGTTCTGCTTGATTTATGCCTGCCTGTCCAATATTACGCCGCCGGTGGCAATCAGCGCGTATGTGGCCAGCGGTATTGCAGGCTCCGACCAGACTAAAACCGGTTTGTGGGCTATGCGTCTTGGCATTATCGGTTTTATTATTCCGTTTTTCTTTTTGGATAATCCTGTGCTGCTGGTGGGTGTGGATGCCAATGCAACTACAGCGGCATCTTTATGGGCAGTATTTACTGCTTTACTGGGAACGGCAGGCTTGGTGGCCGGTTTGGAAGGCTGGTTTGTGGAGCGTTGCAGCCTGTGGGAACGGGCAGTGCTTATTGTGCTTGCGCCGCTATTGCTATATCCGGGTCTTTTAACCGATGCTGTTGGCATTGCTGTATTTGCGGCCTTGGCTGTCTGGCAGCTTATGCGCCGCAGCAAAACTGAATAAAATTTGTTTATCCATGATTTTTTAGAAAATCATACAATAAAAATTAAAAATAAGGGAGAGAAAAACATGAAAAAATTATCTGTACTCAAACGGATGGCTTGCGCAGCCTTGGCTCTTACCATGCTGGCCGGCGTAGTTGCCGGCTGCGGCGGTGAGAAAAAAGAAGCTGCCAAAGCCCCGGCTAAGGTAGTAAAAATCAATTTTCCCACTGCCGGTGCTTCCGGTGCGCTGTATGCTGTTGGCGCTGTTATTACCAACAACTGGACGAAAAACGTTCCCGGCGTGCAGGCTGCCAGTCAGGCTTCTGCTGGTGGTATCGCTAACTTGAATATGGTTGCCGGTAACGAAGCGCAGGTTTCCATAGCTATCAGCTCCAACGTGCTACAATGTCTGCAAGGCACCGACAGCTTTAAGGATCACGCTTATAAAGATTTGAAGGTTATCGGCGGCTTATACATGAATCCTAACCAAGTGGTTGTTACCAATAAATCCGGCATTAACACCTTGGCCGACGTTAAGGGCAAGCACTTTGCCGTAGCCGCTGCCGGTTCTTCCGTGTATAATGAATGTCAAAATCATTTTACTACTGTTGGTATGAAGTTCCCCGAGGATATTAAAACCGAATTGATTGCCTTTGGACCCGCTGCCGATATGCTGCAAAACGGCACATTGGACGGCGCTTGGATTATGTCCGGTGCTCCGGCTGCCGCTGTTTCTCAAGCATTGACTGCCGGCTGTCATTTGGTTGATATTGACGACAAAACCATTTCTGCTTTGCAGGCTAAATATCCTTGGTACGCAAAATATACCATCCCCGCGAAAACTTATCCTAACCAAGATAAGGATGTGCAGACCTCTGCTATTAAAATGGTAATGTTCTGCCGCCATGATTTGAGTGAGGATACCGTTTACCAGTTGACTAAATCCTTTTGGGAGCATATTGACGAGCTGGGCAAGGCACAGAAAAATTTGAAGGGTTTGAAACCTGCCGACGCCGTCAAAGATATTGCCAACCTGCCGCTACATTCCGGCGCTGCCAAATACTATAAAGAGATTGGCGTGCTCAAATAAATATTTGCTTCAAAATCCTGACCTGTATATAGGTCAGGATTTCAGACTGTCGAAAAAGGTCGCCGAGAGGCGGCCTTTTTTGATATAATTAAAT
>CAJKLD010000022.1 GCA_905200645.1 uncultured Phascolarctobacterium sp. | reverse complement strand
TTAACCCATGCTTCCCTAACAAAGAGAGAAACATGGGTTTTTCTACAGTCTGAAATGCAACAGATTTTTTAGTCTGTTGCATTTTTATTGCAACCGTTTGTTCCTGTCGCGTTTTGTGACACGAAGAACTGCGCTTGTTATGATACTTTTCTTGTGGGCAAGACGCGTGCCCTTTATGGTAAAAGTATCCAAAAGAACCCTTACTTGCAGGCAGTAAGTCTCACGCGCTTCATAGTGATACAGTTAATTCGCAAAACATATTTATACAGCAATGAAGATTACGGTAGCACGTTGAACGAACGATAGATAAACTTCTTGCTTGCAGTTTTTTCTAAAATCTATGCGCAACAGTGAGTGTTTTTAGTGCTAGCTGCTAAAAACTACTCGCACTCGCAACTCTAACCAAAATCTAGCACGCAACGGTGAGTGTTTTTGGTGCTGTCAGGTACAAAAAGCACACTAGCGTACAATTTTCTTTGCGGTAGACCGCCAAAGCCTTGCATTGCGAGCCGAAATAAACTGGAACCACTAGCCTTGAGGAAGCCATTGCCCGGCTGCGACCGGATAAAGGCGACGCTTGTTAAGGGTTGAAGCTCATATTCTTTGCCGCGCTTTGAAAAGCGCGAGCTTTCTTGATTCTTCTTTGGCTACAAAGAAGTTAATTTAAAAATGCGCCGACGTTCGCGTGAACGCCGAAAGTCCAACCCACTTTGCGGTAGACCGCCAAAGCTATGTATTGCGAGCAAAAATAACCTGGAATTACTAGCCTTGAGGGAGCCATTGCCCGGTTGCGACAGTATAAAGGCGACGCTTGTTAAGGGTTGAAGCTCCATTCTTTGCCGCGCTTTGAAAAGCGCGAGCTTTCTTGATTCTTCTTTGGCTACAAAGAAGAATATAAAACCGCGCCGACGTTCGCGTGAACGTCATCCCCCTCAAAAATTCTCTCTATGCTCCAGCGCCGCAGGCCCCGACGCCTTGAGCGTAAACCCTCTGCCAAAAACGTCGTTGACGTCATGGATAATCATAAACGCATCCGGGTCAATCTCCTTGCAAATAGAGCGAATTTTCGCCAGCTGCGTCAGCTTCGCCACTACAAAAAGAATTTCTCTGTGCTGATGAGTAAATGCGCCCTCGCCATGCAGATAAGTAACGCCGCGACCGACAACCTTAATAATTTCTTCGGCAATTTCGTGATGACGATTGCTGATAATAATCACATTTTTCTTATAATCAAAGCCTATGGTAAAAGCGTTGCAGGTTTTAGTCATAACAAAAAAGGTAAGCAGCGTATACAGCACCGGTTCAATGCCAAAATAAGAAACGCTGGCCAAAAGCAGACACAAATTAAAAATAAATCCCGTAGTGCTGATGCTGATGGAATAATTCTTTTGGATAATCGCACCGATAATATCCGTGCCGCCGCTGGAGCCGCCCACTCTGTACATGCAGGCTGCGCCAATACCATACAGCACGCCGCCGGCAATGCAGGCCAGCAGCTTATCATGCACCACCGTATAAGCGGAAAGAAAATGAAAAGCGTCCAAAGAAACGGAGAAAGCTACAATGCCGTACAACGCGCCAATGGTATATTCTCTATCCATATACTTATAAGCCAAAAAAAACAGCGGCACGTTGCAGATTAAGCTGGTGGCACCCATGGGCAGTCCCGCAACATAATATGCCAGCACCGCTACGCCGCCAATGCCGCCGCTGAGCATTTTGTTGGGCATATAAAAAATATTCAGCGCCACGCTCATAATAACGCACGCCAGCGTAACCATAAAATAACGGTATAAAAGTTTTTTCCATTTAGTATTCATAATAAAGAAGCTCCTTTATGTTCTGCATTTTCTTCTTCCTAGTATAGTACCATGTTTTCCAAAAAAAGCAACCTTAAAAAATAACCTTGAGAAACAAAAATGTTAAAGCATTTTATTCAAAGTAATTCTGCCGCAGAAAAAACAAGAATGAAAACCGTATTTATTACCTACAATGTTCGAAAAATACTTGCAGAGAAGTCTAAAGCAGTATAAAATAATACTGTATACATTTATGGGCAGGTGGCTGAAAATGGATAAAATTATCGAAAAGGCTTATGCCAAAATCAATTTAGGACTAGAAATTTTAGGCCGCCGCGACGACGGCTATCACGAGGTCAGCATGATTATGCAGAGCGTTAATCTTTGCGACGAAGTGATTGTCTCCGGCGGCAGCGGCCAAGGAAAAATAGACATTACCACTAATCTTGCGGAGTTGAGCTGCGGCAGGGATAATCTTGCTTACCGCGCGGCGGAGCTGTTAGCTGACCACGCAGGCATAATTCCGAACGTTCACATCACCTTGAACAAAAAAATTTTTTTAGCAGCCGGATTGGCTGGCGGAAGCGCGGACGCGGCAGCCGTTTTGCGCGGCTTAAATAAATTTTGGCGGCTGGGCTTAACCAACAGCCAACTGGAAAATTTAGGCGCGCAGCTGGGCAGCGACATTCCCTTCTGCATTGAGGGAGGCACGGCGCTCGCCACAGGGCGCGGCGAAATTTTGACTAAGCTCAGCGATCTGCCGCCGGCCATTGTGGTATTAGCTAAGCCCAAGGAATTGGAAGTTTCCACGGCCTGGGTTTATCAGCATTATAATAAAGGCAGAGTAGTACACGCTCCCTGCATTTGGCAGCTCACTGACCGTTTGCAGCAGGGAATCTCGGCGCTTATTCCCCATATGGGCAACGTATTGGAAACCGTAACTATTCCCGCCCACCCTGTTATTGCATCGCTTAAAGCCGCCATGCTTGGCGCTGGTGCTGACTACGCGCTGATGAGCGGTAGCGGGCCCACAGTTTTCGCACTGGCTAAAGACCGAAAAACTGCGGAAAAAATTGTAGCGTCCTTAACCGATTTCTCTTTAGAAACAGCTATTACCACTACCGTAGGGAGGATAAAATAAAATGTCTGGACATTTACAGCCTATAAAACTTGACAGCTACAAGCCCTTGCGTGAGCTTGTCTGTGAAAATATCCGTCAAGCTATTATTGACGGCACCTTTAGCCCTGGCGAACGCTTGATGGAAATTCAGCTGGCCGATGAAATGGGCGTCAGCCGCACACCGGTGCGCGAAGCAATTCGTAAGCTGGAGCTGGAAGGCTTCGTAGTTATGATTCCCCGCCGCGGCACTTATGTAGCGGATATTTCCATTAAAGATATTACGGAAATTTACGAAGTACGCACCTGCCTTGACGTGCTGGCCGCAGGACTTGCCGCCGAGCGCATTACTGACGAAGAACTGGAAACCATGTACGACTACCTGCGTGAAATCAGCCAGCATGTAGCCAATATGGATATGGCAAAAATTGTTGAAGCAGATACCGCTTTTCATGATGTACTTTACAATGCCAGCCGCAACGAACGTCTGCGCAGCATTATCAACAATCTGCGCGAACAGCTCACGGGCATCCGCGGCCGCAGCATGAGCTATCCCGGACGCTTGGTGGAAACCATGGATGAGCACCGCAATTTGGTCGATGCTATTGCCTCCCGCGATATTGAACGAGCACAGCACGCAGCCCGCGTACATATTGAAAACGCCGAGCACACCTTGCTGCGCTCAATCTCCGAGCCGAAAAAGAAGGCGCAATAATGCAGCAGTACGATGCATATATTGTAGCGGGAGGACGTTCTCCCTGGCTGCAAGAAGTTTGCGGCACGGAATTTCGCTGTTTGGCCAAAGTTTCCGGCCGACCCATGATAAATTATATTGTCGATGCCTTACAGCAAAGCGGCTGTATCCGCCGTTTAATTATTTCCGCCCAACCGGAAATTTTAGCGGAGCTGGAAAATATTTTGCCCAAAAACATTTTGCTCTGCTCCGCCGAAAAAGATATGCCAGGTTCTGCCTACACTGCCTGTCTTGCTCTTGGCGAGGACAGCAGCCGGCGGCTTTTGGGCGTGTGCGACGATATTCCTCTGCTTACGGCAGACGGCGTACGCGATTTTTTACAGCAATGCGAAAACCCGGCCTACACTAATGTACAGGCTTTTTATCCTATTATTGCTCAAACAAGCTGCCAAAAGCTTTTTCCCGATGCCCGACGCACCTATGCCAAGCTGACGGACGGAATTTTTACCGGAGGCAATATGATGCTGCTGGATAAAAATGTTATTATCAAGGGACAAAAGCTGGCGAAGGAAATTTTTGCGCTGCGCAAGTCTCCCTTACGCTTAGCTAATTGGCTGGGCTGGAGCTTTATTTTTAAAGCAATTTTCCGCAGACTTTCTATTACAGCGACAGAACAACGCTTTTCCGAAATTTTAGGCGCTAAAAGCAAGGCCATTATCACCGTCCACGCCGGTATCGGCATGGACGCGGATAAGCCAAGCGATTTAAAAATAATTGAGAAATATTTAAGTAAACAAACTTTGAACGAATAGAGGAAACAAACCAATGGGCAAAGCCAAAAGAATTGAACGTGTGGTAGCGTTAAGCAAACTTTTAGCCGATAATCCCTATCGGTTATTTTCATTTTCTTTCTTCTGCAAAAAATTTGATATTGCCAAATCAACGCTCAGCGAAGATGTTTTAGCAGTTAAATCGGGATTGGAAATGTACGGTTTAGGCAAGGTGGAAACCTTATCGGGAGCGGCAGGCGGCGTGCGCTTTATTCCCTGCCATCTGCCGGATGATAATGGCGCTTTCTTGCAGGAGCTGGCCGTGCGCTTAACTGCGCCGGAGCGTATTCTGCCCGGCAATATACTTTACACTACAGATTTATTATGTCAGCCAAACATTGTTATGCGCCTAGGCGAAATTTTTATGGAACGCTTGCAGGAACTGGCGCCCACCTGCATTATGACAGTAGAAACCAGCGGCATTCCCTTAGCCATGGCTGTGGCTAGAGCTTTTAACGTGCCTTTGGTTATCGCCAGACGCGCCAGCTATATCACCGAAGGCTCCACTGTAAATATCAATTACGTCAGCGGCAGTACACGCACCATTCAAACTATGGCCATGCCCAAGCGCGCTTTGCAGCCTAACAGCCGCGTGCTGATTATCGACGACGTAATGAAGGGCGGCGGCACGGCGAAGGGTATGGTAGCCTTAGCGCAGGAAGTTGGCGCCCAGGTAGTAGGCAAAGCTTTTTTGATAGATACCGCTGAACCAGCCAATAAGTTGATTAAAGATTACACCGCTTTTTTCACGCTGCATTATGTAAATGAAGAACAGCAAAATGTTAAAGCGGAAATTACGCTGGCATAATTTCATTTTCCTAAGAGGAAGGAGTAATATATATGGCAAATTTAGTAGCTGTTATCCTTGCAGCCGGCAAAGGTACGCGTATGCGCAGTAAATATCCCAAGGTTCTGCACAAGGTTGGAGGCAAGCCCATGTTGCAGCATGTTATTGACGCTGCTACCGCTACCGGCTGCGACGAAAAAATTATTATTGTCGGCCACGAAGCAGAATTGGTAGAAAAAATGATTGGTATGCAGGGCAAAACCGCATTGCAGGCCGAGCAATTAGGTACGGGGCACGCCGTTATGCAGACTGCTGAAGCTTTGAAAAATTTTACCGGCACAGCTTTAATTCTTTGCGGCGATACTCCGCTCTTAGACGGTGAGGAGCTGAAAAAATTCTGTGCAGCCCACAAAGCCAGCGGCGCTGCTGCCACTGTTTTGACTGCCGTTATGGACGATCCCTTTGGCTACGGCCGTATCGTGCGCGATGTTGACGGTAATGTGCAGGCCATTGTAGAACAAAAAGACGCAACTGAAGCGCAAAAAGCCATTAAAGAAATTAACACCGGCATTTACTGCATGGAATGTCCCTTGATGTTTGATGTTCTCTCTACTTTAACCAACAACAACGCGCAGGGCGAATATTATTTGACCGACGTGCTGCAAAAGCTTAATCAGTCCGGCAAAAAAGTCGGCGGCGTAATTACCGACGACAGCTATATGGTTATGGGTATTAACTCCCGCAAGCAGCTGTCCGTCGCCGAAGCAGTAATGCGTCAGCGTATTTTGGACAAGCACATGGATAACGGCGTTACTATTATGGATCCAGCCAGCACTTTTATTGAAGCCGGCGTAAAAATAGGTCGCGATACTGTTATTTATCCCTATACCTGGCTGGAGGGCAGCACCGAAATCGGCGAGGACTGCGAAATCGGACCCAACGCCCGCTTCACCAATGTAAAAATTGGCGACGACAATCATCTGCAATTTATTTACGGTCACGACTGCGAAGTTAAAAACCACGTTACGGCGGGTCCTTATGTGCATCTGCGTCCCGATACGGTAATCAGCGACCACGTAAAAATCGGCAACTATGTGGAGGTTAAAAATTCCAACGTAGGCGAAGGCACCAAGCTGCCACATTTGACCTATATCGGCGACAGCGATATAGGCAGCGGTGTCAATATGGGCTGCGGCTGCATCACTGTAAATTACGACGGCAAAAAGAAGCACCGTACCGTTATTGGCGACAACGCTTTTGTAGGCTGCAATACTAATTTAGTTGCTCCCGTTACCGTACAGGCCAACACCTACATTGGCGCAGGCAGCACCATTACTAAAGAAGTTCCCGAAAACGCTTTAGGCATTGCTCGCGCTAGACAAAAAAATATTGAAGGCTGGGCCGAAAAATACAGAAACAGCTAAGACACTTGCAAAACTCTTTGTCAAGACTTAGTTTTTATAGTATAATTATAAATAGGTTAGGACTTTTCACATTCTAAAAATAAAAGGTGATTTTGGAGGGATTAGACATGTTGTCTGACGAAAATAAGTTAAGAATTTTTACCGGTAATGCAAATCCTGATTTAGCGCGCGAAATTGCCGCTTATCTTGGCACTACCGTAGGCGATTCTGTAGTAAACCGTTTCAACAACGGAGAAATCCAGGTTATGATTAACGAGAGCGTTCGCGGCAAGGACATTTTCATAGTACAGCCTACCTGCGGCCCTATCGTCAACGATAACGTTATGGAGCTTTTGATTATGGCCGACGCTTTTAAACGCGCCAGCGCTAATCACATCACCGCTGTTATTCCTTATTACGGCTATGCCCGTCAAGACCGCAAAGCCCGCGGCCGCGAACCTATTACCGCCAAGCTGATGGCAGACCTCTTAGAAACCGCAGGCATTACCCGCGTTGTTACCATCGATTTGCACGCAGCACAAATTCAAGGCTTCTTCAATATTCCTTTTGACCATATGCCCGGCGGCCCGCTGCTGGCTGAATACATTAAAGATAAAAATTTGGACAACATGGTTGTTGTTTCTCCTGACCTTGGCGGCGTAAGCCGTGCCCGCGGTTTTGCCGAAATTTTGAATGCTCCTATGGCTATTATCGACAAGCGCCGTCCGGAACCAGGCGTAGCCGAGGTTATGAACTTAATCGGCGACGTTAACGGCAAAAACTGTATCGTGGTCGACGACATGGTTGATACTGCAGGCTCCCTCACTGAAGGTGCCCGCGCATTGAAAAAATTCGGCGCTAAAGAAATTTATGCTTGCTGTACTCACCCCATTCTGACCGATCCTGCCTTGTCCCGCATCGCTCAATCCGATATTACCGAGCTGGTAGTTACCAATACTATTCCTCTGGCTCCTTCCAAGAAGCATCCTAAAATTAAGGTATTGTCCATCGCGCCTATCTTGGCTGAAACTATTCTGCGCATCTATAATGAGTGGTCTGTAAGTCAACTGTTCGATAATAAAAAATAATCAATAACATCTAAAAATTACGGAGGCTTGCCTAAGGCAAGCCTCTTATTTTGAAAAGCTATGCGTATTATTTATCTGCTTATTTTTTGTGCTGCTTGCAGCACGATTTTATTATGGATGGGTCGCTTTGGCTATCTAAAAAAATTTACTGCCGGCTGCGCCGCCGCAGCCGGTTTATTTTTAAGCGGCATCCTGCTGCTTTTGGCTGTACTTCCCGGCAACAGCTTTTATGGCGACGTAATTACCAGCGGTAATATCAGCAAAAAGCAAATCGCCCTTACCTTTGACGACGGCCCCTATCCGCCCTACACCCAGCAGCTGCTAAAAATTTTAGCAACAAAAAATGTACACGCTACCTTTTTTATGGTAGGTGAAAACGCCGCCAAGCATCCGGAAATCGTAAAAATGGTACAGTTCGGGGGACACGAAATTGCGCTCCACGCAGGCAGGCATCAGGATCTTTTAAAACTGAACCAAGCGGAACTGCAAGAAAATATTGCCTACGGTAAAAAAACGCTGGAAGCAATCACGGGACAGCCTGTAAAATTTATGCGCCCGCCCCACGGCTTTAAGGATTGGCAGGTTATGACCGCCATCCACAATGCCGGACTTACAGCGGTAAACTGGAGCGTTATTCCCCGGGACTGGAATAATCCCGGCGTGCAGCGCATTGCCGACCGCGTCTGCTTTGAGGCAGAACCCGGAGCCATCGTGCTGCTGCACGACGGCGACAGCCCCAAAAATTTTGCACCGCGCGCGCAAACTGTCGCCGCCACAGAAAAAATTATTGACAGATTGCGCAGCGAAGGCTATGAGTTTGTAACTATCGATACTTTATTACATTAAAACTGCCCGCAGCGGCAAAAATCTTTAGTAAAATTTTCAAAACAGAATAAATTTTTAAAGGAGAACTACACATGAAACTCATCGTCGGCTTGGGAAACATTGGCCGTGAATACGAAAATACCCGTCACAATATCGGCTTTATGGTAGCGGACGAGCTTGCCAAACGTTTAGGCGTAAGTTTCGGCAAGGAAGACCGCAGCGCCTACTGCGCCGAATATCGCGCACCGGAAAAAATTCTTATCATTAAACCCACCACCTACATGAATTTAAGCGGCTTTGCCGTGGGCGCTTACGCTAATTTTTATCATATCGAGCCGGAAGCTATTGCCGTCATTCAAGACGATATGGATTTACCCGTCGGTCATCTGCGCATCCGCCGCAAGGGCAGCGCCGGCGGTCACAACGGCATAAAATCCATCACCGAGCATTTAGGCACCAGCGAATTTCCGCGTTTTAAAATCGGTATCGGCCATCCGGAGCGCAATAATAAAGCCGTAATCAACCACGTGCTGCACCAATTTCAGGGCGAGGATAAAGCTGCGGTGGAGGCTGCCGTAAAATCCATGGCTGACGCTTTGGAATTATGGCTGAAAACCGGCGATTTGGATGCCGCCATGACTAAGTACAATACGAAAAAAGCTAAAAAAGAAAAACCGCCGAAAGAAAAGCCTGCAGAATCAAACGCAGAAGCTGGCGAAAATACAGCCGCTGCGCAAAATTAAAATTTTAATCCTTTTAGGCTATTCAAACACCGGCTTTCTTGTTACAATATACTTAGCACATAAAAAGAGGAGGTACTCCCGATGAAAAAGCTTATTCTTTGCGTTTTGTTTTTGTTAATCTGCTCTGTCTGCGCTGCAGCTCCTGCGAAGAAGGTTGTACTGTGGTATCAAGTGCCCGACGTAATTTTAGAGGTACAAAATCCTGAAAACGATACGGAAAAAGGCAAGGCTGAGCTGGAAGCCTTTATTAAAACCAATTACGGCAAGCGTTTTGACATTCAAAGCTTAAAACGCGCTCCCGAAAAAGCTTTGACCGTAGACGACGTTGCTTTAGTAACCCGTCCAAACTGGATGCCGGTAATTGTAAAAATTGATTTGGCCGGCGTAGGCACCGGCGAAAAGCTGGTAGGCAAATACGCTACCGTTAAGGTTGCCTTGCAGGAAAGCGTTGCTGTCGACGGCAAAATTTACACCTATGACTACGGCGTAAAAGAATATGACAGCAGTATGCTGCGCGTTGCAGGCTATGTGGTAGCCAGCGAGGACGACCCGCGCATCAACACCAAAAACGCTGTCAACGACTGCATTACCGAAGCCTGCACCTTGAACGACAAAGTAAACCGCTACGCTGACCCTGCGGCTTACGCGAAAGAAAACGCTCGTTACAACGGCGAATTCCAAAGCATTAAATAAATTGCAAGCTAAACTAAACGCTCTGAAGCAGCCGCCTCAGAGCGTTTTTTAATGGTGATATAAAATTTTCGACAGCTTGCCGATAATCGCCTGCACCAGCTCCGTCGAACGAGCTAAGGGCAGAGCCAAATTTTCGTCCCACACCATTTCCGGCAGCAACGGCACATGGGCAAAGCCAACCTTCACCTTGGTTGGCGCAAAATGATGGCACGCCGTATAGAAAATATCGTTGCAAACATAGCCGCCGGTGGTGTAGCCAAGATGCACGGGAATTTTTTCTGCCTGCAGCTCCCGCACTGCCTGATGCACGGGCAGCGTAGAAAAATAAGCGGCGGGTCCGTCGGCAATGATAGGCTCGTTCCACGGACGGTTGCCAAGATTATCCTCCACCAGCGCGTCCCGCAAATTTACCGCCACCGTATCCAAATGTACATGAGCGCTGCCGCTGTCCATGCCCAGCATCAAAATTACGTCCGGCTGCATCGCTGCGGCTTTTTCTAGCAGTATTCGTCCCGCCAAGCCGTAAATATTGGGCAGCAGCAGTTTAGTAATTGCAAAATCACCTACAACTTCCGGCAACGCCTGCGCCACTTCCCACGAGGGATTTTTTTGATAATGAGCAAAAGGGTCGAAGCCCGTGAGTAAAAGCTTATTCATAATATCGCGTCCTTAAAATAATGATAAATATTAAAACCCCTAGATACACTCTAGGGGCAAAATTTTTATTTGGAGCTCCCAACAGGATTCGAACCTGCGACCCTCTCATTACGAATGAGATGCTCTACCAGCTGAGCTATAGGAGCACATAAACTATATTTTATTATTCTGCATCAGCGTTTTGCGCTTGCTCCGCTGCTCTGGCAGCTGCCATTTCAGCTTTGGTGCGGCGTTTTCTAACCTTTTTAGCGCTGTTGATGCCGGATTTTTTAATAACCTTGGCCAGTTCAGAAATAATATGCAGCTCGTCCACTGTGCAGCCTTGCAGCAGCTCGGATAACTCCTGGCAGTAAATCTGCTCGCTGCGGTGAATGTTATCGCACAACAGCTCGTCTACCGATACATCTAAAACATTAGCCAAATGAATAATTGTAGGCAAGCCCAATTTAGTATTGCCGGTTTCTATATTACTAATATGCGGAGTTGACAAGCCAGTTAGTTTAGCTATATTTCCCTGAGTCAATCCTTTGCGCGCGCGTGCCGCCTTTATTCTCAGGCCGATAGCCTTATAATCAATGTCCAACTTCACAAAAGCTCTCCCCTTTTAATACCTGTACTTTTTTAACAACGCTATAATTATATCTGAATTTATTATAAAAGGCAAGAACTATAAGCTATTTTTTAGCAAAACAACGCTATTTTTTAGGGATGGACAACAACAACACCGTA
Organism: uncultured Phascolarctobacterium sp.; assembly: GCA_905200645.1. Taxonomy (GTDB): domain Bacteria; phylum Bacillota; class Negativicutes; order Acidaminococcales; family Acidaminococcaceae; genus Phascolarctobacterium_A. The sequence continues at coordinate 35,239 of CAJKLD010000022.1, read as the reverse complement.
AAAATAATACTACCCATGCCAATATAATCAGGCAGCATCAGCTTAGTATCCAATAGCAGCACCACGGCGATAATCGAAGCCAAGGGCTCGGCGCAGGAAATTAAGCTGGCTTTAGTAGAGCCGACAATTTTTAAACCGGCTAAATACAGTGCATAGCTGGCAATAGTTGCGCCCACGATTAAATAGCCCATGGCCAAATATGCATAACCGTTCCAGCTCCCCACAGGCGCAAAAGGGTTGCGGACAGCAATTAGCGAAAGCCCCGACAAAAGCTGCCCCCAGCCGATGATAACCGTCGCCGGATATTTTTTGAGCAGCTCCACCGGCTGAATACTGTAAAACGCATAGGAAACTGCCGACAGTAAACCAACAATGAGCGCTGCAGGAGAAATCGCCAGACTTTCCAAGCTGCCGTGAGTAGCAATCAAAAATACGCCGGCAATAGCGCCAACAATTCCCAGCAGCTCGCGTCCTTCCGGCAGACTGCGATTTTTATAGCTCATCCACACCATAACTAAAATCGGCGCGGTATATTGCAGTACCGTTGCCGTCGCAGCGTTGCACAAAGAAATAGTGTAATAAAATCCCAGCTGCGCGCCCAAAATACCGATAAAAGAAAAACACAGCATAGATACAAAATGCTCGCGCAGAATTTTAAAAATATTATGCTTGGCGACTACAGCAGTATAAAGCAAAAACAAGCAGCCGGCTATAATCTGACGCACCATACACAACCAAAAAGCATCTACGTGATGATATTGGAAAAGATATTGTCCGGCAACTCCGCCCATTCCCCAGCAGGTTGCAGCACAAATAATTAAAATTATTCCCTTGAACATTACAGCTTTACTTTTCCTTTCTTGAGTCTTTCAGTAAAATTTGCTTATTAGCTAATATAACACTTTTTAAGGTCATTGTCCATATATGATGTCCGCCGCAAAAAAACAGCGCAGCAGACGTAAAAATCTACCGCGCTGTTTTATTTTTAGTTATAACTTGTTTTATATTGTTCGGTAATATGCTGCCAAAAGCGTTCCCAACAGCTTAAACGGTCATGCTCGGCCCGCGCCTGCTCCAGCCTTTGCTCAAAGCTGCCATGCTTCCACGTATGCGTTACTTTAATTTCTAAAGCATCAGCGCCGTTAATTGTACCGCAAACTACTTTATCGCCAACTATTTTTTTATTGAATTCTGCTGCAATTCTATTTACTGGCTGCTTACTCACCATACTTACTCCTTTGACAACTACACCGTCAGTGGGAATTCTTTCGCCGGGCAATACGCTGACTATATCATCCACAGCTAACTGCTCTACCGGCAGCAGCCACTCGCTTCTTTCTGCGCCATTATATCTTACGCGTCTTCCAATAACAGGTCTTACTGCCAACAATTCTTGAAGCTCATACATTTTTAGCTGACTCCTTTCTTAACATTAGCTATTTGCTTATATCATAAACAAAAGCTCGTTACTTTTACAGACACAGAATTTTTTTCTTGTAAGATATTGAACACTTGACCAAAAATGTACTACAATAAATATAGAAAAAATACAAGGAGGCAGCTCATGGACAGACGGCAAACTAAAACGCGTCAGGCTATTTACGACGCGTTTGTAAATTTAATGGCACAAACCAGCTACGAAAAAATTAGCGTTAAAGATATTATTGACGCCGCTAATATCGGCCGCAGTACCTTTTACAGTCATTTTGAAACAAAGGACGATTTAGCGCGCAAAATGTGTCTTATGCTTTTTAAGCACATTTTTAGTCACACTATTCCGCCCTGCTCCACTCATAATTTCTCTGAACTGCCGCAAAACGCCGAAAATCGTATCGCTCATATTCTTTATCATCTGCGGGATAAGCGCAAATATTATTGGGGCATTATCAATTATGATGAAGGCAACTTATTTCTGCGCTTTTTCCGTGAATATATTCAAGACAATCTGCGCATTATTATTCAAGGTGCCGATAAGCAGCGTATCAGCAAAGTGCCGGAGGATTTTTTAGCCGCCCATATTGCAAGCAGCTTTGTAGGCATGGTCCGCTGGTGGCTGAAAAGCGCCATGCGCCAAACGCCGGAAGAAGTAGCGGCTTATTATGTGACCTTAATAAATCCTGCTATTGCCGAGTTTGAAGCCTTGCAGGATACGTACGCTGAATAAATTTTAAGCTTTTCGTTGTGTTAAAGGAGTATTTTTATGATTCTCGTCAGCGCTTGTCTGTTAAATTATCCTGTGCGCTATAAGGGCAACGGCAATCCCTGTCAGCTGCTATTAGCTGCAGCAGCGCAAGGCTTGAGCGCGCAGCTGCTGCCCTTTTGTCCGGAAGTAAGCGGCGGTCTGCCAACGCCGCGTCCGCCTGCAGAAATTAAAAACGGTACGGGCAAAAATGTTTTGGCAGGCACTGCCGCTGTGATAAATAAAGAAGGCAGTGATGTAACTGCTAATTTTCTTGCGGGAGCAAAAAATTGCGCCGAGCTATGCGCGCGCAAGCATATTACCGCCGCTATTTTAAAGCAGCGCAGTCCCTCCTGCGGCAGCAAAGCTATTTATGACGGCACCTTTAGCGGCGTAACGATTGCGGGGCAAGGAGTTACTGCCGCTTTACTCGCCAGCCAAAACATTACCGTTTACGGCGAGGACGATTTAACTGCCGAGCTTTTGGCAAAGCTGCTGGCAGAGGATGCAAAATAAATAAAACGCTTCGGCATACTGTAAAGCAGTACGTCGAAGCGTTATTTTTTAGCAGATCTTTATTGTAAATATTTGTTCCCGTCGCGTTTCGTGACAAGAAGGAGCGCTCATGCATTTTAAAATTTCATTTCAAGTTCTAAGCATTTCCATTCTTCACCAAGCACAGTATACTTCTCTGTTTTTTCTAAAACAATATCTCGAAAGCCTACAGCTTTATAACAATAGTAGGCAGATTCGTTATTTTCAAAAACACCTAAAGAAACTTTTTTTGCGCCAAAGATTTCTTTTGCAAATTTTATTCCCAGCTGCAACATTCTTTTGCCGTATCCTTGTCCACGCTTTTGTGGGTCTACAACTACAAAACCAAATCTCAATTCATCAAAGTTTTCTGATGGTCTTCTAATTGTAAAAAAGCCTATTACCTCATCATCGTTAATGGCCGTAAATGGCATAAGCTTGTTAACAAAGCCGAATTGCTCTTTACTAATAGGATACTCGCCCAAAACACCTGCTGACCACTTATAAAAAGCAATTTCGTCTTTGCTCCAAGAAAGAATTATCTCCGTATCCTTTTCGTTATAAGGCCTTAATCTAAGCATAATTTTATTTTTCCTTTATCAGCCCAAAAATGCTTTCCAGAACGGATATGTGCTAAGCACTGCCACCAGCAGCAGCACCAAAAAATCACCCAAGCCTAACGGCTCCGAAGGCATATTTTTATAAGTATTGCTGCCAAAGCCTTTCAGCTCCATGGAAAGCGCCAAGGTTTCGGATTTTGCCACCGCACGCATAACCAGCGGGCGAATTACAACCAAATAAGCCAAAAAGCGTTTGATAATATTGCCGCGATTGGAATAGCCGCGGCAGCTTTGCGCGTCCAAAGTAATCTCGCTGTCCGTAAGAAAATTCGGCACAAAGCGCAGGGCCGTCGTCAGCATAAAAGCGTATTCGCAGGGCATGTGAAATCTGTCCACCAAGGATTTAGCAATATCCTGAATACGCGTTGCCGCCAACAAACACAAAAACGCCATAGTCATAACCAGCATGCGCAAGCCGCCAATCAAGGCCACCGACAGCGGCGAACCAAACAGCAGCTGCAAAAGAATCATCATGCCGGTAAATACAGCCAAGCCGCCGATAGCAGCCATGGTCATACGGTCGTGCTTAATATATAACAGCAAAGCCAGTTCCAAAACTAAAATTGTGGCTACGGCTTCCACAGGCAGAATAAAAACCCACGCTGTAATTGCCAGAGTAACAATAATTTTTGTAAAAGCAGTCAGGCTCATCTTATTCCGCCTCCTTTCCCACAGCAGCAATAAATTCATCAGGGCTGGCAGCATCCACGCCCAATGCTGCCGCTAAAGAAGCAACCGTCGGACGACGCAGACCCCAACGCTCCACCGGCTGACTGCCGTTAAAAAGCTCCTGCGGTGTTCCGTCAAATACTTTATTACCATGATGCAAAACAATGGCGCGCTTAGCAAAACGGCGCACAATATCCATATCGTGAGAAATCAGCACAATAGTAATCCCCCGTTTAGCATTGATAGCCTGCAAATATTGCATCATATTTTCTTTTTCCAACGCATCCTGACCGTTGGTAATTTCATCCAAAATAAGCGTGCGGGGATTAAGCGCCAAAGCCGCAGCTACGCCGAGACGACGCTTTTGTCCAAAGCTCAAAAGACGCGGATATTCGTTTTTCAGCTCCGTCAGTCCCATAGCTTCCAACGCTTCCGTAGTCTGGCTGTTAATGGTTTCGTTGGTTAATTTTTTGGCGCGGGGGCCATAAGCTACTTCGTCAAAAACAGTATCCTCTAAAATTTGCAAATCGGGATTTTGAAAAACATAACCTATTTTATCCGCCAAGTCTGCCGGCTCACATTTAACAATATCCTCGCCGTCTACCATAATCTCGCCGCTGCGGGGATGACACAGCGCCATAAACAAACGGCTCAAGGTTGTTTTGCCGCTGCCGTTGTGTCCCAAAAGCGCTACAAATTCGCCGTCCTCAATGCGGCAATCCATATCGTTGATTACAGGCTGCCCACGCATGTAGGCAAAGTTTACATTTTTAGCCTCCAGCATCAGTCAGCCCTCCCTTCCGCTTTTTTGATACCATAGGTTTTAAAATCAGCCAGCGCGTCCTGCTCGCTGCGCCAATCGCCTAAGTCCATGTGCAGTTTTTCTTCCAACCCCAGCTTAATCTGCCACAAAGTCGGCAGCAGTGGACGCAGCTTCGCATCCTCGTACATTTTGGGTGCAGCCGCTTCATAAGCGTCAGCGGCAACTAAATTACCTTCCTTGAGTACCACAAGATCGCTCACATAAGGCAGCAAATAATCCATGCGGTGCTCTACGGCAACAATTGTTGTACCATAACGCTGATGAATATCCCAAACTAATTTATACAAGGATTGCGCGCCGTCAGGATCCATAGCCGAAACAGGCTCGTCCAAAACAATAATCTCCGGATGCGCTGCCAAGGTGGCTGCCAACAACAGACGCTGGCGCTGACCGCCGCTCAGCTCGTCCAGCTGATAACTTTCACGACCGGGTAGACCAACATCCGCCAACGCGCGGCTGACGCGCGCGGAAATTTCTTCCGGCGCAAAGCCGTGATTTAAAAGGCCAAAGGCAATTTCTTCGCCTGCGGTTAAAGATACAAGCTGACTTTCATAATCTTCCATAATAAAACCAACGCGCATGGCAATATCGGATACGCGCTTATTTTTCGTACTTTCGCCGTGTATCTGCACGTCGCCACTGTAACGGCCTCCCATATAATAAGGCACAATGCCCGTCATAGCTTTGCACAGCGTAGTTTTGCCTGCGCCGCTGGGGCCTGTAATTACAGTGAAACTGCCTTTTTTGATATTCAAATTGATATTTTTGAGTACCAAATCAGATTTTTTATACGCAAAATAAAAATTTTCCAGCTTAATAACGCTTTCCATTTATTTTTCCTCCTCCTGAAAATAAAACAGCTTGCGTACCGGCGCATACAGGAAGAAGGTAATCAAACCGTTAAGCAGTCCGACAATAGCGACAACGGGCAGCATGGCAAAAATCCACACATGCAACGGCAAGCCTAAAACTAATTTCAAAATGAAAGTAAACAGACCGCCGCTGGCCACGGTTGCCAAAAAGCCGGTGATAAAGGGACGCAGCTTCCATTCGCCCACGCCTGCCGCAAACATTGCTTTCACCAACAGGCAGCACACCGTAGCGCCTGCCAATTCGCTGGCCACATTGCCCAAAGGAAATGCTGATTTAGAAGAAGGTACCAGTGTCAATCCGGCAATAAAACCAATGCCGATAGCTTGGGAAAGCTTGGGCCGAGTTAAATTGATAACGATAGAATACATTGCAATAGTCCAGTTGGGAGTTACGCCGCCAACGTTGGGGCTGACAGTGTGCAGTATAATACCAATAGCCAACAGCATAGCGGTAATGGCTACCCAGCGATAACCGTCCTGCATTGGCTCTACTTCAATAAGCTGCGGAACAGTTTTATTTTGTTCATCCATACTAAAACCTCTCTTTACAAAAGTCTTTTTTCAGGCTACGAATAAAATTATTATACTACAATTTCGTCAATTTGTATCGCAAAAAATAAAATTGGCGTCAGCTTTTTACCGCCAACGCCAAAAAGAATTAAAAAAGCAGGAATATTCGCCCGTGTGACAGGCAGGACCATGCAAAGAAGCTTTAACCAAAATCGTATCGCCGTCACAATCGTAAATCATTTCCCTAACCTCTTGCAAATTGCCGCTGGTTGCGCCCTTGTTCCACAGCTCCTGACGGCTGCGGCTCCAAAACCAAGTGTAGCCTGTTTCCATAGTTTTCAGCAGCGATTCTTTATTCATATACGCCAGCATCACTACGTCCTTGGTAGCGCAATCCTGCACAATGGCAGGCACCAAACCGTTAGCGTCAAATTTAATTTGGGAAATGTCAAACTTCATTATAATCTTACCTCGATTCCGCGACTGCGCAAATATTCCTTAACCTGTTTAATCGTAAAAGCTTTGTAGTGAAATACGGAAGCCGCCAGCACTGCGTCAGCGCCGCCCTCGGCCAAAACGTCATAAAAATCCTCTAATTTTCCGGCGCCGCCGCTGGCGATAACCGGCACATTTACGGCACCGGTCACGGCCTTTGTCAGCGGAATATCGTAGCCATTTTTAGTGCCGTCGGCATCCATGCTAGTGAGCAAAATTTCGCCTGCGCCCAAAGTCACAGCCTGCTTGGCCCACTCCACAGCGTCTAATCCGGTCGGCTTACGCCCGCCCTGCACATAAACCTCCCATTTATTTTCACCGCAGCGGCGGGCATCAATGGCGATAACAATACACTGGCTGCCAAAAATCCGCGCACCCTCGGCAATCAGCTGCGGATTTTTAATCGCCGCGCTGTTCAAAGAAGTTTTATCTGCGCCAGCCAAAAGCGCATTGCGAATATCTTCAACGCTGCTAATCCCGCCGCCCACGGTCAGGGGCATAAACACTTGTCCCGCAGTTTTGCGGATAACGTCCAGCATAGCCTTACGCTCCTCAAAGGTAGCGGTAATGTCTAAAAACACCAGCTCGTCCGCACCCTCGGCATCATAAGCTGCCGCGCGTTCCACCGGGTCGCCGGCGTCGCGCAGTCCCACAAAATTTGTGCCTTTAACTACACGTCCTTCCTTAACGTCTAAGCAGGGAATTATTCTTTTCGTCAGCATGTTAACCCTCCTTAGCCAAAGCCAGCGCCGCCTGCAAATCAACTGCGCCGGTATAAATTGCTTTGCCGATAATGCAGCCGCACACGCCGTCGCCTTCCACAGTCTTCACGCGACGAATATCTTCCAAAGAAGCAACTCCACCGCTAGCAATAACCGGCACGCCGCACGCGCGCGCTAAAGCTGCCGTCGCTTCCACATTTACGCCGCTCAGCATACCGTCGCGGCTGATATCCGTATAAATAATTTTATCAACGCCGTACTGCGCCATTTTTTGCGCCAGCTCCACAGCGGTTACGCCGCCGCCTTGTCCCCAGCCTTCAATGGCAACTTCGCCGTTTTTTGCATCAATGCCAACGGCAATGTGTCCGGAATATTTGCGGCAGGCTTCCTCCACCAGCTGCGGATTTTTTACTGCCGCGCTACCTAAAATTACGCGGTTTACGCCTAAAGCTAATAATTTTTCAATAGTTTGCAGATTACGGATGCCGCCGCCAAGCTGCACGGGAATTTTTACATTGTTTAGAATACGCTCCACCACAGACACGTTTTTGCCCTCGCCTGCCAAAGCGCCGTCCAAATCTACCAAATGCAGATATTCTGCGCCTAAAGCGGCCCATTTCTGCGCCATCTCTGCCGGATCGTCAGCAAAAACAGTTTCGGCATCAAAGCGTCCTTCGGTCAGACGCACACAGCGTCCGCCGCGTATATCAATCGCTGGATAAATTATCATGGCTGCCACTCCTTAAACGCCCGCAAAAGGCTCATGCCCACGCGGCTGGATTTTTCCGGATGAAACTGAAACGCCTGCACATTATTTTTGCCCACGGAAGCCGTAACCTCCATGCCGTAATCGCAGACTGCTGTAATTAAAGATTTATCTTGAGGCACGCAATGGAAGCTGTGCACAAAATAAACGTATTGCCCGTCTGTATTTTGCATTAAGGGCGAAGGACTGCGCAGCGCCAGCTTATTCCAACCCATGTGCGGAATTTTGCAGGCGGTAGTTAAATATTTTACCTGACCTTGAAAAAAGCCCAAGCCTTGTACGCCGGGAGCTTCGTCGCTGCCCTCAAACAGCACTTGCATGCCTAAGCAGATGCCTAAAAACGGTTTGCCGCTGTGCAAGGCTTCCATAATCACAGGAATGAGACCGGATTTATGCAGATTGGCCATGCAGTCGCCAAACGCTCCTACGCCGGGCAGAATAATTTTTTCTGCGGCAGCAATTACTTCCTTGTCGGAGGTAATCACCGGCTCGCCGCCAACTGCGGCAATGGCGTTGCAAACGCTGTATAAGTTGCCCATGCCGTAATCGATAATCGTAATTTTATTAGTCATTTAGTAGCTCCTAAAAAATTCTAAGTTGTTTCCAATAATCTTATCGTTTATATAAAATTTTTACAATTTACTGTTGCGGGTAGGAGCATGTCTCAACCAGATTACCATCTGGGTCACGTAGATAAACGCTTTGCATAAATCCTCTTGCGCCATATCTAGCAACAGGTCCTAATTCAACAGAAACATTTTTACGTTCAAATATATCTTGTAATTTTTCTATAGAATAGTTCGTTTCAAAACATAAATCAAGACTGCCCGATGTTGGTAACTTAGCCGCCGGAAGGAATTCTGCCGGACGTTGATGAAGATTTATTTTTTGTCTACCGAAATAAATTGCATAGCGCCCATTATTATTTTCAACTTTCATTTCTAAAATGTCACGATAAAACTCTAAGCATTTTTGCAAATTTTTAGTTGTTAATACAAAATGGTCTAATCCAACAATCAATGCCATAACATCCTTATAACACCAAATTTTTCACAAGCTGCCCTTGCTGCTCATTACGCCCTGCACACGGCTGTCCACAGCCACAGCTTCGGCCAGCGCTCTGGCAAAGCCCTTGAAAATTGCTTCTATAATATGATGCGTGTTTTTGCCGTATAACACGCGGATATGCAAGGTAAGACCAGCGTTCATTGCTACGGCGCGGAAAAATTCTTCGGTCATTTCCGCATCGTACATGCCCAGCTGCACCTTAGGAATTTCCGCATCAAAAACTAAATACGGACGGCCGCTGAAATCCAGGCACACCTGCGCCAGCGCTTCATCCATAGGTAAAAAGCAGTTGCCGTAACGGTGTATGCCAACCTTATCGCCCACAGCTTCTTTTAGCGCCTGCCCCAAAACGATACCGCAATCCTCCACCGTATGATGACTGTCAACATCTAAGTCTCCCGCCGCCTGCACAATCAAATCGCTAAAGCTGTGCTTAGCCAGCAAGGTCAGCATATGGTCAAAAAATCCAATGCCCGTATTAATATCGCAGTAACCGCTGCCGTCAAGGCTCCAATCAACACTAACGCCTGTTTCTAAGGTTTTGCGTTCTATGCTTGCGCTTCTCATGCTTTACCTCCTGTGGTTTCAATAACCAATTCCGTCAGCTTCGCTAAAATTTGTTTATTTTCTTCGGGCAAACCAACCGTAATGCGCAGCGCGCCGGTTAAAGCGGGATGACTGGTAAAATCGCGCACTAAAATACTGTTTGCCAAATAATATTTAAACAGCAGCTTACCACTGGCAGCCTGCTCCGGCAAATCCTTGCCATATTTTTGGTAATAAGCATCCGCCAACTGACGGCACAGCTCACCCTCAGCGCGCAGCATAACAAAGTTAGTAGCTGTCGGCCACACGCGAAAGCCTAGCTTCTGCATATAAGCGGCCATTTTATCACGTTCGGCACGAATAGTTTTAATGCGCTCCTTGTACAATTCTTTATTTTCGTAAACGGTTTTAGCAACCATCAACGTAAAGGCGTTCACATGATATGGCAGCAGCGCTTTGCCCAGCTGGCGCACCAAGGCAACCGCGCCTACGGCGTAGCCGCAGCGCATGCCTGCCAGTCCGTAGGCTTTAGAAAAGGTACGGAATACCATAAAATTGTTGTATTTGCCAAGCAGGCCTAAAGTGGAGCCTGCCACCAGCCACAGCTTATTCAAAGGACGCATATCGTTAGGCAAAATTTCTTTGCCGTCGGCAAATTCCATATACGCCTCGTCCATAATTACCGGACAGTTGACGTTCGCAATAATTTTTTCCATAGCCGCCAAGCTGTTGTAATTTCCCGTAGGATTATTGGGATTGCAGACAATCAACAGCGACGGCTGCTCTTTTTTACAAAAAGCAATTACGCTATCGGCGTCCACATAGCCTTCCTCGGTCAAGGGATAACGCACTGCTATGCTGTCGCTTAAATCGGCGTATTCGCCATACATGGAAAAGGACGGCCAAGGCACAGCAATTTTTTTGCCCGACCCGCCGAAAACGTAGCAAGCCTTTTCCAAAAGTTCGCTAGAGCCGTTGCCTATTTTTACGCAGTCGGTGTCCACATCAAGCTCTTTTGCGATAACCTCGCATAAATTTTCGGATTTAATCGGCGGGTAGCGGTTGAAAGGAAAGCGCGCCGTGCGCGCGACAATGCCAGCGGCAATTTCTTCCGGCACAGGATAGTTGCTCTCGTTAGCGTTAACAATAATATCGGCAGCCACGTTTTCTACGGAATATTCCTCCATAGCCTCAATACTTTTGCGTACGGAAAACTCGTTCATTTTCTCCGCCTCACTTTCCTACGCGCTTGCGGATGGCATTAGCGTGAGCCTGTAAGCCCTCGGCCTCCGCCAAGGTAATAACATCGTCGGCAGCCGCATACAAGCCTTGCGCCGTATAAGCAATAATGCTAGTTTTTTTCATAAAGGTTTCTACGTTCAAAACGGAATAAAACTTTGCCGTGCCACCGGTGGGCAGTACATGGTTAGGCCCTGCATAATAATCGCCCAAAGGTTCCGGGGAATATTGGCCTAAGAAAATTGCGCCTGCGTTGCGAATGTAAGGCATGATTTCAAAGGGAGCCTGCGTCATAATTTCCATGTGCTCCGGTGCAGAAATGTTGGCCATTTCAATAACCGTTGCCATATCCTTAGCCAAAACAATTTTGCCGGCCTGCTCTAAAGAAGTCGCAGCAATTTCCTTGCGCGGCAGTTTCGCCAGCTGTATTTCTACTTCCTGCGCTACGGCGTTGGCAATGCGCTCGCTGTCTGTTACTAAAATTGCAGACGCCAGCGGGTCATGCTCGGCCTGACTTAGCAAATCTGCGGCGAGATATACAGGGTCGGCGCTGTCGTCGGCCACTACCAAAATTTCGCTGGGGCCTGCCAGCATATCGATATCCACATGGCCGATAACTGCTTTTTTTGCCAATGTTACAAAAATATTGCCGGGCCCGGTAATTTTTTCTACCTTGGGCACAGTTGCCGTACCAAAAGCCAAAGCAGCAATGGCTTGCGCGCCGCCCATTTTATAAATTTCCGTTACGCCGATAAGCTTGGCCGTTACCAAAACGTTAGCGTTTACTTTGCCGTCCTTTCCGGGAGGCACAGCCATCACAATGCGCGGCACACCGGCAACCTTCGCCGGGCAGGCGTTCATCATAACGGAAGACGGATAAGCGGCGGTACCGCCGGGCACGTAAATGCCTACGGAATCCACGGGCGTTACCTTTTGTCCCAGCAAGGAGCCGTAAGGTCGATTAGTGAGCCAGGTTTTGGGCATTTGCTCCTCATGAAATTTCATAACGTTGGCAATAGCGCGTTCTAAAGCAGCCTTTACTTCCGGCTTGCAAGCAGCTTCCGCTTCGGCAAATTCTTCCTCGGTCACACGAATGTTTTGTGGCGTTAATTCCACTCTATCAATAAGTTTAGTATAATAAAATAATTTTTCGTCACCCCCGGCGCGCACATCAGCCACAATCTGCTCGGCAACCTGCGCTGCCGTCATGTGACGGCCAAACAGGGCGTCCGTTCCGGCCTGAATCCGTGGGGAAAGTTCTACCTCGTCAAAAGCTTTTTTCTTCATTAAAGCGGCGATCTCCGCCGCATTCATCACTCTAGCGTCAGTAACTTGCATTTTAATTTTCCTCCTCATGTAAAACAATGCGCAAATCCTCCACTAATTTATGCAGGCGCGCAAATTTCAATTTAAAGCTGGCTCTGTTGGCAATTAAACGGGCTGTAGCAGTAAAAATAGAATCTACCTCTGCTAATTTATTTTCTCTTAAGGTCGTGCCCGTTTCTACTATATCCACAATCATCTCGCTAAGTCCCACGATTGGTCCCAGCTCAATGGAGCCGTTAAGCTTAACTATTTCTGTCTGAATGCCTATTTTATTAAAATAAGCCTTCGCACAGTTAGGATATTTTGTCGCTACACGCAGATGCGCGTAATCCGTAAGCTTGGCGCGACGTTTTGCTTCGGGCACCGCCATCATGAGACGGCAGCGGCCAAAGCCTAAATCCAGCAGCTCCACCACATCCTTATCCTGCTCCAGCAAAACATCCTTGCCGATAATGCCAATATCTGCCGCACCGTATTCTACATAAGTTGGCACGTCCACAGTTTTGGCAATAATAAAACGCACCTTAGTTTCTTCGTTACTGATAACCAGCTTGCGGGAATCCTCCGTAACATTTTCTGCGCTGTAACCAACCTTTTCCAGCAGGCGCACAGATTTATTGAACAGCTTGCCCTTAGGCAAAGCTATGGTAATATATTGATTCATGAAAATCTTTCCTGACCTTTCCTTAGGGTACATAAACAAGACTTGAGCAACAATATTCCTTCACTGCTGCTGCAGCGGCGGTCAAATCCATAGCTTCCGTACATAACTTAACGCTGCGCCCCTCGCTGCGCAGAGCGGCAGCCTTAGCAATAGCTTCCGGCAGCCTGCCCTCGTTCCAGGCAACCAAAGCGTCCCAGCTGCGCACAGCCTGCGCCATGCCACCGCGCTCCAAAGCCAGCACTACGCGGTCAACGCCCAGCGCAAAGCCTGTGGCAGGGCAGTTCAAGCCAAAGCCCTGCATCATTTTATCGTAGCGTCCGCCGCCTGCCACGGGATAACCCATTTCCGGCAGATAAGCTTCAAACAGCATCCCGGTATAATAATCCAACGAACGATAAAGTCCCAAATCAAAGGTTAAATAAGCTTCTGCGCCGTAAACCTTAACCAGTCCATAAATCGCCGCCAAATTTTCCAAAGCGTTTAACGCCTTAGGATTGGTAACCACAGCGCGCATTTTATCCAGCAGCTCCGGCCCTCCCTGCAAAAACAGCATGTCGGCAAAAAGCTGTTTAATTTCCGGACGTATATTTTGCATAGAGTCCGCCATTTGCTGCATGCCCACCGCATCGTGGCGGCGCAGACAATTTTTCAGCTCCACCAGTTGATTTTCGCTGAAGCCGGCTTCCTCTGCCAAGCCGTTAATAAAATCCACATGGCCTAAGCTGAGGGCAAACTGCTTTACGCCTGCCGCCTGCAAAGCTTTAGCCGACAGCACGATAACCTCTGCGTCGGCAGCGGCGCCGCTGGCTCCCAAAAGTTCTACGCCGGCCTGCTCAAATTCGCATTGCCGTCCGGCTTGAATTTCTTCATAACGATACAAATTAGCCAGATAGCACAAACGTTTAATTTTTTCGCCGCCGTTCAGACGCGTAGCCGTCAGACGCGCAATGGGCGCCGTCATATCGCTGCGCAGCACCAAAAGATTATTATTGCGGTCAAAAAAGCGAAAATCGCCTTTCGCACCCATATTGCCAAAAGTATCCACATACTCAAAGCCAGGAGTTTTGACTTCATCATATCCCCATTTATCAAACACGTCGATAATTGCATCCTCAATACGGCGGCGCGTCTTCATCTCTCCCGGCAGAATATCTTTCGTACCATAGGGAACCTGATAGACCTTATTTATCATCTTGCTTTGTCTCTCCTTTTAATACATCCATCACAGAATAATAGCCGTCGGCGCCATAAACAAGGCAGCGCTTGACGCGGGAAATGGTTGCTGTGCTGGCGCCGGTTTTTTCTACAATAGCTTCGTAAATGGAGCCTTCGTCCAGCATACGCGCAACCTCTAATCTTTGCGCCATAGCCTTCACTTCGCTGACGGTGCAGAGATCCTCAAAAAATTTATAACATTGTTCTTCGTTCTTCAGGCTCAAAATAACTTTAAATAATTGATCGGTCAAATGATCGTGTCGATTGGCTGCCATAATTTTCCTCCTCTATGAAAATTCTAAACTCAAGAAAAATTTTACTAATAACTTGTAAAAATACTTTAATACTTTATCTAGTGAAAGTCAAGAAAAATTTACAAAAATTTACAGCTTATGTAAATTTAAGCGATATTTTTGTTGACAATCGTAGCAAATAGATGTAGAATTAAGTCACTAATTTAAAATATATTCATCAAGAGTAGCCGAGGGACTGGCCCGATGAAGCTACGGCAACCACACTGCGGTGAACGGTGCCAATTCCAACGGAGAAATCCGGCAGATGAAGATAACTAAGCGCAAGCAAAATCCTTCACTCTGTCGGTGAAGGATTTTTTAGTATCTAAAGCTGTAAAATTTATTTAAGGAAGGACTTTTAGGATGATAGAATTAGTTAATGTAGAAAAAACCTACTATAGCAAAGCCGGCGATATCCACGCTTTGAAAAAAACTACGCTCAGCATCAAAGCCGGAGAAATTTTCGGCATCATCGGTCTGTCCGGCGCAGGCAAATCCACTTTAGTGCGCTGCATCAATATGCTGGAACGACCTACCAACGGACAAGTTTTTGTGGACGGTGCAGATCTGACTGCCATGAGCGAAGCGCAGCTGCGCAAAGCGCGCCAAAGTATCGGCATGATTTTCCAGCATTTTAATTTACTCACCAGCCGTACCGTTTACCAAAATATTGCTTTCCCTTTGGAAATTCAAGGCTTGAGCAAAGCTGAAATTGATAAGCGCGTGCGTCCGCTGCTGGAGCTGGTACAGCTTCAGGACCGCGCCAATTATTATCCCAGCCAATTATCCGGCGGTCAAAAACAGCGCGTAGGCATTGCCCGCGCTTTGGCAAGCAATCCCAAAGTGCTGCTGTGCGACGAAGCAACATCCGCCCTCGACCCGCAGACTACCAAATCTATTTTAGAGCTTTTGCAGAACATCAACAAAAAGCTTAACTTAACCATCGTACTTATTACTCACCAAATGGAAGTTGTCAAAATGATTTGCGACCGCGTTGCCGTTATGGAAAACGGTAACATTATTGAAGAAGGCTCCATGGTGGATATGTTCACCAATCCCCAGCATCCTACTACGAAAGAATTTACCAAGAGCGTTGTCAATGCAGAAATACCGGAGATGATTAAAAAGCTCACGCTCACCGACACCTACAAAAACGGCAGCAAGCTTATCGTCCGCATTTCCTTTATCGGCGATTCCGCAGGCGAGCCTATTGTTTCAGGTATGGTTAAACATTTTTCTGTTGACGTAAGTATTTTGTACGGCAATATCGACCAGCTCAAAGATGTTCCCTTCGGCACGTTGATTATCGAAATCAGCGGCGATAAAGAAGGCATCAACAACGCCTTAGACTATTTGCACCAGCAAAATCTGAAAACGGAGGTAATTGGCTATGAATCCTGATATGCTCAATCTTTTAATAAAATCCTTTTGGGAAACCTGCTATATGGTTTTCGCCTCTACTGCACTTTCCACTTTGATTGGTATTCCCTTAGGCGTTATTCTAACCGTCACCCGCAAAAATCATATTCTGCCCCATCAGGCTCTGAACAGCATTTTGGGCGCAGTCGTCAATGCCACTCGTTCCACTCCCTTCATTATTTTAATGGTAGCAATTATTCCGCTGACGCGTATGATTGTTGGTTCCTCCATTGGTACCACTGCAGCTATCGTGCCCTTGACCATTTCCGCAGCGCCTTTTATTGCCCGCATTATTGAATCCTCTTTGCTGGAAATCAATCCCGGCATTATCGAAGCAGCGCAGGCTATGGGCGCAAGTCCCATGCAGATTATCACTAAAGTGCTGCTGCCGGAAGCTCTGCATTCCATCGTGCTGGGCGTAACCTTAGCCATCATCAGCTTAATCGGTTATTCAGCTATGGCCGGTACTCTGGGCGGCGGCGGCTTAGGCGACTTGGCTATCCGCTACGGCTACCAACGTTTCCAAATGGATGTTATGCTGGCCACTGTTGTAGTTTTGATTATTATGGTGCAGGCAATGCAGTCCTTAGGCGACTACGCATCCAAAAAGCTGAACAAAAATAAACTGTAATCCTTGTTTACGCGGTCTTCAAAGCGCGCTTGAGGGCTTGCTATAAAAATAAAATTTTCTAAACATATATTATTGGAGGTATAATGATGAGTAAATTAGTTAAAATTTTAATCACCATTGCACTCTGTGCGCTTATTGTTGTAGCAGCGGGCTGCGGCGGCGAAAAAAAATCCGTTCAAAAAGCAGATCCCAACGCGCCTATTAAAATTGGCGTAACTGCCGGTCCTCACGCTGAAATTATGGATAATGTGAAAAAGCTGGCGGAAAAAGACGGCTTAAAAGTAGAAGTAGTAGAATTCTCTGATTTTGTTTCTCCTAACGTAGCTTTAAGCCAGGGAGAACTTTTCGCCAACAGTATGCAGCATGCTCCCTACTTAGCTGCAACTTTGAAAAAAGAGCCTAAATTTGAGCTGGTAGAAGTTTTTAAAACCGTAAACTTCCCCATGGCCATTTATTCTAGCAAATATAAAAAAGTAGAAGATATTCCGGAAGGCGCAGTCATCGGCATTCCCAACGACCCTTCCAACGGCGCCCGCGCTCTTTTAGTGCTGGCTGATAAAGGCTTCATTGAATTAAAAGACAAAAATTCTGTTACTGCTACCGCTGCCGACATTACTAAAAATCCTAAAAACTACAAAATTCAGGAGCTGGACGCAGCTTCAATTCCCAAAGCTATGCCCGATATGGATATTGCCGTTATCAATGCTAACTACGCTTTAGTTGCTAAACTAAATCCCTCCAAAGATTCTCTCCTTATTGAGCGTCCCGATAATCCGTTCTTGAACATTTTTGTTACTGCCAAAGCCAATGCTAATGACCCCCGCATTGCGCAGCTCAAAAAAATTTATCAATCTGCTGCAAACAAAAAATTTATTGAAGACCATTTCAAAGGAACTATCACCGCTGGCTTCTAATAGGCTGACAAAAGTAAAACCACTGATCGCACGTAAAATGCAGTCAGTGGTTTTTTATTATGCTTGGGCTTCCTAGCGCAAAACGCTCCATTAACAAGCGTTCGTTATAAAATCTGTATTAAACTTTTATTTACACAGCGCCAAAACATCGGCAGCTTGATCAGCCAAAAGCACTGCGCCATGCTCTACAAGAAATTTTCTGCCACGAAAGCCCCAGCAAGCACCAATGCAGGCTACGCCGGTATTTTTCGCCGTTAAAAGATCTGTATCAGAATCGCCGATATAAATAGTAGTCTCCGGTTCTGCCGCTAGCTTTTGCATTACAGCCAACAGCATATCCGGCGCAGGCTTGCGCGCAATTCCTGCGCGTTCGCCGCAAGCAGCATCCAAAAGACCTTCAAAGTACAGCTGTGCCAGCTCCTGCACGGCATAATCCGCCTTATTAGAAACAATCGCCGTTTTACAGCCAAGGGCACGCGCCTCCTCTAAAAGCTGCATAACGCCCTCATAAGCGCAGGTTGTATCATTGCAATGCACCTTATAATAAGTATTAAAATCGGCAAAAACCTTTTCCTGCACGGCGTCCGCTGTTCCCGGCGGCACGGCGCGCGTAATCAGCTTGCGGATACCGTTGCCGACAAACATGCGCACCTCTTCCACTGTACGCGGCGGAAAATTATTTACGGTCAGCGCATGATTAGTCGCCATCGCCAAATCCTCTAAAGTGTTTAATAAAGTTCCGTCTAAATCAAAAATTAAAGTTTTATAGCGCAAGAGCTGTTCCTCCTCATATTTAATAGCTATATGATAATATGAAACCCACCTAATTGCAACGAAAAAAGGATGCGTTACTGCTTTGTCAGTTTAAACGCACCCTTATTTTTCTACAAGATTCTTCTATTATTTTTTTTGCTTCAATAATTTAACAAGCTGCAATACGTCATCCAAGCTAATATCATCTTCTTGAGTCTCTGTTTTCTTATCTAAATCCACAAAAAAGCTAGCCATATCGCATTCCAACAGGCTGTGCAGTTTCAACAGATTAGGTAGAGTTACAGGAACACGGCCGCATTCAATATTGCATAAATGCGTTTGAGAAATTTCCATCTCTTTTGCTAATTCAGTCTGAGTTAAATTTTTTGCTGTTCTCAACAATCTAATTCTACGACCAATAAGTTTTATTTCTTCATGCATACTTAACACCGCCTTTCGGTTAACATATAATAATCTTTCTTGCAGTATGTATGCTTACATATTTAGAGTATATCACGATATCAATATTTTTCAAGTCTTTTTCACATATTTTTTATTTATTTTCTTCTATATTATAGACTTCTCTATGATATATCCATATTTAATTTATCAACATTCCTCTGATTGCAATATTGTCTCTTTCTGCTTAGCAAAATATTATTAACCCAATAACAGTCTGTCACTGGACATTTCTGCACCGCTGGCTTTTTCAAACATCTCCAACAGGTCGGGAATCTGCAAATATTTTTTCTCCTCACCCTGCACATCAATAATTATGCGGCCGTTGTGCAGCATAATCAAACGATTTCCATAGCTTAGCGCATCACGCATGTTGTGAGTTATCATGAGCGTAGTTAAATTATCACGTGTAACTATTTTTTCTGTTAAAGCCAACACTTTAGCAGCAGTTTTGGGGTCTAAGGCAGCTGTATGCTCGTCTAAAAGCAGCAGCTTAGGCTTTTTTAAGGTTGCCATGAGCAGCGTCAACGCCTGACGCTGACCGCCGGAAAGCAGACCAACTTTAGCTGTCATACGGTTTTCCAAGCCAAGGTCAAGTTCCTTGAGCAGCTCATAAAAACGGTCATGCTGCTCACTGGAAAGGCTCCAGCCCAAGCCGGGAACTTCACCGCGACGGGCAGCTAAAGATAAATTTTCTTCAATCATCATACCGGCAGCAGTTCCCAGCATAGGGTCCTGAAAAACGCGTCCGATATATTTTGCTCTTTTATGCTCAGGCTTCTTAGTAATATCTTCTCCGTCAATGATAATCTTGCCTGCATCAACCGGAAATACTCCCGCAATAGAGTTAAGCATGGTAGACTTGCCTGCGCCGTTGCCGCCGATAACCGTAGCAAAATCTCCCGGCGCTAAACGCAAAGATAAATTCTGTAAGGCACGTTTTTCATTTATGGTTCCGGGAAAAAAGGTTTTAGAGATATTTTCAACATGCAGCATTTTAACGCACCGCCTTTCTGCCTTTGAACTTAGCCTTAATAAGAGGCATGGACAAAGCAAAAGCCACCAAAACAGAAGTAAAAAGTTTAAGGTCATTAGGCGGCATACCCATAGTCAAAACTAAAGCGATAACAATGCGGTAAACAATAGAGCCTAAAACCACAGAAATTAAACAGTTTTTAAAGGAGCGTGTGCCAAAAAGCACTTCGCCGATAATAACGGAGGCTAACCCGATAACGATGGTACCGGTACCCATGCCGACATCAGAGAAGCCGTTGGACTGAGCTACCAACGCGCCGCTGACAGCAACAAGACCGTTACTCAAAAGCAAGCCTAAAATAATGGTTATATCCGTATCCACACCTTGAGCGCGAATCATCTGCTGGTTAAAGCCCGTAGCACGAATTGCCGCGCCAATTTGAGTACCAAAAAACCAATAGAGAAACATGCCGACGATAATTGTGATAGCCAAACCAACAATTAAGGTGGTATAAGCCATGTTCATGCCAAGCATACCGCGGGCAATTTTAAAGGTAGTATCCACGCCTAAAAGGGACAAGTTGGCCTTGCCCATTACGCGCAGATTAACGGAATACAAAGCAATCATCGTCAAAATGCCGGCTAACAGAGCAGGAATTTTCATTTTGGTATGCAAAAGCCCGGTAACAACGCCAGCCAAGGTACCAGTAATAAACGCTGCTATAATCGCGGTCAAGGGTCCGTAGCCAGCTACCATCAAAGAAGCTGCTGTTGCCGCCCCCAAAGGGAAGCTGCCTTCTACGGTCAAGTCAGCCACATCTAAAACTCTGAAGGTCACATATACGCCCAAAGCCAGCAAAGCCCATAGTAACCCCTGCGCCACGGTCGGTATCAATAAATCAAGCATCAATAACATCCTTCCATAATATCTTTATCCTCCGCAATAAATTCTTGCAGATCCAATGTTAAAACATAAATAGATAAAAGTCTGCCATAACTAGATATGGCAGACTAATTTGTCTAAATAACAAGAATTTGCTTATTTAACTAATTCTGCACCTTTCAAAACGTCTTCCGGAATTTTCACGCCAATTTTTTCTGCAACTTTCATATTAACAATAGCACTGAATTCTTTTTGGGTTTGAACAGCCATATCAGCAGGTTTAGATTTGCCGCTGAGAATATCTGCTGCCATTTCGCCAGCCTGGAAGCCCAGCTTGTAGTAATCTACGCCCAAGGTTGCCAAGCCACCGGCTTTAACTTCACCGCCCTCACCGCAGATTACGGGAAGCTTGGCTTCTTCGGTAACGGTAGACAGCGTAGGCATTGCAGACGCTAAAACGTTATCGGTAGGAACATAAATGGCGTCAACATTACCAACCAAGCTGCGGGCAGCCTGTTGAATATCGTTAACATTGGATACAGTTGCTTCTTTAATGGCAATACCTTTATCAGCCGCAGCTTTTTTCAGGATATCGGTTTGTAATTGAGAGTTAACCTCGCTGGAGCAGTAAATAACGCCTACGGCTTTGGCGTTAGGTACAATTTTCAATAACAAATCCAGCTGCTCTTTAACGGGATTCATATCACTGGTGCCGGTTACATTGGTGCCGGGTTTAGCGTTGTCCTTAACTAATTTAGCAGTTTGGTAATCGGTTACAGCAGTGGCTACAATAGGAATATCGCTGGTCACGTTAGCTGCAGTTTGCGCAGCCGGAGTAGCAATAGCGCAAATCAAATTAACTTTGTTGTTGACAAAACGGTGAGCAATATTTTGCAGATTAGATTGGTCGGCCTGTGCATTTTGACGGTCAAAAGCAATATTTTGGCCTTCCTTATAGCCTTTAGAAGCTAAGCCTTCCACAAAGCCCTTGTTGGCAGCGTCCAAAGCTGCGTGCTCAACTAATTGCACAATACCAACATTAACCTTCGCGTCTTTTTTTGCAGCGTCTTTTTTGTCGCCACCGCAGCCCAACACACCTAAAGCCAATGTGAGCATTAAACCGGCAGCTAAAGCTTTCATTTTAGAGGTTTTCAAAGAAATCATTTTTACCATCCTTCCATACTACAAAATTTTATAATTCATAGATGAGGTTATTTTATACTTTTTTTAGTAGCTTGTAAACAATTTTGTGATAAATTTGCAAAATTTATTTGTATACCAAGAGCGATTGTTCAAAACTTACATAATTCTACAAAAGACTGCGCGCCTGCTGCTCATCTACAATTAAATGCGTAAACATTCCCGTGGCTAAAGCGCCTAACAAAGTGGACTTTCCCACATTTAAGCCAACGCCGATAAGCTTTTTGCTGCGCCGCAGCGCCGCTAAAGAAATGTGCAGACAGAAATCATTATTGCCGCTGATAAATTCGCCGCGCTCGTTGTAGTAATAAGATAAAAAGCTCCCCACAGCGCGCTGTTTTATCAGCGCGTCACCATAGCGAGTGGCAGTAGCTTCGTCGGGTACAGAGGGATAGCCGCAGATAGCGACAACTGCCGCATCCAGCTGTTGCCATTGAGCTGCTATTTCTTGGTATTTGCTTTGCGCTTCCAGCTCGTCCCTTTCTTCTGCCGAAGCAGGAAACGCCGGACAGCCAAGCACTATGCTGCTGCGTCCGCAAATTTCCGCCCACAGCTGTGCCAAAGTATCGGGATGATAGCCCTTGTTGGGAATATGCGCCTGACCTATCAGCGGCAGCACTAAACCAAGCTGCTGATGCAGCCGTCCCTTTTCCAAGCCGGAGCAGATTTCACCTAAGGTGTAGCCCCAGCCAAGTCCCAAAACATTATCGCCCGCAGTTTCTGTCGCCAAATAGCGAGCCGCCTGCTGCCATTGCCCTCGTCCGGCACTTACCACACAGCCGCCTAAAAGTCCGTATTTTAATTGTAATTGCTCTAATAAATCTGTTTCGCCTGCTTCGCCCGCGCATATTTCGATATGCACAATGCCTACCTCCCGCGCTTTCGTAAGCATTCTGCTAATCAACGGACGGGAAACTCCCAGCCGCTGAGCAATTTGCGCCTGGGTCAGATTGTCTTCATAATAAAAACGGGCAACAGCAATAAGCTGTGCCCGTTCACCTGTCGGCAGCATTTTATTTAACTTCTTCCATCAGTTCAAAAAGAATGCCGTCCTTCATGACAAAGGCAATGCGGGTATGCTCGTCCGCCATCCAAGGCTCCACAATAACCTTGTTCTCGGCCAACTGTTTGTCAAGGTCGTCAACCTTGTAGGCTACGTGCACTAAGGTTTGCAGCTCTTGGGGCAGCGGCGTATCCTTTTCAAAACGCAGGTATTCAATATGAAATTCATTAGTGTCGGGAGTAATAATGTGAGTTTTAATTCCTTCAGCGTAAATTTCGCCTTCGCGGGCGATAGCTGTGGGTACGCCTACATGCATAAATTCTTTCATTTATTTCACGTCCTTCTTCCACAATTCATAAGCCTTAAAAGCTTCTTCCGGCTTAGCATTTTCGTGTACCACCATGCGGATTGCCCGCAGCATTGCTTTCGGACATTCTGCCTGCAGTACGTTACGTCCCATATCCACACCGGCAGCACCCTCGCTTACTGCGCGATAGGCCATGTCCAAAGCTTCGCTTTCGGGAATTTTTTTGCCGCCGGCAATTACAATGGGCACAGGGCAGGCAGCAGTAATCTGCTCAAAATTTTCGCAGTAATAGGTTTTGATAATATGCGCTCCTTGTTCTGCCAGCAAGCGAGTTGCCAAGGAGAAGTAGCGCGTAGTGCGTTCCATTTCCTTGCCAACCGCTACAACGCCTAATACGGGAATACCATATTTTTCACCATTATTAACATAATAAGACAAGGTGCGCAGAGAATCCAGCTCTCCCGCCGCGCCTACAAAGCATTGTACAGCCATGCAGGAAGCATTCATGCGGAGAGCGTCCTCAATATCCACGCCAGCTGAGCCAAAGCTCATATCATCTTTCAGCACACTGGTATCAGCAGTGCAGCGCAAAGCAATAGCTTTATGATGATTTGCCGGAATACAGGTGCGCAAAGCGCCGCGAGTAGCCATCAGGCAGTCCGCATACTGCATTAAAGGCGGAATTACCAAATCTAAACGCTCTAATCCGGCAGTGGAACCCATAATATATCCGTGATCAAAAGCCAGCATAATAGTGCGTCCATCATCACCAAAAATTTGTGACAAACGGCTTTGCATGCCCCAACCTGCACTTTGATGCCCCTTCACAGGAAAAGTCTGCAGAGGCGGTTTAATGCCGATACCGTAGTCCTTTGCTAAAATATTGCCATCTTTATCAGCCATAGCTATCCTCCTAATAGTTAGCAAAAATACTGATAATCAGTTTTTGTAGTAAGGAGTGCGGCAAGGAGCGTTCCAGTAGCCCAACATTTCCTCGTCCATACGCGCAATAAACATTTGGAAACCAGCAGTTTCTTGTACGGTCAAAATTTCGCCCACTGCGCTAGCTGCAACCTCAATGCCTTTGTCAGCCAACAATTTATGGCAGGCGCGGAAAACTATCAACTGTTCCATAAGAGTTGTGGCGCCGCTGCCGTTGATAATTACCAGCAGTTTTTCGCCAGCTTGTACGTCCAAATCTTTGAGCAGTGCGTTCATCATAATAGCCGCAGTTTCATCAGCAGATTTCATAGGCTGGCTGCCACCGCCGCCTTCGCCGTGCTGACCCATGCCAACTTCCATAATACCATCCTCAATGTGTGCAATTTCCATACCGGTTGCAGGATGAGTTGCGCCCTTAGTAGCAACAGCAATGGTTGCCATATTATCGGCAAATTTTTGCGCAATAGCGGCAACTTCTTCCAAGGACTTGCCTTGCGCAGCAGCAGCGCCGGCAATTTTATACAAAGGCACGCAACCTACCAGACCGCGGCGATCGTCGGCATTTTCACGCGGAGCATTAGCAATATCTTCTTGAGTAACAACCTTAATGACGGGAATGCCCAATTTTTTAATTTGTTTCATAGTCAGATTGCCGGTCAGCATATCGCCTGCGTGGTTCAGAACTACGAACAGCACGCCATGACCCTTGTCTGCCATTTTAATAGCTTCTACGCAAGCCTGCGGTCCGGGAGCTGCGAAAATATTACCAGCTACAGAAATATCTACCATACCTTCGCCGACAAAGCCGCTAATGGCAGGCTCATGGCCGGTACCGCCAAGGGTAACGATAGTTACACGGTCAGCCTCTGCCAATTTTTTATTGACAACTAAATTGCCCTGCTCCAATGAAATAATTTCCGGATTAGATAAAGCTAAGCCTTCCAGTAATTCGCTAGTCAAATCTTCCGGTTTGTTAATAAATTTTTGCATGATTACGCCTCCGTTATAAATAATTTTTTAGATAGCTTCCGCCATTTTAGTCAATAATAACGCCATGGATACTGCGCCAGGATCTTTGTAGCCCAAGCTGCGCTCGCCTACGTTTTTAGCTCTGCCAAAACGCGCTACCATATTTGCCGTAGCCTCAGCGCCTTTGTTAGCAGCTGCGGCCATAGCTGTGAAGATAGCTTTAGTATCGCCGCTGCAGGCAATACCGGCGTCTAATGCCGGATAAAGAGCATCTACCATAGTTTTATCGCCGGGTTTTGCTTT
Source organism: uncultured Phascolarctobacterium sp. (assembly GCA_905200645.1). Lineage (GTDB taxonomy): Bacteria > Bacillota > Negativicutes > Acidaminococcales > Acidaminococcaceae > Phascolarctobacterium_A. Next base: position 9,940 of record CAJKLD010000022.1, on the reverse strand, counting down.
AGAAATATCCATAAAATCTTCCTTAGCCTGCTCCAGCATTTTGTGCACAGCAGCAGTATCCAATTCCGTCGCGCCTTCGTCCACGCCCTCAGCAAAACCGCCGAAAACCGTTCCCCACAAGGGACCTGCACTGCCGCCGTTTACCCCCATAAAATCCATGGACAAATCATCCAGCAGCTCTTTAATGTCAGCGCTTGCGCCGCTTTCCACTCTTTGCTTGATAGCGTCAGCCATACGGCCAATAGTCAGTCCGTGATCTCCATCGCCTGCTACACTGTCCAGCTCGCATAGAGGAATTACGTTTTCTTTTAAGGCTACCGCTGCCGTTAAAAGCATTTTTTGCAGCAATTCCAAAGTCAGCATATTATCACCGCACCTTTCTTTAGCCCCATTGTAACATTTGTCAGAACAAATGTAAACGATTTTCTGAAATTTTATGTGATTGAACTTACTTTGCTTGTCTAAGGGATACGTTATAAAAATTTTTAGACATAAAAATACTGCTACCCTAAATAGGATAGCAGTATAATTTATTAATTTGGTGATCCACCGGGGATTCGAACCCCGGACACCCTGATTAAAAGTCAGGTGCTCTACCGACTGAGCTAGTGAATCATTGACTGCAATAACAGCAACATAAGTATTATACTCTTTTTATATATTTACGTCAAGAGTTTTATACAATAAACTCTTAGTAAATTACAGCAGTTCTTGTAAAACGATGGTTTGCTCGCGGTTAGGGCCAACGGAAACGATACCCAATTCTACACCAGAAACCTCGGCAATGCGTGCCAAATATTTTTTAGCGTTTTCCGGCAGCTTATCGTAATCGCGAATTCCGCTGATATCAGTCATCCAGCCGTCAAACTCTTCAAAAATCGGCTCAACTTTGGCCAGCACATTCAAGCTTGCAGGAATACGTTTTAAAATCTCGTCGCCAATTTTGTAGCCAACGCACATTTTAATTTTCGGCATTTGGTCTAAAATATCCAGACGGGTAATTGCCAAATAATCCAAGCTGTTCACGCGAGCGCTGTAACGCAGCATAAAGGCATCCAACCAACCGCAGCGACGCGGGCGACCGGTTACAGTGCCGTATTCATGACCGGTTTCACGAATCTGCGTACCAGGGCCGTCGGTATCCAAAAGCTCGGTGATGAAAGGGCCTTCACCTACGCGGGTAGTATAAGCCTTAACTACGCCAACAACGTGATCAATAAAGCGAGGGCCGATACCGCTGCCGGTGCAGGCGTTGCCGGCGGTAGGATTAGAACTGGTAACATACGGATAAGTACCATGGTCAATATCCAAGAAAGTTGCCTGTGCGCCTTCAAATAAAACTTTTTTATCAGCGGCAAAAACTTCGTCTAAAACTACCGCCGTATCGGTAACATAAGGACGCAGTTGTTCTGCATAAGCCAAATATTCTTGCAGAACTGTTTCGTAATCAAAAGGCTCCGCGCCGTAAATTTTAGTAATAATGGCGTTCTTAGCTTCCATATTTACTTTAAGCTTTTCGGCAAAGGTTTCAGGCTCCATCAAATCGCAAACGCGAATACCTACGCGCGCTACCTTATCCATATAGCAGGGCCCGATGCCGCCTTTAGTGGTACCAATTTTATGACTGCCCAAAGCTTCCTCCTGCAGTTCATCCAAACGCTGATGATACGGCAGAACAACATGAGCGCGGTCAGAAATAACAAGGTTGCTGCAATCAATGCCCTTTTCTTTCATACCGGCAATTTCAGCCAGTACAACGCCGGGATTGATAACTACGCCGTTGCCTAAAACGTTGATTTTATCTTTAAACAAAACGCCGGAGGGCAGCAGACGCAGCTTATAGCTGATGTCATTAACTACAACAGTATGACCGGCATTAGAGCCGCCGCTGTAACGAACAACAGCGTCAGCCTTCTGCGCCAAATAGTCAACAATTTTACCCTTACCTTCGTCGCCCCATTGAGCGCCTAAAACTATAACAGATGCCATTAATGGTCACTCCTTATTATTTTCAATTATAAATCAAAACGAGAGAAAATCAAATCAACATTGCGCAACATAGGTTTAGGATCGAAGCAATGTTCAATTTCTTCATCGGTAAGATATTTTTTAATATCCGGATCAGCTTCAACATTAGTCTTAAAGTCTGCGCCTTCCAGCCAGCGGGCCATAGCATTGCGCTGTACCCACTTGTAAGCGTCTTCACGCAGAACGCCTTTAGTTACCAATGCAATCAGCAAGTTTTGGCTGAAAATCAAGCCGCCTGTTTTATTCAAATTAGCCATCATAGCGTCAGGATATACCAGCAGTTTATCAATAATATTGGTAAATTTACGCAGCATATGGTCTAAAGCAATAGTAGCATCCGGCAGAATTACGCGCTCTACGGAAGAATGAGAAATATCGCGTTCATGCCACAGAGCAACGTCTTCCAAAGCCGCCACAGCATATCCGCGCAACAGACGAGCCATACCGCTTACCTTTTCGCAGGTAATAGGATTGCGTTTATGAGGCATAGCGGAAGAACCCTTTTGTCCGGGAGCAAAATATTCTTCAGCTTCACGGATATCGGTGCGCTGCAAATTACGGATTTCCGTAGCCATTTTATCTAAAGAAGAACCAATAACAGCCAAGGTAGTCAGAAAATGAGCATGACGATCACGTTGAATTACCTGGGTTGCCAAACGCACAGGTTGCAAATTGAGTTTTTTGCATACATATTCTTCTACGAAAGGATCAATATTGGAATAAGTGCCAACAGCGCCGGAAAGTTTACCCACAGCCATCAAATCGCGAGCTTGCTGCAGACGAGCCATATCGCGTTCAATTTCGTCAGACCACAGCAAAAATTTCATACCAAAGGTCATGGGTTCAGCATGAATACCGTGAGTACGGCCGATCATAACGGTATTTTTAAATTCGGCAGCACGGCGGCGCAGAATAGTATGGAAATTTTCCAGATGACGCATCAGCAAATCAGCAGATTGTACAGTCATATAGCACAAAGCAGTATCTTTAACGTCACTGGAGGTAAGTCCTTTATGGATATATTTAGATGCATCGCCTACATATTCAGCAACGTTGGTCAGAAAAGCAATAATATCATGGTTGGTTACTGCTTCAATTTCTTTTATACGCTCCAAACGGAAATCAGCTTTGGTTTGAATATCCTTTAAAGCATCGTCAGGAACAATGCCCAGCTTGTTCATAGCTTCGCAAGCTAAGATTTCAACCTTTAACATAGTACGAAATTCGTTTTCGAGGGTCCAGATATTACCCATTTCCGGATGAGTATAGCGATCAATCATTTTCCGTATGCCTCCCAAGCATTTTTATTCATGAAAAAACATCTGAAAGCCAATACTTTACCTTCAGATTCTTCATTGCAATTTAGTACATAATAATAATATCATTTTCCGCAGATAAACGCAAGCTTTCTGAACATTTTTAGACAATCAAGAGAAAATATTCGGAAGCAGAATAAAATTTTCGCCAACAAAAAGGGCTGCCGTTAATGCAGCCAGCTCCAATCGTTAGATTTTTGAGCGGCCGCATTTTCAGCAGTCCTTAATAATATTCTAGCCCTCACGCTTAGTGAAGCCAACAAATTTTGTAAATTGTTTATGGAAGAACAAATTAACAGTGTCCACAGGGCCGTTACGATGCTTAGCAATAATCAGCTCCGTGTGTTTATTTTCGGTTTCAGGATTATAATAATCTTCGCGGTAAAGAAAAGCAACTATATCTGCATCCTGCTCTAAAGACCCGGATTCACGCAAATCGCTGAGCATAGGACGCTTCACCTGACGCGCTTCTACACCGCGGCTCAGCTGGGACAATGCTAAAACAGGCACATCTAATTCACGCGCCAACGCTTTTAGCGAGCGGGAAATTTCCGAAACTTCCTGTTGGCGGTCGCCGCTATTGTTACGTTTGCCGCTGCCCTGCATAAGCTGCAAATAATCGACTACAATTAAATCCAAGCCATGCTCCGCTTTCAGGCGGCGGGCACGACTGCGCATATCCATAACCGTGATACCGGCAGTATCATCTATAAAAATATTAGCCTTGCTCATAGTATCGCAGGCAACCCACAGAGCGTCCCAATCCTTGTCGTTCATTTCACCGACACGCAGACGCTGACTGTCAATATTAGCTTCCGCACAGAGCATACGGTTAACTAGCTGTTCCTTGCTCATTTCCAAACTGAAAAAAGCTACGCTGCGCGGCTGTCCGCCCACTCTTTTATGCGCGCGTAAAGCTACATTCTGCACAATATTTAAAGCTAACGCAGTTTTACCCATGGAAGGACGCGCTGCCAAAATAATAAAATCAGAAGGATGCAGCCCACTGGTCAATTTGTCTAAATCGTTAAATCCGGACGGCAGACCGGTAAGACCGCCTTTATTTTCCAGCAGCTTTTCAATATTTTGTACGCTTTCCATAAGTACCGCGCTGATGGGTGTAAAATCTGCCTTTTTCTTGCGGTTGGAAATTTCTAAAATGCGGCTTTCCGCCGTATCCAACAAAACGCCTACTTCGTCGTTAGCTTCATAACCCATGGCAGCAATTTCTGTAGAAACACGCACCAGCTGGCGCAGAATACTTTTTTCCGCTACAATATCAGCATGAAATTTTACATTAGCTGCCGTCAGCACCACATTAGCCAAACTGGTAATATAGGCAATACCGCCAACATCCTCCAGCTTATTTTCCCGGCGCAGAATATCTGTTACGGTTACCATATCCACAGCTTCATTTTTATTGTACAGCTCCAGCATCGCGTTAAAAATTACTCTGTGAGCTTCACGATAAAAGTCGTCGCTGTTCAAAACTTCCGTAGTCTTGGCAATGGCTTCCTTATCAATGAGCATAGCGCCCAGCACCGACTGCTCGGCTTCTATATTTTGAGGTGGTACTCTTTCTTCCATAATGTTATTCTGCTTCAACCATTACCTTAAAGGAAGCAGTTACGTCCGTGTGCAGCTTTGCTACAGCATTATATTCGCCTAAACCCTTAACTGCATTTTTCAACTCGATTTTACGGCGGTCAATGTTAAGTCCGGTTTGCTTAATCAAGGCCTCGGCAACATCCTTACCGGTTACAGAGCCAAACATTTTACCGTTATCGCCAACGCGCACTTTCATGTGCACAACAATTTTTTCTACCTGCGCGCCCAAAACAACGGCCTCATCCTTAGCTTGCGCAGCGCGGTGAGCGGCAGTTGCTTTATCAGCTTTAGCCTGATTTAAATTAGCGGTAGTTGCTTCTTTAGCCAGCTTGCGCGGCAGCAAATAATTACGGCCATAGCCCTCGGCAGTTTCTACAACATCACCTTTTTTACCTAAACTTTTAACGTCTTGCAACAGAATTACTTTCATTATTATCTCTCTCCTCTAATTGTTTTTTTGCTAATGCAATAATCTGCGGTTCTACATCCTTGGCGCGTTTATTGGCAAGCTGCACGCCGGCCACAGTCTGATGGCCGCCGCCGCCTAATTCTTCCATTATAACCTGCACGTTGACGCTGCCGTCGCTGCGGGCGCTGATGCCAAGATAACCGTCTTTATATTCAACTATTGCCACACTGGCAGCAATACCTTCCACTGTAATTAAGGTATCAGCAGTTTGTGCAGCAAGCACGGAAGACTTTGTATCGCGTACTGCATTACGCATAACAGAAATCGCCAAACCCGGAATCGGCGTTTTGGCTTCGGCAATAAGTCTTGCCCGCATCTGTACGATATCGATATTATCTTTAAAAAGCTGACGCACTAAATTGGGAGCCGCACCGCTGCGGCGCAGTAAGGCCGCTGCTTCAAAAGTACGCTCGCCGGTTTGCACGGCAAAATTCTTGGTATCCAACGCAATGCCGGCATAAAGAACAGTTGCTTCTGCAGGCGTAATTTCCAGACCGTCGTCAAAATAGCAGATAAGCTCCGTTACCAGCTCGCTGGTAGACGAACTGGAGGGTTCCAGATAAAGCAACACGGTATCGCCGATAATATCCTCCGCCCGACGATGATGATCGATAACAATGCGGTTGCGCACCGCAGCCAAAAGCTTCTGTGAAGCCGACAGAGCAGCGCGGTGATGGTCAACAATAATCAGCAGGCTCTTAGGCGTTACCAAGCGCACGGCTTCCTCTTCATGCAACACAATATCAAAATACTTAGTTTCGTTATCCGAAAGAATAATATTCTCGTGCGCTAAAATTTCGGAAATACGGTTGTAATATTCGTTGTGCTCACTGGCTATAATATAAGTTTCTTTATTTAAAGCTAAGCCAAGCTTTGCCATGCCCACAGCTGCGCCAATAGCGTCATAATCTTCATTGTGATGACCCATAACAAAAATTCTATCTGCCAGCTGCATCTGCTCGTGAATAGTCTGAGCTACAATGCGAGCGCGCACACGAGTGCTCTTAGCAGCAACAGTGGAGGTGCCGCCAAAAAATTGAGTGTTTTTATCCTTTAAAACAACTGCTTGGTCGCCGCCGCGTCCTAAAGCCAAATATAAACTTTTATTGGCATTCTGCACCAATTCCTCCAACGTTACACCGTCACAGGCTACGCCAATACTAAAAGTCGGCGCAAATTTATTGCCGGAACGAATCTCGCGGATACGGTCCAAAACAGTGAACTTATCCTCCATCATATCCAGCACTGCCGATTGGGTAAAGCCCAAAAGGCTTATTTCCTTATTCATACGGCATATAAAGCCATGCTGCGAAGCTGCCCACTTAGTCAACAGCTCATTGATTTCGCCGTTTAAGTTGGCAATATTGGTTTCGCTTAAACCTCGCGTAACTTCCTCATAGTTATCAAAACGAGCATAAGCCAAACAGATTTTATCGTTGCTGTATTTTTGCCGCAGCAGTTCAAAATCCGTAATATCTGTTAAATAAATCATCAAGCCGCTGTTAGTGCTCAAATCATCTTTTTTATTAGCGTGCTCCTGCGTCTGCACGCTGGCATATTTCATACGGTAGTAGCGACCTTCCAGCTGAATTATCTGCTCACCGTCGCGCACGCTGAGCATTTCAAAAGCGTTAGGCTGTAAAGGCAGAATTTCTTCCGGCAGCTTTCCTTCTAAATTCTTTTTTCCCACCCATTGAGCAAACAAATTATTTTTCCATTGCAGCTTGCCATCCTTAGAAAAAACGGCCATACCAATATCCATTTTGCGCACGGCAAAATAATTAGTGCGCTCAATATTGCGGATAATATTATCTAAATAGCTGCTGAAAAAAATCTCTTTGTTGATAATATTACGGCGGCCAAAATAATAGGTTACTGCCACTATAAGCAGCGCAGGCACAATCAGCTTAGGCTGCAAATAGCCAACCAAAAGCGCCAACAACACTATCAGCAAAAAATAAACATTAGTGTCAACCTTGGAATTCATATTGTGGTTAAATCTGTTAAACATACAGTTCCACCTCGAATCAATACACAGCTTAACGCTGAATCAAAAACATTAACGTCCTCTAATCTTGCGGAAATCAAACACCAAATCAAAAGCGCCTACATAAACCATAATCTGCGAGAAAATAGGAATCGCAAACAGTAAAAGCATGCCTATATTTGCCCACCAACGCGGTTTTTTTCTGGTATCAACGAACCAATACAACAGCACAATGCCTTGAAACACTAAAACAAAGCTGCACACCGTCTGCACATTTACCGAAACATTGTACATCCAGCTGCTTTGGTCCGTTTGATAAAAATACGTCACCGCCAGCAAAGAAATGCAGTAAGGCCACAAAACCCATTTAGGCACCTTCAGCAGAACAAAGTCCGGAAAATTCTCAAAGCTCTCGCCAAGCTTCACAAGAATTTTTTTCGCCGCAATATAATTAACAAAAGCCATTACAGGCGCGCACAGGAAAAATGCTCCTGGCATAATAATACGCATCATCCGAAACATTTCTTTGTAAGAATCAATAGATGTCTTAATATCTGCCTCGCTCATACCGTGCTCGCGATAATATTCCGCCAACTGCACTAAGCTTTCATCAAAGGAAGTAAACATCATGTTGATGGGGTCAATGCCCAAAACCAAAAAGCTCAGCACAATATTTAAAACTAAGGCGATAATACCGCCCACACTACCGTACAGCATCAGCTTCATAGGCGATAAATGCCGACGCATACATTCACCCAAAATCAAACCTAGCAAGCCAAAAATTGCTGCCAAAAAGAAAGCGTTAATAGGGCTCATAAGCATGGCAATAATAATCGTCGCTACCAAAAGAGTCATAATGCTCCATTTTAATCCATGACGACAGCCGCAGATAACAATAGGCAGCGGCCACAGAAAATTTACGAAAACGCCCAACACGGGCACATACATTATTATTAGAGCCATGACTATGGCAATCGCCGCCATAATACCCGCTTCAACCATCGCAGATGTTTTATGAATCACAGAGCAGCCTCCTCCAAATGATATAGTTTTTCAATATATTATTGTACTACATAAATTGACGAAAAGCAAAGGCTGCACTGTGAAATAGTCGCGATAATTTAGCACCAAAAGCAAAAAGTACAATAAGTGGTGCAAAGTTTATAAATAAAGAAAGATACCAAAGCTGCTTTATAATAAGCTTGGTACCTTTCACTGAAAGATAGCTTTAGAAATATAGGTACTTTCAATAGTTTTGCGCAATTTTTCTCTTGTTCAATAGACACAACAGTTTAAGTATCCTTGACGGCTAGTACACATTACCATAATGACAACCATCCTGCAAGAACTACCTTTGCATATTAAGTCATTATTATGAGATTTTTTCCTTCAGATATGCTTCATCACTCATAAGATCAGCCAAGTGTTTCATGCTTAAATATCTCTTTGTTCCCCAACTATTGCTTGCTAGCAGTTTCTCAATAATCAGCTTGGCCTTTTCTTTGGCTGCTTCCTTGTTTTCCTGAGCATGGATGGCCTTAAGCATTTTAGCCACTTCTTTGCACTTTTTACGAGGGACAACAGAGAAAATATTTCTATACATGTGAACAGTACAACGCTGGTATTTGGCTTCAGGAAACACTTCACCTATGCTTTCAACCATGCCTAAGTTTTTATCTCCAATAATGAGCTTAACACTTTCAAGGCCACGGCTTTTTAGCCATACGAAGAAGCTTTTCCAGCTGGCAGTATCCTCTTTAAGGCCTTCTGCAGTGCCTATAACCTCACGGTAGCCATCCTCAGTAACACCGACAACAAGCACGGAGGCGTTTTCAAAGGCACCACTCCAGCAACGTTTGAGGAATATACCATCTACAAAGACATAGGGATATCTTTCAGAGAGCTTCCTAGAGCGCCACTCTTCAATCTGAGTAAAACATTTTTGGTTGAGATTGCTAATAGTGCCGGCAGATACCTTCTGACCCCAGAGAATTTCCGTAATGCTCTCCACACGGCGCATAGAAACACCAGCTAAGTACATCTCAATAAGCGCTTCCTCTACAGAGCATTCACGCCTTTGGTAGCGTTGAATAATGGCAGACTCAAAAGTTACTCCCTTTAGCTTGGGAACCTTGAGATTAACTTCTCCGGCCTGAGTAGTAAAGGAGCGTTCGTAATGTCCTGCACGATAGCCTTTACGAGCTTCATCGCGGGCATAACGCTCTGCCTGCACTAGTTTATCAGCTTCTGCATCTAGAAGGGAGTTGAGGGTCTCTTCCACGCTGTTTTTTACAAGAGTTTTCAATTCATTATGGATAAATTTTTCATTTAATTGTATAATGTTACCAGACATAGATCTTACCTTCTTTCAAATTTTGTGTGGTAACTTAATTGTAAGCAAAGGTAAGTTCTATGTCTATTTTTTATGAATTGAATTTGCGCAACTTATTATACGTTATCTACATTTAAAATCTAAATAAAACAGAACTAGGGTAAAAACGGAGTTCAATCCATTTTTACCCTAAATCACAA
>CAJKLD010000021.1 GCA_905200645.1 uncultured Phascolarctobacterium sp. | reverse complement strand
TTCAAGTAAAAATTATCATAGAAGGTCTTATTTACAGAAAAACTCTCACACACTCGCTTTTTCTTTTATATTTTCGCCAAGCTTCTTGACTAAAACAGCATCTTTGGTCAAGAAGCTTGGTTCAACCATTTTTATTGAGTCGTCGACAAAGCTGTCGTTGCCCAACATAGACAAAGACAGCTCTTCTTTCTTTTCGAAAGAGAACAGATCGTCAATATATTCGTCTACGATTTGTTTCATTACGGGAGCAAATCCTTCAACTCCCATAACTCCTCCGACAATCTGGGAGGATAATTTAACACCGGATTCTAATTCCGGTACCTCCATTATAGCCATTGGAGGTGTCAAGGCTGGAACAAATCCGGCCTTGCATACATTCATATCGACTAACATATCGATATCGTTAACGTCTGCACCGCCTATAATGATCAGTGCTGGTTCGTTTTCAAATTCCCCTTTCTCCAAACGAACCATAAGTTCGAAACATTTGTCAATATCATCCATGTCTAAATGGATGATACCAGATCTTTCGGCAAGGGTAGTAACATAAGCGTTTAGACTACCCATTACTGTAAAGTATCCTTTACAGGTGCCAAAACGGCCTTGGAAATGACTTCCAGTACCGCCGTTTCTTATTTCGAATCCGGCATCTTTTATACCGGATTCAAAGAATTTCGCGGATACCATACCAGCTCCATCCGCGAAACCAAACTTGCCAGTCCAAATGGCAATGCTTTCCGGTTTGGCAAGCTTAGCGCCATTCGTAAAGGGTAGAGTAAATCTTGCTACCTTTTTGGCGATTTTTGCGATGGGTTTTTCTCCTTCGCCAAGCGCCGCCATAATAATCTCCGGAGCACGACCCAAGAGATTATTTACCCTAGAGAGACGAATGTCTCTCCAGCTTTCTTTAGAGTTAGGAATTCTAAAGAAGGAGAGCAACTCTCTTCTTTGCATCGATACAGAAGATACATATCTTCCGTACCAGGTAAGAATTTCTGGCATTCCTACCTCATTGTTTTTTATCCGGCGTTCTTTTTCTTTTTCTGCTAGATTTATGACCTCTTCATAGGTCATTTTTTGACCTAAGCCGAGAAGGACATATAAATCCTCCTCTTTAGCGGCTTGGGCTAAAAGATAAGGTTTGCCATTTATAACTAAACGGCAAATTACCCCTGTAGACCGAATATCGTTCAATAGGGTACTAACCCATTTTCCTTCCTTAACTCGAGGGATGTCGACGATGATCTCGTCTAAAGACAAGATTTCGTCGACAATGGGCTGCATACTTGTGTAACCGAATTTATCGGTTACAAAGCCCTTTTTTGATTGGGAGGGGTTATAATATCCCTCTCTGATCGTAAGACTATCGGCCTTACGTTCCAAGCTCCAAAAGGTGAGCAATTCCTTCTCGCCATTCACAATCTGTTCGTCATAACGTACAGACTGAATAATTATTGCGTTACCGCCGTATACGGTATGCAATCTGCTGTCTTCAGCAGTTCCAACAACAACTTCATTAACATTTTCCATTTTTTTCATTTTCTTTTCCTCCTTTTTTGTGCTTCTTTAACGTCTTTTAGCTGGACAAAATTTAAAAAATAGGTTAAAATATAAATAAGACGATGTAGTGTCATTGCAAAGGTGTGGATTGCTCGACTACTAACGCATTCGTCTTAAATACGGGGTGAGTTTACATGCCGGTCATCCCAAGACCGGAGCTCGTTAGAGTAAATCTTGTAGATTTAGACTTCATAAGACATCACTCCCCTCTTGTGCTAAGAATCTACTGTTAAGCAAGCACAGAAAAACGTTCGACAAGTAAGGATGTCGGACGCTTTTCTCTACTTGCTATGAAATACTTGAGCTGGTAAACAAATACCCTCTAGACATAAAAACGTCTAGAGGGTATAATAATTATGTAAGATTACCCGTTAGTCGTCAGACCAACGGATAATTACTTTGCGTCCACGAGCTTCCCAATAATTGGCAAGCCCGTGAACTTGATCGATCTTAGCTTGGGGTGCAGACCGATCAATTCTTAGCTCCAAAGGAGAAAGCTCTGGAGCCGGGGTAACAACGGCCCACATCGCTGCCATAACAGCAGCGAGGGCCAATCCCCACAATAAAGATTTTTTCATCGTAATTTCCTCCTTTTTACACTTGATTTTTAGAGAAAAGAATGTTATTATTGGCTTGAGTATTAGGCTTGGTGAAACTAATGACTCTCTGTAATCTTAATTCTTATACCCAAGAATGATTACAAGCCTCTCTTTAACGGGATAGGTCTAGGGTATAGACTTTAGTTCCTATCCCAACGAGAGACTCCCAACAACAAAACACCCCTTTCTCCAGTGTCCCTTCACGAATATCATCACCTCCCTTCAAAAAATATTTGATTCTCTTTTGACCAATACTTAAAGTCAAAGTACCGGGGGCAATAAATCCCATAAAAGAAGAATCATAAGAAAACAGGTCCCCCCGAGAAAATTTTTTATTTTTTGATTTCTCCTATATGAAAAAATATTTTTTCGAGTCTTGATTCCATATTTGACTTTTCCCTATTTCTTGACTTACAATCCGATAGCATAAAATAAAAAATCCGCCTAAATTGATGTGTACCCTCTTTACTGGACAAAACCAGTAAGGAGGGTATTTTTATGAAATATAGTTATGAATTCAAATTAAAATGTGTAGATATGTACAATCAAGGGTTGTATATGGAACCACCAGATGGTGTAAAAGCAACAACCTTTCATCGCTTAATTCGAGTTTGGGCAAGAACTATTGAAGCCTGTGGTACAGATGCCCTAAAACACAATAATTTTAACAAAGATTGGTCAGCAGAAAAGCGGTATGAATTAGTTGCTCGTGCAATTGCTGGCGAGTCCATTTCTTCAGTAGCTGTATCAGTTGGAATAAATAGCGGCCAACTTTATCAATGGGTTCGCAAATATAAAATTTGGGGGTATAATGGTCTTATAATACATAAGAAAGGACGGCCACCAAAGAATTCTGACATGAAAAAGCTGAATTATAATAATCCACGCAAGCTTGAAGAATCAGAATATGAAGAATTGATTCGGTTAAGAGCTAAAAATGAATATATTAAAGCGGAAATTGAAGTAATAAAAAAGAAATCGCCTTGAGGCAAGAAAAGGAAGCTGCACGATTCAAGGCGAAAAAGCAGCGATTATCAAAGAACTCCGCGAAAAAGGATACCGTCTAAAACATCTATTAAAAGCAATGAGGATGGCAAAATCTACTTATTACTTTGAAATCAGAAAAACGGATATTGTTGCAGAACGAAACGCAGAGTTAGCAGCAATAATAAAGGAAATATTTAACGAACACAAAGGTAGATATGAAGTTCGTAGAGTTTACAGAGAGCTTTTGAACCGCGGGCATCAAGTAAATCATAAACGTGTTCAACGGCTCATGTATAACATGAATTTACTTGGAAAGCGCCCAAAGAAAAATATCATTCTTATAAAGGTGAAGTAGGAAGAATTGCGAAAAACATAATAGACAGAGATTTTAAAGCAACTGCTTCTTTGCAAAAATGGACAACAGATATTTCATAGTTTAATTTTATTTGGGGCAAATGTTATCTGTCACCAATACTAGATATGGCAACAAATGAAATAATATCCTATGATCTATCTCTAACGTCCAATTTAGAACAAATTAAACGCATGTTGGAAAAAACGTTTAAAAAGTTTCCAAAAGTCAAAGGTTTGATATTTCATTCGGATCAAGGCTGGCAATATCAGCAGATTTATTATAGAAATACATTATTGGAGCGAGGCATAGTACAGTCTATGTCTAGAAAAGGTAACTGCTACAATAATAGTATAATGGAAACGTTTTTCGGAAGATTAAAAAACGAGATGTATTATGGATATGAACGAAATTTCAAATCATTTGAAGCTTTTTCAAGGGCAGTAGAGGAATATATAGATTATTATAAATAAACAACCTATAAAACTATAATAAGCATATTGTAGTAATAATATTAACTAAAAATTATCATAGAAGGCCTAATTTACAGAAATTTTCTCACACACTCGTTTCTTCTGATCTGGTCATGGATGAAGCTATGGCAGTGGAGAATAATGAAGGCGAGATTTTTCCTTATTCAAACACTAAATGCAAGGCTATAAGAATAAACAGTATCAGGCTCTACAGCTCAGAATATGAGGATGCGGAGCTGGAGTCGGTAAATATGCTTGAATCAGGTTCGGTGGACAAAATATCTCTATTTGCCACTGAATACATCCCCGACCACTTCAATACTGATCTGGACTATATAAAATACTATCTTGTCATCAACGGCACAGAATATAAGATAGTGCCTATAAATTCAGGCAGGGAAGGTATAAGCCTTATCAAATATAGTGAGGTTACTGATTCCTCTGCCAAATCGAACAAAATCAAGCTCATAGAAGAAACAATAAAGGACGCACGTTTTCGTGTTTCTATAAAAACTCATAACGGCAATGAAACACCCTATGTCTCCAACCTAAAACTATGCCTTGGAAAGGATACAGGTAGTATATATGTATCTGGATGAGATTGAAAAATTAAATTGCTATAAAAAGCAGATAGTGGATAATTACCTTGAAAAGGGGTCTACAATAGATAAAAATAAACTTCAGTCAAAGCTGGACGAGATTGATGCCAAATTATCCATCTTCAGGCAGGGGGATATAGAAGAAGGCGAGATATTAAACCTGGACAAGTTTAATGACCAGAGGAGCGATATCTATACTGATTTATGTATCCTTTATAAAACAGCTTATAAGATAGCAAGAGAAAAACTCGCCACAGTTGAGAACAGGATTGAATGTGAGCTTCAGAGTCTGAACGAGACAGCCAAGCAGTATAAGAATAAAACTGCGCTTGAGACGCTTTCCGTGTATGGCAATACTATCTACTTTGCTACAAACGGCTTTGACCAACAGTATAAGGACGGTCAGGTAGAAATAAACTTAGGTAGCATCAGTATTCCTTCGGGCTCATATATAGTATATATCTGTGACTGCGATGAGACAGAACCAGAAAACATTGTCTTTGAATTTGATGATAATACCAAAATAGCAGACTATATGTATGGCAGGAAATATCTGAAGCTTGCAGGCAACTATACTATTAATACGGAAGAGATAGAGAAGACAGAAGCTGCGGCCACGGCATTTGAGGTGAAGGGGGAGGGCGCTAACCTTTCTTCTACCTATAACATCTATGCAGGGAAAAACAAATTGACTATCAAAAATCCTGATATTTATAGGACTAGATTTATTGATAAGACATTGAATATCCCTTTTGTCGCAGATTCTGACTGTGAGATAAGCTTCTATATATATGGAGCTTCGACAATAGCATTCAACTATTCGGGAGAATACGATTATAAATCATTCGATGGGTATTTGATAGAATCCCCAAAATACAGGCAGAAAGTGCTTATAAAAGCAAAGGCGGGGTTTACACTTGACTTTGTAACGGATGGGACCATATATGCGGATAAACAGTCCTGCATAACAGGCGACAGCAGTATTATCTGTCCGAAAGGATATGACGGCGTCAGCGATTTTCTTCTTGAAGAGATTGCCTATGGAGATGATATTACGTTTGATAATGTCCGAATCGTTGCAAAAAATGCAACAGTTGCCTTTCATGACATCAACTACGTGGCCATAAAGCAGTGCCAGATATCTGAGCTGGACGGTGAACTTGAATGATACTATATAACCTGAGATTCAACGGGCCCTATGAATACGATAAGCTCATTCTTAATGTATTCCAGTTATATAATTTGGTAGAAGAAGAAAAAGAAAAATATGCCGCCCATCCTATTCTTAAGCAGCTCAGCGATTTAAGCAATATCATTAAAGAAAAAACTCAGTATGATGCAAGGACAGGAACCAATACCTTTATCGACAGGCTGAAATCCTGACCTGTATATAGGTCAGGATTTTTTTGTGCTACACTTTTTAAATATACATGTATACAATTTTCGTAACTATTGTGAGATTAGTGTATACATGCTATAATGTCAATTGTGTTCGGTAGTTGAAAAAGGAACACAAAATTTAAATTTTTGTTATAAAATGAAGGGGAGTTGTAACATGGTAGATTTTTTGAATTCGATTGACAGTCTTGTTTGGGGTCCGCCCCTAATGATTTTGTTGATTGGCACAGGCATTATGCTGACGCTTCGTTTGGGTCTTTTGCAGGTAACCAAATTACCCATGGCTTTAAAGCTTATCTTTTCTGCCCGCAGTAACGGCAGCGGCGACGTAAGCAGCTTTCAGGCTTTGTGTACCGCTTTAGCGGCAACGGTAGGTACCGGCAATATTGTTGGTGTAGCAACCGCCGTTAAGGCAGGCGGCCCCGGCGCTTTGTTTTGGATGTGGATTGCCGCTTTCTTCGGCATGGCTACCAAATACGCAGAATGTCTGCTGGCCGTAAAATATCGTCAGGTTGACGCTGACGGCAATGTTTCCGGCGGCCCCATGTACTACATTGAGCAGGGCTTGGGTAAATCCTACAAACCGCTGGCAGTTATGTTTGCAGTTTTTGGCGTTATGACCGCCTGCTTAGGTACCGGTACTTTTACGCAAGTAAATTCTATTACTTCTATTGTTAATGTTTCTTTTGACGTTCCGGAGGTTTACACTGCTATAGTTTTAACCTTGTTGGTTGCGGCAACCACCATCGGCGGTTTAAAATCCATCGCTAATGTTGCCAGCAAGATTGTTCCGTTCATGGCTGTGCTTTATGTTGTCTGCTCTGTTGCAGTATTGATTTATTACGCAGACGCAATTCCGGCGGCTGTTAAATTGGTTATCGACAGCGCTTTCACTACCACTGCTGCAACCGGCGGCTTCTTGGGCGCAAGCGTTATGCTGGCTATGCGCAGCGGCGTTGCCCGCGGCATTTTCTCCAACGAAGCCGGCTTAGGTTCCGCTCCTATCGTTGCGGCTGCCGCTAAAACTAAATGGGCTGCCGAGCAAGGTCTTGTTTCTATGACCGGTACCTTTATCGACACCATCATCATCTGCACCATGACCGGACTGACATTGGTTGCCAGCGGCGTTTGGTGCGGCGATTTGAACGGCGCGGCTATGACCGAGGCTGCTTTTGCAGGCGCTTTCCCCGTTGTTGCTAAATATATGCTCACCGCAGGCTTGGTACTGTTTGCTTTCACCACTATTATTGGCTGGAACTACTACGGCGAACGCTGCGTAGAATATCTCTGCGGCGTAAAAGGCATTATGCCTTACCGTATCGCTTACATTATTTTGGTAGGCTTGGGCGCTTTCCTGAAGCTGGAAGTAATTTGGATTATTGCCGATATCGTCAACGGCTTGATGGCATTCCCGAACCTTATCGCCTTGGTTGGCTTGAGCGGTGTTGTGGTTGCAGAAAGCAAGCGCTATTTTGACTATTTGAGCAAGCGCCAGGACAGAAAGAACAATATTAAAAGTATCAGAAATAATTCTGCCAACGCTTAAAAAACTGCGTTGGACGCAAAGAAATAGTTGACACAAAGTTTACATTGTGGTATCATATTCGAGTAACAAAGCAGAAGCCTCCCGCTTCTCACCTTGCGGTCACACTCGACAGGGTTGGATATGATATTTTTCGGCGGGTGGATTTATTCTGCCCGCTTTTATTTTTTGTAAGCAGTAAGCTTACCTAGTGTCCTTGGAGGTGAATTGTCATAGCAAAAGAAAGCTTGCGTATCAATGAAGAAATTCGTGCCCGTGAAGTGCGTGTTATTACTGCTGATGGCGAACAGCTTGGTATTATGTCCGGTCGTGCAGCCCAACAACTGGCAGTGGAAAGACATTTAGATTTGGTAGAGATTGCTCCCACAGCGAAACCGCCCGTGTGCAAGATTATGGATTACGGCAAGTATCGTTACGAGCAACAAAAACGTGAAAAGGAAGCCCGTAAAAAGCAAAAAACCTTCGACATTAAAGAAGTTAAGCTGCGTCCCGGTATTGAAGACCATGACTTTAACGTTAAGTACAAGAATGCCGTTCGCTTCCTGGAAGATGGCGACAAAGTAAAAGTCACCATTATGTTCCGCGGCCGCGAGCTGTCCCATCCTGAACTTGGCGAAGTACTGCTGAATAAAATGGCACAGCAGTTAAAAGAAGTTGCCGTTGTAGAAAGAGTACCCAAATTAGAAGGCAAAAACATGATTATGATTGTTGCGCCAAAACCTGCTAAATAATAGAGGAGGAAATCACAATGCCGAAAATGAAAACCCGTAGAGCTGCTGCAAAGCGCTTCAAGAAAACCGCTTCTGGTGAATTCAAACATTTTAAAAACTTTAAGAGCCACATTCTCGAACATAAATCTCCTGCACGTAAGAGAAACCTGCGTAAAGCAGCTCTGGTTCACAAGACTGATAAAGAGCATGTAGCAAAAATGCTCCCGTATGCATAATTAAGAGATTTAAAGGAGGAGATTACAAATGGCAAGAATTAAAGTGGGCGTAACCGCTCATCGTCGTCATAAACATATTCTGAAACTGGCTAAAGGCTACTATGGTTCCCGCAGCAAACAATTCAAAAAAGCTAACGAGCTGGTAATGAAAGCATTGTCCTATGCACGTCGTGACCGCCGCGCTAAAAAACGCGAGTTCCGTCGCCTGTGGATTGCTCGTATCAACGCTGCTACCCGTGCAAACGGCATGAGCTACAGCCGTTTTATCTGCGGCCTGACTAAAGCCGGCATCAACCTGAACCGCAAGGTTTTGGCTGACATGGCTATTTTTGACGCAGCTGCTTTCGCCAAATTGGTAGAAGCTGCTAAAGCCGCTCTGTAAGCTAAACTATAAATTTCAAGCCTGTTCCCTAGCGGAGCAGGCTTTTTTGTTTTGATAAGCTTAAAATAATTACTTTATTTGACGTTAGTATATAAGGTTAGTATAATAATAGCATCTTGAAATTTTAGAAGAAAGGAGCAACCGGAAAATGCTGCGGCAGAAAATTCGTCAGGCGTTTACAAAACAAAATACTCTTGACGCCGAAGCTATTTCTCACCGGCAAAAGCTTACCTTTTTACAAAGAATGCTGCGTTGGTCGTTAAATATCAATCGCAGCATGCTGATAGGCTTATCCTTTGTCGTGCTCATTTTTGCGGGCGCTTTGTTGCTGTCTTTGCCGATTGCGCATCAAAATGGGCAGTGGGCGCATCCTTTAGACGCCTTGTTTACGGCTGCGTCGGCTTCCTGCGTTACGGGTCTGGTGGTTTGGGATACTGCCAACGAACTGACTCTTTTTGGACAACTGGTGTTGATTTTTCTTATTCAGGTTGGCGGTATTGGTATTATGACTATCAGCACTTTGTTTAGTATTGGGTTTGGCAGACGTATGAAAATCCGTCAACTTTTGTTAGTGCAAGAATCACTTAATCAGGACGCACCGTCGAATGTTATCCATGTTGCCATAAATGTGTTAAAATATACATTTGTTACCGAATTTGTTTTTGGTACGCTTTTGGCGTTGTGCTTTTATGATAAAATGGGAGCGCACGCTTTTTATTGGGGCTATTGGCATGCCGTTTCTGCTTTTTGTAATGCGGGCTTTGATTTAGCAGGAAATTTTGACAGCTTTGTAGGTTTTCAGAGCCATATTTTATTAAATTTATGCTTGATTCTGCTGATTATCATAGGCGGTATAGGCTTCACCGTGATTGATGATGTGCTTTCTAATCGCTGCTGGCGCAAACTGACGCTGCATTCAAAAATTGTTTTGACTGTTAATGGAGCTTTGATTATTGCCGGCACGCTTATTATTTGGCTTTTAGAGCAGCATAACGCTGCCACTCTTGGCAGTTTAAATATTGCTTGGCAGTGGTTAGCGGCGCTGTTTCAGTCGGTATCCTTGAGAACAGCGGGATTTAACACAATAAATTTGGCGGCGCTGACTAATGCAACCTTGTTTTTTATGGTGTGCATGATGTTTATAGGCGCGTCTCCGGCTTCCACCGGCGGCGGTATTAAAACTACAACTTTTGCCGTGCTGCTGGCTTCTACTGTGGCTTTGCTGCGGGATAAAAAGGATGTAGTGCTGTTTAACCGGCGGCTCGATACGGCGATTATTCACAAAAGCCTGGCTATTTTTTTGCTGGCGATTAGCTGGTGTTTATTAGCGATTTTTTTATTGTTGTTTTTGGATGATAAAAATCAACCTGTGCAATTTGTAATTTTTGAGGTAATTTCGGCTATGGGTACTGTGGGCATGGGCGTAGGCATTACGCCGGAATGGAATTCGTGGTGCAAGCTGGTGCTGATTATTACGATGTTTATAGGCAGAATAGGCATTTTAACCTTTGGTATGTCCTTCTTTAATAAAAAAGTAGACCGTTTGCGTTATCCTACCGAAAATATTATGATTGGTTAAGAGGAATAAAAGATGAAGCAAAGCAAAAATAAACAATTTTTAATCGTAGGCTTGGGCTTATTTGGTACCAGCGTAGCGAAAACGCTGTATAATCTTGGTTATGACGTTTTTGCCATGGACAGTGACGAAAATTTGGTACAGAATTTAAGCAGCCAGCTTCCTTATGTTGTTTGCGGTGATGCCAGCGATAAAAAAACACTGCAATCGCTGCCGATTGATGATATAGACGCGGCAGTTGTTTCTATCGGCAGCTTAGAAGGCAATATGCTGGCTACCATGATGCTTAAAGAAATGGGTGTGCCCAAGGTTATTTCTAAGGCCATTAACGAGCTGCACGGGGCAATGTTGAATAAAATTGGCGCTGATAAGGTTATCTACGCCGAAAAGGATATGGGCGAGCGTCTGGCGCACAATTTAATTTCTGCAAGCGTTATGGATTATATTGAGCTGTCCAAGGAAATAAGCGTAATGAGCCTGCATGTGCCGGCGGAGCTTGTGGGTAAAAATTTAATTGAAGCAGATTTGCGCCGACGCTACGACGTTAACGTAGTGGCTGTTAAACGTGGAAGCCAAACTCTTGTTAATCCCAAAGCGCAGGAAGTTTTTCAGCAGGGGGATGAAATTATTATTTTAGGTACGCATCAAGGTGTTAAACGTATGGGGGTAGATTTTTAATGGAACTTACAGGCTTGCAAAATCCGCAAGTTAAGGCTGCCGCAGAGCTTAAGCAGAAAAAATACCGTCAGCAGCGGGGCTTGTTTTTGGCTGAAGGGCTGCGTACCGTAGAGGAAGCCGTAGCTTATAACGCCGTGGAAAGTATTTTTTATACGGCCATTGAGGACGACAGAACGCGCGCAGTTTTGGAGCAGGCAGCAGCTAAAGCCTTGAAACTTTTTTGCGTAGCGGAAAATGTGATGAAAAAAATTGCCGATACCGAAACGCCCCAGGGAATTATTGCCGTATGTAAAATGCAGTCTGTGTCTTTAGAAAAGCTTTTTGCAGCCGGTAAAATGCTGCTGGTGTTGGATAGAGTGGGAGACCCGGGAAATTTAGGCACCATGCTGCGCACTGCCGACGCTGCCGGAATTGGCGGCGTTCTGCTTTTAAAAGGCAGCGCCGATATTTACGCTCCTAAAACCGTGCGCGCTTCTATGGGCTCGTTATTTCATGTGCCGGTGCTGTCAGGCTTAAACGAGCAGCAGTTTATTGCCGAAGCGCATAAAGCAGGCTACGAGCTTTTAGTTACCTGCTTAGACGGCGCAGATAATTTGTATCAGGCAGATTTGCATGGAAGAATAGCTTTTGTGATGGGTAACGAGGCCAACGGCGTGAGCGATAATCTAATTAACGCGGCAGATAAACGTGTGTATATTCCCATGAAAGGGCGCGCAGAATCGTTAAATGTGGCTATGGCGGCCGGCATTGTGATTTTTGAGGCGCTGCGCAGGCAGTTATAAAAGAAGAAAATATTGGCGCTGCGGTAATATTGCTTGACAAAAAATTAAAATTATAATATAATATCTACATTATCTATGGAGAGGTTCCCGAGTGGCTAAAGGGAGCAGACTGTAAATCTGCCGCGTTTCGCTTCGTTGGTTCGAATCCAACCCTCTCCACCAACATTTGGCGGCGTAGCTCAGTTGGCTAGAGCATGCGGTTCATACCCGCAGTGTCCGCGGTTCGAATCCGTGCGCCGCCACCAACTTTCATCGCGGGGTGGAGCAGTTGGTAGCTCGTCGGGCTCATAACCCGAAGGTCGGTGGTTCAAGTCCGCCCCCCGCAACCAATTTAATATGCTGATGTAGCTCAGTCGGCAGAGCGTATCCTTGGTAAGGATAAGGTCACCAGTTCAATCCTGGTCATCAGCTCCAGATGCAAGTAAGACTTCCTAGAAATAGGAGGTCTTTTTGTTTTTATAAGTGCTTTTATGATTAAGGCGATAATATTATCACTCGCTTAACTCGCTTTCTTAACGCCAACTTCAATAATATATGAGCAATCCTTTATGTCACAAAATTTTCCTGGAACAAGCGTTCACCAAAAAGGCAACAAAAAAACCTGCTCCTTAGAGCAGGTTAGTCTTGTAAAAATTAAGCCATAGCGTTAACTTTTTTTGCAAGTCTAGATTTTTTGCGAGCTGCAGCATTCTTATGGATAATACCTTTGCGAGCTGCTTTATCGAGCAAACCGGAAGCAACAGCCAAAGTAGCTTGAGCGTCTTCTTTAGCTGCGGTTTCAGTCATAGCAGTTACTTTGCGTGAAGCATTGCGCAGAGCTGCTTTAACCGGAGCGTTTTTAGCGCGACGTTCTGCATCGGTTTTTACACTGCGGATGGAAGATTTAATGTTCGGCAACGAATTTCACCTCCTGATAATTCTTGTACTGCAATATTCTATCATATTCACGCTGGTAGTGCAAGCGTTTTGAAAAAATATTTGCACCGATAAAGAAGCGCACGGGAATAACACTGTTTAGCTTCTTTGTTATTTACAGGCTTTACCGAAAAATGTTATAATATTTAGTACTAATAAAATATACATATTTTGCAAAAGGAGCTTAGAATATTTTTATGATGGAAAAAAATATCCGCAACTTTTCTATTATTGCCCATATAGATCATGGTAAGTCTACCCTGGCCGACAGATTGATTGAATATACAGGTACTTTAAGTAAGCGCGAAATGGAGGAACAAATTTTGGACTCCATGGATTTGGAGCGTGAGCGTGGTATTACCATTAAGGCGCAGGCTGTGCGCAGTATGTACAAAGCGCATAACGGCAAAGAATATATGCTGAATTTTATTGATACTCCCGGTCATGTCGATTTTACCTATGAGGTTTCCCGCGCTTTGGCTGCCTGTGAGGGTGCGCTTTTAGTTATTGACGCTACTCAGGGCGTTGAAGCGCAGACCTTGGCTAATGTTTATTTGGCTTTGGATAACGATTTAGAGATTGTGCCGGTTATCAATAAAATTGATTTGCCCAGCGCTGACCCGGAGCATGTTAAAAAAGAAATTGAAGACGTTATTGGCATTGATGCTGCCGACGCTGTGCTGTGCAGCGCCAAAACCGGCGTTGGCATTGAAAATGTTTTAGAGGCTATTGTAGAACGTATTCCTGCGCCGACGGGAGATGTGGAAGCACCGCTGAAAGCTCTTGTTTTCGATTCAAAATTTGATTCCTATAAAGGAGTTGTGCTTTATATCCGCGTCATGGAAGGGCGCATTAAAAAAGGTATGAAAATTCGCATGATGGCTACCGGCGCGGAATTTGAGGTTACCGAGATTGGTTATTTTAAACCGGGCATTGTTAATGTGGAGACGTTGGAAGAAGGCGAGGTTGGCTTTTTTGCCGCCAGCATTAAGAATGTGCGCGACGCCCGCGTAGGCGATACTGTTACCGATGCTGATAATCCTGCGGCGAGAGCGTTGCCCGGCTATCGCAAGGCGACGCCCATGGTTTACTGCGGCCTTTACCCCGTAGAAAATTCTGATTATGATAATCTGCGTGACGCGCTGGAAAAATTGCAGTTAAACGACGCTTCTTTGGTTTTTGAAGCGGAAACCTCTTCTGCGTTAGGCTTTGGCTTCCGCTGCGGCTTTTTAGGGCTGCTGCACATGGACGTTATTAAAGAGCGTTTGGAGCGCGAGTATAATCTTAATTTGATTACCACTGCGCCTAACGTAATTTATGAAGTGTTCCGCACTAACGGCGATGTAGAAATTGTCGATAATCCTTCGCTGTTTCCCGACCCCACTGTTATTGACCATGTAGAAGAACCTTTCGTGAATGCTACTATTATTGTGCCGAAGGATTATGTGGGCGCCGTTATGGAGCTTAGTCAGGAAAAACGCGGCGAGTATGATAATATGACTTATTTGGATGATACGCGTGTGATGATTCATTATGCGCTGCCTTTAAGCGAGATTATATTCGATTATTTTGATCGTTTAAAATCTGCTACCCGCGGTTATGCTTCTTTAGATTACGAATTGAGCGGTTACCGTTATTCTAATTTGGTGAAGGTAGATATTTTGCTGAACGGCGAGCCAGTGGACGCTTTGTCGGCCATTGTACATAAAGAAAACGCGCAGGTACGCGGCCGTCAGTTGGTAGAAAAGCTGCGCAGCTTAATTCCGCGGCAAATGTTTGAAATTCCTGTGCAGGCTGCTATTGGCAACAAGGTTATTGCCCGGGAAAATGTGCGCGCTATGCGTAAGGACGTTTTGGCAAAATGCTACGGCGGCGATATCAGTCGTAAGCGCAAGCTGTTAGAAAAACAAAAAGAAGGCAAAAAACGTATGAAACAAGTTGGCAGCGTGGAGCTGCCGCAGGAAGCGTTTATGGCTATTTTGAAAATGGATTAGTTTTGCAGGAAAATTGCAGGTGATAGAAAAATGATTATACAGATGCAGAGCCTTTTAGCTACCATCAGTATCTTGGACATTATCGATATTGTCGTTGTCGCTTATTTTCTCTACCGTTTATATTTAATGTTGAAAAACACCCGCGCTGCTACCTTGGTGAAAGGTTTGCTGGTGCTGGTACTGTTTATGATTATCTGCCGTTGGCTTAATCTTTTGGTTATCAGCTGGCTGTTGGAAAAAAGTATGACGGTGATTATGGTTGCTTTGCCCATAGTTTTTCAGCCGGAGCTACGCCGCGCTTTGGAGCAGATTGGCCGCGGTAACTTTTTCCGTAAGAGCAGCGAACTGAACGAGCAGGAATTGGAGGATATGCTGGAATCGGTAGCTTTGGCGACGAAAGCTATGAGTGCCGCGAAGGTAGGCGCGCTGATGGTTTTTGAAAGAGCCACCGGTTTAGTGGAGCGTATTGAAACAGGCGTGCCTGTGGACGGCTTGGTATCCAGCGGTCTGCTGCAAAATATTTTTGTTAAAGATACGCCTCTGCATGACGGTGCCGTGATTATACGTGGCAACCGCGTAGCAGCAGCCTGCTGTTTGCTGCCGCTGACGGAAAACCGCAATCTGAGTCTGGAGCTTGGCACCCGCCATCGCGCTGCTATCGGCATCTCTGAGCAGTCCGACGCAATGGTATTGGTAGTCAGCGAAGAAACAGGCGTTATTTCTATCGCTCGCAATGGCGAATTGATGCGCTATCTGACAGTGGAGGATGTAAAAGAGGTTTTACGTTCTGCCATTTTCCGCTCTCGTAAAGCAGTAAAGGATTCCTTGTATGATAAAATCAAAAGCTTCTTGGACGGTGAGAAAAAATGAGATTTTTTGAGAATTTAATCCGCAAGGAAAATTTAGCTGCCCGTGTTTTGAGTCTGCTGGTAGCCTGCGGCTTGTGGGTTTATGTGATGACGGACCAAAATCCGATTATTGAACGCAATGTGGAAGTGCGTTTGCAGCAAATAAATATGCCTAATAATATGATGGTATTTAATGCGCCGGAAAAGGTAGTTGTTAAAATTCGCGGCACACGCAGCAAGGTTACCGATAATATAGAAAGTAAATTGAACGCTTCTTTAAATCTGCGCAGTGTTACCGAAGGCCAGCAGAATATTCCGGTGCGTGTTACTTTCAGCGACGGCGACGTGGTATCGGTAGCGCCTAGCGAGGTTTCTATTTATGTAGATACGGTGAGCGAGAAAAAGGTTCCGGTTATCACGCGTATGGTAGGGGCAAACAATAGCGACATGACTATCGGCAGCAGCGAAATTACTCCGGCTGAGGTTACGCTGCGTGGTGCTACTCACCGTATCGAAAAGGTAAATAAAGTAGTAGCGCCTATCGACGTTACAGACCATCAGGGAAGCTTCCAAATGGAAAGCGAGCTTGTGGCAGTTAGCGACGACGGTTATGATATTCCCAATATGAAAATTATTCCTGCGCGCGTTATGGTGCAGGCTAATATGGTAAATCAAATGTTGTCTGTAGAGGTTCCTGTAAATTTAGTGGTCAGCGGCAATCTGCCTGAAAGCATAGCAGTGACTAAGACCGAAATTCTTCCGGAGAGGGTGCGCATTACGGCGCCGCCTTCCCTGCTGAAAAATTTGAAAGCTATTAACACCAAGCCTGTGGATGTAAGCAAGATTTCGGGCAGTGCAGAAATTGCCGCCGAGCTTGATCTGCCGGAAAAGGTTATTCCGGAGGTCAGCACGGTCAAGGTGCGTTTATCTGTGGAAAGGCAAAGCTGATAAATGATGAAGCTGAAAATAAATAATGTGCGTATCAGCCTGCTGCATGAATGTACTTTAGAGCAGGCTGTGTGTAAAAAAACAGGCGTTTCTAAAGAGGCTTTGGGCGAAGTAAAAATTTTGCGCAAAGCGGTGGACGCACGCAAAAAAAATGAAATTTGTCTAAATTATCATGTGCTGGCGGAGATTGACGCTAATAACCGTTTAAGCAAGCGTCTTTTGGCGGATAAGGATATAACAAGGTTTGAAAATCCTGTCCAAGAGCAGGTCAAGCCGGGCAGTTTGCCCTTGTCAGCGCCGCCTGTGGTGATTGGCGCGGGGCCTGCCGGACTTTTGGCGGCCTTGCAGCTGGCAGAATATGGGTATAAACCAATTTTGCTGGAGCGAGGCAAACCAGTGGCGCAAAGAGTGGAGGATGTGCAGCATTTTTGGCGCACGGGACAGTTTGACCCGGCAAGCAATGTACAGTTTGGCGAGGGCGGCGCCGGAACTTTTTCGGACGGCAAGCTTACTACCAGAGTAAATGACCCGGTAATGGCAGAAATTTTGCAGCTTTTTGTAGACGCAGGCGCGCCGGAAAATATTCTTTGGGAGCATAAGCCTCACGTTGGCACGGATAAGCTGCGCGCCATGGTAACCGGTTTGAGCAGGCGCATCTGCGCTTTAGGCGGCAGTATTCGCTATGAAGCTCATGTGACCGATTTACTTGTGCAGCAAAATTTTGTGCGCGGCGTAGTTTTGGCAGACGGTGAACGGCTGGAAGCCGGAGCCGTGGTGCTGGCCTGCGGTCACAGCGCTCGCGATACCTACGCTATGCTGGCGCGGGATGGCGTGGGTATTACTGGTAAGCCCTTTGCTATTGGCGTGCGCATTGAGCATCCGCAGGAGCTGATTGATAAAGCGCAGTACGGCAGCTTTGCCGGCAATCATTTGTTGGGAGCGGCCGATTATGCGCTGGTCTATCATACGCCGGATAAAACGCGTACAGCTTATTCTTTTTGTATGTGTCCGGGAGGACAGGTTGTGGCTGCGGCGTCGGAACCCGGCGGCGTAGTTGTTAACGGTATGAGTATGTTTAAGCGCGACAGCGGCATTGCCAACAGCGCGCTGGTGGTGAATGTAAGCGCGGCAGATTTTGGCGCAGGGCCTTTAGCCGGAGTAGAATTTCAGCGTAAATATGAACGTCTGGCGTATGAATTTGGCGGAGCAAATTATCACGCTCCCGCGCAGAATTTGGCAAGCTTTTTGGCACAGAGCGCTCCGTCTTTGAACGGTTTAATGCAGGGTTCTTACCGTCCGGGTTTAATTGCCTGCGAGTTAGATAAAGTTTTGCCGCGGTTTGTGACGGATACTTTGCGTTTAGGCATAGAAAATTTTGGCTGCAAGCTGACAGGCTACGCCGATGGCGGCGCGATGCTCACAGGTGTGGAAACTAGAACCTCTGCACCGGTACGCATTGAGCGCGATAAAATAAGCTTAGTGTCGGTTACGCACGATTTGCTTTATCCCTGCGGCGAGGGGGCAGGCTATGCCGGCGGTATTATGAGCGCGGCTTTGGACGGTTACCATGTAGCGCGGGCAATTATAAAGCGTTTTGCGCCGTTTAAGTAAAAAGTTTAGCAGACGCTGCTTTAATCAGGCAGTTTGTAAAATAAATCTTATCGCTAACAAGGGAGCGGAAAAATAGATTTTAGGGAGGATAAAAATTATGGCAAGAATGTTTGGTACAGATGGTGTCCGCGGTGTGGCTAATGTAGAGCTTACGCCGGAGCTGGCTTTTAAATTAGGCTATGCGGCAGCAAAATATTTTAGCAGAGAGGGCAGCGCGCCCAAAATTATTATCGGCCGCGATACCCGCCGCAGCGGTCAAATGCTGGAAGCTGCTTTGGCAGCAGGCATTTGCAGTGCAGGCGGTAACGCGCATCTTTTGGGAGTAATGCCTACTCCTGCTGTTTCTTTTCTTACTTCGGTAGTCAAAGCAAATGCAGGCGTGGTAATTTCCGCTTCGCACAATCCTTTTGAGGATAACGGCATTAAGTTTTTCTCCCGCACAGGTCATAAGCTGCCTGATGCCGTAGAAGACGAAATTGAAGCTATTGTCAAAACTCCCATTGATTACAGTAAAGCAGTAAGCGGCAGCAGCGTGGGCAGCATTGTGCATGAGGATAATTTGGCAGAGCTGTATATTAAGCATATTTTGGGGACTGCCTATGCGGATTTAAAGGGCTTAAAAGTAGTTATGGACTGCTCCAACGGCGCTAACAGTCAAATTGCGCCGGTTATTCTGCGCAGCTTGGGCGCCGAGGTTATTACTATTTTTAACGAGCCTAACGGTATCAATATTAATAACGGCTGCGGGTCCACCCATTTGGAAGCTTTACAGCAAAAGGTGGTAGAAGTTGGCGCTCATGTGGGCATAGCCAACGACGGCGATGCCGACCGTTGTCTGGCTGTAGATGAAAACGGCGATACTTTGGACGGCGACCAAATTATGCTTATCTGCGCTTTGGAGCTGATGAAGCGCAAAAAATTGCAGGACAATATGCTGGTAGTAACCGTAATGAGCAACGTGGGTCTGCATCAGGCAATGAAAGCTCACGGCGGCAAAACCTGCAAAACTGCCGTAGGCGACCGTTATGTT
Source organism: uncultured Phascolarctobacterium sp. (assembly GCA_905200645.1). Classification (GTDB taxonomy): domain Bacteria; phylum Bacillota; class Negativicutes; order Acidaminococcales; family Acidaminococcaceae; genus Phascolarctobacterium_A. The sequence continues at coordinate 27,762 of CAJKLD010000021.1, read as the reverse complement.
TTGGAAGAAATGCTCAAGCATAATTATTCTATCGGCGGCGAGCAGTCCGGTCATATTATTTTTTCCGAGTTTGCTAAGACTGGCGACGGTATTTTAACTGCCGTACAGCTTTTGTGTGCCATGGTGAAAAATAACAAGCCCCTGTCCGAGCTGGGCGCTGTGATGACCAAATATCCCCAAGTGCTGCTGAACGTGCGCGTGAAGGATAAAAATGGCTGGCAGGAAAGAGCTGCTATCCAAGAGGTTATCAAGAAATATCAGGATGAGCTGGGCGAAAACGGTCAGATTTTGGTGCGCGCCAGCGGTACCGAGCCTTTGATTCGCGTGATGGCAGAGGGACCCAACCAAGAGCGTTTGGAGCAAATTGCCAGCGCCATTGGCGAGGTTGTTGTAGCAGAGCTGGCGTAACGCAGTCACGCCATAATTAATTCACCTACGTTTTCTTGACCAAATTACTATAATATTGTAAAATAAATATAGTCACAAAGGTGTGCCGCGTGGGAATTGCTGCCTGCGCGGCATATTGTATGCCTTTGGCAGATAAGTGACAGAGCGCAGGTGCCGCATTAGCGGCAGACGAGGAATGAGGTTATCGATAAGTCAGCGGATGCCTCACGGCCGGCTGCAGGCCGCAAGCTGGATACAAAGCCCGTCGGTAACGGCGGAGATAAAATTCCCGCAGCAGAATAGCAAATATTTTTAAGGAGGATACTCAAATGTGTGGTATCGTAGGTTACATTGGCAGTAAGCAGGCTGCGCCCTTTTTGTTGGACGGCATGAGCAAATTGGAGTACCGCGGCTATGATTCTGCCGGCATCGCCGTTATGGAAAAAGGCGCTATTCGTGTGGAAAAATCCGTAGGACGCTTAGACGCGCTGCGGCAAAAGCTGGCAGGCAGTATGCCCGAGGGCACCATGGGTATTGGGCATACCCGCTGGGCAACTCATGGCCGTCCGTCGGACAGAAATGCTCATCCCCACACCGACAGCAGCGGCAAATTTGTTGTTGTTCATAACGGTATTATTGAAAACTATTTAAAATTAAAAGAAGAATTGATTGCCAAAGGTCATGCTTTTGTTTCCGAAACAGATACGGAAGTAGTGGCTCATTTGATGGCAGATCAATATACCGGCGATTTTGAAGAAACCGTTAAAAAGGTGCTGCATTTAATCAAAGGTTCTTATAGCTTAGTATTTATGTGCCAAGCTGATCCTGATAAGATTATCTGTACTAAAAAAGATAACCCGCTGGTAATTGGTTTGGGTGAAGGCGAAAATTTTATCGCTTCCGATATTCCGGCTATTATTAACCATACCCGCCGTACCTTTATTATGAGCGACGGCGAAATAGCTACCGTAACTGCTGATGGCGTTTGGGTGCAGGATATTAACGGTATGCCGATCAGCAAAAAGGTTTTTGAAGTAAATTGGAATGCCGAAGCAGCTGAAAAGGGCGGCTTTGAACATTTTATGCTGAAGGAAATTTACGAACAGCCTAAAGCCATGCGTGATACCATGACCGGGCGCTTGGACGCTGAACAAGAAGCCGTCAGCTTCCCTGAGCTGAATTGGACGTCCGAGGAAATGAGCGGCATTAACAAAATTTTCATCGTTGCCTGCGGTACTGCTTATCATGCAGGCATTGTCGGCAAATATTATTTGGAGCAGCTGGCGCGTGTGCCGGTTGAAGTGGATATTGCCAGCGAATTCCGTTATCGAGATCCTTTGGTTGACGGCAGCAGCTTGACTATCGTTATCAGTCAGAGCGGCGAAACCTCCGATACTTTGGCAGCGCTGCGCGAGGCAAAACGTCTTGGCTCCCGTACTTTGGCAGTTACCAATGTTGTAGGCAGCTCCATTGCCCGCGAAGCAGACCAAGTTGTTTACACCTACGCAGGTCCGGAAATTGCCGTAGCCTCCACTAAAGCTTACACCACTCAGCTGTTGGCTATGCTGATGCTGGCAGTTTATATTGGCAAACTGCGCGGCTCCTTGGCGGAAGCAAAAGCTAAGGAATTGGCTCATGGCTTAACCTTTGTGCCGGAGCAGATTCATCAAATGCTGGAGAACGTAGACCAAATTAAGGTTTTCGCTCGTGAATACGGCTCCTGCGAGGACGCTTTCTTCTTGGGACGCAGCTTGGATTACGCGGTGGCTTTGGAAGGCGCGCTGAAGCTCAAAGAAATTTCTTACATCCATGCGGAGGCTTATGCTGCCGGCGAATTGAAGCACGGCACCTTGGCTTTGATTGTTTCCGGCGTGCCCGTAATTGTGCTGGCAACGCAAATGGATGTTTACGACAAAACCGTCAGCAATTTGCAGGAGGTTAAGGCTCGCGAAGCAGTGGTTATAGCTATCGGCTTTGAAGGCGACACTTCCTTGGCAAAATATGCCGACCACGTAATTTATATTCCTAAGACTGATAAATATTTAGCTCCTCTGCTGGCAGTGCTGCCCTTGCAGCTGCTTGCATATTATGCAGCTCTTACCCGCGGCTGTGATGTTGATAAACCGCGTAACCTGGCTAAGAGTGTCACTGTTGAGTAAAAATTATTTAGACTTCACTCTGCAAAAGGGTGAAGTCTTTTTCTTTAAAAATATAAAGGAGGAAAAATTATGCAGTATATAACCCATTACATCTCTCCTTTGGGGGAAATAACGCTGGCGTCCGACGGCAACGCGCTTATTGGACTTTGGTTTGAAGGACAAAAGCATGACCGCAATATCTTGCTGCCCAATTGTCAGGAAAAGGAGCTGCCAATTTTTGTTGAGACAAAGAAATGGCTGGACGATTATTTTGCGGGCCGCGAGCCCGGCTTTACACCTGCCTTAGCTTTGGACTGTTCGCCGTTTCGCACGGAGGTTTTACAAATACTTATGCGTATTCCTTATGGAAAAACTACAACCTACGGCGAAATTGCCAAGGAAATTGCCGAAAAGCGTGGACTGGCTAAAATGTCGGCGCAGGCAGTGGGCGGCGCAGTAGGCTCTAACCCAATTTCGTTGATTATTCCCTGTCACAGAGTTGTCGGCACCGGCGGCAGCTTGACCGGATACGGCGGCGGTATTCAAAAAAAGCTGGCGCTGCTGCAGCTGGAAAAGGTAAATATGGAAAAGCTGTTTCTTCCCAAGAAGGGTACTGCGCTGTAAGCACAAGAGGATTACCAAGAGGACATTTTTATGCAGCGAGATAAAAAAGCTTATGAGCAATATCAGGCGATTTATATTCACATACCCTTTTGCCGGCAGAAATGCTTGTACTGTGATTTTGCGTCTTACGCCGGTTTCGGCGCAGATGATATGGCAGCATATACCCGCGCTTTGTGCCGCGAAATTGCTGCGCGTAGCGATGAAGCAAGCAAAGTTAACGCTAACGCGACAATATATTTTGGCGGCGGCACGCCCAGCGTTTTGCCTACGGTTTGCATTGCGCAAATTGTGAACGCTTTAAAAAAATATAATTTCTGGCAGCGGCCTTTAGAGGCTGCTATCGAAGTAAATCCCGGCACGGCAGATTTAGCAAAATTACAAGCGTTAAAATCTTTAGGCTTTGACAGGATTAGCTTTGGCGTGCAAAGCCTTAATGATAACGAGCTGCACGCTATCGGACGTATTCATAACGCGCAGAAGGCGCTGGAGGCGGTGGAGCTGGCAAAGGCTGCGGGCTTTGCGCGCATCAGCTGTGATTTAATTTACGGCCTGCCTCTGCAAACTCTGGACAGCCTGCAAAATACGCTGCTCAGGCTTACCAATACAGGCATTGAGCATATTTCCGTTTACGGTTTGATTTTAGAAGCAGGAACTCCTTTAGCGGCTTTGGCTGAGGCTGGCAAAATATCGCTGCCGGATGAAGATATTGCAGCGGATATGTACGAGCTGGTGCAGTCGGTTTTAAAAGAACAAGGGTTTGCGCGTTATGAAATTTCTAATTACGCTAAGAACGGGCAATATTCTCGTCACAATGCTGTTTATTGGCGTTACGAGCCGTATTTGGGCTTCGGCGCTGCGGCCTGTGGCTTTGACGGCAGCTGTCGGCGTACTGCTGCCAGCGGTATACAGGAATATATTGCCGCAGCCGCCAAATTACAGGCAGAAAATTGGCAGCACAGCGCTTTATATAATATAGAAGTGTTAAGCAAAAATATGCAGCTGGAAGAATTTATGTTCATGGGTCTGCGCCAGGCCTGCGGCGTAAATTTAGCGCAGGCTGAGGAGCGTTTTGCTGTGGATGTTTGGCAAAAATTTGCGCAGGACTTGCATCCTTTTATCGAAAAAGATTTAGTTGTTTATGATGCGCAGCAGCAGCGGCTGTGTTTGACGGAGCGGGGCATGGCTGTGGGCAATCAAGTCTTTGAAATCTTTGTGACAGAATAATATTTTACAAAAAATTAGTTGACAATCAATTTAGGTAGTGCTATTCTTATACCAAGGTGTTAGCACTCTGATAAAATGAGTGCTAACAACTAAATGAGGTGGGAATATGCTAAACGATAGAAAGAAAAAAATTCTCCAACTCATAATTGAGGATTATATTTCAACTGCTGAGCCTGTTGGCTCCAGAACCATAGCCCGCAAATATGATTTGGGTATCAGTCCTGCGACCATCCGCAACGAGATGAGCGATTTGGAGCTGTTAGGTTATTTGGAGCAGCCGCATACTTCGGCAGGACGCATTCCTTCGGCGCAGGCTTATCGTTTGTATGTGGATTCGCTGGTTGAGCCGGGAAGCTTGACGGATAATGAACGAGCTTTAATCAACGGCTGGTTTAACGAAAGGCGCAGAAGCCTGGATGAAATTTTTCAATCCACGGCTAAAATTCTTTCGCGTATGACGCAGAATGTTTCTTTGGTTTTAGCCAACCGCGATGCCGACGCGCGCTTTTGTTATATGAAGTTTCTGCCTTTAGATGAACGCCACGCTATTTTGTGTATCATCACGGATGACGGCAGCGTAGACAACTGCGTTATCGAAATTCCTTTAGGCATGCGCATGGAAGAGCTGGATTATTTGGCAGGCAAAGTCAGCCGTCTCTTAGAAGGCAGAGAGCTTTCCTCAATCGGCGAGGATTTGTTGCAGGCTGTACACAGCAATATTGCCGAAGATAAAATTCTTTTCACTTCCTTAGTGCGCTCCATCAGGCGCCTGCGTAACAAGCACATGGAGCAAAAGGTTTTCTTAGGCGGCACCAAGCAGCTTTTGAATCAGCCGGAATTCCGCGATGTGGAGCGCGTGCGCAGTCTGTTGGGAATTTTAGAGGAGGAGCGCGTAGTGCGCGATTTGCTTAAATCCGGCGAAGACAGCGGCTTGAAGATAACTATTGGCAGTGAAAATAAATTCTCCGGTATTCAGGATTGCAGCATGGTTCAGGCAACCTATCGTTTAAACGGTCAGATTGTAGGAACAATGGCGGTGCTGGGACCGACGAGAATGGAGTACGGCAAGGTAATTTCCGTTATGGATTATCTACATAAATATTTGCAAACCATGTTTGAGCATGAAAATGATAATAAGTAAAAAAGGAGGAAGCGCTTTGCAAGAGAATGATGTAAAAGAAACTATGCAGCAGGAAGAAGCACAGGCTGCGGAAAATTGCGAAGTAAAGCAGGAAGCTGAAGCAGCGCAGGCTGCCGAAGAAAATTCCGAAGCTGCCGAAGAAACAGTTAAGGAAGCAGAGCCTGACCCACGGGATGCAAAAATTGAAGAATTGACAAACCGTCTTTTGCGTTTGCAGGCTGATTTTGAAAACTTCCGCCGCCGCACAAATATGGAAAAGGAACAGCTTTCCGGCTTTGTTACCGCCGGCGTAGTTGGTAAATTTTTGAAGGTACTGGATAATTTTGAGCGCGCCGAAACCAGCGCAGCCAAAGCCACCGATATGGAGGGCGTTATTACCGGTATGCAGAAAATCCGCCGTCAATTTGAAGATACCTTTACAGCCTTAAAGGTAGAAGAAATTCCGGCGCAGGATCAAAAATTTGACCCTCAATTTCACGAAGCCGTAATGCGTGGACACAATCCCGAAATTGAGGATGAAATTATTGATTTGGTTTTAGAAAAAGGCTATAAATTGGGCGATAGAGTAATCCGCCACAGTAAGGTTAGAGTGAACAGCAACGAATAATTGCAGTTGCCCAAGCTCTTTTAATAAAAAATATATTAAATAATATTTTGCGAACAAGATTGATTAGAAAGTGTTAGATACGAGCAAAGCCGAGGAGTCGTACTGGAGGTACGTCGACGAGAAATTGCGAATTAGATAGTGCTTAATAATCAATCGAATATAGGAGGAAAACAAAATGTCTAAAGTAATTGGTATTGACTTAGGTACTACTAACTCTGTTGTTGCTGTTATGGAAGGCGGCGAACCGACTGTTATTACTAACCAGGAAGGTTCTCGTCTGACTCCGTCCGTAGTTGGCTTTGCTAAAAACGGCGAGCGTCTGGTTGGTCAGCTGGCAAAACGTCAGGCTGTTTCCAATCCTGACAGAACCATCAGCTCCATTAAACGTCACATGGGCGAAGGTAGCTATCGCGTAACCATTGACGATAAAAAATATTCTCCGGAAGAAATTTCTGCAATGATTTTGCAAAAACTGAAAGCCGACGCAGAAGCTTATTTGGGCGAGAAAGTAACTCAAGCAGTTATCACTGTTCCGGCATACTTCAACGACAGCCAACGTCAGGCAACTAAAGACGCAGGCAAAATTGCCGGTCTCGAAGTTCTGCGTATTATCAACGAGCCTACCGCCGCTTCTTTGGCTTACGGCATTGATAAAACCGACGACCACACCATTATGGTTTATGACCTTGGCGGCGGCACCTTCGACGTATCCATTTTGGATGTAGGCGACGGTGTATTCGAGGTTAAAGCAACTAACGGCGATACTCATCTGGGCGGCGATGATTTTGATAAAAAAATCATGGACTGGATGGTTGACGAATTCAAAAAAGCTGAAGGCATTGATTTGTCCAACGACCGCATGGCTATGCAGCGTCTGCGTGAAGCTGCTGAAAAAGCAAAAATTGAGCTGTCCGGCGTTATGAGCACCAATATCAACCTGCCCTTTATTACCGCAGGCGCTGACGGCCCGAAACATTTGGATATGGATTTAACCCGCGCTAAATTTGAAGCTATGACTGCCGATTTGGTAGAACGCACCATGAGACCTGTTCGTCAGGCTATGAGCGATGCCGGCCTTTCCGCAGGCGAAATCAGCAAAATTGTTATGGTTGGCGGTTCTTCCCGCATTCCTGCCGTACAGGCTGCCATTAAAAAATTCATGGGCAAAGAGCCGTACAAAGGCGTAAATCCTGACGAATGCGTAGCAGTTGGCGCTGCTATTCAGGCCGGCGTTCTGTCCGGTGAAGAAGGTACCGGCAGCGTACTGCTCTTGGACGTAACTCCGTTGTCTTTGGGTATTGAAACCTTGGGCGGCGTATTCACTAAAATTATCGACCGCAACACTACAATTCCTACTTCTAAAAAGCAAGTATTCTCCACCGCTGCGGATAATCAGCCTTCAGTTGATATTCACGTTCTGCAAGGCGAGCGCGAAATGGCTGCCGATAACAAAACTCTTGGCCGCTTCGAGCTGTCTGGCATTCCGGCTGCTCCCCGTGGAGTACCTAAAATCGAAGTTGCTTTTGATATTGATGCCAACGGTATCGTAAACGTAAGCGCTAAAGATTTGGGTACCGGCAAGGAACAAAAAATTACCATTACTTCCTCCGGCACTTTGGACAAGGACGAAGTAGAAAGAATGGTTAAAGAAGCAGAAGCTAACGCCGAAGCAGATAAAAAACGCAAGGAAGGCGTTGAAGTTAAAAACCAAGCAGACAATTTGATTTACCAAGCCGAAAAAACCATGAAGGACATGGAAGGTAAAGGCAAGGACGATATGATTGCTAAGGTTAAAGCAGCTGTTGATACTTTGAAAGAATCCGTCAAAGGCGACGATTTGGATAAGATTAAGGCTGACATTGAAGCTTTAACTAAACCGCTGTACGAATTGAGCGCAGAGCTTTACAAAGAAACCGAAGCGCAAAAGGGTGCAGAGGGCGCTCAAGGTGCGCAGGAAACTAAAAAGGCTGACGATGATGTAGTAGACGCCGAAGTAGTAGATGATAAAAAATAATTTATAAATCAATAGTAATTTTTGAGACCGACTAGAGGGCGTCAGATATGAAACGCGGTGACGACGGCGTACAGCTTCGTACTCTTAGGAGCCGCAACGAAATAGATGGCGTATTATAGTCGGTCTATGGAAAACATAGTGCCCAACTTTTTGTTGGGCACTAACTTAATATATAATTGGAGGCCAAGATTATGGCTAAACGAGATTACTATGAAGTCCTTGGCGTGCAAAAAAATGCCACTGCGGACGAATTGAAAAAAGCATACCGTAAACTGGCCCTGAAATATCATCCCGACCGTAATAAAGGCAACGCGGAGGCTGAAGAAAAATTTAAAGAAATCAACGAAGCTTACAGCGTACTGTCCGACGAAACCAAGCGTTCTCAATACGACCAGCTTGGCCCTGATGCTTTTGAGCAGGCGCAGCAAGGCGGCGGTGCCGGAGGTAATCCTTTCGGCGGCTTTGGCGGTTTCAGCGGCAGCGGTATGGATGATATCTTTGATATGTTTTTCGGCGGGCAGGGCGGTCGCGGCGGACGTGCAAGCAACGCTGGTCCCCGGCGCGGGGCAGATTTGCGTTTCGATTTGGAAATCAGCTTTGAAGAAGCCGCTTTCGGCGTAGAAAAAGAAATCAATCTTTATCGTGATGAAACCTGCGACCATTGCCACGGAACTGGCGCAGAACCCGGCTCCAAGATAGAAACCTGTCCCGAATGTCATGGCAGCGGTTACGTTCGTTTCACGCAAAATACTATGTTTGGCCAAATGGTCAACGAGCGTCCTTGCTCTAAATGTCATGGCGAGGGCAAAATTGTTTCCGAGCCTTGTAAGGAATGCCGTGGCAAGGGTACCAAAAAGAAAAATAAGCATTTGAAGGTAAAGGTTCCCGCAGGCGTCGATAACGGCTCCAGACTGCGCGTAGCAGGCGAGGGCGAAGCGGGCACTAAGGGCGGCCCCAGCGGCGATTTGTACGTATATTTGTACGTAAAGCAGCATAAATTCTTTGACCGCGACGGCACAACGGTTATCTGCGAGGTGCCAATCAATATTGTGCAGGCAACCTTGGGCGCCGAGGTGAAAATTCCTACCTTGGACGGACAGGTAACTATGAAGGTTCCCGAAGGTACGCAGCCGGGCAAGGTGATGCGTTTAAAAGGCAAGGGGATTCCCAGCTTGCGCGGCGGTATGCGCGGTGATCAGCTGGTGCGTATTAAGGTGGTAGTTCCTACTAAACTTAACGATAAGCAAAAGGATGCTTTGCGTGCCTTTGAAGCGATCAGCAAGGATAATATCAACCCGGAAGAAAAAAGTTTTCTGAACAAAATTAAAAATCTTTTTAAATAAAAATCAATAAAACAGCCGACCTGTTAGGGATAAAAATAGTTCCCGGCAGGTCGGCTTTTGTTTGGAAAAATAAAAAAACAGGCACATCTTCCTCTTAATGCGCCTGTTAGTAAAAGGTAGGCTTTAAGCCTAATGCTGTAAGCAAATGTCTTACGTTTGCTTTATTTACATTTTATGCTGGAAAAATACTTTTGGCCGTTGCAAAAGCAACATTTTTCAAGACTGCGACGCTTTCTTTATTTACATAATGTTTTTCAAAATTATAAGATTAATAATATAAAAATATTTGCTTAGTATATTTATCGTGCTTGAATGATAAATAAATTATTTGTTGATAAAATATAACCCTGCCTATGGAAGAAACTTACATAATACTTATTTTAATTACAAAAGGTTTACAGTCAACTTTCCTTTTGGCATAATAAAATTATATCAAGAAAAGGTAAAGGTGATGGTGGCAATGGCAGCCAAAATTTATTCGACAAATTATTGGGAAATCCCCTTATTTAATGGATTGGGGCGGGACGAGATTAACGAGGTTCTGCAAAAATTTCATGGCTTAATCAAGCATTTTCCTAAATCAGATTATATTTATTTGGCCGGTGACTGCGTGGAAAGCTTGTGCGTAGTGCTGGACGGAACAGTACAGATGATTAAAGAAGATATTTGGGGAGAGAAATCCATTATTGCCAATTTGGGTGCCGGTTCCGTATTTGCCGAAAATTTTTTGGGCAGGCTGGGAGACCGCAGTGTAGTAAGCTATTTTGTCGCCAGCGACAGCGAGGTATTGATGCTGCCATTAGGACGTATGTTGTCTGACACCGGCAGCAGCGAAGCGAGCAGACGTTTAATGTGCAATATTGTTTCTGTTTTGGCTGATAATAATACAAGGCTGATTGAAAAAACAGAGATTTTGTGCAAAAAAACTCTACGCGGCAAGATATTAGCATATTTTGAACAGGAAGCGCGTTACAGCGGCAGCAGAAAATTTACCATTCCCTTTAACCGTACGGATTTGGCTAATTATCTTGATGCCGACCGCAGTGCTTTGACCAGAGAGTTGGCGCGAATGCGCGAAGATGGTTTGATTGGTTTTGAAAAAAATACCTTTGAGCTTTTTATAGATGAGCATGGTGAAAAATTAAAATAAATTAAAAAAGTTTAATAATAAAAATGGAAAATAATGCAAGAATTTGTGTAAATAAAGTTTATGTAATTTTCTGATATATGTGCCGATGCTGTTGCGGCAGACACAAAAGCTCCCAAATTATTATGCTAGTATATAGTCAACGGAAAATATTGGTTAAAAGTAAAGCTTAACCGTGTATTATCCGAAATATTTTTAAAGGAGGAGCTTTTATGTCCCCTGCAATTAAGTGTTTAATTCTTTTGGCAGTAGTTGCGTTATTTTTCGTAACTGAACTTATTCCTTTGGCAATTACTGCTACTGCCGGTGCTGTAGCTTGCGGTTTGTTGGGCCTGATTCCTGCTAAACAGGTATTTAGCGGCCTGTCAAATTCTACCGTAGTGCTTTTTGCCGGTATGTTCGTTGTTGGCGCTGCTATGTTCTACACTGGTTTAGCGCAAGAAATTGGCAACAAGGTTGTCAAAATGGTTGGTACCGGTGAAAATAGCTTGATGTTCGGCCTGATGATGGTTGGCACACTGCTTTCATCTGTTTTATCTAACACTGGTACTGCTGCCTGCCTTTTGCCCGTGGCTTTGGGTATCTGCGCATCTGCAAAGATTCCTGCTTCCCGTCAGCTGATGCCTTTGGCATTTGCCTGCGGTTGGGGCGGTATTATCACTATGGTTGGCACTCCGCCTAACATTATTGCCACCGGCGCTTTGAGCGCAGCTGGCCTGCCGACCTTTGGTTTCTTTGAATTTGCTTGGATTGGTATTCCTGTTTCCGTAGCCGGTATGCTGTACATGATGTTTATTGGCAAACATTTACTGCCTAAAGCAGAGTTGAGTGCTGATCAGGAAATTGAACAGGAAATTGAAGCTTCCAGCCATGATTCCAAAAAGCAGATTATTTCCGGTATTATTTTGGTTGCCGTAGTTGTTGTTATGGCTCTTGGCATTAAAGGAGTAACCTTGGAAATGGCAGCCATTATTGGCGCTTTGGTATGCGTACTGACCGGCTGTCTAACCGAGAAACAAGCTTATGCTTCTATCGATTGGGTAACAATTTTCCTGTTTGCCGGTATGATGCCTGTTTCTACCGCTATGGACAAAACCGGAGCCGGTAAGCTTATTGCTGAATGGACTGTTGGCCTGATGGGCGGCACTCCCTCTCCTATGGTAGTAACTGCCGTGCTGTTTGCTTTAAGCTGCATTTTAACTCAGTTTATGTCTAACACTGCATCTGCAGCTTTGCTGTGCCCGATTGGCATTGCAATTTCTAAGCAGCTGGGCGCTGACCCGAAGGCAGTTTTGATGGCTATTGCCGTTGCTGCTTCCTGCGCATTTGCAACTCCTGTCGGCACGCCGCCTAATACCTTGGTGCTTGGACCAGGCAACTATAAATTTATGGATTATGTCAAAGCCGGTACTGGTTTAGTTTTGGTATGCTTTGTTGTGTCCTTGGTAGTAATTCCTATGGTATGGCCGTTCTTCCCCGGCAAATAAGTAGTATGCTGAAAAATATGCAAGACAATAATTAAAAAACTAAAAAAAGTAAAATAAGCGTCGTGCTTTTGGGTGCGACGCTTATTTTCTGTTGCTTAAGCAACAGAAGTTTTGCTGAAAGACTGCTATGATTATTGCAGTTAAATTTTTAGTAAGTTATTTAATTTTTAAAAATAAATTATGCACTTTGAAAAGTTAATAAAACTTTCGATATATGGTGTCCGTTAGGACATTATATATAAATATTTTTTAAAGGAGGAACTTTAAATGTCCCCAGCAATTAAATGTTTAATTCTGTTGGCTGTAATTGCGTTATTATTCGTAACCGAACTTATTCCCCTCGCAGTTACTGCTACCGCTGGCGCCATTGCCTGCGGTCTGTTAGGCTTGATTCCTACTAAACAAGTATTTAGTGGTTTGTCTAACTCTACCGTAGTTTTGTTCGCTGGCATGTTCGTAGTTGGTGCAGCAATGTTCTACACCGGCTTGGCTCAAGCAATTGGTAACACCGTTGTTAAAATGGTTGGTACCGGTGAAAACAGCTTGATGTTTGGTCTGATGACTGTTGGTACTCTGCTGTCCGCAGTATTGTCCAACACCGGTACTGCAGCCTGCCTGCTGCCTGTTGCTTTGGGTATTTGCGCTTCTGCAAAAATCCCGGCTTCCCGTCAGCTGATGCCTTTGGCATTTGCCTGCGGTTGGGGCGGTATCATCACCATGGTTGGTACTCCGCCTAACATTATCGCAACCGGCGCTATGACTGCTGCTGGTCTGCCTCCCTTTGGCTTCTTTGAATTCGCTTGGATTGGTATTCCTGTTTCCGTAGCCGGTATGCTCTACATGATGTTTGTAGGTAAATATTTGCTGCCGAACAAACAATTAGATGCTGACCAAGAGATTGAGCAAGAAATCGAAGCAAACGAAACCTCTAAAAACAAGATGATCATTTCCGGCGTTATTCTGGTTGCAGTTGTACTGGTAATGGCTCTTGGTATTAAAGGTATTACCTTGGAAATGGCTGCTGTTATCGGCGCACTCATCTGCGTACTGACCGGCTGCCTGACTGAAAAACAAGCTTATGCTTCCATCGACTGGGTAACCATTTTCCTGTTCGCAGGCATGATGCCTGTATCCTCCGCTATGGATAAAACCGGCGCTGGCAAACTTATCGCTGAATGGACTGTTGGCCTGATGGGCGGCTCTCCGTCTCCGCTTGTAGTAACCGGTGTACTGTTCATTCTGTCCTGCGGTTTGACTCAATTTATGTCCAACACTGCATCCGCAGCTTTGCTGTGCCCGATTGGTATTGCAATTTCCAAACAACTGGGCGCTGACCCGAAGGCAGTTCTGATGGCTATTGCCGTTGCTGCTTCCTGCGCATTTGCAACTCCTGTTGGTACTCCTCCGAATACCTTGGTATTAGGCCCTGGCGGATACAAATTCATGGATTATGTAAAAGCTGGTACCGGCTTGGTTCTGGTAGCTTTCGTAGTTTCCTTGATTGTAATTCCTATGGTATGGCCGTTCTTCCCCGGTAAATAAGAGCATACAACAAAAGCCTGTCGCATCAAGCGGCAGGCTTTTTTGCTGTAATTTTATTTTTTCATTTTTACATCAATTTCAAAAAGGCGTGACCAAGGAAAGCTTAGCTTAAATTGGCTGCCTTTAGTAATATCATATTGCTCAGCTAACCGCACACATTCTTTGGTGATATATTGCAAGATGGGTTTTTCTGCTGCTTCTAAGGCGTATTTCATATCTTCGCGGCTATTTTTTTCCAGCTCGCCGCTCACATAACGGCGGGCGTTGCTTTGGTAATACCAATCGTCAATAAGCCGCTGACGCAGCAGCAAACTGCGGTCACATTCTTTCATAGCAGAGGCGAGCAGGCCTTGCGCAATAGCGTAGCCTACGGCATTATCGGCTGTGTTCCAACCATTGTAGGCGGCTAGCTTAGGCATATACCGGCTGCGCGCTAAAAGATTCATAAAGCCGTTATCAGCGCCGTTGGAATAGCTGATATCGGCCAAAGAAACTTGTCTGCCGTTTGCCAAATGCTGTTCGAGCGTGTTGACAAAATTTTTGTTGGCTATTGAAGCAAAAAATTGATTGTCGTCAGCGGTAGAATCCTTGACTATGCCGTCCTGCGGTGTATTTAAAGCTAAAATTAAATCGGCGTTTTGCGCGGAGCCGGCCTGCACGGCTCCGGCGGCAATAATTTGCTGGGGTACGGAATCCTGCAGACGGGCGTCGCTGTATTGGGGCAGAGTAGCCGCGCCTACGCCGGGACTGTACAAAGAAAAAATTCCGGGTCGTTTGGCGGAAGCTTCGTTATAGGCGCGCACCAAAAGCAACAGTCCCAGCTGGTCTACGCCGTCCAAAATTTGAAAGCTTTCGGGGGACATATCAAATGTAGCAAGATTTAGCTTGCGCGCTTCCATGTGCGTGGAAGATAGGGTTGCGTTATCGTCTTTGCCGATAGCCAGATAGTGAAATTTGCCGCTTCTAGCCATATGCGTAAGCTCTTGGTTAATTTGCAAATTTTTGGCGCGGCGCGTCAGCCAGTCGTCCAAATCAGCCCGGGGCAGATTGCGCTCCAAGGCTTGCTTTTTGAGACGCTCCGCAGGCGACAGCTTATTTTGCTCCTGCTTATCCAAAAGCTGGCTGTAAGCAAAAATACTGGGGCCGATTTCCGCATAATAGGGCGGCTCCACGCGGCCCTTGCTGGCGCGGGGCGTGCGCATAACCGTGGAAAAAGCGTATAATTTAATGGGCAGCGCCGTTTTTAATTCGTAAAGGCGCTGCAAACGTTGGTTAAGCTGCTCTTTGGTAATATGATGGGTGCGGCTGGCGACAAGTCCGCCGTACAGTAGACTGTCCGTGCTGATGACGGCGGCGTCGGCTTTGGGCGCCTTGGTTTCCAGCCATTCCCAAATTCCTTCGGGGTTGCCGTTGCGCTCGCTATTGGCAATATATTTTTCCGGCGGCAGAATAATTTTGCAGTCCGCAGCCTCCATAGTTTCTTTTACATAATCGACGCATACGGGACGATTATCCAGCGGAATATATAATAAGGTTAATTGTTTGGCGCTGGCGGTTGCAGGCAGCAGGCTGGCTGCGCATAAAGCTGCTGCCAAAATATATTTTTTGTGTAAATTTTTCAGCATATAAGCCTGCTCCTTTCGTCAAAGTAAAATAAAAGCTTTAACTATTATACAGCATAAATTCTTTTTTTGCCAGTGAAACCTTGACAAGGTTTGGAAGTGTGCTATAATTACAGCATAAGTTAAAAAAGAAAAGGTAATGCGAAGGAACTGCCGTCGTCCTAATCCTCACAGAAAATGCTGCCGCGGCTGAGAGCAGCAGGGTAATACGATTGGCGTACCGCCTTCAAACTGACTGCGGAAAGCTGCTGCAAGTATGCCAGTCCGTATTATCGGCGTTAACGATACCGAGTGGGCGTATGTCACTACATATGTCAATGAGGGTGGAACCGCGGATAACTCCGTCCCTTTGGTGAGGGATCGGGGTTTATTTTTTTTGCTCCGCCTCACATTGTTCAGATACATGTTATAGGAGGAAAAGAAAAATGTCTGAAGAAAACAAATTTAGCTTTGAAAACAGAGAATATCGCCAAACCTATTGGCACACCTGCTCTCACGTATTGGCGCAGGCTATGAAAAGACTGCATCCAGAAGTTAAGCTGGCTATCGGCCCCAGCATTGACAACGGTTTTTATTATGATTTCGATACTCCGGCGCCCTTTACTCCCGAGGATTTAGCTGCGTTGGAAGCAGAAATGCGCAAAATCTGCAAGGAAAAAATTAAATTGGAACGCTTTGAGCTGCCACGCGCCGAAGCTGTTAAATTTATGGAAGAAAAAGAAGAGCCTTATAAGGTTGAATTGATTAACGATTTGCCGGAGGATGCTGTTATCAGCTTCTATAAGCAAGGCGATTTTACTGATTTGTGCGCAGGCCCGCATTTGGATTCTACCGGACGCATTAAGGGCAACGCCATCAAATTGACCTCCGCAACCGGCGCTTACTGGCGCGGCGACTCCAACCGCAAAATGCTGCAGCGCATTTACGGCGTAGCTTTCCCCAAAAAGGAAGAGCTGGACGCATATTTGGAGCAGCAGGCGGAAGCTTTAAAACGCGACCACAACAAATTAGGGCGCGATTTGGAATATTTCACTACCGTTGATTATATCGGCCAAGGCCTGCCGATTTTACTGCCGAAAGGTGCGCGCGTTATCCAGCTTTTGCAGCGCTGGATTGAGGATGTGGAGCAAAAACGCGGCTATCTGCTGACTAAAACTCCGCTGATGGCGAAACGCGATTTGTACCGCATTTCCGGACACTGGGATCATTATTTGGACGGCATGTTTATTTTGGGCGACCCCTATGACGAAACCAAAGAGTGCTTCGCTCTGCGTCCTATGACCTGTCCTTTCCAATATCAGGTGTTTTTGAACCGTCAGCGTTCCTACCGCGAGCTGCCCATGCGTTTGGGTGAAACCTCCACCTTGTTCCGTAACGAGGACAGCGGCGAAATGCACGGCTTAATCCGCGTGCGTCAATTTACTATTTCCGAAGGCCATTTGATTTTGCGTCCCGACCAATTGGAAGAAGAATTTAAGGGCTGTCTGGACTTGGCAAAATATTGCCTGGGTACTGTTGGTATGCTGGATAAATGTACCTTCCGTTTTTCCCAATGGGATCCGGCTAACCCGAATAATAAATACGAGGGTACTGCGGAGCAATGGGAGCATGCTCAAAGCGCTATGCAAAAAATTCTCGACGATTTGGGCGTAGAATATGAAATTGGCATTGATGAAGCTGCTTTCTATGGACCGAAGCTGGATATTCAGTTCCACAACGTATTTGGTAAAGAAGATACTATTGTAACCATCCAAATTGATATGCTGTTGGCTGAAAAATTTGGCATGTATTATGTAGATGAAAACGGCGAGAAAAAGCTGCCTTATATTATTCACCGTACTTCCTTAGGCTGCTATGAGCGTACCTTGGCTTATTTGATTGAAACCTACGGCGGCGCGCTGCCTACCTGGATGGCGCCGGAACAGGTTCGTTTCCTGCCTGTAACCGACAGAGCCGTTGATTATTGCAAGGATTTGGCCGGTAAGCTAGAGGCTGATGGTTATCGCGTAACCGTAGACGCTCGCAACGAAAAAATCGGTAAAAAGATTCGTGAGGGTCAATTAGAAAAGATTCCGTACATGCTGGTAGTTGGCGACCGCGATATGGAAAATGGCACCGTTTCTCCGCGTAACCGTGCAGAAGGCGATATGGGCGCTATGAGCTTTGCAGATTTTGCGGCAATTCTTAAAGAGGTTGTGGAAAGCAAAGCTAAAAAATAAATTTTAAATTAAAAATTTTTATAACAAGACTTCATTCAGGGTAAAAGCTGGATGAAGTCTTTTTGCCGTTCACTGCGAACGACCGCAACTAGCGCTGCTTTTCTTGTGGTCAAGACGCGTGCCCTTTAGGGTAAAAGTAGCCAAAAGAGACTTTACTTGCAGGCGTGCAAGCGCACGCGCAGCTTATATATTATACTTTTTCTTAGGGCAAGAAAAAGTATGCAAAAAGAGCCTTTAATTGCAGGCAGTAAGTCCCACGCGCTTCGGCATGATAACGTCAATTCGCAAAACAAACAACCACAGCAACAATGACTGCGGTAGTGCTTTGAACGAACGATAGATAAGCTTCTTGCTTACTTTTACTGCTAGAAACTACGTGTAATACGAGCCAGAATTCAGTACGCAACGGTGAGTATTTTAGGTGTAGGCAAGTACAAACAGCATGCTAGCGTACAATTCTCTTTGCGGTAGACCGCCAGAGCCGTGCATTGCGAGCCGCAATGACCTGGAACTACGAACACAAAAGCAGTAACCAAAATCAAGAATGTCTAACAAATGGGGTATTAAAAGCCCTTTTGCTAAGCTTTTCCGGCACGGAAAAGCGGTAGTTTGCCGCGATTTTTAAAATCGCGTGCTTTTCTTGCAACTTCTTTTGGCATCAAAAGAAGTTGATAAAAACGCGCTGGCGTTCGCGTGAACGTTTCAAAAAAATTCTTCAAACCAATAAATTTACGATGTCGTCCATTACTGATGGAAAAACGGTAAAAAAATTTATGGGTCCTGAATCAGGAGGGGAACGAGTGTTCATTGTAAAAATAAGACTTCATTTAGGGTAAAAGCTGGAAGAAGTCTTATAATTTTCTAACGCATGTGCGCTTCTTCATGTCACGAAACGCGACGGGAACAAGCGTTCGCAATATTAAATTAAAAATTTAACGCAAACGGTAGCTATGTTACTACTACATGATTTACTTATATCCTAATACTGAAGTCAAGGATGAATTTACTAACGTAAATTCTTAGATTGGAGAAGGCCAAGAAAAAATGGAGAGAAAAAAATTCTAAAAAAGAGAGGAAAAAAGAACTCTCACTATTATAATGGCGTTTTTTTGCGATTTTCTCACCCCTGTTTTGTGAAGAATTTGTAACAAATTTGAAAAATCATTTTTAGGGGGTGAGTTTTTGGCAAAAAATCGCCATTGTATATATAGAGGGGCAAATAAAAAACGCATTGCTTGCGTTGCTTTGCAAGGCGAGCCAAAAAACACAAAGCGGAGGGAAAAAGCGCGATATACACCGTTACAGCAGTTTTTGTGTTATAATATTAGCTAACGAGGTGTAAGAATATGAAAAATTTTATTTTTCAAGGGCCTTTAGGTCCCATAGAATGTATTGTGGAGCCCAACCGCGGCGACAAAAACGCCGTTTTGGTTATGGCGCACGGCTTTCGCGGCAGCCGTGACAGCGGCGGCAGAGCTGCGGGCGTGGCTTATCAGTGCGCCGCTCATGCCAGCGTAGTGCGGTTTAATTTTACAGGCACGCAGATTATTTCCCGTCAGGTGGCGGAGCTTCGTGCGGTTATTTCGGCGGTGCGCCGGCGTCAGCCGGGCTGTGAGGTGTATCTTTTGGGACGCAGCTTAGGCGGCGCGGCTTCGATTATCACCGCAGAACAGGATAAGAATATTGCCAAACTAATTTTGTGGGCTACTCCCAATAATTTACGGGAAACCTTTCGCTATGTGATGACTGACGAATATTATGAGCGGCTCGACGCGGGCGAAACGCTGCATTTTAATGATGAACGCGGCGAATGCGTTTTGACGCCGGATTTTTTGACGGATTTTGATAATTACGATTTGAGCGTAATTTTGCGCGGCTGGCGGCACATGCCGGTACTGCTGCTGCACTGCGAGGGCGACGAAACGGTTTTAGTGGAGCAGGCCAAGCGCAATGCAAAGCTTTTGGGCGTGAACGGCGAGCTGCAGCTTTATCCTGAGGGCGACCACAGCTTTACGGATTACAGCGAGCAGGCAGGCGCGCTGATTGCCGGGTGGCTGGGTAAAGGTTGCTGAAATTGTCAAATTTAGTTATAATAAAAAGATAAATATTTTATTTTGCTTTATTGTGGAGGTTGCGTATTTATGAGAAAAGTTTTTGCAATATGCCTTTTGCTTTTATGTATGATGGGCTTAGCTGCCTGCGGCCAGGAAAAGGAGCAGCCGGTAAAGGCAGAGCCTGCGACGGCGGTTTTTCAAACCAGCATGGGCGATTTTGAGGTGAAGCTGGCAACGGATTATGCGCCTAAAACCAGCGAAAATTTTATTAAGTTGGCTAAGCAGGGCTATTACGACGGGTTAACCTTTCACCGCGTAATTGATAATTTTATGATTCAGGGCGGCTGTCCTAAGGGCGACGGCACCGGCGGTCCCGGTTATAAAATTAAGGACGAATTTTCCAGCAAGCTGCTTCATGACGGCCCTGGCGTAATTTCTATGGCTAACGCCGGTCCCAATACAGGCGGTAGCCAGTTCTTTATCACGCTGCGCGAATGCAGCTGGCTGAACGGCAAGCACGCCGTTTTTGGCAAGGTGACTAAGGGCATGGAAGTAGTTTATAAAATTGGCAAAGTAAAAACCGGCCCCAATGACAAGCCTGTACAGACGGTAGTTATTAAAAAGGTTACTATTGAAAATAAGTAGGAGGAAAAAATTTGGCTGCTAACGTTGAATTACAAACGTTTGACCAACAGGAAATGGTAGGTATCTGCGGACGCAACGACGAATTTCTGCGGATAATTCGCAGCGCCTTTGGCTGTACGTTGGTTGCCCGCGGCAATACGATTACGGTTACCGGCGCGGAAGAGGAAGTGTCTAAGCTGCATTTATTATTGCAGGAACTGCTGTTTTTATATCGTCAGGGGTTGCCGCTGACAACTCATGACGTGCGTTACAGCATTTTTATGGTTAAAGAGGGACAGCTGGAAAGCTTGCACCGAATGTATGCGGATACGATTATTGTCAATAGCCGCGGCCGACAGGTAAAGGCCAAAACCTTGGGGCAGTGGCAATATGTGGAAACAATCCGCAAAAATTATATTACCTTGGGTATTGGTCCTGCGGGCACGGGAAAAACTTATTTGGCTGTAGCCTTGGCGGTTGCTGCATTGAAGAAAAAAGAAGTGGAGCGCATTATTTTGACGCGTCCCGCTGTGGAGGCCGGCGAGAAGCTGGGCTTTTTGCCAGGCGATATGCAGGACAAGGTTGACCCTTATCTGCGTCCGCTGTACGACGGTTTGTACGATATGCTGGGAGCGGAAACCTTTCAAAAATATGTGACTAAAGGTACGATTGAGGTAGCGCCCTTGGCGTATATGCGCGGCCGAACCTTAAACGATGCTTTTATTATTTTGGACGAAGCGCAGAATACTACGCCGGAGCAGATGAAAATGTTTTTGACCAGATTTGGCTTTGGCAGCAAAATGGTTATTACCGGCGACATTACGCAAATAGATTTGCCGGGCGGCAAAACCAGCGGCTTAAAGGACGCCGCCCAAATTTTAAGCAATGTGCCTGGAATCGGCATTATTAAATTTAGTAAGCAGGATGTAGTGCGTCACGAAATTGTGGGCAGTATTATTAAAGCTTACGAGGTCTTTGAGAAGGGACAAAAACATGATAATCAATCTGGAAAATGATCAGGAGAAAATAGAACTGGCTCCTGCTGTGCTGGAGCGCTTGCAGGCAGGTTTAGAAGCCGTGGCGCGTCTGCACAATTTAGAAGCAGACGCAGAGGTTGACGTTACTATTGTTGACGACGAGGAAATTCACGCTTTGAACCGCGATTACCGTGGCATGGATAAGCCTACAGACGTTTTAAGCTTTGCTTTGGACGAGGACGCCGAGGACAGCGAGGAACCGGAGCTTATCGGCGGGCCGGAGGAGCATCTTTACGGCGATATTATTATTTCTGCGGAAACTGCTTTGCGTCAGGCCGAGGAATACGGGCATGGCTTAGAGCGGGAAATGACTTATTTGGCCGTGCACGGGATGTTTCATTTATTAGGTTACGACCACATGACCGACGGGGAAAAGTGTGTTATGCGTCGGCAAGAAGAAGCGGCGCTGCGTGCTATTGGTCTATCCGAGGAATATTTTGACCATCCGACAGGTAAGCATTAAAGGAGGCGTTCCCCATGCAGGATACTCACGTAACGGCGTTGACCTATGATTTACAGCAGCTTTTTGCGGCGGCGGTGGCGGCGAGAAAAAATTCTTATTCGCCCTATTCTCATTTTGCCGTGGGAGCGGCAGTACGTACTTCTGGCGGTAAAATTTACGGCGGCTGCAATGTGGAAAACGCTTCCTACGGCTTGTGCTGTTGCGGCGAACGCAACGCTATTTTTGCGGCTGTGGGCGCAGGTGAGCGGGAGCTGGAAGCAATATGTGTAGTAGCAGACACTAAAAAGCCTGTGTCCCCCTGCGGTGCCTGCCGCCAGGTAATGAGCGAATTTAAAATAAAAAATATTCTTTTAGGCAATCTCGACGGAGCAATCAAAATATATACTTTAGAAGAAATTTTGCCTTATGGCTTTGATTTATAAGGATTAGGAGAATTATATGCAAAAAGAACTTAAGCATTACGCAGGCTTTGTGGCTATGGTGGGACGTCCCAATGTAGGCAAATCCACGCTGACCAACAGTCTGATTGGCGAAAAAATTGCTATTATGAGCGACAGGCCGCAAACTACGCGCAACCGTATTATGTGCATTATGAACACGGATAACGCGCAGATTATGTTTTTAGATACGCCGGGAATTCACAAACCTCACCACAAGCTGGGTGAATACATGGTGCGTACAGCAGAGGGTACCTTGCAGGAGGTTGACGTAATTCTTTTTATTGTGGATGTAACCGAAAAACGCGGCGCAGGCGAGGATTATATTCTGGAGCTGTTAAAAAAGGTTAAAACGCCGGTAATTTTGGTGTGCAATAAAATTGACAAATTGCAGGATAAGTCCAAGCTGTTCAAAATTATGGAGGATTACAGCAAGCTGTATAAATTTGCTGCTGTCGTTCCTGTTTCGGCTTTGACTGACGGGCAGTTTCCCGGCTTAGTGCAGGAGATTACCAAGCTTTTGCCGGAAGGTCCCGCCTATTATCCTGACGATATGATTACGGATCAGCCGGAGCGCGTTATTGCTGCCGAAATGATTCGTGAAAAGGTGCTGCGCTTGACGCGGGACGAAGTGCCTCACGCTATTGCGGTAGAAGTAGACGAGTTCAAGGAAAGAGACGACGAAAATATTTATATCCGAGCAACGATTTTTGTAGAGCGTGATTCGCAAAAGGGCATTATTATCGGCGCTAAAGGCGGGATGCTGAAAAAAATCGGACAGCAGGCGCGGGCAGATTTGGAAAAGCTTTTGTACTGCAAAATTTATCTTGACCTGTGGGTGAAAGTAAAGCCTGATTGGCGCAATCAGGATAAAGCCTTAAAGCAGTTTGGTTATGATCCGCGCTGATAAATTTAGTTGGAGTAAAAAAAGGAGTGATGACCTATTAACGGCGGTCCCGGGGTTAGCAGTATTGTTCAATTTATATTGATACTGCTAATGGTGTTGTTAAACGGTTTTTTTGTAGTAGCAGAATATGGTTTGGTGCGCTCGCGCAAAAGCAGGCTGGAGGAGCTGGCGGCAATTGGTGAAAGCGGAGCGAGTATGGCTGTGAAGGTTTTAGACAAGCAGGATACTTATTTAAGCGCTATTCAGCTGGGCATTACGGCTTCCTCCGTGCTTTTGGGTATTTTGGGCGGCCGCTTTTTCACTATGCTTTTGCGGACCTATACCGCTATGGATATTATTTTGGCTTGGGCTGTAAGCATTGCTTTTGTTATTTTGCTGCAAGTGGTTTTGGGAGAGCTGGTGCCGCGCGCTATCGCCGAAAGCAACGTGGAACAGGCTGCAGTGCGTGCGGTGTATCCGTTAATTTTCTTTCATTATTTGCTGTATCCTTTGGTTTTGGTTTCCAGCAAGGCGTCGGCAGCAGTGCAGAAATTTTTTCATATTGCCAAGCCTACGGAAGATATTGCCCGCAGTGAGGACGAACTGCGCCGCATTGTCAGCGCCAGCGAGCAGGAAGGCCAGATTGATCACATTGAAAGCAGTATGATTGACAATGTTTTTGATTTTGCCGACAGAGTTGCCCGCGAGGTAATGGTGCCGCGCCAGGATATGGTGTGTTTGTTTACCGACGATACTTTGGCAGAAAATTTAACGACGGTGCGCAACAGCCGTCACACACGTTATCCTTTATGCGACAAGGATAAGGACCATGTTATCGGCACTGTTCATGTGCGCGATTTGCTCGCTATTCGCGGCGGCGTTAAGGATTTTGATTTGCGCCGTTTAATGCGTCCATTAGTGGTCATTCCTGAGGCTATGCCTATTTCCAAAGCCTTAACCTTGATGCAGCAGCGTCATGTACAAATGGTGCTGGTGGCTGATGAGTACGGCGGTACGGCGGGGCTTATCACTATGGAAGATTTGGTGGAAGAAATTGTGGGCGAAATTCAGGACGAGCATGAAGCGCAAGAGCCGGAGGACGTAGTAGCTTTGCCGGGCAATGCTTACGAATTTGATGGTATGGTGCTTTTAGACGATATCAGCGAAATTTTGCCGGTGGATTTTGAGGAGCCGGAGGAGGATACCATCGGCGGTTACGTATTTGGTATTTTGGGACGCAAGCCGGAAATTGACGACACAGTGCTAATCGGCAGCTATGCTTTTAGGGTTTTGCAGGTGGACGGTTATCGCATTCTGCGTTTGCTTGCCGCTCCGCTGAACAATGAGACTGATTTAAGGAAAAAAGCAGATGAGTGACAGCAGGGAGTATTTGCAGGACGAAGCTTTGGTGCTCCATGTAAAAAATTATCAGACGGTGGATAAATATGTGGTTTGCTTTACGAAAAATTTTGGCAAGATGCGTTTTATCGCTTACGGCGCGCGTTATGTAAAAAATGTACAGGGACGTTTGCTGCAGCCCTTTGCCTGTCTGCATATTGAGGTACAGCAGGGGCAGAAGATAGATAAGCTGCACGGGTGCGAATTAGTGCGCCTGCCGCAAAGCTTGGATATGCAGCAGATGGCTTACGGCGCGGTGGCGGCGGAGCTGACTGCTGTGCTGACGGAGGACAGGGAGCCGCAGCCGGAGCTGTACGCTTTGTTGGAAAATACTTTGATGGCGTTGACCAAACACAATCCCCGGTTAGTAGTGCTGTCTTTTGCTATAAAATTGTTGACTTTAACAGGCTTTGCTCCGCAGATGCTGCATTGCGTAGGCTGCGGCAGAGAAATTCTGCCTACGGAGCAGGCTTGGTTCAGCCCGCTGCAGGGAGGACTTTTGTGCGCACGGTGCCGCGCGTCCTATACAGGCGAGGGCTTGGAGCCTTGCAATGAAGGAACGCGCAGTCTGTGGCGGTGGCTGGAGCAGTTGGATTACGAAAATCCGCGTCCGTTCAGCGTGCTGGGCGGCGATTTGATGGAGCTGGAACGAATTTTGTACAAATTTATTTTTTTTCAGACCGATAAGCCGTTGAATAGTCTGATTTTTTTAAGTCAAATGGGATTGTAATAGGAGATGATAAAATGACTTATTGTTATGTATGCCCTCATCGCTGCGGTGTAGACCGTCCGGAAAATATGGCGGATGCTAATGGTATGTTCGGCAGCTGCGGCTGCGGTATGCAGCCTATTGTAGCCCGCGCCGGTCTGCATATGTGGGAGGAGCCGTGTATCAGCGGTACTCGCGGCAGCGGAACAGTTTTTTTCAGCGGCTGTAATCTGCATTGCGTTTTCTGCCAAAATTATGAAATCAGCTGCAAGGGTTTCGGTAAAGAAATTACTATTGAACGCCTGCGGGAAATTTATCAGGAGCTTATCGTTAAGGGCGCTCATAATATAAATTTAGTAACGCCTACGCATTTTACGGAAGCAGTTATCAAAAGCTTGGCAAAACCGCTGGCTGTGCCCGTGGTGTATAATACTAGCGGCTTTGAAACCTTGGATACGCTGCGCCGTTTACAAGGCAAGGTGCAGATTTATCTGCCGGATTTAAAATACAGCGACGATATGGCTGCCATAAAATACAGCAATGCGCCGTATTATTTTCGCATTGCCACTGACGCTATCAAAGAAATGTATCGTCAGGTAGGCGATTACGAGTTGGACGCAAACGGTATTTTGCAAAAGGGCGTTGTGATTCGTCATTTGCTGTTGCCGGGTATGGTGGATAATTCTAAGAAAATTATTGATTGGGTAGCGCAGAATTTTAAGCCCGGTCAAGTGATGTTCAGCTTGATGCACCAATATATTCCCTGTGGCCGCGCGGCGGAATATCCGGAGATAAACCGCAAGGTTACAGCGGAGGAATATGTCGAAGTAGAGGCTTATCTGATGGCCAGCGCTATTGAGGACGGTTTTGTGCAGGAGGGCGACGCCGCCTGCGAGGATTTTGTGCCGTGCTTTGACGGCAGCGGTGTGTAAAAATATTGACAAAAATTCGTACACCTTTTATAATTTTAGTAGTAGGTCATATAACTGACGGAAGTGGATTACCACAGGGGAGTATGACCGGTATCGCCGACCGTCTGGGCATGTATATGTACAGGTGTGTCGGTTTTTCTTTTTGGTGAAAATTTTACGGGAGGAATTGTAATGAACGAATTAGCATTAAAATATGGTTGCAACCCTAATCAGGCCAGAGCAAGAATTTATATGGCTAACGGTGCAGAGCTGCCTATCGAGGTACTTAACGGCCGTCCGGGCTACATCAATTTTTTGGACGCTTTTAATAGCTGGCAGCTTGTTAAGGAGCTTAAAGAAGCAACCGGCTTGCCTGCGGCCGCTTCCTTTAAGCACGTAAGTCCGGCAGGCGCCGCTGTTGGTCTGCCTATGAGCGATACTTTGAAAAAAATTTATTATGTTGATGACTTGGAGTTGTCTCCGTTGGCTAACGCCTATGCTCGTGCACGCGGCGCTGACCGAATGAGTTCCTACGGCGATTTTGTGGCTTTGTCCGACGTTTGCGATGTACAGACTGCCAAAATGCTGCAACGCGAAGTTTCTGACGGCGTTATTGCTCCCGGCTATACCGAGGAAGCATTGGCTGTGTTAAAAAGCAAACGCAAGGGAACCTATAACGTTATTAAAATCGACCCGAATTATGTACCCGAATTGACAGAGCGTAAGCAAGTATTTGGCATCACCTTTGAGCAGGACCGCAACGAAGCAAAAATTACCGAAACTTTGCTGGCTAACCGCCCGACTGTTAATAAAGAAATTCCGGAGAGCGCAGCGCGTGATTTGTTAATTTCCTTAATTGTTTTGAAATACACTCAATCTAATTCCGTATGCTATGTAAAAGACGGACAAGCAATAGGTATTGGCGCCGGTCAGCAGTCCCGCGTGCATTGCACACGTTTGGCAGGCAACAAGGCCGATATTTGGTGGCTGCGTCAAAACCCGAAGGTTTTAGCACTGCCTTTTAAAGACAGCATTCGCCGTCCGGAGCGCGATAATACTATTGACGTATATATTTCTGACGATTATGAGGATGTTTTGGCAGACGGCATTTGGGAGAATTTCTTCACCGAAAAACCGGAGCCCTTAACCCGCGCCGAGAAAAAAGCCTGGCTGGCAGAATTGAAGGACGTTGCTTTGGGCAGCGACGCTTTCTTCCCCTTTGGCGATAATATTGAGCGCGCGCACCGCAGCGGCGTACAATATATTGCTCAAGCAGGCGGCTCCATCCGTGACGATAATGTTATCGAAACCTGCGACAAATATGGTATCGCTATGGCGTTTACCGGCTTGCGTTTGTTCCATCATTGATTTTTACAAGCTAAATTTAAGTAAAAATGTTATGACTACAAGCCTGCTCAAGAAATTGAGCAGGCTTTTTTGCATGTTTTTTAAAGATTTTTTGGGGGCTGCAAAGCTTGTATACAAGATACTTTTTATTGCAACGGCTCCGAGTGTTCAAGAAAAAATGTTAAAAAAGTTACGAAAAAAGTGTTGACACAAAATAGGCGCTGTGGTATTATATACAAGTCGACGCGATACGGCACTAAACAAAAGCCAAAATCGCCAGACCAAATCGGCAAAGAGAAATTGCCAAACACAAAGCGATGAAGATAACAATTTATCGATATCGCATATGAACCTTGAAAACTGAACAATTAACCTAAAAAAAGCGAATGTGCGGGTCGAGC
>CAJKLD010000020.1 GCA_905200645.1 uncultured Phascolarctobacterium sp. | reverse complement strand
GGTTGTAGGCAGCAATATATCCGCAAACGAGGCAGAGATAATGAGCGGCGCAGATACAAATATTACGGGCAGCAGCGTAGTTGCCGATAAAGATGTAAATATAAACGCGGGCGGAAATTTGAACATAGAAAGCGCAGAAAAGAACGCTTTGCACGCGCTGATAGGCGGCATAATGAGCGAACTTGGGGGCAGCGATTTCTTAGCAGGCGCAAGCGGAGCAATGATTAACGAAATGATTCAGGATAAGCTTAGCGATATGTTTGAAGATGACCCGGCAATGCACCAATGGGCAAGCGCTTTAGTAGGCGGAGTAGTTTCTGAAATAGTTGCCAATAATGCACATGCAGGCGCAAGCACGGCTGCTAGTGCAACGAAGGATAACTATTTGACGCATAAGCAATATCTTGATTATAAAAAAGAATTAGCAGCTTGTAATGGCGATAAGGAAAAGGAACAAGCAGTAAAAGAAAAATATAAAAAAATCTGTGATGAGCAAACACTTGCTGGTTCTCTTGGAGAAGCGGAAGGAGAAGGCTTTGAATGGGGTGTTGACTTAGACGATAATGGCGATGTTAAAGGATTTACTATAAGTGAAGATATTAATTCATTTGGTGCTAAGAAGCAAAATGAAATAGCTAAGGGGATACTTGGATTAGTAGATACTTCTACTTGGAAAAATAATGAACTTAGAGTTTATACTATAGGAACAGGAATAGGTGTTTCTAAAGTAATTAGTGCTAATGCAGAAATAGGGTATGCTGTTGATAAACAAGGTAATGTTTATAAAGTTTGTATTGGGTCTATTTCTGCTGGAGCTAATTTAACGGATCTTACTCCAAGCAATATATTGAAGGCTATAAATAAAATTTCATATAGTTATACTATTCAATATATTAGTGGAAAGCCTTTAGATAAGAAAGGTTTACGAGAAGCCTATTCAGGGATTAGTATAGGCGTAAGTAAAACTTCTATGGGAATACAGGCTGGATATTCTTTGGGAGAAAGCAGTGCAACTGTTGGCATAGGGGAAACCAATAGTGCGATGCAAATGCAAGGAATAATTACTTATTTAATTCCAGTGGATTGAGATGAAAAATATAAATATAAAAACCATTCTTTATGTAGCAATAACTTTTATTGTTATTGCTACATGGCTTGTCGAATCCCCTAATGATAAGATTAAAAGAATCAATTCAGTGAAGTGTTTTTTGTCTATAGAGTTACCGAAGAATAGTAAGCATATTTATGTATTAACTGGGGCAAAAAATGCAAATAATGTTATATTTTCTAAATGGCAGAGTGATAATAAAAATATTAATGCTATTATGTTACAATTAAAAGCTAAAGGTTGGAAAAAAGTAAAAGATGAACAATCTTTAGATGGAAGTCATATAATACATATTTTTGAAAATAATGAATGCTATTATAGCGTTACAGATTTTATTGAGACTAATAAATGGGGAGAAAGTATAGTTGAAAAATAAAGTATTAAATACAAAATGTTTAATCGATATAAGCATATATACCTTTATATTGATTGTAATAATTTACGTAGTTGGAGGCTTTATAAAAACTACTATTGTGTATGATACATTAGAAAATGATAAATTAAAAGAAACTATGCTGGTAAATTTAAAACAACTGCCGGTCTTAAATTCTGAGGGGATTAAAAACTGTGAGTTTAATAGATATTCTAGGTTTTCTAATAAAAAATTAGATATGGTTTTAGAAATAGAATATAAGCAGAATGATGATAAAATTATAGATTATTATCTTACTAAAGGAAAACAAAATGATTGGAATATAGATATAATAAATAATAAAAAATTAGTATTACTAAAGGATGAAAAAATACGCGGAAAAAATGGTACAATGGTATTTTTATTAGAAAAAAGCAGTGGATTGTTGTGGAGAATAAAGATGTATTATTATCCTAAACGATAGCGTTAAGAAAGCGAGTTGAACGAGTGATATTATATTCGTCGCTAAACATATGAGTAGTCGTTCATAGAGTGAAACGCGCTAGGAACAAACGTTTACTTTTTTGTCTGCTGTAAATTTCTCTGTATTATTGCATTATTAAAAGGAAAAGAGGCTCGCGTTACTAAATGAAGTGGATATATTTAAACGAAGTAACTAGCTCCAGCGATATCGAAAGCGCAGGCAATATAACTATCACCGCTAAAAATCTGCACAACCAAAAAGAAATTTTTGCAACCAGCTTCCATGAAAGCCACGAAAAAATATCCTATAAAATTCCGCATTTAAACGCGCCCAATTATTACGATGCCATGCGCGAATTTGACCGGCAGATTTTGACCGCCGTTATAGATAAAGAAACGGACGACGCCAATATTATCGCCAGCGGCAATATGGAAATAACCTTAGACGAAAATTTAGCCAACCAGTACAGCAAAATAAACGCGGGCGAAAATTTAACTGTTGCGGCTGCCGAAGTTAAAAACGAAGGCTACCAAGGAACAGTGCATTATTACGACCGCGGGCAGGATAACCATTACTGGAAGTATAAAAAGCACAGAAGATTCCACATCGGCTGCCACTGGAAATACGGCACAACTGTTCTGCCATATTTTGACCACACCATGTATGACGCAGAAGGAGCAGCCAGCGAGCGGCGCAGCCTTTTGAGCGCGAGCGGAAAAGTAACTATTGCAGCGGAAAATGTTATCAACAAAACATATCAGGCGCAGGGCAAGGCGGGCGGACTTCCGGCCAGCGACGAATATGTAAAATTTGACAGCGAAAATCACATTATCGGCGAAGTGCTGGACGTGCCTAATAAAAAGGTAGACGACAGTAAATCTCAATATAATACGGATTATTTGGCAAAGGAAAATGTTTCCGGCGACGTTGACAGTAAAAACGAAAGCGTCAACGACCCCGCGACCAACGGCAAAATGCTGGATATATCCGAGCTGCACATCAACAGCAAAATTTATACTTTGAACGGAGACCCCAGCGCTAAATATTTAATCGAGACCGACAAAAAATTTGCGGACTACCACAAATTTCTTTCCAGCGACATAGTATGGCTGGTAGAGAAAGAAGTGAACGGGCAGAGCGTAGATTTGCACGCCAACACTATGCAGATTGTGGCATGATGTCAGTGAACAGTAAGTAGTACATACAAGGCGAGTATATTATCACGGAGCGAATATTCGAGCTTTTAGACAGCAAGAGCTTAAAAGCATAGAAATCGAGCAATGTTTGAGCGCAGCGAGTTTTGCGAGATTTCGTGATGCTTTTGCTCGAAGCTGGCGTAAAAAAAGCGAGCTGAGCGAGTGATAATATATCCGCCTTATAATTTTCCAACGTACTTATAATTTTCTAACGTATGAGCGCTCCTTCATATCACGAAACGCAACAGGAACAAGCGTTCGTTTTAAAAATCTTCTTTAGAAAATAAAAAAACAGACCTCTCAAAATTAACGAGAGGTCTGTCATTAACAATTATTGTTCGTGCAGTTCCATGTCGCGGCTGGCGATAATATTTACGCCTAGGCCGAGAATATTTTCTACAACAACGTCGCCTGTTTTTACGGGAGCCTGTACCTTTACGCCGCGCAGATAGCAAGCGCAGTCCAAAATACGCTCCTTCGGCAGCACGTCGGCAGAAACAACGGGCAACAAGGGAAGTACGCCGCCTTCAATAGCAACGGTGCTGGTCAGCATACGTTTGGGAGCAGTTACTTCATTCTTTGCATAAATAGGACCACGAGGACAGGTGTTGCCGGTTACGTTAGTAACAACGCCATCCTCAATAGTAACGGTCAATTCGCAGCCCATAGGGCACATAATGCAGTTCATAACGCGAGTTTCAACAGCCATTTTATACCCTCCTTACAGTACCAAACCAACGGTGATTTCGTCGCCGATTTGGTTGAATTTTGCAGCCGGAATTTCTACGGCAATCATTTCGCTGGGCTTAGCAACAGGCAGAGGTCTGCTCAAAAGCACGTTTTCGCCGCTCTTAACAACCAGCTTAACCTTGCGGTGGGGAGCAGCTACGCGCATGAACAGTTTAATTTTTTCGTCAGCGGGAATTTCTGCGGGCAGAGTAACCTTTTGCGGTACGCAGGTACGCACGCCGTCCACAGCGCTTACCTTTACGGAACGGTTATCGGCGGACAATTTGCCTTGAGCCTTTAATGCGGCATATTTGCCGGCGATTTCCGCTTCTTCGGATACAAAGTCCACAAGGTCATGTACATGCACTACGTTGCCTGCGGCAAAGAAGCCGTCAAGGCTAGTTTCGCGATGCTGGTCAACAACAGGGCCGTTAGTCAGCGGATTCATATCTAGGTTCAAGCCGCGGCTCAATTCGTTTTCGGGAATCAAACCAACGGACAGCAGTACGGTATCGCATTCAATATCAAATTCCGTACCCGGAATCGGCGTCATGCGCTCGTCAACCTTAGCTACGGTGATGCCGGTAACGCGTTCTTCGCCATGAATAGCCACAATCGTGTGGGACAAATACAAAGGAATATTATAATCGTTCAAGCATTGAACAATATTACGGGTCAAACCGTTGGAGAAGGGGCAAATTTCCAAGCAAGCCTGAACCTTGCAGCCTTCCAGACTCATACGGCGAGCCATAATCAAGCCGATATCGCCGCTGCCCAAAATAACAATTTTGTGTCCGGGCAGATAGCCTTCCATATTAACCATACGTTGAGCGGCGCCGGCAGTAAATACGCCTGCGGGACGCTCGCCGGGAATGCGGATAGCGCCGCGGGTACGCTCACGGCAGCCCATGGTCAAAATAACGGTTTTACCTTCCAATTTCATTAAACCCTTTTCGGGATTTACGGCAATAACGGTTTTGTTATTTTGCACATCCAGCACCATAGTATCAACTAAGGTTTCAATTTCCGGTTTATCCTTAACCAGCTCGATACATTTATGAGCGTAGCCGGGGCCGGTCAGCTCCTCTTTAAAATGGTGCAGACCGAAGCCGTTATGAATACATTGTTGCAAAATTCCGCCTAATTCGCGGTCGCGCTCGATAACAATAATTTTTTTCGCGCCGTTTTCCCATGCGCTGTAAGCAGCAGAAAGACCGGCAGGGCCGCCGCCGACAATAATTACATCATATAATTGATTCATCTTTATTCCTCCCCGCCGTCTACCGGATATTTTTCATAGAACATATTGGAATCTGCACGCTCCTTGAGTACCTCCGGAATAGAAATATTCAGCTCGCGAGCAAGAATTTGAGTTACGCGAGGACCGCAGAAACCGCCTTGGCAGCGTCCCATACCTGCGCGGGTGCGGCGCTTTACGCCGTCCACAGTGCGAGCGCCGACGGGAGAATTAATGGCTTCCACAATTTCACCCTCGGTAATGGTCTCACAACGGCAGATAACTCGACCGTACAGCTTATTTTCTGCAATCTTAGCAGCCTGCTCGGAAGCAGTCATGCGGATAAAAGCTTTCTTTTTGGGCAGAGCAGCTTTAAAATCAGCTTTAGCAGCAGCGCCGCTTACACGCGCAATTTCTTTAGCAATCAATTCGCCTACCGCGGGAGCAGAGGTCAAGCCGGGAGATTGCATACCGGCAGCGTTATACAGATTTTCTACCTTATCGCTGACGCCGATAATAAAATCACCGGTGCTGGATACTGCACGTAAGCCTGCAAATTCGGTAATTGCTGCGCCCATGGGCAGATTGGGAATCAGCTTGCGGGCAGAAGCCATAATTTCGTTCATGCCCTCAGTAGTAACCGCATGGTCCTCTTTGGAATCCTGTTCATTGGCGTTAGGACCAATGAAGGTATTGCCATGGGTAGTAGTACATACCAAAATGCCCTTAGATTTTTTAGTGGGGCAGGGGAATACTACACCGTAAACCAAGCTGCTGCAGGCAGTTTTATCAAAGAGAATATATTCGCCCTTACGCGGAGTAATGGTAAAAGTATCGTCGCCTGCCAGCTTGGCGATTTCGTCAGCATAAACGCCGGCAGCATTTACAACATATTTAGCGGCAATAACGCCTTTAGAGGTTTCTACGCCGACAATTTTGCCGTTTTCTTTAACAAAACCCAAAACCTTGCAGTCGCGGATAACCTCCGCACCGTTTTGTACAGCGCATTCCGCAAAAGCAATGGCTGCACCAAAGGGCCAGCACACGCCGGCGCTGGGAGCCCACAAAGCGCCTTTAACAGTGGTCAGATTAGGTTCTTGCTCGATAACTTCTTCACGGCTTAAAATTTGCAGGCCTTCAACGCCATTTTTACGGCCGCGAGCCATCAGCTCCTGCAAAGTCTGCATTTCTTCATCAGTGGTTGCAGCTACCAAGGAGCCGGTCCATTTAATGTCTAAGTCAAGCTCGTTTTCTAATTCATGGTACAATTTGTTACCACGAACGTTAGTAATAGCTTTCAAGCTGCCGGTAGGAGCATCAAAGCCTGCGTGCAGAATTGCGCTGTTAGCTTTAGTAGTGCCCAGAGCAACGTCCGGTTCCTTTTCTACCAGTACGCATTTTAAATCGTACTTGGAAAGCTCACGCAAAACAGCAGTACCCACAATGCCGCCACCAATAACGACTACATCAGCGGATTTTATAAATTCCATTCTGTCACTTCCTTGCCGAATTTTCTTAACAATTACAATTCAATTTTATCACAAATTAACTAAAAAAAGAACTGCCGGAAGACAGTTATGAGTAGATTTTTTCGATATTTTTGCTAAAATTGTCCCTTGCGGGACAAAAAAGTCACCAATAACTCCCAAAAAATTTTTTCTAAAACTTCATTACACATTTTTCAAGTTATATGATAACATATTATTAAAGACCTTAACCGTATTTTTAATTGCTTTCAGTGACAAAATATATTGGATATTTATACAAGAAAGGGTGGGAAAGATGCGCAAATTTTTTATCTGTATCATGCTGCTTATTTGCTGTTTTAGTTTTTCTGCTTTAGCTAAAGAAAAAAAACAGGATGAGGAAAAAAATATCCTTTCTCCCAGCGCTGTAATTACCGTAGACGAAATGGAGCAGCGCCTAAGCGAAACAGAATCAAGCGAGGATTTGCTTTATGTCAAGCTCAAGGATGCGGAAGTAGAAATTTATCGGGATATGGGCAAAAGCCGTTCTCTGCGCAAGCAGCTTATTTTGAGCCTGCCGAATGCAGAAATGCTGCGCTTATATACAACTAATAAAGCAGTTTACGAGCAAATGAGCAAAATGCTTTTAGATTACGAAAGCGATAACGCCAATTTTGACGGCTATAAAATTATTACCGACGTAGACAAACCGCGTAAGCTGGAAAACGGCACGCAGATTTACCGTTTTTGGTTTATGAAAATTCAACGGGAAAAAGCCAGCCGTCGTGGCGTGCATTTTCCTATCGGCATAGGTATAGGTATCGGCGGCGGACATCACCACCATCATGGACCGTGGATTGGCGTAGGCTGGTGACAATTACTTGCCTCTTCGGAGCAGATTTTTTGTCAACCAAAAATCTACGCTCCGATAATTATCAAGTTGGCGATATTCTTTACTGGCCGCTGCGAGGCAGCTTAGTTATTTTATACGCGCAAAACAGCGAACAATTTACCCGCCAACATTTATGTTATATTGATAACGGAGTAGAAATTTTGCAAAACGGCAGTAACGCAGATCTAACATAGGAACTGCTGCCTTAAAAATTTTTCAAATAAAATTATTTTCTCAAACAAAAAGTATGCAGCGCAAAATTGCACTGCATACTTTTTATTTTATCGCTCATTACACAATTTTAGGCAAGCTTTTTATTTTATACAAAATATAGGTAAAGCAGGCGGAGCGAAAAATTTGGTCCAAACAAATTGCCAGCCAAACGCCAACGATCCCCCAATGCAGATAATACACAGCTCCGGCAGTCATTAACGGACGCAAAATTGTTATCAGCACAAAGGAGTAGGCTGCGACCACAGCGGTTTTACTGCTGCCGCGCAATATTCCTCCCGTAATAATCACCTGCGCCGTTAAATAAAAATGCCAGGCCACAATCAGCATAACGCTGCGGCTTAACGCTAAAGCTGCAGCATCCTTATTATAAAGAGTAAAAATTTCCTGCCAAAAAATGTGTATCACAGCGCCAAAAGCTGTTGCTAAAATAACTCCCCATTTTAAACCTAAGCCGCGATATATTTTCCATTCCTCATAATTTTGCCTGCCGCATGATTGCCCGGCTAAAACCATATTAGCCTTACCAAAGCCAAAAATAAAATCCCAGGCAAAATCACTGATACTATAACAAATGGAATGCACCGCAAAGGCCAGAGTTCCTAAATCGGCAGTAATTCTGGCGTAAATAACCATACCAATTCTTTCAGCCCCCAACTCGCTAAAAATGGCGGTAAAAATAGGTTTAAACTCCTTCCAAAAGCTTTTATCCGGCAGCTGCAGCCAGCCTTCTGCAAAATATTTATTTTTCCCCATAATCCACATAGTTAATAACAAGGTTGTCAACGCACCCATCACTGTTCCGCAGGCTGCACCCTTTACGCCAAAGCCGGCAAAAGAGCCTATGCCTGTAATCAGAAAAAAATTACAAACTATGTTAGTGAGATTACCAATAATATTGCACTTCATAATGGCAGAGGTTTGCCCGATACCAAGCTGCACTGCCTGCAGAGCCAGTGATAAGCAGGATATAAAAACTGCGACCACAGCAATCGTACCATAATCAACAGCCAGCTGCGCATAGTCGGATTTAGCTCCCATCAGCAAGACTATTTTTTCAAAAAAACAGAAAAAAGTAATATGCAATATTCCCATAGCAAGAATACATATAAAAAACGATTGTCTTAATAAGGCTTTGATTCCCAAAAAATCTTTAGCGCCAAATTTATTGGCAACTAAAATAGTAACAGCAGACGCCATGGAACGAGCGAGGGTGAGCAGCATCAGCCTTAGCGGTATAAAAATACTCACAGCAGCAATAGCAGTAGAGCCTAAGACTCCGACCATAATCAAATCTGCCGCTTGTAGAATTGACATAAAAACTCCTTCCATAGCAGCAGGAATGGCCACGTTAAGATATTTTTTATTGTATTTTGAAAATAACCACTTCATTGCTTCACCTGCGTTTAATATTTTCAATAAGCTTTTTCGTTCTATATGTTGCACTTTTTCCATAAGAAAAGCCTTCTACGATTTTATTTTATCATAGAAGGCCTTTTACAGCTAAATATTTATTTGATTTTTAGCATTCTCAACTTCTTTTATTGATGTCATAATAATTACGTATCTTACTAGAGCAAATTTTAATTTTGCTTAATCAAATTGAAGATATTATCTACTATAATGTCCTCTATCTCTAACTAAAATAACTTTTACTCGATTATCATTTCTAATCTCAGCATATTTTTTAAGCAATAATACCTCATACCAATTTTTTCCATCCAGCCATGATAGCAGGGCAAGACGGGGGGGTAAATCAAGACTGTTTATAAAATCATAATATTCTCCATAAAAGGATACAGCGTCAACATTACCTGAATTAGCAATTTTTTCAGTGAGAATTTTACTTTGTTCAATTTCCTCTTTCTTCATTTTATCAAATTTATAATAAGGAAAATAATAGCTTGTTTTAAAGCCAGCTTTTTTAAAGGTGCTTAGCGCCTGCCAATTACCACTCTCTACTAAAATTTTATTTTTATCAATATGGTATTTATCTATCAAACCTATTAACACAGTTAATGCTTCATTTTTATTTTTATCACTAAGGTTTTTAAAGTCAAGCCATAACTCATTATTTTTTCCCATACGTTCATACTGCTGAAACTGCTTTTCTAAATTATATAGCTGCAAATTTTCTTTATCATGAGAATTTTCAAAAGCATGCTCTTGTTCATAGTAGATGATATCAAACTCTAATCCTTTGTACTTATTGGCAAATTCCTTTTGTTTATCTACAGAATTTACTCTATGCAGCCAAAATTTTTCTGGCATATATCTTTCAGCAAGATAATTATTTAAGCTAGAGGGCATACATTTTAAAATTTTTTCAGCTACCTTATCATAATTAAATACAGCTAACACTAAAGCAAGAACAAATATACATTGTAAAATTTTCTTTATCATTTTAAATCATCCTTTATCATTTTTTTACCGTACAAGGTTTTAAACCGTTGTACGTCAAAGTTATAAGTAGTATTAGTAATATCATTTTCTGGTTCGTATAAGCTAGGAATTTTTATTCTCATAATTCCCAATAGTAAATTAAAAACTAAATCATTAGTAAATATCTTATCACTGGAATTGCGCAGATTAGCTATTAAATTTTGCTCTTCCCGCATAAAATCTTTACTAAAAACCATGTATAGAGGGATATGAGTCATTGGCCAAATAAATCTTCCTGAATCATGACCTAAGCCATCTTTAGCAGCATCAGCATGATCAGCAAAATAAATCATACATTTAAATCCGGATAGCTTTTGTACTCGCTCATAAATTTTGCTGACAACGTAATCGTTATACAAAATACTATTATCATATTTATCGATACCTTTGCTCCCAAAAACAGCAAAATTCTGTGGATATCTTTCTTCGTATGAGCCATGATTGCCCATTAAATGTATAACTATCAACATTTTTTCACTATTTTTAAGTAAATCTATTTCATTTACTAAATTTAAATCATAAACACTGGTACCTGTTGTTTCACCTATATTACGATTTAACCAGCTTTGCTGATTTGCCTCACTCGCTATTACAGTAATAGGAGTATCCCAAGCGCTATATTTAACTTGGTTGCTTAACCATACAGTTTCATAGCCTGCCGCTTCAGCTGCTTCAATAATAGAAATGGAGGAAGCTAAAGGCAAATTATTGTATTGATTTTTTGCCGTCAGAGCATAAGTTAAAACAGGAACAGTATGTGTATGACATGAGTAAGCTTTAGTAAAATTTATAAAATTATTTTGTTGTACTGCTTCCTCAAGCCAAGGAGTAGTTTTTCTAGCATATCCATATGCTGACATATTATCTTTATTTTGTGATTCTCCAATTACTAAAATATATACGCCTTTAGTATTTTTCTGAATCTGTAAATCAGTTTTAATATGATTTTTGCGTTCTGATTGTTTTTTCTGAAAATCAGCATACTTTTGCAAATTTTTTTCAGCATCTAAAAAAATTTTAAACACAATATTTTGTCTGCCAGAATAGCATATCAATAAACTTGCTAAAGAAAGTACAAACACAAAATGAAGATAATATTTATTCCCTTTGCATAGTTCCAAGCATTTTATATTTAACCACATTCCTACACCAACCAATAAAACGGTTAGAACAGCTATACTGCCTTGCAATGAAAAATAATCTGTTAAATATTCCTTGGCTTCTCTAAAATTAGTTTGCATTACTGCTAAAAGCGTATCGGCAGCAAAAGTAGCATTCATAGAAAAATAATATCCCCAAAATATCATTACTAAAAGTAATAAGGGTATCATATACAAGATAAATAGGCTTTTTTTTAGTATTTTATTAGAAATGAAGGATGTTGTTAATATAACAAAACAAGAAATACAGCCAACAACATTCATATACTTTATCATGGGATGTAATGTTTGATGTTCGTCTACTATAAAATATGGAAAAACTACTGAACACAGCAAAAAGTATAAAATTCCCCAGCTTATAAAATATTCTTTTCTATTTTTATATAAATAGCTTATTAAAACAACTATAAATGCCGTTCCTAATAGACGCTCTGTTTTTAAATATACAACGCTCCCTGATAAAAAACTCAATAATAATACTAATGCTAAATATATTAAACTGCTTTCCGCTGTTATTTTGAGAATTTTTTTTAAATTTTTGTTAAGCAACACTATAACCTCCAAATTTTTTGGAATAATTATAGTGCATTTACCCCCCCGGTCAAGTAAAATGGTAAAAAATAACCTCTAAACAGAAATTTGAAAATAAATTCTGCTTAGAGGCTATTTAAAATTCTACTTTGTCAATTTATAAGATTTTTTATTCCTCTTCGTGATGAATAGCAGCTAAAGAAACTACCTTGTCGTTATCATTTAATGTCATCAGCTTGACGCCTTGAGTATTGCGTCCGTATTGGGAAACACTGTCCACATCAATACGAATAATAATTCCCGCAGAAGTTATCATCATAATTTCCTGCGCTGGATTGATAACGCGCATACCAACTACTAAGCCGGTTTTTTCCGTAATCTTAATATTGATAATACCCTTGCCGCCGCGAGTCTGTTTACGGTATTCGCTTACGGCAGTGCGTTTGCCCATACCAAATTCAGTAGCGGTCAGCACCTCGTAATTTTCATTAGGAACGCTGTCCATAGCTACAACTTCGTCGCCATAATTTAAGGAAATACCTCTTACACCGTGCGCGGTTCTACCCATAGGACGCACATCCTGCTCGTCAAAGCGAATGGCGATACCATTTCTAGTAGCCAAAATAATTTCGCTGTTGCCGTCGGTCAGCTCAACGCCTATCAAATCTTCATTTTCGTCCAAATTGATAGCTACTAAGCCTGCTTTGCGGGCGCTGCCCAAATCTTTGAGATTAGTCTTTTTCACTGTGCCCTTATTGGTAGCCATAAACATAAACTGCTCGTCAACAAATTCCTTCACAGGAATTACCGCCGTAATTTTTTCACCTTGCTCTAAAGGCAGCAAGTTAATAATGGCAGTACCCTTGGCAGTACGGCTGGCTTCGGGAATTTCGTAGCCCTTTTGACGGTATACGCGGCCTTTATTGGTGAAGAACAAAATATTATGGTGAGTGGTGGAGAGGAACAAATGCTCTGCGCAATCTTCCTTCTTACCGCTGCCACCGGTTTTGCCCACGCCGCCGCGTTTTTGGTTGCGGAAATTATCCAAAGTCTGACGCTTAATATAACCTTGATGACTGATGGTAACAACTATATCTTCTTCAGCAATCAAGTCTTCAACATCCATATCGGAGGAATCACGAGAAATTTCTGTACGGCGTTCATCGCCGAACTTTTTCTTCATTTCCAGCAAATCCTCTTTAATAATATTCATAACCTTGCGTTCGTCTGCTAAAACGCTTTCCAGCCAATCAATAGTTTCTAAAACGTCAATATATTCATCGTCGATTTTTTTGCGCTCCAAGCCTGTCAAACGCTGCAAACGCATATCCAAAATAGCCTGCGCCTGACGCTGACTTAATTTAAAACGCTCCATTAAATTAACACGGGCAATATCAGCAGTAGCGCTGCTGCGAATAGTGCTGATAACAGCATCCAAATTATCCAGCGCAATTTTTAAGCCTTCTAAAATGTGCGCTCTATCCTTGGCTTTGCCTAATTCATAACGAGTACGTCTGGTAACAACGTCCTTTTGATGCGCCAAATAATATTCCAAAATCTGTTTGAGATTCAAAACGCGCGGCTGTCCGTTAACTAAAGCCAGCATAATAATGCCAAAGGAACTTTGCAGAGCAGTATGTTTATAAAGCTGATTTAAAACTACATCTGGAACTGCATCACTTTTCAGCTCGACAACAATACGAATACCGTGCTTTAAATTAGAATAATCGTCAATATGCGTAATGCCTTCAATAGCGCCGTCCTTAACTAATTGAGCGATATCCTTAATTAAATTAGCTTTATTTACCTGATAAGGAATTTCTGTAATGATGATATTATGCTTGCCTTTGTTGCCGGGCTCAATTTCTGCTTTCGCACGGATTTTTACTACGCCGCGTCCGGTGGTGTAAGCGCTGGTAATGCCTTCCTTGCCAAGAATGCAGGCGCCGGTGGGGAAGTCAGGACCCTTGATAGCAGTCATCAGCTGAGAAATTTCTACCTCCGGATTATCAATGAGCATAACAAGACCGTTAACAACCTCGCACAAATTATGCGGCGGAATATTAGTTGCCATGCCAACGGCAATACCGGCACTGCCGTTAATCAAAAGCGCAGGTACCTTGGACGGCAATACGGAAGGCTCTTTTAAGGATTCATCATAGTTTGGTACAAAATCTACCGTATCCTTTTCAATATCCTCCAGCATTACCTCAGCAATTTTCGCCATACGCACTTCTGTATAACGCATAGCAGCAGCGCTGTCGCCGTCAATAGAACCAAAGTTGCCGTGACCGTCAACCATCAGATAACGAGTGGAAAAATCCTGCGCTAAACGCACAATGGCATCGTAAACAGATCTGTCACCGTGGGGATGATATTTACCTAAAACTTCACCGACGATACGCGCAGATTTTTTATAAGGCTTAGTCGGAGTCATGCCTGCTTCCTGCATAGCGTACAGAATGCGGCGATGTACAGGCTTCAAACCGTCGCGTACATCAGGCAAAGCGCGTTGGATAATTACACTCATCGCATAATCAATATATGATTTCTGCATTTCATCTTCTATATATACCGGCAAAACCTTGCCGGTATTCGGCTCTAAATTATCCATTCAATCACCTTTCTTTCATAAATTGCAGATAAATTTTTATAGAAAATTTATTTTAACAAAATTTCATAAACCTGCTTACCAATAAGCAGAGTAGTTACAAATAAATACAGCGGACGCACATAAGCTGCGCCTTTTTTTATGGCTAAGTGGGAACCGCAGATAGCGCCTACAATCATGGACAAAGCCATAATAATGCCGTAAGACCAAATTATGGTACCGCTCAGGGCGAAAGAAACAAGAGCGCCGATACCGCTGGCAAAATTCAACGCTTTAGCATTGCCTGCGGCGGTAACAAAATCATAACCCAAATACAAAAAGCCAAAAATTAAAAACGAGCCGGTCCCCGGACCAAAAAAACCGTCATAAAAGCCGATAGTAAAAGCCATAGCAATAGCTCCCAGCAAAGCATGCAATCCCAGCTGCTGCACTGCCGAAGTATCGCCCCAATCTTTACGGCGATACGTGTAAACGGCTACGGCAACCAAAAGCACTACAATAATATTTTTCATAAGCTTTTCCGGCAGCAGATAAACTACGTAAGCACCTAAGGCCGAGCCTAGAAAGGATAAAGGCATTAAAGCAAGAGCCGCATTTTTTATTTTGCCAGCACGCCAAAAAGAAATTACGCTGGTTAAACAGCCCATGGACGCCGCAACCTTATTAGTTCCCAAAGCGTAGGGAACGGGCAAGCCCAAGCTTAGCAACGCCGGTGTAGAAATCAAACCACCGCCGCCAACCGTTGAATCAATAAATGCTGAAATAAAACCAGCTACTACTAAAAAAATTACAGTCAAAGTATCTAACGAAGCTGTAAAATTTTCCACAAAATCCCCTCAATCCTATTTTATTTATAATTTATCATCAAACCAACGGATATATATTCCTGCGTTGCCGCTTAAGCACTGACAAGTAACATTGTTCTGCGTAGGCAGATTGCTGATAGCATAAGGACGCTGCTGGGTAAGCTCCGCGTTATGCAGAGGCCACCTAACGCCGTCAATACTAACACATGCTGCCGCAGAAAGAGTCAGCCAGGAAACAGCCTGTACTGTTTCAGGCTCATCTATAAATAATACCACTGCTTCGTCAGCATTTAACAACACCATTAATTCATTATCATCTGCCATAATCACCTGACAGTCGCGCTGCTGTTTGAATGCCAATAGGGAATAAACATTGCTAAAAAGGTGATCAAAACGTCCGCCCCAAATTCCTGTTACTACAAGATTTCCCTCCGGCAGCTGCTGTAATAAAAGCTGCAAATCAGTATCATCCTTAGCCGGAGAATGTAAATCTATGCGAGCGCCTGACTCCTGTGCCGCTTTATAAGCCTGCATATCCGTACTGTCGCAGTCACCAACTACAAGAGCAGGGGATAGACCTGCCGCTAAAGCATAGATGACACCTTTATCAGCACAAAAAATTTTATAATTTTCACTTGCCGTTAATTTTTTTAACCAAGCTTTTTGAGGAGCACGTCCTCCCGCCAAAAGTAAATT
Source organism: uncultured Phascolarctobacterium sp. (assembly GCA_905200645.1). Lineage (GTDB taxonomy): Bacteria > Bacillota > Negativicutes > Acidaminococcales > Acidaminococcaceae > Phascolarctobacterium_A. The sequence goes on along the minus strand of CAJKLD010000020.1, from coordinate 33,559 downwards.
ATTTTTTTGCAGCGCATGTTTCACGTGAAACATTTCCTGCTGCTGCAAAATTTTTCGGCAGGTTATTTTTATATTTGGCAGCTGAAAAGCTAAAGCAGCAGTCATTTTTTCACCAAAGGAACGGGCTTAATAATTATCTGATCATTTTCACGCGTAACCTTCCAAGTACAGCTGCCATGATTTTTTTGTAGGCACTCCATACTGATTTCTAACAGAAAACGATTGAGACGCTCTTGAGCTTCGCTAGGCAGCAAAAGCTCTTTTTTAGCAGGAACTTTGCTTTTTATTTTACTTTGCTGAACCTTTTCTTCAGCATACATGCCGTTTTCAAAGGTTAAATTTTCGTTAAAACCCTTCAACATATCAGCGTCAGATAAGCCCTTTTTTATTTTAACCATTGTAAAACCTCACTAAAAAATTTATTACAAATCAAGGTTTCTAACCTTTTTCGCATTTTCTTCGATAAACTGGCGGCGTGGCTCAACCTTATCTCCCATCAGAATAGAGAAAATACTGTCAGCTTCGGCAGCATCCTCTAAATGCACCTGCAAAATGGTACGCGCTGCCGGATCCATAGTTGTTTCCCAAAGCTGTCCCGGATTCATTTCTCCTAAGCCTTTGTAGCGCTGCACATAAGGATTGCTGTCACGGCCAATTTTATCAAGTATTTGCTGCAATTCTTCGTCACTATAAGCATAATAATGTTCTTTTTGCGTTTTGCGAATTAAGTAAAGAGGAGGCTGAGCGATAAATACGTGACCCTCTTTAATCAATGGCTGCATATAGCGATAGAAGAAAGTGAGCAATAAGGTACGGATATGAGCGCCGTCGACATCAGCATCAGTCATAATAATAATTTTACCGTAACGGGCTTTAGCTAAATTAAAATCATCACCGATACCGCAGCCAAAGGCAGTAATCATATTACGAATTTCTTCGCTGCTCAAAATTCTATCCAAGCGCGCCTTTTCCACATTCAAAATCTTACCGCGCAGAGGCAAAATTGCCTGAAAATCAGAGTTGCGGCCTTGTTTAGCGCTGCCGCCTGCAGAATCGCCTTCGACCAAATATATTTCGGTATCTTCTACATTACGGCTCTTGCAGTCTGCCAGCTTGCCCGGCAGACCGCCGATATCCATAGCATTTTTCCGCCGTGTTAATTCACGGGCTTTTCTGGCAGCCACGCGCGCACGAGCAGCAATAATGCCTTTTTCAACTATTTTCTTAGCCACGGCAGGATTTTCTTCCATAAATTCCGTCAAGCTGTCGCCGACTAAATTATCAACAATAGGCATAACCTCGCTGTTGCCCAGTTTAATCTTCGTTTGACTTTCAAACTGCGGATTAGGAACCTTTAAGCTTAAAACTGCCGTCAGGCCCTCGCGTACATCATCGCCACTTAAAGCATCTTCGTTATCCTTGAGCAGTTTATTGGCGCGAGCATAATTATTAATAGTGCGGGTCAAAGCCTTGCGGAAGCCGCTTAAATGGGTGCCGCCTTCTTCCGTATTGATATTATTAACATAAGTGAAAACATTCTCGTTATAGGTGTCACAATATTGCATAGCCACCTCAACGATAATATTATTTTTTTCGCCCTCTAAATAAATAGGCTTAGTATTAATTTTATCTTTGTTATTGTCAACAAATTCTACAAACTCAATGATACCGCCCGCAAAATGAAAGCTTTCGCTGCGTCCTTCTGGGCGTTCATCAATCAAAGAAATAGTAATACCTTTATTTAAAAAGGCCAGCTCGCGAATACGCAAGCGCAGAGTATCGTAGCTATATTCTGTTTCCGTAAAAATAGAAGCGTCCGGTTTAAAATGCACGGTAGTTCCGGTAGTATCGGTGGTGCCTTTTTCATAAAGCTTTTTGCTGGTTTTGCCTTGATTAAACTCTATGCCATAGCATTTGCCGTTACGACGTACTTCGACCTCCATTTTTTCGCTCAAAGCATTAACGCAGGTAACGCCAACGCCGTGCAGACCGCCGGAAACCTTATAACCGCCGTCGCCGAATTTACCGCCGGCGTGCAGTACGGTCATAATAACTTCCACCGCAGGCTTCTTTTCTTTTTTCATCATATCTACGGGAATGCCGCGGCCATTATCAATGACCGTAATACTGTTATCCGCATGAATAATTACTTTAATTTCATCACAATGACCGGCTAAAGCTTCGTCAATACTGTTGTCCACAACCTCATAAACCAAATGGTGCAGACCTCGGGCAGACGTACTGCCGATATACATAGCAGGCCTTTTGCGCACTGCCTCCAAGCCCTCGAGAACATGGATTTGATCCGCATTATAGCTACCATTGACGGCAGTAGCTTCTTCAATATCAATATCTTGGGTCATATTTACCTCCGTAGCAAAATTTATAAATTAGTATAGACAGCGTCCACCGTAAAACCGGTATCGGCGCGTTTTTTTAAAGTGATAGACGAAATAGCCGACAAATACAAAGTATCTTCAGTTAAAACCATACTTGCATAGGCTCCGCCGTCGGCAGCGTCTACGATTTTATAATTTTGGCCGTATTTCTGTACATAATCCTCATAGATTAACGACTGAGGATCGCGCAGATTAAAAATAGCGATTATCTCACTATTTTTTACCATACAATCGACTCCCAAATGCAAGTACACTTTGATCCCTCCGTAAATAGGCTATTACATTATCATACATAGCAGATGTTATGGCTTCAGGCTGCTTTTCCAGTAAAAAAAGTACGGCCAGCATAGATTCTGTTTTGCTGGCGTAACCTAAGCGCACTTTTTCAAAATAATAATTTTTCAGCTGGTCCTTGACAGCCGTAAATAATATTTTATCACATTTATAGTAAGCTAGACAATCATTAAAGGTTAACCAAGGCTGAATACGCAAAAGCTCGGCCAGCTGCTGACGCAACTTATTTTTGTTTTCGCGCTCGCACACGCTGCATAACTCCAAGCCCTTGAGCATACGCGCACCGCATTGAGGACAATTGGTATATTCAAAAATTAGAGCTGCTGCTTCCTGACGCTTTTCCTGACGCTTATAATAACCGCCGCTATGAAAATACAGCTTTTTTATGACGACACTTCCCAAAAGATACGCATTTACCTTTTGCAAGAATAAATCCTGAAACATATACAGCTCATTGGCCAACAGAGAATTTACTGTACGAATATGCAGTTCATTGCCGACAAGTTTTTCTACACAACAGCGTTCCGCGAGATTTAAGCCGCAGATTTCCGACCATTTTTCCGTCAGATAATGCTGCAAATACAAATATTTTCCCTGCAAAGGAATAAATTTATTATTAGAGCGAGGATCGAATAAATGCTTAATTACAGCATCCGTACTGACTAATTTATCTTCATACATATACAATACCTAAACATTACGCTTGGTTAACAACGCCATTTTCTATGCGAAAATAAGCGTTGCCTGCCAAATCCGGAATTAATTCTCTATCGTTGACTGTAATAAAGGTCTGCACGCGGCCGTCAATAAAAAGCAATAACTGCGCACGGCGGCTGTCGTCCAGCTCGCTCATAACATCATCTAAAAGCAGCACGGGAAATTCTCCAATTTCGCGGTGCACATATTCCAGCTGTGACAATTTCAAAGCTAAAGCGCCGCTGCGCTGCTGGCCCTGCGAGCCAAAGGAGCGCAGCGACATATTATTTAAAATCAGCTGTAAATCGTCGCGATGCGGGCCAATGCCAGTATTGCCGCGCAAAATGTCGACTTGCTCGCGCTGCGCTAAATTTTCCTTATAAAAATTTTCGCTGGCTGCAAAAATATCAGTAGGATAGAGCACTACGCCGTTATTAGCTTTCAGCTCGTAACGAACTTTTAACTGCTCCTGATTTTGCGTAATGGAGCCGTAAATTTCGCTGACGATATTTTCCAGCTTATTTAACGCCAGTATACGCTTGCGGGTAATGGCAGCCGCAAGCTTCACAAATTCCTGATTCCAAGGCTGCAATGCTTCACGCCTGTTGCCATTATCGCGAATATCCTTTAAAAGACGATTGCGCTGTAATAAAACACGGTTATATTTCACCAGCAAATCATAGTACAGAGGATCAGTCTGCGAAATCTGCATATCAAAAAAACGCCGCCTTAACGCAGGCTCGCCCTTAACCAGCTGCAAATCCTCCGGTGAAAACATCACCGTATTCAAAGAACCGTAATGCTCTTTAGGACGTACCTTAGCGCCATCCAGCCAAATTTCTTTCTTCCACCTTTGCTGCTGGCGGTATTTTTTTAATTTTACTTCGTGTCCGCCGCAGAAACTTTCGTAAGCAATACCTACAGCCATAGAGTCAGACCCAAGTTTTAAAAGCTCTTCCTCCGTATTGGTACGGTGGGACATTCCAAACGCTCCATAAAAAATAGCTTCTAAAATATTAGTTTTTCCCTGAGCATTTTTTCCGTAGAAAACATTTATCATTGCAGGAAGCTGTAACCGGAAGCTAGGATAATTACGAAAATTTACCGCGTAAAGGCTGGTTATTTTCATTGTTTTTCTCTGATTACAGTCAGCTCAATCTGGTCGTCAATATTTACAAGGTCACCGGGAAAAACTTTTTTGCGCTTTTCTGTTACCGTCTTACCGTTTAGTTTTACTACACCGTCCTCTACCATCAGAAAGGCTTGACCGCCTGTATCTGCTACACCGGAAAATTTTAATAATTTATCAATAGTAATAAATTCTGTGCTAATCGCTATATTTTCTTTTTGCATCGTTGATAGCTCCTTAGAATACTACGCGTACCGGCGTAACAATATAAGTGTAATTTTCTTCTTGCTTAGAAGTAATGCACACGGGACTTAAAGAAGTATTCATAGCCAAGGTTACTTCATCAGAGTCGATATTTTTGAGAATATCTAAAATATATTTAGAGTTAAAGGCTACATTTAAAGCATCGCCTTCCGTTGCGCAGGTAATAACTTCACGTCCGGTACCGATTTCGGGACTGCTGGAAGTAATAGTCATTTTCTCTTGCTCAACGCTAATTTTTACAATACTGTAATCGCCATCGGTGGAAAACAGCGCTACGCGTTCTACAGCTCCAGCCAGTTCTTTAGCATTGACTTTGCAGGTAACGGCAAATTTTGCCGGAATAACCTTGTTATAATCGGGGAATTTGCCTTCGATTAAACGAGAAACTATTACTACGTCATCAATAATGACCATAATTTGATTGTTAAGCAGAGAAATTATTACTTCCTGCGGCATATCTCCTGTTAAATTACGGAAAATTTCGTTTAAAACCTTAGAAGGAATAATCATGCTCATAGGCTCGTTAGTAGTTTGAATTAAGGATTTTATTGCCAGGCGATGAGTATTGGTACCAACAAATGTCAGCTTATCGTCCTTGCTTTCGACGAGAATGCCGGTAAATAAAGGACGGGCTTCGTCAGTGGAGCAGGAGAAAATGGTTTTTTTGATCAATTCTTTAATTTTTTCATCTTCAATAGTAATAGTTTTATTGCCGTCAAAGGTTGGGAATTTAGGATAATCGTCTGTGTTCATCAGTAGCAGTTGAAATTCGGAGTTGCCGGAAGTAACCTTGATGGTCTTATTTTCAGTGTTTTGGTTGATAATAACTGTTTCGCTGGGTAATTTGCGCACTAATTCGGAAATATGTTTGGCAGAAACTACTATTTCTCCCGGTTCAGTAATTTCTGCATCAATAGTGCAGGAAATTGCCATATTTAAATCCATAGCTTGAATTTCTAATCTATTTTCTTTGGTAAAAAGATGGATGCAGGAAAAAATAGGTGTGCTTGGTTTGGATATTATAGCTCGTTGAGCTGTTTGAATGGCTTTGCTTAGTTCGTTTGTATTGCAGGTGATTATCATTTGTACACAGTCCTCCTTGGTTTTTATTACTATAATAATTTATAAAAAGTAGTCGACGTAGTAGTAATATTTGTTAGTAATGTGGAAAAGTGGTGGTAAGCTTTTGTTGTAGCTGTTTTTCATATGTATATAAGTTTGTGGATAAGCGGGAAATATTTTGCACAGCTTCCACAGCTTAAAAATTTATCAACTGTCGGCAAAAGTTATGCACAGTTTTTTTGTTAGTTATCAACAGTTTTTGTGGATAACTTTTATTGACGTAGGATATCTATCATTTTTTGTAGTTCTGTTTGCAGGTTTAAGCTGGTACTTTTGGCTTTGCTGATTTTTTCGTAGGCGTGGATAACGGTTGTGTGGTCGCGTCCGCCGAATAGCTCGCCAATTTTTGGATAAGAAAGGTCTGCCAGCTCGCGGCAGAGATACATAGCTATTTGACGCGGATAAGCGATATTTTGCGTGCGCTTTTTATTGAAAAGCTCTTCCTGCTTAATATTGTAATGTTCAGCTACAACTTTAATAATGCCTTCAAAGGTAATGACGCGGGTTTTAACTGAGTTACCCATGTCGGTTAAAACTTTCTGCGCGGTTTCTACGGTTATCGGCATATCCATTAAGGAAGTATAGGCTACGATTTTGGTGTAAGCGCCTTCTATTTCACGAATATTAGTAGAAATGTTGGTAGCTAATAAGGTAATTACGTCGTTAGGCAGTTGGATATGGTCGGATTCTGCCTTGGTGCGCAGGATTGCCATGCGGGTTTCTAAGTCCGGCGGTTGGATGTCAGCCGTAAGACCTTGGTCAAATCTAGAACGCAGGCGATCCTCTAAGGTTTCAATTTCGCGCGGCGAGCGGTCGCTGGAAATTATAATTTGCTTATTGGCGTCTTTTAAAGCGTTGAAGGTGTGGAAAAATTCTACCTGCGTCTGCTCCTTGCCTTTTAAGAATTGAATATCGTCAATAATCAGGCAGTCGATGTTGCGGTACTTTTGGCGAAAGGCTTCAGTTGTTTTATTTTGAATGGAGTTGATGATTTCGTTGGTGAATTTTTCGCTGGTGGTGTAGAGAACCTTCATGCTGGGATTGTTTTGCTTGATGCGGTTGCCGATAGCGTGCATTAGGTGAGTTTTGCCGAGACCAACGCCTCCGTAAAGGAATAGCGGATTGTAAGCGTGCGCCGGATTGTTGGCGACTGCTTTGGCAGCTGCGTGGGCGAAACGGTTAGAGTTGCCGATAACGAAGGTTTCAAAAACAAATTTAGGATTTAGATTGCTTTCGTCTATTTCCTGTTCAGAGGTTTTTTCCGGAAAAAGTTCCTGCTGCTGAGTTTTTTGAGGATGCTGGGGATAAGGTTCCTGCGCTTCGGCAACACATGATACGCCGTTATCTATAGTTTCGATAAGCAGCTTAATATTTTTACCCATAATACCCGAGAGAATACCTTCAAGAACTGAAGCATAATTGTCTTCTAGAAAATTTTTAAAGAAATCGCTTTTTACGGCGACTTTAAAGTAGTTATCAGTAACTTCTAAGGGTATGATTGGCCTAATCCAGGCGTTAAAAATTTTTTCGTTGGCTGATTCCTTAAATTTATCTTGGCATTTTGCCCAGATTTCAGCTAAATCGTAGGAACTCATAGGGAACATCCTTTCCTGCAGTAATTTTATCAGAATAAAAACGACGGCCAAGATGTTTGCAGTGGCCGGTAAGCGTCGTACATTGTTATTTCATGAGAAAAATATCCATCTAATATTTTAGCAGACTGTGGATAACTTCGCAAATTTTCTAGAAAATTTCTTGAAAGTCCGAAAAATAGGAGTTTTCTACTTGACTAAAATTTTTTTTTCCAATATAATATTTTAGTAATATCTTGTACTGCGCCAATTGTATGGTTTTGCGGCTGCGGGACAGGTAGTATACTTATCAGCTATCAATTCAAATACAAGGAATTTGGTAAAATTTTCGGTGGATAAGGAGGGAATACTGAATGAAACGTACTTTTCAACCTAACAATCTCAGAAGAAAAAGAACTCATGGTTTCAGAGAAAGAATGAAAACTTTGGGCGGTCGTCAAGTTCTCAAAAGAAGACGTGCTAGAGGCAGAAAGAAATTGTCTGCATAACATTATCAAATAGGCCGCGCAAGTGGCCTATTTTTTCCATGCAGGCAGGAGTGCATTTAATGCAGAAAACAAAGTATACTTTAAAAAAAATCAATAAGCTGAAATCGAAAAAAAGCTTTCAGTTTGTTTATGGCAACGGACGTACTGTTGTTGATCCTATGTCGGTTTTTTACATTTTGGCAGACCAAGGAGATGATTTGAAGGTTGGTTTGGCCGTAGGTAAAAAATTAGGCTGTGCCGTGGTACGCAACAGAGTCAAGCGTGTGATGCGGGAAGTTTTCCGTATGCACCGCGCAGAGCTTAAAAAAGGGTATCATATAGTTTGGGTGGCTCGTCAGAAATTGACGAAGGCTGATTATAAGACTTTTGAACGAGTTTTTTTAAGACTAGCAAAGAGAGCAGCCTTGCTGCTGGAATAAGGATCTGAATATTTATGAGCAGGTTACTAATTTTGTGTATAAGATTTTATCAAATCTTTATTTCGCCGTTATTTCCGCCGACGTGTAGGTTTTATCCTACTTGCTCAGCTTATGCTATTGAGGCGATACAGAAAAAGGGGCCTGTAAAAGGATTATGGCTTGCTATTAAACGAATTTGCAAATGTCATCCCTTTCATCCGGGAGGCTATGATCCGGTAGAATAATATTTTTGCGAACAACACTTTGATTTTGAAGGAGTGATATCTTGGATTTTCTCAGCAATATCGTTCAGCAGGTAATTACCGTAATTTACAGCTTTTTGCAGGGCGTAGGTTTTCCTAATTACGGCATAGCTATTATTATTATGACAATTTTGGTGAAGTTGATTTTGTATCCGCTTTCTAAAAAGCAGATTGAATCAACTAAGGCTATGATGGAAATTCAGCCAAAAATGAAAGCCATTCAGGAGAAATATAAAAACGATAAGCAACGTTTGAATATGGAATTGGCTAATCTTTATAAAAGCGAGGGTGTAAATCCTTTGGCAGGCTGTCTGCCTTTAATTGTGCAGATGCCGATCATGATTGGTATTTTCTATGGTATTCGCGATTTTCATTATGAAGGTTCTGCTTCTTTCCTGTGGATGCAAAGCATTTCTAATCCTGATCCGACCTATATTCTGCCGGTTTTGTCCGCTTTGACTACTTTTATTCAGTCCAAGCAGACTATGCCTGACACCGGCAATCCGCAAAATAAAATGATGCTGTATTTTATGCCGTTATTTATTGGTTATATCAGTTTGAGCTTCCCGGCAGGCTTGGTTCTGTACTGGGTAGTAATGAATATTATGCAGATTGGCCAGCAGTTTATGATGGAAAAAGCAAAAAAATAGTGACCAGTAAGGAGTGAGATAGATGGCTTTTATTGAAAAAAAGGGCAAAAGCGTAGAAGAAGCTGTTGCTGAAGCATTGAAGGCTTTAAACGTAGCTCGTGATCAAGTTGAAATAGAAGTTTTGGAAGAAAGCAAAAAAGGCTTTTTGGGATTTTTCGGTAAAGACGCTAAGGTACGCGTAACCGTTAAGGAAGCTGCTGAAGCTGTGAAAACTGAAGAAGCTGTTGCTGAAAAAACCTTCAGTGAAGCAACTTCTGACGTTGCTAAAGCAGTGAAAGAAGCAGCTACTATTGCCGTAAGCAGCGTTTCTAAAAAAACCGACGAAATTAAAGAACAGGCAGCAGGCGCCGCTGAAGAATTAGGCAAAAAAGCTGCCGCAGCTAAGGATCAGGTTGTTGATTCCGCTATTTCTTCGTTAGAATCTTTAAAGAGCGAGCGCTCCGCGCGCGAACCCCGCAAATATGCTGTAAACGATGAATCTGTTACCGCAGCGAAGGATTTTCTGCAAAAAGTATTTAACGCTATGAAAATTGACGTTGTTATGGAAAAATTCATCAGCAAAAATGACGGCAGCGTAACTTTTAAGCTTCATGGCGACGACATGGGCATTTTGATTGGCAAGCACGGTCAGACCTTAGATAGTCTGCAATATTTGACCAATTTGGTTGCCAATAAAAACAGTGCTGAACGCGTGCGTGTGATTATTGATGTAGAGGACTACCGTGACCGCCGCATTGAAACATTAACTCGTTTGGCAGTTCGTTTGGCTGATAAGGTAAAACGCACTGGTGAGCGCGTAGCTTTAGAGCCAATGAATCCTCATGAACGCAAGATTATCCATATGGCCCTGCAGGGCGATCGCCGGGTTACGACCCTTAGCGAGGGCGATGATCCGTACCGTCACGTAGTAATTGAATTGAAAAAATAAACATTTATAACCCAGTACGTAGCTTACTGGGTTATATTTATTCTGAAACAAATAAATTTGAGTGATTAAGGAAAGAAGGGCGCAGATGGCAGAGGAAACAATCAGCGCGGTTATTACTGCTTTAGGCGAAGGGGCCGTAGGTATAGTGCGCATCAGCGGCGAAAAAGCTTTAGCCGTAGGTGAAAGTTTATTTAAAGCAGCCTCCGGCAGAAAATTAGCGGCTTATCCTGTAAACACCATGGTTTACGGACATATTTATGACGTGGACGGAAGCTTAGTAGACGAGGTTTTAGCTGTTTTTATGCGCGGACCTCGTTCTTATACGGCGGAGGATGTAGTGGAAATCCAGTGTCATGGCGGTCTGCAATCCTTAAAGAAAATTTTGGCTTTGACTTATACGGCAGGAGCGCGTCCCGCAGAAGCGGGCGAATTTACAAAGCGCGCTTTTTTGAACGGGCGCATAGATTTGACGCAGGCGGAAGCTGTTATGGATATTATCCGTTCCCGCAGTGAAGCAAGCTTGAAGCTGGCGGTCCGCCAGCAGCAGGGACAGTTGGCGAAAGCGCTGCGCAACTTGCGGCGTAATTTAGTGGACGTGGTAGTTAATTTAGAAGCCGTCATTGATTATCCGGAAGAGGATATTGAAGATGTAACCTATGGCCGCGTGCAGGAAAATATCAGCAGCAGTTGTGAGGCAGTTGCTAAGCTGTTAGCTCACGCGCATACCGGTAAAATTTTGCGCGAAGGACTGCGCACAGCGATTGTGGGCAAGCCTAACGTGGGTAAATCCAGCCTGCTTAATGCGCTTTTAAAAGAAGATAGAGCCATTGTTTCGCAATATGCCGGTACCACTCGCGACGTAATTGAAGAGCAGCTTTTATTAGACGGCGTACCCTTAGTTTTAGCAGATACGGCAGGCATTCGCAGTACCGAAGATTTTGTAGAAAAAATCGGCGTGGAAAAAAGCCGCCAGCTTTTGCAGGAAGCTGAACTGATAATTTGTGTGGTGGATGGCAGCGAAGGCTTAACGGCAGAGGACGAAGCGATTTTAGACGCCGCTGACGGTAAGCCGTGCGTGATTATTGTCAACAAAAGCGATTTGGGTTTGGCTGTGGATTTACAGGTTTTGCGCAGCCGTTTTGGCGAGGATAAGGTAATGACGCTCTCTGCTAAAACCTTGATTGGTATGGAAGCTTTCAGCGCTTGGCTGAAAAACTATGTTTACGGCAGTGAAGGAGCTTTAAGCGAAGGCGCTTATGTGCAAAACGCTCGTCAGGAACAGCTATTGCGCCAAACTTATAGTTATCTGCGGGATGCAGGCGAGGCGGCTGACAATATGCTGCCTTATGACTGCATTGTGATAGATGTGCGCAACGCCATAGATCTTTTAGGCGAGATAACCGGCGATACAGTGCAGGATGAAATTATCAACGAGATTTTCTCTCGTTTTTGTATTGGTAAATAGTGGAAAAGCGTAAGCATACGCAAGAAATTTTACTACTGAAAGAGATAGATTATGAGTTACATTACAGATTCTTTTGACGTAATTGTTATAGGTGCAGGACACGCGGGTGTGGAGGCAGCACTGGCTGCTGCCCGTTTAGGCGGCAAAACCTTGCTGGCTACGCTTTCTTTGGATAATGTAGCTTTAATGCCCTGCAATCCTTCCATCGGCGGACCTGCAAAAGGTCATTTGGTACGCGAAATAGACGCTTTAGGCGGTCAAATGGGTATCAGCGCTGATTTGGCGTGCATTCAAATGCGTCTTTTAAATACCGGTAAAGGTTATGCCGTGCATGCACTGCGTGGACAGGAGGATAAGCCCTATTATCATACCTTAATGAAAAAAATCGTTGAAGATCAGGATAATTTGGAATTAAAGCAGCTGATGATTGATAAGCTGTTGGTAGAAAATGGTAAGGTAGTAGGCGTAGAAGCGGAAACCGGCGAAATTTTTGAAGCTAAATGCGTTATTTTGGCTACCGGTACATATTTGCGCGGACGCATAGTTTACGGTCAGGTAAATTATGAATGCGGGCCTAACGGTTTGCGCAGCGCCCAAAAGCTGTCTGCTTCTCTACTGGAGCACGGTGTAGAGCTTATGCGTTTTAAAACCGGTACGCCAGCCCGTATTGACAGCCGCAGTATTGATTACGGCAAAATGGAGCCGCAATACGGCGACGAAGAAGTACGCAATTTTTCTTTTATCAGCGATATAAAAACCAGAGAACAGGTTCCCTGTTATTTGACTTATACTAATGCCGCTACGCATAAAATTATTCGTGATAATCTGCATTTATCAGGTATGTTTAACGGTATGATTGAGGGCGTGGGACCGCGTTACTGTCCTTCTATCGAGTCTAAGCTGGTGCGTTTTGCCGATAAAGAACGGCATCAGCTGTTTATCGAACCGGAAGGACGCAGCACCAACGAAATGTATGTGCAGGGTATGAGCTCGTCCTTGCCTGCGCATATTCAGCTGCAGTTTATGCGGACGATACCCGGCTTGGAAAACTGCAAGATGATGCGTGCCGGTTACGCTATTGATTATGACTGCCTTAATCCTTTGCAGCTGAAATATTCTTTGGAGCATAAGGCTATCAGCGGACTTTTCAGCGCCGGCCAGTCCAACGGCACCAGCGGTTATGAAGAAGCTGCGGCGCAGGGTTTGATGGCGGGCATTAACGCTATGCGAAAAATTCACGGTCAGGAGCCTTTGGTGCTGCGCCGGGATGAAGCTTATATCGGCGTGCTGATTGACGACCTTGTTACCAAGGGAACTAACGAACCTTACCGCATGATGACCTCAAGAGCAGAATATCGTTTGCTGCTGCGTCAGGATAACGCCGATTTGCGCCTGACGGAAAAAGGACGTCAAATTGGTTTGGTAAACGATGAGCGTTATGCGCGCTTTACAGAAAAACGCACGGCTGTTGAACGCACTGTCGGCGAGCTGAAAAAAATCAATATTGCTCCCAGCGAAGAAAATAATGCCAAGCTCGCAGCGATGGGAAGCACAGCTTTGCGTACAGGCACCAATTTGTTAGATTTGCTGCGCCGTAAAGAAATTACCTACGACAAATTACAGCAGGCCTTTGACTTGCCGTTATTAACGCCGCAGGTAGCGGAGCAGACGGAAATATTTGCCAAATATGAAGGCTATATTGCTAAACAGTATCAAGAAGTAGAACGCTTTATGAAGCTGGAAAATAAACGCCTGCCGGACGATATTGATTACCACTCCATTAAAGAGCTTTCCAGCGAAGCTGCTGAAAAACTAGATAAGGTGCGTCCGACTAATATCGGTCAGGCTTCCCGCATCAGCGGCGTTTCTCCGGCCGATGTCAGCGTGCTGATGATTGCTTTGGAGCTGAAGCGTAGAAAGGAGCAGAGTGAATGACTTTTACAGAAATTTTAGCTGCTCGCGGCGCGGAGGCCGGTCTGCATTTTAGTGAGCGCCAGCTGGAGCAATTTGAGCGTTATTACGAAATGCTGGTCGAAACCAATAAGGTAATGAATTTAACTGCCATTACCGCGCCGGAGGACGTTGCTGTCAAGCACATGATAGACAGCTTACTGGCTTACGATAAGGAAATGGCCGGTAAAACCTTGGCGGACGTTGGCACCGGCGCAGGCTTTCCCGGTGTTCCCTTAAAAATTTACTGTCCCGAGCTGAAAGTTGTTTTGATAGATTCATTAGGCAAGCGTTTAAAATTTTTACAGCAGGTGATTGACGCTTTAGAGTTAAAGGATATTCACTGCGAGCATCTGCGGGCAGAGGATGCTGGACGCAATAAACAGCATCGAGAAAAATATGATTTTGTTACGGCGCGCGCTGTGGCGCGTTTGAGCGTACTCGCCGAATACTGCTTGCCGCTGGCAAAAACAGGCGGCCGGTTTATCGCTTTAAAAGGCAGTAAATATACGGAAGAAATTACCGAGGGTTCGGCGGCTGTAAAAATACTCGGTGGCAAAATTCTTAACGCTGAACCGGTAAAATTACCCGGACTGGACGATGGACGTGCTATAATTAAAATAAGCAAAATTAAAACTACGCCGACGCATTATCCGCGCAAAGCAGGTACGCCAGAAAAGCAGCCCTTAGGCAGCAAATAGGGGGAGAGAGTATGATAATAGACGATGGATTTTCTGTATTAGATACTAATTGCAGTATTTTGGGTGAGAATAAAGCTGTCAAGGAGGTCAAGGTAATTAAAGTGCCTATCGACCAAATTTTTCCTAATCCTTATCAGCCCCGCAAAACCTTTGATGACAGCGCTTTAGAGGAATTGGCAGATTCTATTGCTCAATATGGCGTTTTGCAGCCCTTGCTGGTAACTCCTGCCGAAGACGGACGTTATCTTTTAATCGCCGGTGAGCGCCGCCTGCGTGCTAGCCGCATGGCCAAGCTGGAAGAGGTGCCCGTAATTATCAGCGAATATACCTCTCAGCAGATTGCGGAAATCGCGTTGATTGAAAATTTGCAGCGTGAGGATTTGCATTTTTTAGAAGAAGCCGAAGGCTATGAGCAGCTGATGGAGCAGTTCCATTTAACGCAGGAGGCTTTAGCTGTCAGAGTCGGCAAAAAACAGTCGACTATTGCTAATAAACAGCGTTTGCTGCGGTTATCAGCAGCGATTCGCAAATTATTGATAGAAAAAAATTTAAGCGAGCGTCATGCCCGCGCGCTTTTGCGGCTGGATGATGATGTGCTGCGTATGGAGGTTTTGCAGACCGTTATTGCCCGCGGCTATAATGTGCGCCAAACTGAAGAATATATTGCTAAATTATTGGCGGATAAGCAGCAAGAGAAAAGAAAGCGCCTGGTGATTGTGAATGATGTACGCATTTATCTGAACAGCATTAAACAAGTAGTCAATTCCATTAAGTCCGTGGGTATTCCGGTAAATATGGAGCAGACTGTAGAAGGTGATGATGTTGTTGTCAGTCTGCGCATTAAAAATCAAAAGAAACCCAAAGGCGATAACAGCAAGCCTTTATTCTAAACTGAAAATCGACAAGCAAAATTAAAGCTGCGTTTCACGTGAAACGCAGCTTTTTTATAAAAGTAAATCAAATTTTACATGAAAAATTATTTTGTAGACAAAAATTTAACGGTGATTTTGTTTGGAAAATTTATTGAAGCAAATCATTAAAGTATTTCCCGGGAAATAGTTAAGCATTTCTTTCGTGACGCAGATATACGGTGCAGCTGACGATCAAAAGCATGGCGCCAGCAACAAAAAATAAGCTTTTTAAAGGAAAATATGTAGCGATAGTTCCGCCAAGCAACGGGCCTACCATACTGCCAAATTGCTGCGCGCTGAACATAAAACCGAAGGCGCGTCCCCGTTGGTTGGCATTAGTATTGCTGGCCAAAACTGCCGAAAGTGAAGGCTGAATACCGGCACAGCAAAGTCCGTAAGTAAAATTAGTGATGCAGAACAGCGTCATAGTATTGGGCAGTGCCACAATAAAATTCATAATACCGGCCGACAGCGCCGCGAAGCACAGGCTGCGATAAAAGCCGTGCCGCTGGCCGAAGCGTCCCCAGCTGGGAGCAGTAATGGCGCTGGCAATGCCTACAAGACTAAAAACGAAGCCCGAAAGAAAAATTAAATTGCCCTCGCCGTGATTTATTTCGCTGACATACAAGGTTAAAATTGGCTGAATAAGCAAAATTACCATTTGCGCTATGGCGGCGTAAATCAAAACTTCCCTTATAGGCGGCTGTTTTAAAAGCTGCGCCTGCGGTTTATTTTGAATTTGTTTGGGCTCAGCACGATGAGGCTCCGGAATATAAAAGAAAAAGATGAGCGTAATCAGCGTCAGCAGCGTGCCTGCCACAAAAAAGCTGCTGCGCATACCAAAAAGCGAAGCTAGGCTGCCGCCGATTAAAGGACCGATAACATTGCCGCAGGTTAAGCCAGCCTGCAAAATTCCTAAGCTGACGCCCAGCTTATCAATAGGGACGAGACTGGTGGCAATTGCCAGACAGACGCTCCACAGTCCTGCCGCAAAGCCCTGAATAACGCGCACGCCAAACATTTGCTCCGGGCTGGTGACTATACCTCCTAAAAAATAAGAAATAGCCAGGCCGGCTCCGGCGCGCATAGCCATCATTTTTTTACCCTTGGTATCCGCCATTTTTCCCCAAATGGGCGCCATGATACCGCCGATTAAAAAGGTTATGGAAAAAATAGCGCCGTTCCACATTTTTACGGCGTCCAGGCTGACACCCAGCTCATTCATCAGATACATGGGCAGAAAGGGTATCAGCATGGTATAGCCTGCGGACATCATCACTACGTTGACTGTAAGAATAGCCAAAATTATTTTCCAGTTTTTCATGAAATGCCTCCAACGCGAATAAGTTTTACAAAATTGTTATTCTTCGTCTTCTTTCCATTCTTCGCTGTTTTCATTGTAATAGTACACGCCGTCTTTGTAATTTAGCTCATCTATCGTATATTGGTTCCCAATAACGCCGCTGTAGGGAGCGGGACCGAAAGGACCATCAATAATATCGCCAACTTGAAAAGAAGATAGCATACTTTTCATTTCCGGCTCTAGATTTTTTTGAGCAGCGTCTGTTGATAAATCTTCTTTATCGTTGATAGGTTTGTCAAAATGTTTGCCGTTACTAGGGTAATACATGAACTTTAAAAGAACACCAAGGATAATAGCTATTAAAACATGGCCTTTAATAACTAAAAAGAGAAAAAAAAATAAAGCGAGCAGCGGTGCGATTGCAGATAACATGATAAATTCTTCTCTTGCATAGCCAATGAAAAATATTAAACTCTATCAACTGCAATTATAGCAAAAATTTAGGCGGCTGAATATAAAATAGGCAAAAAATTTTTAGTGTGTGTTGCTGAGGTAAAAATTAACATAATTTTTGTATTTTATCTATAACAAAAACAGGCGGTACCAATAACTAAATTGATACTGCCTGTTAATTTTTATACTACTAGCTGCCATTCAGCTGCTAATTTAAATTTTTACGTCCAAGGAAGCGCTGACGCCAACACCTTGAATACGATTAACGTTTTTATAATCAACTCTGTCTACGGGAATTAAAATTTTCGCTCTGATACCTAAAATAGTTTGTTCGATAATTAGCGCTGCTTTAACTTGATCCACCTTTTCCTGCGGTCCGCTGACCTGCGCTGCTCCGGCGCGGCTGCCGTCGCCAACGGAAATAATGGGAACTACTTTTGTAGCGTCCGTACTGCTGACGCCGTATTTTGCCGTTACAGCGTTAATGCCATTATTGAGAGGACCGGCCGTAGCGTCGACGGCATAGCCGATAACGCCGCCTTTAATGACCTTATCTAAAATGCCTGCCTGCACAGGCGCCATGCTGTTGCCTAAAACAAAACCTGCTGCTACTGCTGCGATAATCCATTTTTTACTCTGCATTGAGAAAACCTCCTTTAGCTTAAGTGTTATTTTAATTATACAACTTAATTCTACACAGAACGACAAAAGCCTTGTGGAGGAGATGTGAAATTATCATGAAAAATTTATTTATTCGCCATCATCAAACCGTTATCTTGCACTCTGATAGGAATTTGCAAAATTTGTCCGGGATAAATATGAGCGTTTTGAATATTGTTGGCTTTTACAATACGGTCAACAACTACGCGCACATCCTCTTTGTATTCTGTGTGACGCGCTGCAATTTCCCACAAGGTATCTCCTTGTGCAACTGCGACGCTATGATTGCGATATACGGTGGGCTCTGCGAACGCACTGCCAGCAGCCGCATAAATAACACAGGTAATTGCCAGTACATATAAAATAGCTTTCATTTTTATCACCGCCTAAGTAAATATCTGTTTGGTTACATGATAATACTAACGGCGAAATTTGTCAATATATTTTTAAAAATATGTTCGTATTAAACGGCAAAAATTAGTAAACAATTTGATATTCATATTTTGTTCGCACAATATATAATAAATTAGACAAAAAATTTCCGTAAACTGTCTAGATATAGTTTATAAAAAAATACCGAAGCCTGAGCTCCGGCATTTCAGTTTAATTCTTATTTTTTTTATTTTCTTCCAGCTTGTGTTTCATCCAGTCAATCATGGCCAGCTTGCCAAAATCGTGCCAGGTCTGGCATTCGCTGTTTTTAGCGATATATTCGTTCCATTTATCTTGGTTGACGTTTTCGACTTCCATAAGATTCATAATGCCAAAGCCGCTGCGCCAAATCATATCGTCCATGGAAGTAAATTTACTGTTTTCTGTCAAAAATTGCGGGTTGAACAATTCCTGAAAAGTAATTTTGCTCATCATTTGTCCCAATTCCTTGTCAGAAGTAAATTTTGCTAAATAGCCTTTAAAAGTTTTATCTAATTCCTTACTATTCATTTTGCAGCCTCCAAATTGTAGTATATTGGTATTTTATCACAAATTCTTAAATAATGGCAGTGCCGGATAAAATTTATTTATGAATTACCGGCGGAAGTGTAAATTATATGTAACAGCGGCGCATCTGTGTGGATAAGCTGTTGAATTCATAGTGAATTCATAGTAAAATAAAAGCGTTAAGAAAGGTTGTGACTGGTATGAAAATTTCTACCAAAGGACGCTATGCACTGCGTTTAATGCTGGATATGGCAATGAACGACAACGGTGGTTTTATTCCTTTGAAAGCAATCGCCCAAAGGCAGGAAATTTCGGATAAATATTTGGAGCAGATTATTCACCAGCTGAGCAAGGGCGGCTTTGTAGCCAGCGCCCGCGGCGCGCAGGGCGGCTACCGTCTGCGGCGCAGGCCGGAGGAATATACCGTAGGAGAAATTCTGCGGCTGGTGGAGGGAAGTCTGGCGCCGGTTTCCTGCTTGGACTGCGCAACTCCCTGCGAAAAAATAGAATCCTGTTTGACTATTGGCTTGTATAAAAAATTGCAAACGGCCATTGACGATGTAGTAGACAACACATCTTTGGCAGATATTATCAATGATTATCGCGACAGTCATCCTGCCGTAAAATTTAAGGAGATGGATGTAAAATGAAAATAGCGCAGCAGTTAACTGATTTAATCGGTAATACGCCGCTTTTGGAGCTGAAAAATTACCGGCAGGCTTTAAATTTGCAGGCGACCATAATCGCTAAATTGGAGAGCTTTAATCCTGCAGGCAGCGCTAAGGATAGAATTGCTTTTGCTATGCTTAAGGATGCGGAGGATAAAGGAATTTTATATCCTGACAGTACGATTATCGAGCCGACCAGCGGCAACACCGGCATTGGTCTGGCGTATGTGGCCGCAGTCAAGGGTTACAAGGCTATTTTGACTATGCCTGATACAATGAGCCTGGAACGGCGTAATCTGCTGCGCGCTTACGGAGCGCAGCTTGTTTTGACGCCCGGCGCTTTGGGGATGCAGGGAGCGATTGCAAAGGCTGACGAGCTTGCCGCAAGTATTCCGCATTCTTTTATTCCCGGACAATTCGATAATCCTTCAGTGCTTGCGGCGCATTACCGCACAACGGGCCCGGAAATTTGGCGCGATACTGACGGCAGGGTTGACGCTTACGTTGCAGGCGTTGGCACCGGCGGCAGCTTGTGCGGAGCAGGAAAATATTTGAAAGAAAAAAATTCCGCTATTAAGGTTTTCGCCGTTGAGCCGGACGCTTCGCCGGTTTTGAACGGCGGACAGGCCGCTCCGCATAAGCTGCAGGGAATTGGCGCGAATTTTATTCCCGCTAATTATGACGCCGCTGTTGTGGACGAGGTTTTAGATATTGACGCGGAAAATTCCTACAAAACCTGCCGGCTTTTAGTTAAGCACGAGGGACTTTTAGTAGGTATTTCCAGCGGCGCAGCGGTTTATGCGGCTACGTTGTTGGCGCAGAGACAGGAATTCGCCGGTAAAATTATCGTAGTCTTGCTGCCAGATACAGGCGAACGCTATTTATCTACGCCGGGATTTATTGCTGAATAAAAGTTTTTGACGGTAAAATTTTTCGGAGGGAGTACGATTAAAATGATGACAAGAGAAGAAGCATGGAATTTATTGACAGAATATAATAAGGAGTCCTTTCATCTGCGCCACGCTCTGACCGTAGAGGGCATCATGCGTTATTTTGCCAAGGATTTAGGATATGAAAACGAAATTGACTATTGGGGAATTGTCGGTCTGCTGCACGATCTTGATTTTGAGCAGTATCCCGAAGAGCATTGCGTAAAATCGCAGGAGCTGATGCGCGCACACGGCGTAGATGAAAATATTATCCGTTCTACTGCCAGTCACGGCTGGGGTATGACAGGCACCCAATATAAGCCGGAACACCAAATGGAAAAGGTGATGTTTGCCATTGACGAGCTTTCCGGACTTATCGGCGCCGCTGCGCTTATGCGTCCGTCTAAAAGCGTGCAGGACATGGAGCTTAAATCTTTAAAAAAGAAATTTAAGGATAAAAAATTTGCTGCCGGCTGCAGCCGCGACGTGATTAAGCTGGGCGCAGAAAATTTAGGCTGGGAGCTGGACGAGCTGCTGGAAAAAACTATGGCGGCTATGCGCGCTGACGAAGAAGCAATCAACGCCGCCTGCGAAGCTTTATGAAAACTGTAAAGTTTTTGGCGCTGCTGCTTAGCTGCGCCTGTCTGCTGGGCGCTGTGCCGGAAAATTTTGGCACAGCTTGGGCGGCTACGCCCGACCAAGTGTGGCAGGATTATCAAAAACAGCCTGACGTATCTACCAACCCCCATAAAAGCACCGCGCCAAAACCGGCGCCGCATATAACAGTGGAAGATAAAACCGGACGCGCTGCTGTGCCGACCACGCCGGAGCAAGCCAAAGAAAAAGCAGAAGCTTTTGTGGCGGAAGCTACGGTAAAAGTTGAAGAGCCGCAGCAAAAAGCCGCTGAAAATACGGTG
Source organism: uncultured Phascolarctobacterium sp. (assembly GCA_905200645.1). GTDB lineage: Bacteria > Bacillota > Negativicutes > Acidaminococcales > Acidaminococcaceae > Phascolarctobacterium_A. The sequence goes on along the minus strand of CAJKLD010000020.1, from coordinate 12,440 downwards.
GAAATAGCTGCTGAAAATGCGGCGGCAGCGAGCGTAACAACGCCGCCCAAAGTAAGCAACGTGCCTGTCAACGCAAAGCCCAAGCCTAAGCGCCGGCTGGTAAAAAATCCGCCGCTGCCTAAAGCGTATATGCGCATGCCGCAGGCCGGTGATTTTGTGAGCGTAAGTTCGGTTGCCGGCGGCTATAGTTTATTGCTGCCTAAAGCTTTTGGCGCAGACCCGCTGGCAGATTTACCGGGAGTTAAGGATATAATGCTCACGCGCATAGCCGATAATAATTTGCTGTGTGCTGCAACTACCTTAGCGGCAGATACTAACGATAATAAAAATTATCTGCCTGATTACGCAGGCGAGGGCAAAAAGGTATTGCTGCGCTGGCAGCACGGCGTAAATTTTATTTGGGACTGCTGCTTGAGCAAGCACGTTGATTTTTACGGCGAAAAGCTGCTGCTTGAGGCGGGTACCGAGCAAAGCGGCAAAGCCTACCGGCTTTTATATGTATTGCCTAAAGCGTCGCTGAAAACCTATCTGCCGCAAGCGCTGCAATCGCTGGACAGCTTTGCGTTAGCTGAATAATGTCCAAAGCTGTTATTAAAAAAATTTTAAGGAGGTGCGGCCATGCCTTATGTAAATATTAAAATTACCCGCGAAGGCAATGTTACGCCGGAACAAAAGCGTCAGCTCATTGAAGGCGCAACCAATCTGCTCCATGATGTTTTAGGAAAAAATAAAGCTACTACGGTAGTGGTTATTGATGAAGTAGATACGGATAACTGGGGAATTGGCGGCGTGACGGTAACTGAAATCCGCAAGCAGAAAAAATAAATTTATTTTCGTTTTGCAAAATAAAAACAGGTCAGAATATTATCTTTAGTGATGATATTCTGACCTGTTTATTTTTATTCAGCTAAAATTATCCTTAGCCAATTTCGCGTTCTTTTTCGGTGCCGCGGACGTTGAGCGGACGATTTTTTTCGTCGACCATAACGACTTTAGGCTCAAAAGTTTTGGCTTCTTTTTCGTCCATCATAGCATAGCCGATAATGATAACCGTATCGCCGACTAAAACTTTGCGGGCAGCCGCACCGTTCAGGCAGATTACGCCGCTGTCGTATTCTCCGGCAATAACGTAGGTTTCCAAACGGTTGCCGTTGTTGTTGTCTACAATCTGTACGCGTTCGCCGGGAAGAATACCGGACAGCTCCAAAAGATGGCTGTCAATGGTGATGCTACCCATGTATTCTAAATTAGCTTCGGTGACGGTGGCGCGGTGGATTTTACCGTGAAACATATTATAAAGCATTATTTTTCCTCCAAAACAATATTATCAATCAGGCGGGTAGTGCCAAATTTTACGGCTACGGCCAACAGATTGCTGCCGCTCAAGGGGGATGTTACCGGTTTTAATTCCGGCAGAGCGTAAATTTCTACATAATCAATATTGGACATGGGTTCTTTTTGAATATCAGCGGTTACGGCAGCGGTAATTTTGGCTGCGTCGCGCTCGCCTGCTTCATATAAAGCTTGGGCAGCTTTCAGGCTGTGGCTTAATACTAAAGCGGCGGTATGTTCTTCGGCGCTCAAATAAGTATTTCGGGAGCTTTTGGCCAAGCCGTCGGCTTCGCGCACGATAGGCATAACGCGTAATTGCAGATTAAAGAATAAATCTTTCACCATGCGTTTTAAAACTTCTACTTGCTGCGCGTCTTTTTGACCGAAATATGCGCGGTCGGGCTGAGCTAAATTAAATAATTTGGTAACTACGGTGGTTACGCCGCGGAAATGGATAGGACGGGTGCGCCCGCACAGCACTTTGGTAATTTCGCCCGTAACTTCTACCCAAGTTGCGTCTTCGCTGGGATACATTTCTTTGGGAGAAGGAGCGAATACTACATTGGCGCCCATTTTTTCGGCTAATTTGCAGTCGGCTTCTAAAGTGCGCGGATAAGCGTCCAAATCTTCGTTAGGGCCGAATTGGGTGGGGTTGACAAAAACGCTGACTACTACAAAGTCATTCTCGCGATTGGCAGCGCTGATTAAAGAAGCGTGACCCTCGTGCAAAGCGCCCATCGTAGGAACGAGACCGATGGTTAAACCTTGAGCTTTAGCTGCGGCAACTTCTTCGCGCAGCTCTGCGACAGTGTGAACTAATTTCATTTTACTTTTACCTCGCTTTGAAAATAACTTAATAAAGCTTTTCTAAAACAGCATCATCTATTTTAAAAGTATGCTCGGGAGCCGGGAAGCTTCTGTTTTTACATTCGGCAATATAAGCTTTAACCGCTTCCACGGTAACGTCGTGGAGATTGGCATACTTTTTCACAAATTTAGGGCAGAAACCATTGGAAACGCCTAAAAGGTCGTTGCAGACCAATACCTGGCCGTCGCAGCCGTTACCGGCGCCAATGCCGATGGTGGCCATAGTTTTTAATTCCGCAGTAACTTTGGCGGCTAATTTTGCGGGTACGCATTCTAAAACGCAGGCGAAAGCGCCGGCAGCTTCTAAAGCTTTGGCATCCTCAATCATTTTTTGCGCCGCTTCGATATCCTTGCCCTGCACTTTAAAACCTCCCAGCTGATTTACGGATTGGGGAGTGAGACCAATGTGAGCGCAGACGGGAATACCGGCAGCGGTTAATTTTTTTACTAGAGGAGCAACCTCTGCGCCGCCCTCCAGCTTGACTGCGGTGCAGCCTGTTTCTTTTAAAAAGCGGGCCGCGTTATACATAGCGTCGATGTCGCTGGCCTGGTAGCTCATAAAAGGCATATCCCCGACTACTAAAGCCGTGCTGTTGCCGCGCATAACGGCTTTAGTGTGGTGAATCATTTCGTCCATGGTTACCGGAACAGTGGAGTTATATCCTAAAACTACATTGCCCAAAGAATCGCCTACTAAAATCATGTCTACGCCTGCTTCGTTAACATTGCGTGCCATAGCTACGTCATAGGCAGTAATCATAACGATTGGTTCGCCTTTTTGTTTCATTTCTTTAATAGTTGCTACAGTAACATTTTTTGCTGCCATTGTTCATACCTCCGACAATTTCTTTTGCTGCAACAGTCGTGTTAAATTTTGCGCTGCCGCGTTGTCAATAGTGCCATTGGTCAAAGCCAGCTCTGTTGTAGCCAGCCCCAGAGAGCAATAGACGTCCGTAAGCTCCGCAGGGAGCACTGCCAAATGTTTGGCGACCGTATTAGCGTCGCCGCGGGCGATAGGGCCTGTTAAAACAGTACGAGGAGATTTGGTGTTGTGCAGATTATAAGCTGTGCCGTTAAACAAGGGCAAAAGCGCCTGCCATGCCGCCTGCTCGTCGCCCAGCCAGCGTCTCATAAGGCTTTGCGCTAAGGCTTCCACCGTTACCGCGTAATTGGAGCAGATGCAGGCCGCCGCGTGATAAGCGGCGCGTTCTGCTGCCGGAACGTGGAATGGGTGACCGCCAAGCAGCGCCGCAATTTTTTCTGCCGCTTTTTTAGCTTGCTCGTCGCCGTCCACTGCCATATACACGCCCTGCAAATTAGTTTTGCCGCCGGCAAAGCTTTGCAGAGGATGCAGGCTGCCGGCATGCGCGCCTTTTGCTGCTAAATCTGTTAAGACTTCTAAGCCTAAGGATCCGCTGCAATGCAGAAAAATTTTGCCGTTTACGTCAGCTTCTTGCGCCAAATTTTCGCTTACAGCGCTGATTAAACGGTCTGGCACAGTTACAAGCAGTACGTCCGCATTTTGTACAAGCTGAACGTTGGTACAATATTCTGTGCTAAAAGCAGTTGCCAGCTGACGGGAATGTGTTTCAGAATTGGCGGTGATGCCTGCCAAATAAGGTTTAAGATAGCCTGCTAAACAGGTTCCTACCTTACCGCCGCCGATAATACCGATTCTCATAGCTGTTTTGCTCTCCTTTCTGACCTTTGGGAGACGCATGTTCAAGAACAGCAAATGCTCCTGCATAATAAAAAAACGCATTCCCAACCGGAATGCGCATACTAAGCCTATTTTGCGTCTTCGTCCCGGTCTAATAGATCCAAGCGAGTATTGACTTTACTAAATTATTTATTGTGGAATTTTTCGGCTGTTCTGGCTGCAGCTCACCATCAAGGTGCTACTGCGCTTTAGCCTGATTTCCGCACTTATGATAACATATTAACACTTTATTGGCAAGCATTATCTAAATAAAAGAGCTTTTCTTTTATTGTTAACCAATTATAAATTATGGTTGACTTATAACGGTTTAAGGTCTATAATTTACGTTAACAAAATTATTGGAGTGGTTTACGTGATAAAGTCATATGAAGTAAGTTCTCGCAGCAAAACCCGTGAACTGGTATTTTTGCCGCGCTGTTAGGTAAAAAGCTTATTCCTCTGTTAAGAGCAAATAGAAGGTGAGAAGATGAGTAAAGGAATTTTTATTACTGCCACAGGTACTGATATTGGCAAAACCTTCGTCACGGGGCTTGTGGTCAAAAAACTGCGCGACGCCGGTCTTAATGCAGGCTACTACAAAGCTGCTTTAAGCGGCGCGGAATTACAGCCGGACGGTTCCTGGATGCCGGGCGACGCCGTTTACGTGGCGCAAATCGCCAACATTCCCGAGCAACCGGGAAATTTAGTTTCTTACATTTATAAAGAAGCTGTTTCGCCTCATTTGGCCGCGCTGCATGAAGGCAATCCTGTGAATTTGGACAAGGTGGCGGCAGATTTTCAGGCGGCCTGCGCCAAATACGATTATGTTACCATGGAGGGCAGCGGCGGCATTATCTGTCCGATTCGCTGGGACGGGCAAAAAATTTTGCTGGAGGATATTATTAAAAGGCTGGGCTTGGGTACGCTGGTTATTTCCAACGCGGCGCTGGGCTCAATCAACGCCTGCGCATTAACCGTTTATTATCTGCAGCGGCACGCTATTCCTGTGCGCGGCATTATTTTGAATAATTACGACGGCAGCGATTTTATGCATGTGGATAATAAAAAAATGATAGAAGCTATTACCGGCGTACCCGTTATCGCCGAAGTAAAAGCAAACGCTAAGGAATTAAATATTGACGTACAGCTTTTGCAGAGCTTGTATGAATAAGGAGCAGAAATTATGGATAGAATTACTGATTTAGAACAAAGAGATTTAGCGCATATTTGGCATCCGTGTTCTCAAATGAAGGATTACGAAACGCTGCGCCCCATTGTAGTCGACCACGCCGCAGGCGCTTATCTTTACGCTGCCGACGGAAAAAAATATCTTGATATTATTTCCAGCTGGTGGTGCAATCTTTTAGGCCACTGCAACCCCAAAATTAACGCGGCAATTAAAAAGCAGATTGACCAGTTAGAGCACGTTATTTTTGTTAATTTTACTCACGAACCTGCTATTAAGCTGTGCGAGGAGCTGGTAAAATACGTTCCTCAAGGTTTAAATAAATTTAATTTTGCCGATAATGGTTCTTCTTCCGTAGAAATTGCTCTCAAAATGGCTTTTCAATATCAGCTGCAAACAGGGCACGGCGAAAAAACCCGTTTTATGTGTTTGAGCGAAGGCTATCATGGCGAAACAATCGGCGCGCTTTCTGTTGGCAGTATGGATTTATTTGCGCAGATGTATAAGCCTATGATGATGAACAATATTCATGTGCAGGCTCCCGACTGCTATCGCTGTCCTTTTAATAAAGACAGAGAGCATTGCCGGTGCGAATGCTTTAAATTTGCCGAAGAAGCTTTTGCCAAATACGCTAAGAAAACCGCCGGCATGATTGTGGAGCCAATCGTGCAGGGCTGCGCCGGTATGCGCATTTATCCGCCGCTGTATTTAAAAAAGCTGCGTAAGCTGTGCGACGATTACGGCGTGCTGCTGATTGCCGACGAAATTGCTACGGGATTTGGGCGCACAGGCAAAATGTTTGCCTGCAATCACGCGCAGATTACGCCGGATATTATGTGTGTCAGCAAGGCGCTCACCGGCGGCTATCTGCCCATGTCCATTGTCTGCACCACCGATAAAATTTACGACGCTTTTTACGACGATTACAACAAGGGCAAACAATTTATGCACAGCCACACCTACGCCGGCAATCCTATCGGCTGCGCTATCGCTTTAGCAGTGCTGGAAATTTTGCGGAGTGAGAATATTTTGGCAGAAAATGCCTCCAAAGCGCAATATTTCCACAACGCTTTGCAAGAAGCCTTCGGCAGGCACAAAAGGATTGGCGAAATCCGTCACATCAATCTAATCAACGCTATGGAGCTGGTTACGGACAAAAAGAAAAAAATTGGCTTTGACGCCGGTTTGCGCATTGGCTACGAGATTTATAAAAAAGCATTGACCCATGGTCTGCTGCTCAGACCCTTGGGCAATGTAATTTACTTCAATCCGCCTCTGAACATCGCCAAGGAAGATTTGGATAAGGCTGTGGCTTTGGCTAAGCAATCCATAGATGAGATTTTGAAATAAGCAGCTCGCTGCTTATGCAATATTCCTATGTTTTGGTTTTGGGCGTAGCCTTTTCTACGCCCTTGCTTTTTGAACTTATGGTTAACGAAAATTTTAAGGAGGTTAACGCAAAAAATGAAAATGCATGATCTAACCACTACTGCTCTGCTCGCTGTTTTAATTCTGCTGTCCGGCAGCATGAAGATTCCTTCCCCCGTAGCTGGCGGCGAATTCCAGCTTTCCGCTCCCATTGCCGTTTTAATCTGCGCTTTATTCGGCTTCAAGCGTTATATTTTAGCCGGCGTTTTGGCCAGTGCCCTAGGCATGATGCTTGGCATTCATACTATTTTCAGCGTTATCATTCAAATGTCCTTCCGTGTTGTCACCGGCGCTGTTATGGCCCTAGGCGGCACCAATCTATTAACCGTCATTATTAGCGGCCCCCTAGGCACTCTTTTTGCCCGCATCGTTATGTGGCAAATCACCGGTGTTAGCTGGATTGCTCTTACCGCTGCAGCTGCTCCCGGTATGGTCTTCACAGCAGTTGGTGCCGGCCTGATGTATAAGCCCGCAGAAAAATTGCTGCATAGAGTAATTTTGTCTAAACAGAATTGAAGATAAAAGAAGTAATATGCAATCAGCATAATACCATCACTTGCGAGTAGGGTGATTGCTGTATGACAAATTTAGAAAGGATTACCATATCATGCCTAAATATAGTATTAAAATGCGTGCCTCTAAGCAAGGCAAGCACGTCAGTGGCGCTGAACGCATCGTGCCTCAGGAGTTAATCACAGCGACTATTGGAGCTCTTAGCGAAAGAGCCCTGCACCATGGCTTAGGTCGTGCAGATTTCATTAATATTAAAATGGAAGAGGTTCATCCAGACGAACTGCAATATTTGGATGCTATCCCTGTGGATAATCGTCCTGCGGAAACAATTGAAGGCACCTACGCAATTATGCGTCAGTTATTGGGAGAGCTAGGACTGGCAGATAAGGCCGACGAGCTTATTGACCTTTTACGCCATGTGCATCCCATGCGCGGCGCTGTCCTTTATGATGTAGCTACCGGCAAACGCATTGAGCCTGACCAAGAACGTGGTATTCGCGTTACCTATATGGATGCCGATGGCACTAGCTCCGTCAATAGCATTAAAAATCATTTTAATGAAGCCATTGTTTTGGCCACCAAGGTTGTGCACGCTCCCGGTATTATTTCCGAGCTGTGCTTATCCGATGACCCTGATTATTTGGTAGGTTATATTTCTTCTCTCAAGCATGGCTACGTTCGCCTAAATCCCATGAAGGCCATGGGTGACCCTCACGGCGGGAGAATCTTTATTTTCGATAGCCGCAAAGCTGACCCGGCGGATACCATTGCTTATTTAGAAAAGCAAAAGGTTTTAGTACGTGGCCTGCCTCAGGAGCGCCCTGTGCTGGATAATCCCCAACAGATTTTCGCCGATGAGCTTAAGCGCCTTGAAGATAATAATCTCTACCGCTCCATGCGCACCATGGAAAGCGCACAGAGTAAATATGTAAATATCAATGGCAAGCGCACCTTAATTCTAGCCTCCAATAGCTATCTTGATTTAGCCAACGAGCCAAGAGTAAAGCAAGCCGCTGCCGATGCCGCCCTCTTGTGGGGCGCAGGCAGCGGCGGCAGTCGCCTGACCACGGGCAATACCCAGCTCCACGAGGAGCTGGAGGCCGACCTTGCCCGTTTTAAAGGCACGGAGGCCGCCCTGCTCTTTAACACCGGCTATATGGCCAATGTGGGCATTATTTCCGCCTTGTGTGATGGCGAAAGCGTGATCTTTAGCGATGAATACAATCATGCAAGCATTATTGATGGTGCACGCCTTTCCAAGGCTAAAATAGTTGTCTACAAGCACAATGATATGCAGGATTTGGAAGCGAAAATTGTAGCTACGCCTTATCGCAAGGGCCTTATTGTTAGCGACGCTGTTTTCAGTATGGACGGTGATATTGTGGATTTGCCCAAGCTTGTAGCTCTAGGCAAAAAACACAGTCTGCTGACCATGATTGACGAGGCCCACGCCACCGGCGTTATCGGCGCGACGGGGCGCGGCGCGGTGGAATATTTTGGCGGAAATTACGTTCCCGATATTATTATGGGTACCTTGAGCAAAGCCTTAGGCGCAGAAGGCGGTTTTGCCTGTGCCGACAAAATTATCATTGAGTATTTAAAGAATAAAGCGCGCAGCTTTATTTTTGCTACCTCGCAGGCGCCTGCTGTTTTGGGTGCGGCATTAAAGGCGCTGGAAATTTTAGAGCGGGAGCCGCAGCGCAGCCGGCGCTTGCAGCATAACGCCGCCTATTTTTTAGACTGTCTGCGCCGAGAGGGCGTAAAAGCCGCTTCACCGACGGCAATTATTCCCGTCATTATTGGCGACGAAGCTGCCGCTTTAAAGGCTGCCGACGAGCTGTTGGCCTGCGGCTGCTTGGTTCCGGCTATTCGTTATCCCACGGTGGCAAAGGGGGCGGCGCGTCTGCGCGTGGCTTTAATGAGCAGTCATACGGAGGCCGAATTGGCGCGTACAGCAAAATTGATTGCCGCGGCCATGCAAAAATAGCCAAAGTAAAAATTTTTCTTCAAAAGAAACAAAACACCGTCGCTTTAATTTTTTGTTAAAGCAACGGTGTTTTTACTTAGTTAAAATTTGAAATGAAAATTATTTTTCGGGAGCCTTGATGATGTCGCAGCCCATGTACGGACGCAGAACCTTAGGCACTACTACGCTGCCGTCAGCTTGCTGATAGTTTTCCAAAATAGCGGCTACGGTACGGCCGACAGCTACGCCGCTGCCGTTAAGCGTGTGTACGAATTCCGGCTTGGCTTTGGCATCACGGCGGAAACGAATGTTGGCACGACGAGCCTGGAAGTCCAAGAAGTTGGAGCAGGAGGAAATCTCGCGGTAGCAGTTTGCAGCCGGCAGCCAAACCTCTAAGTCATAGGTAGTTGCAGAGCTGAAGCCCAAATCGCCGGTGCAGAGACGTACAACATGGTACGGCAGCTCCAAAGCCTGCAATACTTCTTCCGCGTCGTGGGTCAGCTTATCCAGCTCTGCCCAGGATTCTTCAGGTTTAGTGAATTTAACCAATTCTACTTTATTGAATTGGTGCATACGAATCAGGCCGCGGGTATCACGACCGGCAGCACCGGCCTCGGCGCGGAAACAAGCGCTGTAAGCGGTGTATTTTAAAGGCAGCTGTCCGCCGGTTAAAATATCGTCGCGATGATAGTTGGTTACGGGAACCTCAGCGGTAGGAATCAAATACATATCGCCGTTTTCCAGCTTGTACATATCCTCAGCGAATTTCGGCAATTGGCCGGTGCCCTGCATGGAAGCGCCATTAACGATGAAGGGCGGGAAGAACTCAGTATAGCCATGCTTTTGGGTGTGCATATCCAAGAAGAAATTGATTACAGCACGCTCTAAGCGGGAGCCAATACCCTTGTAGAATACATAGCGAGCGCCAGAAACCTTTACGCCACGCTCAAAATCCAGAATGCCTAAGCTTTCGCCCAGATCCCAGTGCGCCTTAGGCTCAAAATCAAATTTGGTGGGTTCGCCCCAAGTGCGAACAACCGGGTTGCAGGTGTCATCCTTGCCAATAGGCACATCCTCGGCGGGAATATTGGGAATAGTCAGCAAAATTGCCCGGAGACGCTCTTCGATTTCTTTGAGCTCTTTGTCGTCGTCAGAAATTTTATCGCCTAAAGCGCGCACGGCAGCCATTTGCTCAGTGGCGTCTTCGCCGGCTTTTTTCAGCTTGCCGATAGCTTGAGAGGCGGTGTTGCGCTCTTTTTTCAAAACTTCAACCTGTTGGGTCAATTCGCGGCGTTTTTTATCCAGCGCCAAAAATTCCGTTAAGTCTAAATGGCCGTTACGGTTGGCAACAGCCTGCATAACAAGGTCCGGATTTTCACGGACGAATTTCATATCTAACATATATATTCCTCCAAATCAAAAATATCATAAGCTATATTTTAGCACAAAATAAGCTAAGAAAAAAGTATTCAGCCTAAGTTTAGCCGGGATACTTTTATCAATCTAAAACATAGAAATGCGACGGAATGCCTTCGTCGCGGCGGCTTAAATAGCGGATGGCGCTGAGCGCGGCTTTCTGTCCCTGCCCGGCAGCGCGGTTTATCTGCCACGGCTGACCGGTGCAGTCGCCGCCAGCAAAAACGCCTTCGATATTGGTTTCCGCCTGATCGTCTACATAAATGCTACGGCCGCGAATCTGTAAGCCAGGCAGGAAGCTGTTAAGCGGGTCGCTGGCGCGGAAAACAAAGGCCGCCTGCACATTGTAAAAATCGTCGCCGGTGCGCACGCCGGTAACCTTATCCGTGCCGGTAATTTCCGTCGGCGTATCCATAAGCACGGTGATATTTTTGTTCTTAGGCGGAGTAAAATTTGGGTAGCGGGGGAAGAAAAACACTTGCTCGCACGTATCTGCCAGATATTCGATTTCTTCCATAGCGTCGGGTACGGTAGCGATAGCGGCAACGCGCTTCTGCTTATATTTGCCGCCGTCTACGAAAGCGCAGTAGCTTACGCCGCGGCCTAAAAATTCTTTTTCGCCGGGAATTAAAGTAGAGCGGGAAATGCCGGTAGCCAAAACTACGGCGTCGGCTGTATATTCGTCGTGTGGAGTTCCCAAAATAAAGCCTTCGCCGATTTCGCGCAGAGAAATTATTTTTTCTTCTACAATCTTAACGTTTGTTTGGCGTAAATGCTTAACGAAAATGTCCATCAGCTCCGTGCCGGCAATAGAGGGAATACCCATATAATCTTCAATTTTGGGCACGCTGCGTAAACGCGGGCTGAAGCCGTGCGCTTCAAACAAAACAACCTTACGTCCCTTGCTGGCGGCAGTAATCGCCGCAGAAATGCCTGCCGGGCCGCCGCCGATAATGCCAATATCGTATTGCATAAGTTTATCCTCCGTAAATTTATTTTTAGTATTATACTATTCCAATTTTATTGTATGCTTTTTGCGCTGTATAGTCAAATAATTTCTTTGCGAAGAGGAAAATTTGACAGCCCGGGAAATCTAAAGAGCGATTTAAGTTTTTTCGGGCAGCATGGGGAATCTTGATAAATTTTTTTTGCTTCTTAAAAAAAAATACTTGCCTTTTTGTGTGTGATGGTGTATTATATTCAAGTAACGTGACCACGGCCCATTAGCTCAGTTGGTAGAGCACCTGACTCTTAATCAGGGTGTCGTAGGTTCGAGGCCTACATGGGTCACCACATTTGGCCGGTTGGTCAAGCGGTTAAGACACCGCCCTTTCACGGCGGTATCGGGGGTTCGATTCCCCCACCGGTCACCATTACGGGCGCTTAGCTCAGCTGGGAGAGCGTCTGCCTTACAAGCAGAATGTCAGCGGTTCGATCCCGTTAGCGCCCACCATTTTTTTTGCCTTTTTTAAAAGCTTAATAACCTCAAGGTATGGCCCGGTGGTTCAGTTGGTTAGAATGCCGCCCTGTCACGGCGGAGGTCGTGGGTTCGAGTCCCATCCGGGTCGCCATTCTGCCTCGGTAGCTCAGTTGGTAGAGCAAAGGACTGAAAATCCTTGTGTCCACAGTTCGATTCTGTGCTGAGGCACCATTCAAAACTAACACCTGCTTTGCGCGGGTGTTTTTTTATAATCTGTTTTTAGCTTTCAGTTAGAGAGGAGCAGTTTGATGTTTGATAAAACTTTTAGCGATTTTTTTCATGAGGTCAACGGACCTATTTGGATTCTGATTGGTTTAATCGCCCTGCGCGGTATTTATAAATCTATAAAAAATAAGGATTACGTTCATGCCGCGGCTTTTGTGCCGGTAATTGCCGTAGCTGTTTATATGATGTATTTTGCGTAAAATTTTAGCTCCTTTGCAGGGAAGCCGTAAGGCAGACTTGTAAAGGAGCTTTCTTTATTTTTTTATTATTTTGTTTGGTTCAATAACAAATCTTGGGGTCTAGAAATCTAGATTCCAGGATTTGTTAT
>CAJKLD010000019.1 GCA_905200645.1 uncultured Phascolarctobacterium sp. | reverse complement strand
AATTCATTCAACTTTTTCTCGCTTTTTCGTGTCCACCAAATCGGGAAGGGCTCAGATTTGCGGGCATTTTTTCATAACCAGAGTGATGCTAGTGGAGTAGTGCAGGAATTAGTTTATGATAAAAAGCATAATGCCTATAAGCTTGTGCCACCCTTACGCAACGTGCTGAGCAATAAAGAGGTTTTTGCGGTACTAAAAATTTTGTTGGAGAGCAGGTCTCTTTCTAAGGCTGAGCTGGACCCGATTTTGGATAAGCTCATTGATTGCTGCGTGTCCAAGGAGTGCAAGAGCTATGTTAATGGCTTGATTAGTAATGAGCGCTTCCATTATGTGCCACCTCGTCATAACAAAGAGGTATTAGAGACCATGTGGCGCTTGGGCGAGGCCTTAAGGGAGCATAAGGAGGTAGAAATTGACTACCGCAAGCCGGCAGATGGAAGCCTAGTGCATAGAGTGCTGCGCCCGGCCGGGGTGATGTTTTCGGAGTTTTATTTTTACTTGGCTGGGTTTATTGTGCCTCAGCAGGAAGAGAAAATTGAGTTCGAGGTTGAAAATGACCCATTCCCTACTATTTATAGGATAGATAGGATTGAGAGCCTCAAGGTTACAGATAGACATTATAATGTTCCCTATGAGAGTAGATTTGAGGAGGGCGAGTTCCGTAAGCGGGTGCAGTTTATGTATGGTGGCAGGCTGCAGAAGCTAAAGTTTTATTATAAGGGGCCTAATCCAGAGCCAGTATTGGACAGACTGCCCACAGCAGAAATTATTGACCATAATGAGAAGGGGTATTTGCTCACCGCTGAGGTTTTTGGCAGCGGCATAGATATTTGGCTGAGAAGTCAGGGTGAGTTAGTAGAAGTGGTTTAATAAGAGTAGAGTGTGCCATGGTGTGTATAAACAGAGCTGTATTCGTGTTATAATAAGAAGAAGTACAGTTAGCAAAAATGGAGGGAGTAAAATGGACAGAGAACTATATATCGGTGACATAGTGAAGCATTAAAAAAAGCTACGGCTTGGTGGAGAGGTAGAAGATATCTTCGCAAGTAGCTATGCAGGCAAGCTTTTAATGGGAGTGAGAGCAATATATGAATATACAAGTTTATCAGTCCTTTTTAACTGTAGTGCAGTTTCGCAGTTTTACCCAGGCAGCTAAATATTTAAATTTTACCCAACCGACTATTAGTAACCATATCACGGCCTTAGAAGAGGAATATGGGGTAATTCTTTTTACTAGGGATGGTAAAAACGTATATTTGACCCAGGCTGGTAAGAATTTTGTTCCTATAGCTAAACAAATAATGCAGGATTACCAAAATAGTCAGGAGGCTATGCGTCAATTCCAAAAGGAAAAATATAGTCTCAAGATAGCTGTGGCTACTCAGGGTATTAATTTTTATCTATTGCCTGTGCTATTGCAGCTCAAAAAAGAGTTTCCTGAGCTAAAAATAGAAGTTAATAGATGCATGACGGTTGAATCGACACTTGATGACGCATTCAATAAAAAACTATATGATTTCGCCTTTGTCCATATTGATGTCCAGCCTCTATATACTAGAAGGGTGCCTTTGTGGAACCAGCCCATGGTTTTGGTTGCTTCTAAAGGGCTATATGATAGCATGAATCAGGATGATAATTTTTATAATTATCCTTTTATTGCGTATCCTGATAGTGAGGTATATTACAAGCATCTGAAATCTAAAATAGATTTTTCCAAGCTTAAACCCTTTTTAACCTTTAGTGACTCAGAGTCAGTTTTGGTAGCAGTTCAGAAGGACTTAGGTATCGCCTTAGTACCTCAGGTGAAAATAGAGCAGGAATTGGCTAGAGGGAGCTTAGTGGAATTCCCTATGAAGTATTCTGGTAATATGCCGATTTCTGTATTATATGATTATGAATTCAATTTTACCCTGCCCACAAAGCGTTTTTTGGAGCTTTTGCAGGCTTCAAGAGACAAGAATTTCGATAAATAAAATTTATTGAATAAACAAAATAAAAAAGATAATCTTATGGAAAGACAAGGCGTTAGGGAGCTGGCGAAATACAATATAATCCATTAAAAAAATACAAATACCATGTAGAAAGCAAAAAAGTACGTTATTTTTAGTACTAAAATTGTATACATAATACTCAAAAGGTAATTTTTAGCTTATGGATACTAGAAAAATCCCAATAAGCGTTAGTTGGCAATCTATTGTTATGCGATGGCATAGATGATAAAATTTTATCAGACAGACGTATGGTCTGTTAATATTTAACTAGGGGTTTCTAGTAGAAAAGAGGGGTATTATGTCAAACAATGAAGTAAAAAAGGCTAAAAGAATGCCTACCTTCACAGAATCCATTATTCCTATTATAGCCATGATGGTTATTCTTACCGTAGGTAAAGGTTACTTGGGTTATCCCACTGAGCCGTTGCTGCTTTTGGTGGCTGCGATTGCAGGCATTATTGCTTTCCGTGTGGGTGTTACTTGGGACGAGATGATGGATGAAATTTGCCAAAAAATCGCCAAGGGTATGCCGGCAATTTTGATTTTGACCTGTGTTGGTGCTCTGGTAGGCACTTGGATGGCCGCTGGCACTATTCCTATGATGATTTATTACGGTGTGCAAATTGTAAGCCCGACCTTTATGTTGGTTACTGCCTTCTTGATCACCGCTGTGGTTTCTGTTGTTACAGGTACTTCTTGGGGTTCTGTGGCAACTATGGGTGTTGCTTTGATGGGTATTGCAAGCACCTTGGGGGTTAATCTGGCCGCAACTGCTGGTGCAGTTATCGCAGGCTCTTATTTTGGTGATAAGATTTCTCCCTTGTCCGATACTACCAATCTGGCACCGGTAGCTGCTGGTTCTAAATTATACGAGCACATTGGTCATATGTTTTGGACCACTATTCCTGCAACTATTATTTCTTTGGTAGTTTATGCCTTTGTAGGTTTCCAAAATAGCGGTAGCAAGGATGTTTCCTCTGAAGCAGTAAACACTATGCTGAAACAGCTGGAGGCTATGTATGATTTTAATCTGCTGCTTTTGTTACCCGTTCTAATGATTTTGGCTGGTTCCATTATGAAAAAGCCCACTCTGCCGGTTATGATGGGCTCCACTGTTTTGGCAGGTATTGAAGCCTTGATTTTCCAAAATATTACCTTGAAGAGCCTGCTTGTTGCTACTGTAAAGGGCTTTAAGATTGCTATGATTGTACGTCCTGGTTTTGATCCGGCTACCGCCGCTCCGCAAATTGTGAAGCTGTTGAACCGTGGCGGTATGGCTGAGATTATGGGTACCACCCTTTTGGTATTCTGCGCTTTCTGCTTTGCTGGTATTATGAGCCGTGCTGGTTGCTTGGAAGTTGTGCTGCAAAAGATTTTAGGCTTTGCTAAGACCACCGGTGATTTGATTGCTTCTACTGTTGCTTCCTGCATTACCATGGGCCTGTGCACCGGTAACTCCTATCTGTCTATTTTGATTCCTGGCGAAATGTTCCGTGATGCATACAAGGCTAGGGGTTTAGCTGCTAAGAACTTGTCCCGTACTCTGGAGGATGCAGGTACTGTATTCGTTCCTTTGGTTCCTTGGTCTGCAGCAGGTGCTTATATGACTGCCTGCACGGGTATTGAAACTTTGGATTATGCTCCTTGGGCTATCCTGTGTTATACTGGCTTTGTTATTGCTCTGTTCTATGGTTATACCGGTATTGGTATTGCTAAGCTGGAGGATGAACAAAAATGAGTTGTCTGCTTGTAAAAAATGCAGATGTTTATGCTCCTGAGCCTTTGGACTTGCTAGATATATTAATTATTAACGAAAAAATAGTGCAAATGGCGCAGGGAATTACTGCGCCAGAGCATTTGGATTGTCAGGTGCTGGATGCTGAGGGGCACAAGGTTGTTCCAGGTTATGTTGACCAGCATGTGCATATTATTGGTGGCGGTGGCGAATCGGGGCCTTATAGTAGAACGCCAGAAATTTTCCTCAGTGAACTTACCAAGGTTGGCATAACTACTGTGATTGGCGTTTTAGGCACTGATGGTACCAGTAGGCATAATGAAAGCTTGCTTGCCAAGGCGAGAGGCTTAACACACGATGGTATTAGTGCTTACATACTGACGGGATCTTATGAAATCCCCGTTCATAATATGACCGGTGATGTGCGCAGGGATATTATTCTTATAAATGAGTGCTTGGGCGTAGGTGAAATTGCCTTGTCCGATCATCGTAGCTCCCAACCTACCAGAGCGGAGTTGGAGAAAATTCTAACTCAAAGCCGACTTGGCGGTATGCTCTCAGGTAAGGCGGGCGTAGTACAATTCCATATGGGTGTTGGTAAACGTGGCATTGATGTTTTGTTTGAAATGGTGCGTGAAACGGAAATTCCTGCCAAGCATTTTATACCTACCCATGTGAATAGGGCTTTTCATTTGTT
Source organism: uncultured Phascolarctobacterium sp. (assembly GCA_905200645.1). GTDB lineage: Bacteria > Bacillota > Negativicutes > Acidaminococcales > Acidaminococcaceae > Phascolarctobacterium_A. The sequence continues at coordinate 45,141 of CAJKLD010000019.1, read as the reverse complement.
TGAGCAGGCTAAGGAATTTGCCAAGCTAGGTGGCTATATCGATATAACCTCTGGTATCAGAGAGCAAGATGGATTTCCTGCTTGTGTCAAGCCAAGCAATGCAATTAAAGTGCTTTATCAAGAAAATATTCCAATGGATAGAGTTACTATGAGCTCTGATGCTAATGGCTGTATGAGTGTAACATTGCCAGATGGCAGTCAAAAACAGTTGGCAGTTTCTCCGGACTCATTCCATGAGGAAGTTCAAGCAGCTGTTTTGGATGGAATACCATTAGAGACTGTTTTAAGAGTTGTCAGCACTAACCCTGCTCAGGCCAATGGCTTGTATCCCCAGAAGGGTTGCCTTCGTGTAGATAGCGATGCAGATATCATTATTTATGGTGAGGATTATGCTGTGGATACTGTACTTGCAAAGGGAAAACTGATGGTTAGGAATGGTCAGGCTTTGGTGAAGGGCACATTCGAAAGGTAAAGTGATAAATTTGATTAAATTATTAAAAAATGCAGAAGTTTATGCTCCCAAGTATTTAGGAAAAAAGGATGTATTAGTAATTGCCGACAAGGTAGTTCGTATTGATGATAAAATCGAAGGCTATGAAGGCTTGCCGGAGGCTGAGATTTTTGATTTGAGCGGTAAGAAGCTACTGCCCGGTTATATTGATATGCACATGCATATTACCGGTGGTGGCGGTGAACAGGGGCCTGCTTCTCGCGTGCCGGAGGCTATGTTAAGCCAGATTACCAGCTGTGGTATTACGACAGTATTGGGCCTTTTGGGTACTGATGGCGTGACTCGCAGCGTAGAAAATCTGGTGGCTAAAGCTCGTGCTTTAACTGAAGAGGGTATTACTGCTTACTGTCTGACCGGTGCTTATGGTCTGCCTTCTCCCACCATTACCGGCTCTGTGGAGAAGGATATCATGATGGTTCCTCCGATTATTGGCACTAAAATTGCTGTTTCCGACCATCGTAGCTCCAACCCTCAGGGAGAAGAGCTGATTGCTATTGGCTCTGCAACTCGTCGCGGTGGTATGCTTGCTAACGTGGCTGGCTTAGTAACCATGCATATGGGCTCCGGTAATGGCAAGCTCGATCCGCTGTTCTATGCTTTGGATAATTCCGATATTCCTGCTAAGAACTTTTTGCCCACTCATATGCTTCGTACCCATGAGTTGATGGAGGAGGGTGCTAAGCTGGTACGCAGGGGAGGATATTTTGATATGACTGCTGGCAGCACTGATGAGGATATGGAAATTGGTGCTGAAAAGATCATGGAAATTCTCAGCTGGGAAGGCATGAGTACTGACCATTTGACCATGAGCAGTGATGCGTTTGGTTCTCAACCTAAGTTTAATGCTCAAGGTGAATGCATTGGTCTAACTTATTGTTCTCCTAAGTATCTGCATTTGACTATCAAGAGCCTTGTTCGTAGAGGGCTGCCCTTGGAGGAGGCCATTAAGCTTTTGACTTCTACTCCTGCTGAAATGCTGGGTAAGTCCGGCGTAAAGGGCTGTGTTGCTGTTGGAGCAGATGCGGACTTACTGGTGCTGGATGAGGCACTAGATATTGATGGCCTTTTTGCTAAGGGTCAAGTAGCGATTCTCGATAAAGAAATCGTTTTAAAGGGACGCTTTGAGTAATTCTTATTCTGGATATTGTTGTTTACATTATTAAATGCACTAAAAGCTCTTCGTGAATAGTGCCGCGGGTAAAATTATCCTGTTGGCTTCTATTCATGAAGAGCTTTCTAGTTTTCCTAGAATTTGTTTGGAGTGAACCAAGGGGAGTATGGGCCTTACTTGTGGAGAATGCATGAGTAATAAAGATGCAGAAGTGGGCTTGAACTAAGGAATTTAGTGTATTATAATTAATTTAATTACAGTGTACCTAAGAAAATAGTATTTCGAAATTCACTGCTGTTATTCGGATAAAACCGAATTAAATTATTAAATAAAAATGTAAAAGGATGATGTTTGAATGAGTAAATATTTAGTTATTGCTGCGCTTGCGGTAGCAGGTCTGTTCATTTTTGGTTTTGGTGGCGGTAAAAGCAGTTTGGTTAGCTATGAGGAGCTGCAGACCAAACTAGCTAAGAAAGAAAATCTTGTGCTTTTGGATGTGCGTACTCCGGAAGAATTTGCCGAAGGACATATTGGAGGGGCGGTGCTTTTGCCTTACGATCAGGTGGAGCAAAAGGCAGCTGGCTTATTGCCCGATAAAGATAAACCCATTATTGTTTATTGTCGCAGTGGTCGCCGTAGTGCCATTGCTGCAGAAAGCTTAAGGGGATTGGGCTATAAGGATGTAAAGGACTTTGGCGGTATTTCCCGTTGGCAGGGGGAACTGGAAAGGTGAGGACAAGTGTATTTAAAGCATATCATCAGTAAAGCTGAAAAATGGATAGCTGCATACTCTAGCTCATTGAACGTCATCTGCTGTTTGCCAAGATTATTCGTGACGCAGAGGTTGAACAGGCGGTAGAACGGTTAAGAAAGTTTATAAATAGTGAGAAAAATGCTAACGGAAAAGTATTCTAAAGCGTATCTGATTGTCCTGGCTCGCCTCCGCGGCACCAATATAAAAATGAATAAAAAGCGATGATCTCAACGTATAAGCGTTGGGATTTTTTGTTTTTGCGATGAGTTATTCAAAATCTCAACATAATGTGCAGTTGACAAGCAAAAGATTGTCTTGTAAAATAAATCATATATTATTTTTTCTTTAGTAATTTAAAGTGATACAATGATATAGTTTTTTGATAAGGGAATGATAATATTATGCAAGTGCCTATTAGTGAATTACGCAATTTTATAGAAGAAAATCGTCAAGAAATGCTGTCGTTTTGGGAAAGATTAGTTAATATGCAGGCAGGTTCCTATGAGCCGGAAAAAGTCAATTTAGTAATTGATTTTTTGCAGGAGCATTTTGCCGCAAAAGGAATTAGCTGCCGTCTGTTAGATACTAAGGGCAGCGCCCATGCCTTAGTTGCGGAGCTGAATCAAGAAATTCCGGGCAAGCCTTTGCTGCTTGCCGGTCACTGCGATACTGTTTTTCCTTCAGGAACCTTTCCCGACAATCCTTTTTATATTGAGAATGGTTTTGCTCACGGTCCCGGCGTGGTGGATATGAAAAATGGCGTGGCGCAGATTTTTTATCTTTTGGTTGCGTTAAAGCATTTTGGCTTTAAGGATAGACGCGTAAAAGCAATTATTGTGGGTGATGAAGAAAGCAGTCATGGCGCCGGCATTACCGACCGGCTTTTGATGGAGGAAGCCAAAGGCTCCTTGTGCTGCTTTAATATGGAAAGCGGACGCATGGATAATTGTTTGACCGTTGGCCGCAAAGGCGGCATGGATTGTCACATCACCGTGCATGGTGTGGCTGCGCACGCAGGCAACGATTATTTAAAGGGTCGCAACGCAATTATTGAAATGGCGCAGAAGCTGCCCTTACTGCAAAATCTTACTAAATATGACGAGGGCTTGACGGTCAGCGTGGGCGTTGTGAAGGGCGGTATGGTTTCCAACGCTGTACCGGATATTTGCTATGCCGAGCTGGATGTGCGCTATAAAAAGCTGGAGCAGCAGGAATATATCAAGCAAAAAATTACGGAGGTCTGCGCTAAAACTTATATTGAGGGCACAACGACAGAAGTGGAATTTGTTTCTCCTATGCCGGCCTTTGAAGAAACAAAAGCAAATCACCGTTTGCTGGATTATATCAACAGCGTAGCAACAAAGTACGATTATCCTGCCTTTGAGCCGATTTATGTGGGCGGCATGTCTGACGCCGCTTATTTTGGCAGCGTAGGCGTACCCACTGTTTGCTCCATGGGCGGACAAGGCTCCGGTGCGCATACTAAGGAAGAATGTGCGTCAGTGGAAAGCTTTTTCCGACGCTGGCTGATAGCTATGGCGTGCGCTCTGGAAATAGAGGAGTATGTGCAAAATTTCGCGCAGTAAAAAATTTTGTAAAAAAAGTTTAGGAGAGATATGTTATGTCTAAGGAGCAAATAAAAGCCTTTAAAGCGCCCAGTCCCATTATTATTTTAGTTTGCGTAATTGTTTTGTGTGCCTTGGCCAGCTATGTGATTCCGGCCGGTGTTTATGACCGCGTGAAGGATGTGCATACCGGTAAAATGGTTGTTGATCCCGCAACCTTCCATTACGTTGCGCAAAAGCCTACCGGCTTTATGGATTTCTTTACCGTTCTTAATAAGGGCTTTAAGGGCGGCATTAGTATTATTGCCTTTTTATTTATTGTTGGCGGCTCGCTGAATATGTTGGCTAAAACAGGCGCTATTATTGCCGGCTTGAGCACTTTGGTAAGAAAAATGCGCAATCACAGCATTTTGTTGATTCCTGTGCTGATGACTACTTTGGCAACCTTTTCCACTTTGGCTGGCTGTAACGAAGAATATTTAGCTTTTACGCCCTTGGTTGTCAGCGTAGCTTTGGCTTTAGGCTTTGATTCCTTAACCGCTTTGGGAATTTTGTTCTGCTCGGTAGCGGCAGGCTATGGCGCTGGCTGTACACAGCCTTTTTCCGTAGGCGTTGCTCAAGGTATTGCCGGTGTGCCCATTTTTTCTGCGCTGCCTTATCGCGTAGGCATTTTTGTAGTGCTGTTGATTTTAAATATTTCTTTTGTTATGTATCACGCCTATAAGGTGAAAAAGAATCCGGAAAGCAGTCCCGTTTACGAAATCGACAGAGCTAAGGCTGACACTATCAAGATTGATGAAGCTCAAGAGCTGAGCGGACGTCAGGCAATCTGCTTAGGACTTTTAGGCTTGAATTTTGTTGGCATTATTGTCGGCGTTTTGAAATTTGATTTTTATATGAACGAAATTTCTGCCATGTTCATTATTATGGGCGTGCTGTCGGGAATTATCTGCGGCCTTAAGCCTAACGATATTTGCGACGCTTTTTTGGAAGGCTGCAAGGGGATGATGCTGCCGTGCTTAGCTGTTGCTATGTGTAAATCTGCGACCATTCTTTTGGATAACGCCAGAGTTATGGATACTATTATTCATTATTTGGCCGGTATGCTGGATATTTTCCCGTCCTCAATTATTGCTTTTGGTATGTTTATTATTCAGGACCTTTTCAATTTGCTGGTGCCTTCCAGCTCCGGTCAAGCGGCGATTTCTATGCCTATTATGGCGCCGCTGGCCGATATTGTGGGCTTAACTCGCCAAACTGCAGTTTTTGCCTTTACTTTTGGCGACGCTTTTACCAACTGCATTACGCCTGCGTCCGGCGCGACGATGTCTTACTTGGCTATGGCTAACGTTCCCTATAAAAAATGGGCGCGTTTTGTGCTGCCACTTATCGGCATGTGGTGGATTGTTGCTTTTTGTTTCTTGACCTACGCAACTGCGATTAAATTAGGTCCTCTATAAATAATTTAAAATTATGCTGTGAATTTTGGAGGTGCAATCATGTTAGTTACTACTACTCCTACTGTGGAAGGCAAAAAAATTGTTTGTTATAAGGGAATCGTTTTTGGCGAAGTGGTTTCCGGTGTAAATTTTATTAAGGATTTTATGGGCGGACTGCGCGATATTGTAGGCGGACGCAGCGGCACCTACGAGTCTGAGCTGGCAGACGCGCGCGATAAAGCCATAGAGGAAATGATGCAGCGAGCTAAAAAAATGGGCGCCAATGCCGTGGTCGGCGTGGATGTGGATTATGAGGTGCTGGGCGAAAAGAACGGTATGCTCATGGTCAGCGCCAGCGGCACGGCTGTAGTGATAGAATAAGCAGAGCTTGTATGACTTCTCAAGAATTTTGCTTTTGCCTTGAGCTTTTTGGCAAAATTTGGCAGGCGTCGCTTAATAGCTGGCACAAAGCTTATCATTTATTACTAACAGAAAAATAATCTTGTTGATAAATTTACTAAATGGTGATATGATATTATTGGTTCCTGATAAAGGCATCAATATAATTTTAATGCTGAAAATGCAGAGTAAAGAGAGGTTTTTGAGATGACTTTAGTAGAAGAATATCGTAAAATTGCTAGCCTGGCTAAAGATCCTGCTAACGCAGAGGTTGTCATTGACGCTATCCTAACTCATTTTGATGTTGAGTATGTGGATATGGATCTTGGTATTGAATGGCTTTATACTACTAACGTAATCGACCATAAATTTAGAAGCGTGCTTTATAAAGGCGAAGATATGGACGCTATCGTAGCTTGGTTTAAAGCTAAAACCGGCGTAACCGACGAAGAAATCGCTGTTGCTGAAGCTAAAGAAAAACAGTATGTTGACGGCTGCTTGAAATTGGCAGAGCAATATCTTGGCATGGGTCACGTAATTTGCGGCACAACTTATTTGGAGCTGGCTGCTGCTAAAGGCTCTGAAACCGCTGCTGCTAAGCTGAAAGATATGCAATATGCAAAAAATATGTATATGTTAGGCGAGCAATATTTGGCAATGGGTCACAAGATTTGCTCTAAGACCTATTTTGAATTGGCTGCTGCTAAAGGCTGCCCCAAAGCTGCTGCTAAATTAGCTGAATACTAATAAAAAATTAAGGCTGGAGATAATTCTCCGGCCTTTTTTATTTCTTTTTGCGTTTAACTGTGGTACAATAAAGCGGAGCCGAAAACGGTTCTGCTGCCTAGTGGGACAGTAAGCAACGTGACTATCGTCTGAGGATAGCATGTATGTAAGGAGGAAAATTGAATATGAACAAAGAAAACGGGTTATTATTATTATTAGGCAAGGTGAGCAGCTTTTTATCGCGATATTTTGCCGTGATTATTTTGCTGACCAGCACATTTGCTTTTGTGCGGCCGGAGGGCTTTAAATGGATTCCCGGTTACACGGCGCTTTTCTTAGGTACGGCTATGTTTGGCATGGGCCTGACCATTAAAAAGGAGGATTTTAAAATCGTTCTTTCCCGACCTAAAGAAGTTTTCGCCGGCTGTGTGCTGCAATACACCATTATGCCGTTTGCTGCATATCTTTTAGCTGTGGTTTTAAACCTGGATACGGATTTGGCCTTAGGCGTTATTTTGGTAGGCTGCTGTCCCGGCGGTACGGCCAGCAATGTTATTGCCTATATTGCTAAAGGCGATGTGCCTCTTTCCGTAGGCATGACTATTGCTTCTACTTTGATAGCGCCTCTGGTAACGCCGTTTTTAGTATATATTTTAGCCGGAGCGTGGGTTGAGGTAAGCTTTTGGGCTATGGTGATGTCCGTTGTTAAAATTGTACTGCTGCCGGTTATTGCGGGCATTATTCTCAATGGTATGTTCCGTGAAAAGATTGAGCAGCTGGGCGCTGTATTGCCGTTGATTTCTATTGTGGCGATTGTCGCTATTATTGACGGCATTGTAGCTGTCAGCGCCGATAAGCTCATGAGCTGCGGCCTTATTGTTATTGCTTTGGTAGTGCTGCATAATGGTATTGGTTTGGGCATGGGACTTTTCATGGCAAAAGTTATGAAAGTAAATTATGCTAAGGAAACCTCTATTGCTATTGAAGTTGCTATGCAGAACAGCGGCTTGGCAGTAGCTTTGGCAACTGTAAATTTTGCTGCCAATCCGTTGGCCGGTCTGCCGGGAGCAGTTTTCAGCGTTTGGCACAATGTTTCGGGCTCTATGTTCGCCAGCTACCGGATTAAGGAGCTGGAGGAGCGGAATACTGTTGTAAATCATAATGCTTTAGCAACAAAATAAAATACAGGGTCTAAATGGCTGCGCCGATTGGTGGCGTAATCTTTAGGCCCTGTTTTTTTATTGGTATTGGCAATGGGAATTTTTACTCTAAATAAATATCTGCGTCTAGCTTTTCACCGACCCAGCCAATAATTTTTGCTGCGGGAGCAATCTGCTGCAGCTCCGGCAGACAAGCAAGCGCGTCCTTTTCCGGCAGCGCGCATAAAAGACCGCCGCTGGTCTGCGGGTCGTAAAAAATATCCTGCAAGGCGCGGGCAATGTTAGCGGCAGCGTGTACGTGTACTGCGGCAAAATCGCGGTTGCGGTAAGCTCCGGCGGGAATAAAGCCCATATCCGCCATTTCGTAAGCTTCTGCGTGATAAGGAACAGCATTGGCCTGAATATGTATGGTAACGCTGCTTCCCTGCGCCATTTCCAAACTGTGACCTAAAAGGGCAAAGCCGGTTACGTCCGTGCAGGCGTGCACGTCATAATTTTTCAAACAGTCGTGAGTATATTTGTTGAGGGTGCTCATCTGCCGATAAAGCTTGTCCAAAAGCTTTTGCTCTACAAGGTCGGCTTTGGCAGCCGTGGTTAAAATGCCTGCGCCTAAGGGCTTGGTTAAAAGCAAAACGTCGCCTGTGCGCGCGCCGCTGTTGCGCCAAATTTTTTTGGGATGAACAAAGCCTGTTACTGCTAGACCGTAGATTGGTTCTGCGCCGTGAATTGTATGGCCGCCGGAAATAATAGCGCCTGCTTCGTAGGCTTTGCTGTAACCGCCGCGCAAAATTTCCTGTACTGTTGTCTGCTGCATTTTTTCCGGAATGCACATAATATTGAGGGCGAGCTTTGGCTCGCCGCCCATGGCGTAAATATCGCTAAGCGCGTTGGCAGCGGCAATCTGCCCGTACATAAACGGGTCGTCAACAATGGGCGGAAAAAAGTCTGTGGTCTGCACAATAGCCAGCTCACTATTGACGGCGTAAACACTGGCGTCGTCGCTTTTATCGTAGCCGACTAATAAATTAGGGTCGCAGTGAGTGGCAAAGCCTTCCAAAAGTTGGCAAAGGGTGCCTGCGCCAACCTTGGCTCCACAGCCGGCACAGCTGGCCAGCTTAGTCAGTTTAACTTGATTTTCCATAATTTATTTCTGCTCCTAAGTTTAAATATCGTTAGTCCGAAAAAGCGGGCTGTAACCGTTATTTTCGTTAAGAACAAGCTGCTCCAGCTCGGGCGTAATTATTTCTAGCGGCAAAGGTGTGTTGTCTGCTAACGCATCTGTGGTAAAAATAACGCAGGTACCGCAGCTGCTGCTTAATGCGCGCGGCACGGGAGCCAGCTGCGACTGCCAGCCCTTAGCCAGGCACAGCTTATGAAAACGCACCGCGCCGAAATGAGAAAAAAAGGTTGCTAGATATTTGTTCATTTGTTTTTAGTTAAGGACAAAGTGTATTCTCCGTCCTGTTCGCTGATAGTTACGCTGTAGCCTTGGTGCTGGGCATAGCGGGTAACATTTTCTTTAGAAGTATTGTTGTCAACCAAAACTTGGTAGCTATCTTCACCGCCAATCATAGTTTGCCGTGTTAAAATAACAGGCTCCGGGCAGGAAAGACCGCGTGCATCAATAATTTTCATGAGTAGTTTGCTCCTTTATTTTTTATAGGTGTTCAAGTAAGCGATAAACGCCGTAACGATAATGCCAAGAATAACGGCGATTTGTCCATTGACAGTGGGACCTGCGCCGCTGGAGGCCAAACCAAAATTGTGCGCAAAGGCGGCGCCGATAATTAAGCCTAAAACGCTTACGGCGCTGTCGGAATTGCCTTCGCCTGCCAAAATCAGCTGGCGCAGAGGACAGCCGCCTAAAAGTACGCAGGCAAAGCCAACCAAGAATAAACCTAAAGCATTCCACAGAGCATCCGTGTGAGCAACCGGCTGAGCGGTAAAGCCTAATTTGAAATAAGCGGTGCCGGTGGCAGCGCCTAAAGCTAAATTGCACAGGAAAGCCGCTGCGGTTAAAGCAAAGAAGCCCCACAGCATTTTTGTTTCGCGAAAAAGAATAAAATCGCGTATGCCGGCAATCATGCAGAAGCGCGTGCGCTGCGCCAGCCAACCAACGGCTAAGCCTGCCAGCAGACTAATGGCTATGGCTGCATGCTTAGCGCCGGGACCGCCACCGGCTTTGGTAAAATGAATAAAGGTAGGTGCAGCAATTAAAAGCACTAAAACGGTAGCTGCCATTACGGGCAGCAGGCTGCCGTCAACGACGGTCATTTTATAGGTGCGCTTTAAAGAATAACCGCGGTTAAGAAAAAATATGCCGGCGTAAATACCGCAGCCAAAGCCGAGAAAACCGCACCAAGCGTTTAAATCACCGCCTGCAATGCGCAGCAGCATACGAAAAGGACAGCCTAGAAACATTAGGCAGCCAATCATAGTAAAAAAGCCTAATGCAAAGCGCGTCATGGGCGAGCTGCCGCCGCGGGGCAAAAATTCTTTGTGGGGCAGCGCAGCGGCTAATGCTCCTAAAATTAAACCGCTGATTTCGGGACGGATATATTGTACGGCCTTAGCCGAGTGCAGACCGAGTCCGCCGGCAGTATCGCGCAGAAAGCAGGCAATACAGTAACCCATGTTGGCAGGATTGCCAAAAAAAACCAGCAGAGAAGCAATCAGTCCGACTACTGCACATGCGGCAATAATAATTGTCCTTTCATCTTCCTTCATAAAACCAAGCCTTTCATCTAAATTATTTTCAGTAAAAAGTATATCATATAATGCAGGTGTATTCCAAGACTATTTGTAGCGAGGTGGTCTAGTTTATTGAAAAATATTATAATGCTATGATAAAATAAAAAATAACTTGAGCAGTATGTCTTAAACAAAAAATTGGGAGGATTTTATGCCGCAGATTTATCTTGATAATGCCAGCACTTCTTTTCCAAAGCCGCCAACCGTGGCTGCTGCCGTTTATCAATATATGACGGAAATGGGCAGCAATATCAATAGAGGCAGTTATGACGGCGCTTATGCTGTGGAGGATGCGGTTTTTAACGCCCGCCGGCTGCTGTGCGATTTTTTTGGCGCAGAGGATGCCAAAAATGTTGTGTTCACCAAAAATGTGACGGAGGCTATCAATATAATTATTAAAGGACTTTTGCAGCCCGGCGACCATGTGCTGGTTTCGGCTATGGAGCATAATGCGGTGATGCGTCCTTTGCAGCTGTTGGGGCGCGAGCTGGCGGCGGACGAGGAAGCTCCACAAAATGCAATTACCTTCAGCCGTATTCCCTGTGATGAGGAAGGCAATTTGCTTACAGAATATTTATCTAAGCTGGTACGGAAAAATACTAAGGCCGTTATTATGACGCACGGCAGTAATGTCTGCGGTACTTTGCTGCCCATTGAAGAGGTAGGCAAATTTTGCCGTAAAAATAATTTGTTTTTTGTTGTGGACAGCGCGCAGACTGCCGGTGTTTTTCCTATTGATATGCAGCGGATGTATATTGACGCAGTAGCGTTTACGGGACATAAATCGCTTTTGGGGCCGCAGGGAATTGGCGGCTTTGTACTAGCTGAAAAAATAATAGATAAAATCAAGCCGTTAATTGTGGGTGGTACCGGCAGCATTAGCCATACGGAAAATACACCGCGCTTTATGCCCGATAAATTTGAGGCAGGCACGCTGAATCTGCCCGGAATAATCGGCTTGGCTGCGGGTGTGCGCTGGCTGCAGGAGCAGGGGATGAAAAAGCTGCGCGAGCATGAGCTGGCGCTGACGCAGCAATTTTTGTCCGGCGTGGAGGTTTACGAAGCACGCGGACTGCTTAAAATTATCGGCAAAAAAAATTGCTGCCGACGCACCGGCGTAGTTTCTCTTGCCTTGGCTAAGGGCGATAATGCTTTAGCGGCACAGCTTTTGGCGCAAAAGTATGGCATTGCTATGCGCGTGGGGCTGCACTGCGCGCCTAATGCTCATAAAACCTTGAGGACTTATCCTGCCGGAACGCTGCGTTTTTCTTTTGGCTGGCATAATACGCCGCAGGATGTGCAGGCTGCCCTTAGCGCTTTAGGGGAGATAGTGGCGCAGACGCAGAGCGCTGATTAAGAAAAAATAATTTATAAGAAAATATGTTGTTATTTTTATAGACAACAGAGATACATGCGAGTATAATAATGTTACCGTATTTAATAGAGAAAAATTGCTCTGTTAGCGAGGAATTTAATGCCAGAGGGGGCTTGGTCAATGGAATATGGAATAATCTGCTTATTTCCGGCCATTTTGACTGTAATTGTAGCTGTTTGGTCTAAAAGGACTACAGAACCGTTATTATTGGGAGCTTTAACGGGCTACGCTTTATTTAGTTGGAAAACGGGTGCTAACTTTGTAGAATTGGCTTCTACAAAATTTTTTGAGGTATTTACTGATCCAGAGTCTGTGTGGATGCTGATGGTGTGCGGTTTGTTCGGCAGCTTGATTGCCGTTATCAACGAATCTAATGCGACCAATGCTATTGCCAATGTTTTGGGTAAGTTCTGTAAATCTAAAACAACTACGCTTCTATCCGCATGGGTCTTAGGCATGATTATCTATATTGACGACTATATGAATATCCTGACGGTTACCAGCTGTACCAAAAAGCTGGCTGACCAAAGGCATATTCCTCGCGAAGCTTTGGCTTATGTGGTTGACTCCACCGGTGCGCCGACCAGTGTTTTGATACCGTTTTCCACATGGGCAATTTTTTTCGGCGGCGTTTTTTATGAGCAGGACGCTATAAAGGCTTTAGGCTATGGTGATGCAATTTCTACCTATATGCAGATCATTCCGTATATTTTTTACGGTATTTTTGCTTTGGCTATTGTACCTTTATTTATTGTAGGTATTGTACCTAAGGTTGGCGCAATGAAACGCGCCTACGCTCGTTTAAAGAACGACGAAGAGGGCTACGGTATTATCGAAAATGCTATGTACCACCAAAACGATAAGCCTGAAGATTACGATAAAAAAGCCAGCGCCTGGGATTTCGTTATCCCTATTTTGACGATGATTGGCGTACAGTTTTATGTAGGCGATTTGTTCGTCGGCTTGATTGCGGCGCTGTTGTGCTGCATTGTGCTGTATGTTCCCCGCAGAAAAATTACCATGGGTAAATTCTGCGACTACTGGATTGAGGGCTTTGCCGATTTGGTGCCGGTATTGTCCATTATCGTGGCGGCTTTTTATATTGAAGGTGCCATGACTGCTATTAACATGCCCGGTTATGTAATTCATTTAATCGAGCCTTATGTCAACGCACAGCTTTATCCGCTGCTGGCGTTTTGGGTAGTTGGCTGTTTAGGCTTTATTACCGGTTCCAACTGGGGCATTCCCGCGGTGTGCGCGCCTATTGTTATTCCCTTGGGTTTTGCCGTTGGCGCTAATCCGCTGCTGGTTATGGCGTCCATTGTTTCCGGCGCTACCTTGTGCAGTCATGCCTGCTTTTATGCTGACGCTACGGTGTTTACTTCCAAAGCCTGCGATATTGAAAATACCGCTCATGTTTATACGCAGCTTCCGTATGCAGGTATTGCTATGGTATTTGCTTCCGTTGCTTATTTGATTGCAGGCTATGTTATTGTGTAATATTTTAGCTTCAATATTAAAATTGATAAGTATATAGAAAACCTCACTCCGATGCCGGGGTGAGGTTTTGTTTTAGCGAACTAAATTATTTGGCTTCTGTTTGCGTATGCACTGTTAAATCGACCTCAAAAATTCTGTTCCACGGTAGCTGTGCGCCTACTAATAAATTTTTTAGATAATAATTTTTGTCTTGAGCGCTGTAAAAAGGCGTGCGGCCGAGATTAGCTTGTAAAAGCAGCAGAGCGTAAAAGCTTAAACGCTTTTGAATATAATATTCGACAGTCTGCTTGTCTTCTGCAAGTAAATTAGTCGGCGTTATGCCAAAGCTTGCCAAATAGGGACGCAGCCGTGGATGGATAAGTTTTTGGTACACAAAATCCTCCAAGATACGCTCGCAGGTGAACCGCAAATTTTCTGCATAAAGAGCGGCAATTTGTTCGGAGTTTTGCTGCTGTTGTAACTGGCGCAGGCGTCCGGCAAAAATAACGCTTTGCGCCAAAGCTGTGCCGGAAGAATTACTAAAGGTGTTCCAAGCGGCATAGGCTGCTAATTTGTTGACAGGTACATTATTAGCTAAAAGCTGCGGCAAAAGCATTTCTTCGGCAGCAAAATTGGCGCTTAAATCAATCAGAGCAACAGGTTTGGCTTGGTTAAGCAAGGCTTGTACTTCGTTGACAGTATTTGTAGTTGGTTTAAGGTTATCGTCGCCGCAGTGAATATAAAGAATAATATCCGCTGTGTCAGCAGCAGCGGCAGACTGTGCGCCGATAAGCTCTATTTGACTGCGCAGAGCGGTGCTCGTGCTGACTGCCATATAGGGCATATATTTAAATTCTACGGCAGGCGAGCTGTATTGCAGAAAAATTTTTGGCTGCCGGTTCGTTTGCTGCACAAAATAGCGTGCTAAGAGCAGCGCTGCAATTTCGTCGGCTCCATAGGTAAGCTGCACGTTGGCAAGCTTGTGGTGAGCAATAAATTTTTCCAGCTGCAAAGCGCTGCGGTGTGGCAGTCCAAAGGGTGAGGAATCATCCTGGCCGATAATAATTTGCGTGACATTATGCGCTGCGCTTTGGGCTGTTAGCTGTTCGTTAAAGCTTTGACTTTGCTTATAAATATTGAGATATTTTGCGAGAATTTCTTGGGGAATAAATTCTTGATATTCCAGCAGCTTTTTGGTCATAACGTAATCGCTGTTGATTTCCGTCATATCCAAAAGCTGGGAATAGCGCATAAGGTGAAATTGATACCAGCAGTCAGGATAAATTTCGTCGCTGACTAAAAGACGCGGAATAACAGAAAACAGCGTTAAACGCGAGGAAGCGTTTTCCAAAGTAGGATGAAGCTTATTTTGCAAAGCTTGCAGCTGAGCGAAAAATTCCTGCTGTTCCTGTTTAGCGGCAATATGCCGGCGGGACTGTAATAAACTGCCATGCAGTAAAATATCGGCGGAAATAACGTTTTGCGTATAAGCGTCAGCGGAGCGTTGCAGCCATTGCCAAAGTTTTTTTCTATCCGCAGGCTGTTGATAGTTGTCAAGCAGCGCTTTTGGCGGTACAATTACATTGATACCTGCCAAACTGCCCAGCTTCTGCACCATTTTGCTGCATACAGGGCGGCTGTCCAGCGGAACTAAAAGCATAGACGCATTTTTAGTTAAGGGCGGCAGCGCTGGCAGTGAAATTATAGTGCTTGTGGGCAACTTAAATAAAAGAGCGCAAAAGAGCAAAAGCAATCCTAAAATAAAAAATTTAATTTTGTTCATGGAGCGCCTCCTTTGCCTCTGTAGCAGTATGATTTTTTGCCACAAGATAAATTTCTGTATATTATTATTATAGCATATAGGAGCAAATATATGAGAATAATCACAGGCAGGGCGCGCGGTTTACAGCTGACTGTTCCCAAAAATTATGATGTGCGTCCTACTGCCGACCGCGTTAAGGAATCTGTTTTTAATATTATTGGCAGTAAAATTATTGGCGCTAAGGTGCTGGACCTTTTTGCAGGTACAGGCAATTTAGGTTTGGAAAGCTGGAGCCGTGGCGCTCAAAGTATAACCTTTATTGACGAAAGCAAGGAATCTTTGCGTCTGGTGAAAAGCAATATCGCCAAATGCCGCGCGGAAGCAGACTGCCTAGTATTTAAAGGTAGCGCGCCGCAGATAGCAGAGCGTTTGGCAGCGCAGGGAGAATTATTTGATTTCGCTTTTTGCGACCCGCCCTATAATAAGGGATGGGTACAGCAGATTATTGCAGTGTTAGGCAAAAAAACTTTTTTGCGGAACGGCGGTTATCTGGTGGTTGAGCGTTCCGCTCATGATGAACTGCCGCCGCTGCCTGCCGGCTGTGAGCTGGTGCGCAGCAGCTGCTATGGCGAAACGGTGATTGATTTTATTTTGTGGAATATTTTTGCAATATAAAAAGGATATTAGTACTTTTTGTCGAATAAATAATAGATAAATTATAAAGTTTCTGTTGCTATACGCGGGAACACAGTATTTTAGGAGGTCTGGCTATGCGCAGAGCAGTTTGTCCAGGAAGTTTTGACCCGGTGACCAAGGGTCACATAGATATTTTTGAAAGAGCAAGCGCCATGTTTGATGAGCTGATTATCAGCGTTTTTCATAATCCGGGTAAGGATAAGGCTATGTTTACTATGGAAGAAAGAGTAGAAATGCTGCGCGATGCCACCAGGCATATTCCTAATGTTCGTGTGACCTGCTTTTCCGGCTTGCTGAATGAGTTTTGCGAAAAAGAAGGCGCTCCGTTTATTGTCAGAGGTCTGCGGGCGTTTACCGATTTTGAGTATGAATTTCAGAGAGCGCTGCTGCTCAAAAAAATTGACAATCATTTAGAAACGGTTTTTATTATGACCAATGCCAAATATTCCTTTGTCAGCTCTTCCGGTGTGCGCGAGCTGGCTACCTTTGGCGGACAGCTGAAAGATTTAGTACCTGAATGTATTGAAGAACGTGTGCGCAAACACGTATGCGCTAAGCTTAAATAATTTACGGAGATGATAAGATGATTGAAAGAGATAATAAAACCAGCGTAGCTTTGGATAAAATTTTTGAAGAAGTTTATACTATGATTGCCGAAGCTAAGGGAGTGCCTTTTACGGAAAAAATTATGTTGGACGAAGGCGATTTAGCTAATTTAATTGACGATTTAAAGGAAGCAATTCCCCGTGAAATTAAAAGCGCTACCCAGGTTTTAGAAGAACAGAAGAGTATTCTTAATAAAGCTTATGGTGATGCCGACCGTATTGTACAGCAGGCTAAAAATGAAGCCGAGCGTTTAGTGGCGGTTGCTCAGGCTGAGGCTGATGCTAAAATTCAGCAGGAGGAGATTGTGAAGCAGGCTAACGCTGTTGCTGAAGAAATCAAAGCTAATGCGCTGCGTTATCAGGAGGAAACTAAGGCTGCTGCCGATGATTATGCGTTGCGCGTTAAGCACGATTCCCTGCAATATGCTGACGATATGATGGCCTTTATGAGCGGCAGACTGCAAAGCGCTTTGCAGGATTTGGAGGATAACCGTCAAAACGTCGCTACAGAAATGCAAAAGGTTTTGCACGGCGGCGTAGGGGTTGGCGTGGAGCCGGAAGAGACTGAAGAATAGCAGATATTACTGCGGAGTTTATGCTTCTTCTTTCATAACTGAAAGAAAAAGCAAGAAAGGTTCGCGATTTTGAAAATCGCGGTAAACAGCGGTTTTTTGCCGCGCCGCAAAAAGCCTGGCAAAAAAAGGTTTTACCATACTCCATTTTTTTAAGTTCGTGGTTCCAGATTATTTTGGCTCGACGTATAAAGCTTTGGCGGTCTACCGCAAAGTAGCTTGTACGCTAGCGTGATGTTTGTACTTGCCTGCACCTAAAATACTCACCGTTGCGTAGATTTTAGTAGCAAAAGTAAGCAAGAAGTTTAGCTATCGTTTATTCAGCGTGCTACCGCAGTCATTGGTGATGTGGTTGTTTGTTTTGCGAATGAACGTTATCACTATGAAGCCAGTTGGACTTACTGCCTGCAAGTAAGGGTTCTTTTGGATACTTTTACCCTAAAGGGCACGCGTCTTGCCTTAAGAAAAAGTATGCTGCTTAAAAAATCATTGGACAAAAACCGTTCTATCAGTTATAATTAAGAAAGTAATTTCATAGCAGACAGTTCGTAACCATCCTGTCTCAAAACAAAACTACGGGCGATATACTGGCATCTGCCGGTATTGTTATTTGTGTGTAAGGATTTCGTCTGTAGAAACGAAATCCTTTTTTATTGCGCCTGTACCTAAATTTTTGGAGGTACTATGAAAGCATTAGTTTTACTTAGCGGCGGCGTGGACAGCACCACATGCCTAGCCTTAGCCAAAGAAAAATATGGCGATAACGTGCTGGCTTTAGCCATGTTTTATGGTCAAAAACATAAAAGAGAGCTGCAATCGGCGCAGGCTGTGGCTGACTATTATCATGTGCAGCTTTTGCAGATGGATTTAGCGCAGATTTTTACGCACAGCAACTGCTCCTTGCTGCAGAATTCTACGGAAAATATTCCCCATGCAGCTTACGCAGAACAGCTAAAGGCGCGTCAGGGAGAAGTCGTCACAACCTATGTCCCTTTTCGCAACGGTTTGTTTTTGGCAGCGGCCGCCAGCTTGGCTTTAGAATATGAATGCGAGGTAATTTATTATGGGCCTCATGCCGACGATGCCGCCGGCAGCGCGTACCCTGATTGCAGCTGCGAATTTAACGCGGCAATGCAGCAGGCAGTATATCTAGGCAGCGGAAAAAAAGTAAAATTGGCAGCGCCTTTTGTAGATAAACATAAAAAAGATATTGTAGCGGAGGGCTTGCGCCTGGGCGTGCCTTATGAATTAACCTGGTCCTGCTATGAGGGCGACGACCGGCCTTGCGGTAAATGCGGCACGTGCCGGGACCGGGAGGCGGCCTTTGCCGCTAACGGCGCAGTTGACCCATTGCTGGAAAATATATAAGGAGTTAAAAATGAAAGAGCATTTTAGTAATCAAAAACTTGTCTTTTCTGCCATGTGCATTGCTTTATATATTGTAATAATGCTGTGTACGCAAACCTTTGCTTTTGGACAGTATCAAATTCGTATTGCTACGGCGTTTTATGGTTTAAGCGCGTTGTTTCCTTTTTTAATAGTGCCTTTTGGCATTGCTAACGTTATCAGTAACACCCTTATGGGGGGATTAGGACTGCCGGATATTATTGGTGGCGGTATCGTCGGCATTTTAACCACCGGCTTGATTGTGATTGCCAAACGCCGCGGCTGCGGTAACTGGATAGTATGGCTGGCAGTAACTTTTGTGCCGGGTTTAGGCGTGCCCGTGTGGCTGTCGGCAATTTTAAATTTGCCTTACTGGCTGCTGGCTTCCAGTATTTTGGTTGGCCAATGTATCAGCGGCATTGCCGGCTATATGTTGGTAACTGCGTTGGAGCGCGTAGGCGCGTGGCGTTTTTTTGCTTGCGAAGGAGGACGTAAATAATGACTAGCGGCAGAAGTAAAGAGGAATTGCAGGGAGTAAGTCTTTTAGGCAGCAAAACTGCTTATAAAAGCGATTATGCGCCGGAGGTGTTGGAAAGCTTTCCCAATAAACATCCAGATAACGATTATTTTGTCAAATTTAATTGTCCGGAATTTACCAGCCTGTGTCCTATGACCGGTCAGCCTGATTTTGCTACAATTTATATTTCGTATGTTCCTGATAAACGCTTGGTAGAGAGCAAATCCTTAAAGCTGTATTTATTCAGCTTTCGTAATCACGGCGATTTTCACGAGGATTGTGTAAATATTATTATGAAGGATTTAATCAAATTGTTAGAGCCGAAATATATTGAGGTGTGGGGTAAATTTTTACCGCGCGGCGGCTTATCCATTGACCCGTTTGCCAATCACGGCAAGCCGGGGACGGAATGGGAGGCAGCTGCCCAAAAGCGTCTTTTTATGCACGATATGTATCCCGAAAATGTAAATAACAGATAAATATTGTTTGCTAGCTTTAAGTACAGCAGTCGGTGTGATTGCTGTGCTTTTTTTATTAGGATTTTAAAAATATTTTGTGTAGTTTTGTTTGTGGAGAATGATTAACAAATCATGTTGAGACTGATAAAGATTAATATTGTGTGCAGGCATGACGCAAATACGTTGTGCCTGCATTTTTCTTTGTGGTAGACCGCCAAAGCTGTATAGTGCGAGCCTAAATATTTTGGAACTGCGAACTCAAAAGAAGTTGATATAAAATGCTTTATTTCTGCATTAGAGTATGCTATACTAATGAACAGATAAGGATTTTATTTTTATTTGCATTTAGTTCGTGGGACACAAAAAGTTCCACAAGGGACAAAAATGTACCGAGGGATAATGATGGATAGTATTATAAATTTACAAAAAAAAATAGTCCCGGAATTGACAGACCTTTTGGTGCAGAGATATCAGATTTTGCGCCAAGTAAGCCACGAATCTCCCATTGGTAGGCGTGCGTTGGCTGGCAGGCTTGGCCTTAGCGAAAGAGTTTTGCGGGCGCAGGTTGATTTTCTCAAAAAAAGCGGCTTGCTGGCTTTTTCGTCCAGCGGCATGAGCGTTACCGACGAGGGCGCGGATATTTTGAAGGAATTAGCCGATTATGTGCGTAAGCTGCAAGACATTTCTTTTTTGGAAAAGGCTTTAAGCGATACGCTAAAAATTGGGCGCGTAGTCATTCTTCCCGGCGATTCTGACCAAGAGGATGTTGTCAAACGCGAAATAGGCCGTACAGCGGCGCATATTTTGAGTAAGCTGTTAAGCGACGGTCAGCGTCACATTGTGGCAGTCAGCGGCGGTACGACTATGGCGGCTATGGCCGCCAACATTACCGGCTCCCAGCCTAATACTGTGGTAGTCCCTGCCCGCGGCGGCTTGGGAGACAATGTGGAATTGCAGGCTAACACTATTGCTACGGTGCTGGCACAAAAATTAAGCGCAGCTTACCGCCAGCTTTATGTACCCGACTGCGTGAGCGAGGATATTTTGAACAGTATTCTCAAAGAGGATATTGGCGTGCGCTCCGTTGTGGATATTATTAAAAGAGCGGATATTTTAGTTCACGGTGTGGGCCGAGCCAGCGTTATGGCTAGACACAGAAGGCTGCCTCCGGATTTGATTAGCAAGCTGGAGGAGGCCGGCGCTGTGGGCGAAGCCTTTGGACAATATTGCGCTTTGGATGGCAGACAGGTATATATGACCAATAACGCCGGTTTAATGCTGCAGGATTTGCAGCATATCGGCACGATTATCGGCATTGCCGGCGGCAAATCTAAAGCGGCGGCTATTCTTTCTGTAATCCGCGCTTCCCGTCAGGATATTTTGGTAACGGACGAAGCGGCGGCCAAAGAAATTCTGCAGATGGCCAAAGAAAATAGTTAATCGGCACGTCAGTGCAATATATAATGAAAACTCTTGAAAAACTAAGGAGGAAATTATTATGACAAAAATTGGTATCAATGGTTTTGGCCGTATTGGCCGCGAGGTTTTCCGTGTAGCTTTCACTAATCCTGAAATTGAGATTGTTGGCATTAACGATCCCGGCGACAGCGCTGCTCTGGCTCATCTGCTGAAATATGACTCTGTACATGGTACTTATGACCATGAGGTTTCTGTTGGCGAAAACTGCATTGTTGTTGACGGCAAAAAAATTCCCGTATCCAGCTCTTTGGACCCTGCTAAAATTCCCTGGGGAGAGCTTGGCGCCGAAATCGTTGTAGAATCTACCGGCCGCTTTACCGAAGCTGCCAAAGCAGCTGCTCATATTGCTGCGGGCGCTAAAAAGGTAATTATTTCTGCTCCTGCAAAAGGCGAGGATATTACTATTGTTATGGGCGTTAACGAAGAAAAATACGATCCTGCTAAACATAATATTATTTCCAACGCTTCCTGCACTACCAACTGCTTGGCTCCTTTCACTAAAGTCCTGCTGAACAAATTTGGTATTGAAAGCGGTTTGATGACCACTGTTCACTCCTACACCAATGACCAAAGAATTTTGGATTTGCCGCATAAGGATTTGCGCCGCGCCCGTGCCGCAGCTTGCTCCATTATTCCTACCACCACCGGTGCAGCTAAGGCTGTAGCTTTGGTTCTGCCTGAATTGAAAGGCAAGTTGAACGGCTTTGCAATGCGCGTTCCCACTCCTAACGTTTCCATTACCGACTTGACTGTATTGCTGAAAACCGATACTACTGCAGAAGAAATCAACGCTGCCTTGAAGGAAGCTGCTGAAGGCGAATTGAAAGGCATTATGGGCTATAACGAGCTGCCTCTCGTATCCCGCGATTACAACGGCTGCCCGCTGAGCTCCATTATTGACGGCTTGTCCACTATGATGGTAGGCCCGCGTATGGCAAAGGTTGTCAGCTGGTATGACAATGAATGGGGTTATTCCAACCGTGTAGTAGACTTAGCAGTTTACATCGGTAAAAAAGGCCTGTAAGAAGGAGATAGTTATTCGTGGAGAAAAAAACAGTACGCGATTTAGACGTTGCCGGTAAAAAAGTTCTGGTACGTGTAGATTTTAATGTTCCTTTTGATGATAAGGGAAATATTTCCGACGATACTCGTATTCGTGCTTCTTTGGAAACTATTCAATATCTTTTGGACAAAAAGGCAGCCGTTATTTTAATGGCTCACCTTGGACGTCCCAAAGGACAAGTAAATCCCAAATACAGCTTAGTCCCCGTGGCTAAGCATTTGGGCAAGCTGTTAGGCAAAAAAATTACCTTTGCCTCTGACTGCGTTGGCGCTGATGCGAAGGCCGCAGCCAAAAAGCTGAAAGCCGGACATATTTTGCTGTTAGAAAATCTGCGTTTCCATAAGGAAGAAGAAAAAAACGATATGGAATTTGCGGAGCAGCTTGCTTCCTTGGCAGATTTGTATGTTAACGATGGCTTTGGCGTATCTCACCGCGCTCATGCTTCTGTTGAGGGTGTAACGCATTTTCTGCCCTCTGCGGCAGGCTTTTTGCTGGAAAAAGAAATTGCTTACGTCGGCCGCGCTGTAACCGACCCGCTGCACCCCTTTGCTGCTATTATCGGCGGCGCCAAGGTGAGCGATAAAATTGGCGTAATCAGCAATTTGCTGGATAAGGTTGACACTCTGCTCATTGGCGGCGGCATGGCCAACACCTTTTTGGCTGCCGAAGGCTGCGCTATGGGTAAATCCCTAGTAGAGGAAGATAAAATTGATTTAGCTAAAGAGCTTATCGCTAAAGCCAAAAAAAATCATGTAAAATTACTGCTGCCTACGGATTTGGTAATGGCTGAAGCCTTTGCTGCTGACGCTAAGCATGCAACTCAAAATGTAAACAGCCTCGACCAAAACTGCATGGCGCTGGATATTGGCAGCGAAACTGCCAAGGCTTATGCCGCTGCTTTGGCAGATGCTAAGATGATTGTTTGGAACGGTCCTATGGGCGTTTTTGAAATGGACGCTTTCTGCAAGGGAACGGAAGCTGTGGCTAAGGCTGTGGCTAAGAGTCGCGCTATCAGTATTGTTGGCGGCGGCGACAGTGTTGCTGCTATTGAAAAGTTGGGTCTGGCAAAACGTATTTCCCATATTTCTACCGGCGGCGGTGCTTCTCTGGAATATTTGGAAGGCAAGGTTCTGCCCGGAGTTGCTGCACTTGACGACCTGCGCCGCAAAATGATTGCCGGTAACTGGAAAATGCACAAAACCGTAGACGAAGCTGTGGAGCTGGCTGAAAATATCGTTATGGAAACCAACGGAACCTTAAATGAGGTTGTTGTTTTCCCGCCGTTTACTGCTTTGGAAACTGTAGCAGACGCTATTGACGGCAAGCACGTTGGTTATGGTTCTCAAGACCTTCATTGGGAGGATAAGGGCGCGTTTACCGGCGCTGTTTCCGGCACTATGATTGCCGATATCGGCGCAGAATACGCTATGGTTGGTCACAGCGAGCGCCGCAGCATTTTTGGCGAAACCGACAAGCTTGTGGCCAGCAAAATTATTGCCGCTTACCGCAACGGTTTGAAGCCTTTGCTGTGCGTTGGTGAAAATTTGGCTGAGCGTGAAGCCGGTAAAACGGCGCGTAAAATCAGTATGCAGCTGAAAAGCGCTTTAGGTGCAGTTGCACCGGAGGACGCTGTGAATATGGTTATTGCTTACGAGCCTGTTTGGGCTATCGGCAGCGGTAAAGCCGCAACTCCTGCTGACGCGCAGGAGGTTTGCCGTTTGATTCGCGAAAAAGTGGGCAAAATTTTCACTCCGGAAATTGCCCGTCACGTTCGCATCCTTTACGGTGGTAGCGTTACCGAAAAGAATGCGGCGGAGTTTAATATCAGCGGCATTGACGGTGTTTTAGTTGGCGGCGCATCCTTGGATGCCGAACGTTTTGCTGCTATTGTGCGCAGCTTTTAATTTGCAATAAAAATGAAAAAGCCTTTACTTTTAATGATTTTAGACGGTTGGGGAATTGCGCCTGCCGGTAATGCTAACGCTGCCGCAATGGCTAAAACTCCCAATCTTGATAAATATTTTGCGTCGTATCCGCATACGCAGCTGGAAGCAAGCGGACGTCAAGTTGGTCTGCCTGCGGGGCAGATTGGCAACAGCGAGGTAGGCCATCTGAATATTGGCTCCGGCAGAATTATTTACCAAAGCTTAACGCGCATCAGCAAAGCCATTGAGGACGGAGATTTTTTCCAAAATCCTGTGCTGGTAAACGTTATGGAGCAGACCAAAGCCGGTAACAAGACATTGCATCTGCTGGGTTTGCTGTCAGGCGGCGGTGTACACAGTCATATTTCTCATATTATTGCGCTTTTGGAAATGGCTAAGCAGCACGGCTTGGAAAAGGTATATGTACATGCCTTTTTGGACGGACGCGATGTGCCGCCGCAAAGCGCGCTTACTTACGTAGAGCAATTAGAGCAGGCTATGGCAGAAATTGGCGTAGGCAGAATTGCCACTGTCAGCGGCCGTTATTACGCCATGGACCGCGATAAACGTTGGGAGCGTTTGGCTAAGGCTTATGCCACTGTGGTGCAGGGCGAGGGCGAAAAAGCTTCCGGCGCCGCGGACGGTATAGAAGCTTCCTATGCGCAGGGGGTTACGGATGAATTTGTCCTTCCATTTACTGTTGCGGGCGTTGACGGAAAAATTCAGGCTGGCGACGGCGTAATTTTCGCTAATTTCCGTCCCGACAGAGCGCGTGAAATTACACGCGCTTTGATAGACGACGATTTTCCGTATTTTGCTCGTCCGCAGGAGGCGCGCCCGGTACATTTTGCCTGCATGGCTCAATACGACGCGACTATTGACGCGCCGGTGGCTTTTCCGCCGGAAGCAATTAACGATACCCTGGGTCAGGTTTTGGCACAAAACGGCAAGCGGCAGCTGCGCATTGCCGAAACGGAAAAATATGCGCATGTTACGTTTTTCTTTAACGGCGGCGTAGAGGAGCCTAATAAAAATGAGGAGCGTATTCTAATTCCTTCGCCGAAGGTGGCGACCTACGATTTGCAGCCGGAAATGAGCGCCGAGACCGTAACTCAATCGCTATTGGCAGAGCTGGATAAGGATAAATTTGACGTAATTATTCTAAACTTTGCCAACCCCGATATGGTTGGTCATACGGGAGTTTTGGATGCTGCTATCAAAGCAATGGAAAAGGTTGATGAATGTGCCGGCCGCATTGTGGACAAGGTTTTGGCTTTAGACGGCTACGTCTGCATAACAGCCGACCACGGCAATTTGGAAAAAATGGCTGAGGCTGACGGCGAGCCGAATACGGCGCACACTACCAATCTGGTGCCCTTTATTTTGGTAAGCAAAGAAGAGCATCAATTACACGAAGGTATTTTGGCCGATATTGCGCCGACCATGCTGGAGCTTTTACAAATTGCTCAGCCTGCCGCCATGACGGGCAAGAGCTTGTTAGCATAGAAAAATTTTTGAGGTGATAAACAATGGCAATGATTACTGAAGTATATGCACGTGAGATTTTGGACTCTCGCGGCAATCCCACTGTAGAGGTTGAGGTTTGCTTGGAGGACGGCGCTGTTGGCCGTGCTGCTGTTCCTTCCGGCGCTTCTACCGGCGTACATGAAGCTGTGGAACTACGCGACGGCGACGCTGCCCGCTACATGGGCAAGGGCGTTACCCAAGCTGTTGACAATGTAAACGATATTATTGCCGAAGCTATTATCGGCTTGGAAGCTACCCGCCAAACTGAAATCGACGAGCTGTTGGTACGCTTGGACGGTACTTCCAACAAAGGCCGTTTGGGCGCTAACGCTATTTTGGGCGTATCCATGGCTGTGGCTAAGGCTGCTGCTTCCTCCGTTGGCTTGCCGCTGTATTTGTATTTGGGCGGCGTTGCTGCTAAGGAACTGCCGGTTCCTATGATGAACATTTTGAACGGCGGTCAACACGCAGATAATAATGTAGACATTCAAGAATTTATGATTATGCCCGTTGGCGCTAAATCATTCAGCGAATGCCTGCGCATGAACACCGAAATTTATCATAACCTGAAAGCTCTGCTGAAATCCAAAGGCTTGAGCACTGCTTTAGGTGATGAGGGCGGTTTTGCTCCTAACTTAAAATGCAACGCCGAAGCTATCGATGTTATTTTGGAAGCAGTAGAAAAAGCAGGCTACAAGCCCGGCAAGGATATTATGATTGCTTTGGACGTAGCCAGCAGCGAGTTCTATGAAGACGGTAAATACAATCTGGCAGGCGAGGGCTTGGTAAAGACCAGCGACGAAATGGTTGAATATTTGGCTGATTTGTGTGCAAAATATCCTATCATTTCCATTGAGGACGGCATGGCAGAGGACGATTGGGACGGCTGGAAGAAGCTGACCAAGAAGCTGGGCAAAAAGGTACAGCTGGTTGGCGACGACCTGTTTGTTACCAATGAAGCGCGTTTGGTTGAAGGCATCAAAAAAGGCGTTGGCAATGCTATTTTGATTAAGGTAAACCAAATTGGTACCTTGACCGAAACCTTTAACGCTATTGAAACTGCTAAACGTGCCGGCTATACCTGCATTATTTCTCACCGCAGCGGCGAGACCGAGGACACTACCTTGGCAGATATTGCTGTTGCTGTAAATGCCGGACAAATCAAGACCGGAGCTCCTGCGCGTACTGACCGAGTTGCTAAATACAACCAACTGCTGCGCATTGAGGAAGATCTTGGCAAGGCTGCCAAATACAACGGCAAAAAGGTTTTCTACAACATTAAATAAGCTTTGCTGAAATAAATTTGATTTAAGCGGTGCCTAATGCGCTATAAGCTGCACGTTGGGTACCGCTTTTTGCATGCGTAGAATAAACTTATGGTAGAATTATGCTACGGCAGAAAAAATTATCGCAAATATATCAAATATTTTGCAAAACTACATTGTAAGCTCTCTGCATTTATGGTAAAATACTATGGTACAAAAATGTGAGGAGGTAAGTCTTGTGATTGAAACTGTCTTGATAGTTCTTGAAGTTATCGTTTGCATAGCCCTCATTGGCGCAGTTCTGCTGCAGTCTGGCAAAGGCGGCGGTATGGGCAGTACTTTCGGCGGCAGTGACGGTGCTTTTTTTGGCAAAGGCAACGATTTGGATTCTCTGATGGCAAGAGCCACCATTTATCTTGGCGCTGCATTTGCTGCTATAACATTGGCGCTGGCTAAAATCAACGCTTAAAAATTTCCTCAGTTACAAAGAGTGTAACCGCGCTCTTTAAATTTTAAATTTTTTTATAAGAAGAAAGGGGTTAGGGTCTTGAATTTCTTAATGACTTCTATTGTTGTTGGTATCATTGCATTGGCAGTTGCATTGATGCTCAGCAGCGCAATCGGTAAAGCTCCTGCTGGTACTGCGCGTATGCAGGAAATTGCCGGTTACATCCATGAGGGCGCTATGGCGTTCCTGTACAGAGAATATAAAGCTCTGTCCGTATTCGTACTCGTTGTTGCTGTTATTATTGCAATGTTCTTGTCTCCCATGACTGCTGTTTGCTTCGTAGCAGGCGCTATTTTCTCCGTATGCGCCGGTTACATTGGTATGACCGTAGCTACTAAAGCTAACGTTCGTACCGCTGAAGCTGCACGTCACGGTATGCCGGAAGCTTTGAAAATTGCTTTCTCCGGCGGTGCTGTAATGGGCTTGGGCGTTGTTGGTTTGGGTATCGTTGGTGTTGCTGCCGCTTATATGATTTTTGGCAATATTGATATCGTAACCGGCTTCTCTCTGGGCGCATCCTCCATTGCTTTGTTCGCTCGTGTTGGCGGCGGTATTTATACCAAAGCTGCTGACGTTGGCGCTGATTTGGTTGGTAAAGTAGAAGAAGGTCTGCCTGAAGACGATCCGCGTAACCCGGCTACTATTGCTGATAACGTAGGCGATAACGTAGGCGACGTTGCCGGTATGGGTGCCGACTTGTTTGAATCCTATGTTGGCGCTATCATTTCCGCTATTACCCTGGGTGCCGTTGCTTATCCCGGCGGTGAAGGCGTTAAATTCGTATTCAGCCTGGCATTTGCCGGTATTTTAGCTTCCTTGGTTGGCGTATTCTACGCCCGCAGCAGCAAATCCAACAATCCGCAGGCTGCTTTGAACCATGGCACTTATGTAGGCGGCGTACTGGTACTGGCTGCTGCTTACTATCTGTCCACTTCCATTTTCGGCAACACCAATGCTTTCGTAGCTATTGCTTCCGGCTTGGTAGTTGGTATGCTGATTGGTAAAATCACCGAGATTTATACTTCTGCTGACTATGATTCTGTTAAGAAGATTGCTCAACAATCCGAAACCGGTCCTGCAACCACCATTATTTCCGGCTTGGCTGTAGGCATGTATTCTACATTCCTGCCGATGGTTTTCATCTGCGTAGGCGTAATTTTGTCCTTCTTCTTCATGGGCGGCGCTAAAGATACCGGCATGGGTCTGTTTGGCATTGCTCTGGCAGCAGTTGGTATGCTGTCTACTACTGGTTTGACCGTTGCAGTTGACGCTTATGGTCCTATCGCTGATAATGCCGGTGGTATTGCTGAAATGTCCGAGCTGCCTCCCGAAGTACGCGAAATCACCGATACTCTTGACTCTGTTGGTAACACTACTGCTGCTATCGGCAAAGGCTTTGCAATCGGTTCCGCTGCTTTGACTGCATTGGCTCTGTTCTCTGCTTATGCACATGTTGTAAATCTGAAAGTAATCGATCTGCTGAATCCTGTAACACTGGTAGGTTTATTCATTGGTGCAACTCTGCCTTTCGTATTCGGCGCTATGACCATGGAATCTGTTGGTAAAGCTGCTTATCAAATGATTGAGGAAGTTCGTCGTCAATTCCACGAAATTCCTGGTCTGCTGGAAGGCAAAGCAAAAGCTGATTACCAAAAATGCGTAGACATTTCTACCGCAGCTGCTCTGCATGAAATGATTATGCCTGGTATTATCGCTATCGTTGCTCCTTTGGCTATGGGCTTCCTGTTTGGTACCGAAGCTTTGGGCGGCCTGCTGGGCGGCGCTTTGGCTTCCGGCGTTTTGGTTGCTATTTTAATGGCAAATGCCGGCGGCGCTTGGGATAATGCTAAAAAATATGTTGAAGCTTCCGGCCGCAAACATACTCCGGTGCATGATGCAACCGTTGTAGGCGATACCGTAGGCGATCCGTTCAAAGATACCTCCGGACCTGCAATGAACATCCTTATCAAATTGATGACTGTTGTTGCTTTGGTATTTGCTCCTGTTATGGCTGCTAACGGCGGTATGCTGCTGAGCCTGTTCAAATAATATTTTTGAACCTGCAAACGCTCCTTCTTGTATGAGAGGGAGCGTTTTTGTGTTGTGAGGGTAGCAAGCAGCAAGGGTTTAATAGTAATCCTTTTTATGGTATAATGTGAATGCTTAGCGATTGCGGAGCCGCAGGCGAACGCAGAGCTTAGCAGAACATAGATTCTTGAGTATAATAACTAAATAGGCTTAAAGATAATTAAAGGGTGATTAGGCAATGCAGATTATGCAGGGTGCAGAAACTTTTCTGCTGCAAGGGAATAATGGCAAGGCGGTGCTGCTGTTGCACGGCTATACCGGTACAACGGCAGAGATGCGCCCGTTGGGAGAATATTTGCACCAAAGAGGTTATACCGTTTTGTGTCCGCGGCTTCCTGGTCACGGAACCAGCGTGGAAGATTTGCATAAAACAGAGGCTTCTCAATGGGTGGCTGCGGCTAAGCTTGCCTACGCTGTTTTAGCAAAAAAATATCAAAAAATATATGTGGCCGGTCTTTCTATGGGCGCCCTGCTGGCTATTGTGCTTGCTGCTACCGAAAAAGTAGAGAAGGCGGCGTTTTTGGCGGCTCCAATCTTCGTGCAGGATAAAAGAGCGCCGTTTTTGCCGATACTGCGCTATTTTATTCATTATCTTCCTAAACATAAGCGCAATTATCAGGCTATGGATAAATATTGCTTAGCCTATGATAAAATGCCTACGCAACCCTTGACCAGTTTGTTTGCGTTGATTAAAGCCTGCAAAAAGGAGCTTGTGCCCCAAATTACCGTGCCCTGCATTATTATGCAGTCAAAAATTGAGCACACAGTAGCGCCAAAAAGCGCGCAATATATTTATGACCATCTGGCTACGCCCAAAGAGCAGAAGCGCTTACTGTGGCTGGAAAAATGCGGGCATATTTTGACCTTGGACTGCGAGCATCAGCTGGTTTTTGAGCAGCTGGCAGATTTTTTTGAGCAATAGATTTTTGGCGAATGTATGAAGAAGTAAGATATTTGTAAACAATATTTTTAGAAGCAGGATTTTGTGAGTAAAGAAGGAATTATCATGGATAGAACTCTTTTGGATAATAACGAGTACAGCTGGTGCTTTGCCTGCGGCAAAGAAAATCCCAGCGGTTTACATATGCGTTTTGAAATAGATGACGAAAAATGTACGGCTTATTTTACGCCGCGGCGCGAGCACCAAAGTTATACCGGACGTATGCACGGAGGTTTGGTGGCTGTGCTTTTGGATGAGGTAACAGGCAATTATTTGTATTGTAAGGAAGGCAAGCCGTCCTATACGGCTAAAATAGAGATTCGCTACCGTCAGCCCTTGGTAATCGGCGAGGAGGTTATTTGTACCGGCTATGAGGTGAAGCGCAAGGGACGCATGGTAGAAATGGCGGGAAAAATTTGTAAACATGATGGCACCGTTTTGGCGGAATCTTTGTCCAAAATGATGATTAAGGAAGATTAAAAGAACGATTTAAGAGGAAAAATTATGCAGAATATTAAAGAAAAAATTTTGGCTTTTATGCGTGACGGCAGCTACGCGCCCATGACCAGCGAGGAGCTGCTGGACGCTTTGGCCGGCGAATGCAGCGCCACAAAATTTTGGCAGGAGCTGCTGGCCTTGGAGAAAAACGGCGAGATTATTAAAACCCGTTTTGAAACCTACGGTCTGCCGGAAAAAATGGGCTTGGTGGCCGGGCGTTTTCAGCTGACCAGTAAAGGCTTTGGCTTTGTCATTCCCGATAATAAGGATGAGCGTCCCGACGTTTTCATTCCACCCCGCGCGTTAAACGGCGCTATGAACAACGACCGCGTTTTGGCGCGCGTAAATAACGATACTCATGGCAAAAAGCCGGAGGGTGAAATTTTGCGCATTATTGTACACGCCAACAATAAGGTGGTGGGCGTTTTTCACCAAACAGGAGATTTTGCTTTTGTAACGCCTGACGATAAGCGTATCGGCCAGGACGTTTATATTATGCGCCGTAATTTTAATAATGCTAAGGACGGTCAGAAGGTTGTCGTAGAAATTACCGAATGGCCTCAAGAGCACCGCAAGGCCGAGGGTAAGATTACGGAAATTTTGGGTAATTTAGGCGACGTTGGCTTGGAAATTTTGTCCATCATCAAGCAGAATGATTTGCCGCTGGAATTTCCCGAGGAGGTTATGGCCGCTTCGCACAAGATGCCCAAGACGATTAAAAAGTCGGAGCTGGCAGGCCGCAGAGATTTGCGCCAGCGCACGGTGGTTACGGTGGACGGCGAGGACGCCAAGGATTTGGACGATGCGGTTTATGTGGAGCGCATCAGCGACGAAGAATATTTGCTGGGCGTGTATATTGCCGACGTAAGCTATTATGTGACCGAAAACAGCGTTTTAGATAAAGAGGCTTTGAACCGCGGCACCAGCGTATATTTGGTGGATAGGGTGCTGCCCATGCTGCCGGAGCGCCTTTCCAACGGGATTTGCAGCTTAAACGCAGGCGAGGATCGTCTTGCTATGGCTTGCGAAATGCACCTTGATAATAAGGGCAAGGTGCTTAGCTATGAAATTTTTCCTGCGGTTATCAATGTCTGCCACCGTTTGAGTTATAATATTGTACGCGCTATGCTGGCCGGTGATGCAGAAATGTGCGCTAAATATGCAGATGTTTTGTCAATGATTGACAAGATGGATGAACTGCGCCAAATTTTGCACGATAAACGTGCTCGCCGCGGTGCGGTGGATTTTGATTTGCCGGAGCAAAAGGTTATTTTAGACGAAAAGCTGCATCCGGTAGAGATTGTACAGCGTGTGCATGGCAATGCCGAGTCTATTATTGAAGAATTTATGCTGGCGGCTAACGAATGCGTGGCGCAGCATATGTGTAAACAGCATTGGCCGTTCATTTATCGCGTGCATGATCTTCCGGCGGAGGAAAAAATGCAGGATTTGGCTAAGCTTCTGGCCAACTTTAACGTAAAATTTAAGGCTGGCGAAAAAACTAAGTCGAAAGAGATTCAGCAGGTGGTGAAGGCTGTTGCCGGTAAGCCGGAGGAGCGTTTAATTACGACGGTCGCTCTGCGGTCGATGAAACAGGCTGTGTATCAAACAGAAAATATTGGGCACTTTGGTTTGGCGGCAAAATATTATACTCATTTTACCTCGCCCATCAGACGTTATCCCGATTTAATAGTACATCGGTTGCTGCGTACTTGGATGCAGCAGCCTAAATTAAAGACTGCCGATTTTGAGCCTTTAAGCGATAAGCTGGAGATGATTGCCGAACATTCTTCTATTCGCGAGCGTGCCGCAGCCGACGCTGAACGCGCTACGGTGGAGCTGAAAAAATGCGAGTATATGGCGGACCATTTGGGCGAGGAATACGACGGTGTTATCAGTGGCGTAACGGCTTTTGGCATGTTTGTGGAGCTGGAAAACGGCGTAGAGGGCTTGGTGCATATTTCCAGCCTGATGGATGATTATTACGAATTTTTTGAGGAGCGCTATGCTTTGGTTGGCACTCATACGGGACATCAATATCGTTTGGGAGATAAGGTGCGCATTGAGGTGCTGCAAGTAAATATCAGCGACGTATCTATAGATTTTATTATGGCGGGCGAAAATGACGGCGTGCGCGAGCATATCCGTCAGCAGCTTTTGTCTAAGCAAAAGCCTGCCAAGGGTTACAGCTCCCAGCGGGCAGCCTTGAGTGCAGCAACCAACAAGAAAAAGCACGCAGCCAAAGGCGGCAAGGGCGCTAGAAATAAAGAGCCGGGACGCTGCAGCGGCAAGCGCGCTAAGGCAGGGAACGGTTCCGGCAAAAGAAAGAAACGCAAGTAAACGCGGCGAGAAAAATTTTCGCTGTTTGTAAAGATAGGTGAAATATATGGCAGAAGAAAAAATAAAAATTATCGCAGAAAACCGCAAGGCTCGGCATGATTTTACTATTTTTGAAACCTACGAGGCAGGCATAGCTTTAACGGGCACAGAGGTAAAATCGCTGCGGGCCGGCAAAGCGAATATGAAGGACAGCTATGCGCAGGTAACGCGCAGAGCAGAGGTTTTTGTGTATAATCTGCACATCAGTCCTTACGACCACGGCAATATTTTTAACCATGACCCTTTACGCAGTCGTCGCTTGCTGTTGCATCGTCAGGAAATCAACAAGCTGATTGGTAAGGTTAAAGAAAAAGGCTACGCTTTAGTGCCTTTAAAGCTTTATTTTAAGCACGGCTTGGTAAAAATGGAGCTGGCGTTAGCTGTGGGCAAGAAAAATTACGATAAGCGTCAGGATATGGCAAAGAAGGATGCTAAGCGGGAAATGGAGCGCGCGCTGAAGGAACGCAACCGTTGATTTGACTTTTTGATATTTTACAAAAAAGTTGATTGTTTTTTTAGTTGTGATATGGTAGAATGTTTTTGAAGCGAAGTATCAGCTTATTCCTATAAAACTTATAGAGCGTTTATAAGTTTTATAACCAGGGTCTGTACTGGTTTCGACGGGGGTAGGTGCGGTATGATAAGCGAGCCGTGGTCCGGCACACGTTAACTGTTGGGACGTTTAAATATAAACGCTGATAAAGAATACGCTTTAGCAGCTTAACTGCTAACTGTCTTCTGAGCTCTTCCCATAGGCGGGGAATGACAGTCAATTTGTGGGATACCTTTAAGCTGACGCCCGTAAGCTTTTAGGGAAACTCAACGGGATAGCAACTCGGACGCCCGTCGATAGGCATTTGAGAAGCGAAATTTAATATGTCGTCTGCGCTCGGAGAAAGTTGTATGGCAATATTTTCGGACAGGGGTTCGACTCCCCTCAGATCCACCAAGAACTAAACGGCAAAATACTTTTTAGAGTAAGATGCCTGCAAATATATTTAGGTGGAAAACAAAAGCTCACAAGGCAATTGTCTTGTGAGCTTTTTGTAAAGTTTTAGGAGACAGTTATGGATAGCAGAGTAGCAGTGATTTCGATTATTGTGGAGAAGGAAGAAGCGGTAGAGCGGCTCAATGCGCTTTTGCACGATTATGCTCAGTATATTATCGGCCGCATGGGTTTGCCTTATCGCGCTAAAGGCGTTAATATTATTTGTGTAGCAGTTGACGCGCCTAACGATGTCATCAGCGCTTTATCCGGTAAATTGGGCAGCTTGAGCGGCGTGAGCGTAAAAACTGCTTATTCCGGTGTGATAGGCGGTGTGAAAAATAAAATTTAAGGAGAATATTAAAGAATAAAAAAACCTGTTGATTTTTTGTCAGCAGGTTTTTTACTTCGCTTAAAAGAATATCAGCTGCGTGTGGTAAACAGCATTGACACCGGCATTGAGTGCTGCTAAACAGCCAATGGCAAGAGCTATTAAAAGTGCAGCTTCCTTGCTGTTTAATGGCTGCTCACTGCGCAGAGCGCGCATAAACGCTTTGGCGCATAAAACTACCAGCATACCAAATAAAAAAAGTGCGAATAAAATATTAAGCATCCATAAACTCCTTTGAAAAAAGCTAATCTATATAAATAAAGTTGTTTTTGCGTAAGCTCGCTGTTTACAGCTTTATAAATTCATTATAGCATTTAGCTATACTTTGTCAAGGAGCAAAAGTATACATAAGCAAGTGAGCAAAAAAACTTGCATTTCGTGTTATTTCAACATAAAATTAACAGTAGGAAAATTAAGAAAAGAGGTTGTTGATTTTGGAACACAGAGTTATTCAAGTTGAAGAACGTCCGCCGCTATTGCTGAACATCCCCTTGAGCTTACAGCATCTTTTTGCTATGTTTGGCTCTACGGTTTTAGTTCCGTTTTTGTTCAACGTTAATCCCACTACCTGCTTATTTATGAACGGCCTGGGTACGCTGCTGTATATTTTTATTACTAAAGGCAAAATCCCTTCATATTTAGGCTCCAGCTTTGCTTTTATTTCGCCTGTCATGCTGATAATTTCCCAAAGCGGTTATAATCATGCTCAATCGGGCTTTATTGTTTTCGGTCTCTTGTTTATGCTTTTTTCCTTTATCATTCACATGGTAGGCACAAAATGGATAGATGTTATTTTTCCGCCTGCTGCTATGGGTGCGATTATTGCCGTTATCGGGTTAGAGCTTGCTCCTACTGCCGCTAACATGGCTGGTTTGACGGGCGACAAAATTTTGGCTGATAATGTAGCGGTATCTATGTTTACGCTGGCCGTTGGCGTTATCGGTTCGGTTGCGTTTCGCGGCTTTATGAGCATTATTCCCATTCTTTTTGGTGTAATCTGCGGTTATGGTTTTGCGTTCTGCATGGGAATGGTTAATTTTCAACCGGTTATAGACGCTCCTTGGTTCCAAATGCCGCATTTTTATGCGCCGGTTTTTGATATCAATGCCATTATGATTATCGCTCCGGCAGCGTTGGTTGTTTTGGCTGAGCATATTGGCCATTTGGTGGTAACCGGCAATATTGTCGACAGAGATTTGATTAAAGATCCCGGCTTGTCCCGGTCTTTGTTTGCTGATGGGCTTTCCAATGTTATCAGCGGCTTTGCAGGCGCTACGCCTAATACTACTTATGGCGAAAATATCGGCGTTATGGCTATTACCAAGGTTTACAGCACGTGGGTAATTGGCGGCGCGGCGGTTTTTGCTATTATCCTTTCTTTCTGCGGCAAGCTGTCCCAGCTCATTCACAGTATTCCCGTGCCTGTTATGGGAGGCATCTGCATTCTGCTGTTCGGCGTAATTGCTGCCAGCGGTATTCGCGTGCTGGTGGAAAGCAAGGTAGATTACAGCAAATCCTCCAATTTGGTGATGACTTCCGTAATTATGATAATCGGCTTATCCGGTGCGAAGCTGTCCTTTGGTGCATTTTCTGTGCAGGGCATGGTTTTGGCTACTTTGGTAGCTATTATTATGAGTCTGCTGTTCAAGGTGTTTGAAATGCTGCATTTGATGAACGAATAATAATTTATTGTATTCGGCATAGCCTGCGTCAGAAGAGATGCAGGCTATTTTGTAATTTTAAAATAAGGAGGCAGATTGTATGCAGACTGTAAATAAAACGAGAATAGATAAGCTTTTGACCGGCTTGGCAAAATTTGGCGCGACGGAGCAAGGCATAACCCGCTTAGGGTATAGCCCTTTGGATAGAGAAGCGCAGACTTGGCTGCTGGCGCAGGTGGCAGACCTTGGCTTAACCGTGCGCGAGGACGCCGTAGGCAATGTGTTTTTGCGCCGCGAGGGTCGGGAAAATAATTTGCCGCCCGTAGCCTGCGGCAGCCATTTGGATACGGTAATTCACGGCGGCGCTTACGACGGCATGTGCGGCGTGGTAGGCGCTTTAGAAGCCTTATATATGCTGCAAGACGCAGATTTAAAACGCAGTATTGAGGTGATAATTTTTCGCGCAGAGGAGAGCAGCCGTTTTGGCTTTGCTACCATGGGCAGCAAGCTGCTGACCGGTTCGGCAACTCCGGCAACGCTCAATAAAGGCGGCAAAAAGGACGATGTTTCCTTTTTGGAAGCGCTGCGCCAATGGGGCTGCGAGCCGGAAAAATATGCCGACGCTGTCATTGCGCAAGGAGCATATACTTCTTTTAGCGAGCTGCACATTGAACAAGGTAAGGTTTTAGAGGAAACCAAAAAGCAAATCGGTATTGTGCATAATATTGCTGCGCCGACACGGTTTAAGCTGCATGTGCGAGGCATGGCGGACCACAGCGGCGCTACGCCTATGGGGATGCGCCGTGATGCTTTGGTGGCTGCGGCGAAGCTTATTTTGGTGGTGAACGAGGCTGCGGAGCAAGAAAAGCAGCACGGCACCGTGGGCACGGTTGGTGTTGTAGAAGTTGAACCCGGCTCTATCAACGTAGTTCCGGGCGCAGTTACCTTGTGGGTGGACGTGCGCGGCGTAGAAGAAAAAAGCATTCATCGCACGCTGCAAGCTATCAAGGAAGCGGCAGAAAATGTTGCGGTGCTTGACAAGGTGGACATACAAATAGAAATGCTGACGCAGGATAAGCCTGTTCCGTTAAATGAGAAGCTGGCGCAGCAAACGGAAGCAATCTGCCAAGAATTAGGCTACAGCTTTTTGCACATGAACAGCGGCGCCGGTCATGACGCCATGCACATGACGAAAATTGCACCTACGACCATGGTGTTTATTCCCTGTCGCGGCGGCATCAGCCACAATTCGGCGGAATATGCCGAGCTGGAGGATGTTTGCCGCGGTATTACCGTTTTAGCGGAAATTTTACAGCGGGAAGCCAATAAATAGTATTTTAGGTGCAGTTTAAGTTTATTTTTTTGGATCAAAGTTTTTTTGAAAAAAAGCTTGCAAAAGTTTTTAATATCTGTTATAATTCTATTTGTTCTGATGAACGTTACACTCCGGGATGGTGTAATGGTAGCACAAGTGACTCTGGATCATTCGGTCTGGGTTCGAGTCCTAGTCCCGGAGCCAAATGGCGCTATGGTCAAGCGGCTAAGACGTCGCCCTCTCAAGGCGAAATCAAGGGTTCGATTCCCTTTAGCGCTACCAAGAAGGTAAACCCCACTCTAGCGATAGAGTGGGGTTGTTTTTTGTCTTTGCCAAAGTTTAAAAATGTTGTATAATAGTATGTTAGTTTATGTAAATGAATCTTTTGCGTTGCGTTTTGGACCTCAATTTTACTTTAAAGGCGATTTATTGCAGTATAAAGCTAAAAATCATGATGAAATAGCTATTTTTCTGTAAATCTTTTGTGAACGTGGCTAAAGTTTAAGATATTTTGTGATATAATTGATGTAACATCATAGAATGTTGGGAGTGATGATTATGACAAAGCAAAAGATACTTATTGCTGATGATGAAGTGCAGATTCGTGAAATTCTGCGTATATATTTTGAAAAAGAAGGCTTCGAGGTGGTCGAAGCAGAAGATGGAGCTGCGGCCATTTTAAAGGTGCAGTCTGAAAAACCTGATATTTTGTTGCTGGATATTATGATGCCTGTTTTGGATGGTATTGAAGTTTGCAAACAGGTGCGTAAGCTGACCGATATGCCCATTATCATGGTAACCGCCAAGGATGAAGACGACGACCGTATTGCCGGTTTGGAAATCGGCGCCGACGATTATATTACTAAGCCCTTTAATTCCCGCGAGGTTGTTGCCCGCGTCAAAGCGGTGCTGCGCCGCGCAGGTACGCAGGAGAAAAAAGGTGATGCTTCCCGTATTGTCTATGACGGTTTGATTGTTGACATGGACCAATATCAGGTAACGGCCTTTGGTAATAAAATGACCTTTACTACCAAGGAAATGGAGCTGCTGTGGTGCTTAGCTTCTAATCCCGGCAAGGCCTTTTCCCGTAATCAGCTGCTGGAAACTATTTGGGGTTATTCCTATTATGGCGATACCAGAACGGTAGATACTCACATTAAACGCATCCGTCAAAAGCTGAATATTCCCCCTGATTCCACATGGGATATTACCACAATTTGGGGCGTAGGCTATAAATTTGAAATTAAGGATAAATAATCAATGAAGAAATCCCTCAGTACTCGCCTGATGTATAGCTTCATGGTTGTTATAATTATCGTTGTCGTCGGTATTACAGCCGGTATTTCTTATTTGATTGCTGATTATTTTTTTGAAATTAAGGAGCAGGAGCTTACCGATAAGGGCCATGAGATGGGCGATACTATTGAAGCTTTTATCCGCATGGATGATAAGAATATGCTTTATCGCTATATTATAGCGGTAGACCGTTTGGTGGGCGCTCGTATTTGGCTGTTTGATGATAATTATGATTTGATTGCAGCTTCTTATTATGACGGCTCAGCAAAGGCAAATGAGTCGGATGCCTTAAAGCAGTTTTTAAAATATGGCGTACTTTCGCAGGAAGAGTTTAGAAACAACGCCAATAAGCTGGACAAGGATATTAAAGAAAGCAGCATTTCGTATCGGATAAGAATTATCTTGCATGATATATACGCAGGCAAATCTTTCAAATCGCAGATTTATCATCCGCATTATAAAGAGCAGGTTATTTTAGTAGGCGTGCCGTATGCAATTTCCGGTGGAAAAACCGGTGCCATTTTAATGATAGAACCGCTCAGCGGCTTTGAAAAATTTTTGCGTAATGTTTACATTTACATAATGATTGTAGGCGTGATAGCGATTTTGCTTAGTCTGCTGCTCGTCAAAAAGCTGTCGGGCATGATTATCAGGCCTGTACAGGAAATGAAGGATAGCGCTATGGCTATGGCATCCGGCGACTATTCGAGACGATTGGCGGTGCGGGGCGAAGATGAGATTGCTGAATTGGCAATTTCTTTGAACTCTCTTGGCAGTGACTTGAGCGATTACATTGCTAAAATGGAGCGGACAGAAAAAATTCGCCGGGATTTTGTAGCAAATGTTTCCCATGAGCTGCGCACACCGATTACAATTATCCGCGGCTATAACGAAGCTATCAGCGACGGTATGGTTTCTGATCCCGATGTGCTTCAGCGTTACCGTACTTTGATAAACGAGGAAACTGTGCGTTTGGAACGTATGGTGCGGGAGCTGTTGGATATCAGCAGACTGGAGTCCAGCGACCCCTTGACTTTAAACAATATGGATGAGCTGCCGTTGGCGGTTATCATTCGCAATGTAGCCGAAAAATTGAGTGTAAAAGCATTGAAACGTAAGATAACTTTTTGCGTTCACGCTGATGAAAACATTAAAATTTTAGGCGACGGCGACAAAATGGTACAATTAATTATGATTTTAGGCGATAATGCCTTGAAATATTCGCCGGAAAATGGTACTGTATCAATAGGCGCAAAAAAACTTGACGATGGCAGCGTGCTTCTGTCGGTAGTCGATCAAGGAAAGGGCATTCCGGAGGCAGAAATTCCTTTTATTTGGGAGCGATTTTATAAAGTAGAAAAATCTCACTGCCGCAGTGTTCCCGGTACCGGTTTGGGCTTAGCGATTGCTAAGGAGATTATTCGTGTTCACGGCGCAAGCGCCGAAGTAGTCAGCAAATGTGGCTTAGGAACCACATTTGAAATAAAATTTCCAAAGGATAAGGTAGTATGATATTAAAGTATGTTTGTCCAGATTACAGAGTAAAAAGTTTATTTGACATTTCGCCAAAATGGTTAAAGCGCAATGGCTATATGAAAATTGTTGTTGATGTAGACAACACTTTGCTGCCCCGCGATAAAAATCTTGTAGGTCCCCGCGCTATGACCTGGATTCGTCAAATGCACCAGCTTGGTATTAATGTAGCGCTGATTAGCAATAATGGCGGCGACCGTATGAAAGGTATTACCCGGCAAACCAATTTAGGCTGCATTATGCGTGCTGCAAAACCTTTGCCGATGGCTTATAAGCAAATAACCAAAGCTATGGGCGGCGGCAAAATCCTGTTTATCGGCGACCAGCTGATGACGGATGTTTTGGGTGCTAAATGGGCCGGACATCCGGTTGTTTGGGTGCAATCCTTAGGCGGAAAAGAGCATTTTATTACTCGCTGCACCCGTAAGCTGGAGAAATTTTTCGCAGGACGCTTGCAAAAGAATAATATGATGCCCAAGGAGCGCGTATTATGAAAATAGCTTTGCTGCAGTTAGCTATTCTGGAAAAGAATAAACAAGCCAACGTGGCTCACGGGCTGCAGCTGGCGCGGGAAACTGCGCCTGACCACGATTTACTTGTGCTGCCGGAGGTTTGGACCACCGGTTACAGCTTGGGCCATTTGGCAGAGGAAGCAGAGGACGAAGCGTCTGGCGTGGTGGCCGTTTTGCAGGCTGTCGCCGTGCAGAATCAATGCGCTGTTATCGCAGGTTCTGTGCCTATGCGCCGCAACGGCAAGGTTTATAATACATCCGTGGCTATTGATAAAACGGGTAAGCTGGTCAATTTTTATGATAAAGTGCATCTTTTCGGACTTTTTAACGAAGAACGCTTTTTTGCGCCAGGGAATAATTTTCAGGCCTATAATTTAGACGGCGTGTGCTGCGGATCTACCGTTTGCTATGATTTGCGCTTTCCGGAGCTGTTTCGCCATTTAGCCTTGCAGGGAGCAAAAATAATTTTTTGCCCCGCCGAGTGGCCCACTTCTCGCGGCGATATTTGGCGTCTTTTGGCGCAGGCGCGCGCGGCGGAAAACCATACTTTTGTGGTAGCGGTAAACTGTGCGGGGCAATTTAAGGGCGCGCCGTTTTTTGGTCACTCTATGGTAGTAGCGCCAAGCGGCAAAATTTTGGCTGAAGCCGGTATGGAAGAAGAAATAATTTCCTGTACCATTGATTTGGCGGAGATTGACAAGGTACGCAGCAGACTAAACGCGTTAGCTGATGTGCGCAAGGAGCTGATTCAATAATGTTTTTTAGAAAAGTGTTGACCGGTTTAGCAGCCGGTCTGCTTTTGTGCGTCCAAGCGGGCTTTGCCGGTGTTTACGCAGCCGTGCCTAATGATGCGCCCAAGGATATCAAGCATATTATAGGCTTTTATTATGGCAACGGCGAAAATATTCTCATTCGCGAAAACGGCGGCAATTTGGAGCTTTTATACCGTTTTGCGCAAAAGGATAAGGATTTTTCCGGCGCGATTATTTATCCGCTGACGAAAGAGCATTTTGACGCTTATTTACTTAACGAAGTAGGTCCAATGAGCGGTTCCGAAGCCAACGTGCGCTTTGAGCGCGACTCTGACGGCTATGGCATTTCCTGCCGTGTAGGCGGACATATTTACAGCCGTTATTTTTTAGGCAGAACTACGGGAGAGCGGGCGAAAGAGTTTCGTTTTCCGGAGCATTCGGCAGAAGAATGGGCTGCTATGCGTGCAGAGACTAATAAGGCAGCAGTGCCGGAGGTTTTGAGCGCGGGACAGCAGGCAGAATTAGTGGACGCGGCGACTGTTGCCGGTTTACACATTGATTCCCGTTACGGCGTGGCGGATAATTGTTTTGGCGCGCCGCTATATAACAGCGAAAAGCTTTTTGTGGGCAGTGAAGCGGCTCAGGCCTTGACTAAGGTGCAGCAGCATTTGGCGGTATATGGCTACGGCTTGGTGCTGTGGGATGCTTATCGTCCGTGGAGCGTCAGCAAGCTGGCTAATTTGGCTTTACCCTTGGATAA
Source organism: uncultured Phascolarctobacterium sp. (assembly GCA_905200645.1). GTDB lineage: Bacteria > Bacillota > Negativicutes > Acidaminococcales > Acidaminococcaceae > Phascolarctobacterium_A. Next base: position 2,998 of record CAJKLD010000019.1, on the reverse strand, counting down.
AAAGCATTTGCTGGAGGATCCGGAGACTAAGGGCAGCGCTCACAATACGGGCAACGCCGTGGATGTAAGCCTGTACGATTTGGCGACCGGCGAGCCAATCGAGATGATCAGCGATTTTGACGAGCCTTCCATGCGTCAATTTGCCGGCTATGCAGGCGGCACCAGCCGTCAGCGTTATCTGCGCAGTCTGCTCAAGGAAAGTATGGAGCTATACGGATTTAAAGGTATTGAGATGGAATGGTGGCATTTTGATTACCAGCCGTCTATTAATTGGGCACATTTAAATGTGCCGGTGCCCTGATTTATAAATTGCAAATAATTACTAAAATATAATGTTGATAAATTTTTAAGCATGTTGATTTCTGTTAAAGAAAGCGAGGTACTAACGATGAATGTATATGATAATGCTAACGAATTAGCCAAAGCTATGCGCGAAAGCCACGAATTTAAAAAATTAAAAGAGGCTGCTGCCGCTTTAGCTAAGGACGAAAACGCAAAAAAAATGGTGGATGAATTTTTAGCTTTGAACCAACAGGCAGAGATGGAAAAATATCAAGGAAAAGAGCCTGCTAAAGAAACTACGGAAAAAATTCAAAAGCTTTACGGCGTACTGTCTTTGAACAGCGACGCTATGCAATATCTTAATTCCTTTATGCGTTTTCAAATGATGCTGGCTGACGTGACCAATTCTATTCAGGATGTGGTCAAAGAAGCTATGGGCGAAAAATAACGGGAGACAAACATGGATTTGCAGGCTATTTTTGCAGGCTGCACAGCCAAGCCCCTGCTGGCAGGCGAGCCTATGAAAAAGCATACATCCTTCCGAATTGGCGGGCCGGCAGATTTGCTGGCAACGCCATCTGACGAAGCAGAGCTGCGGGAGCTGCTGGCGCGAGCTGTAAGAGAAGATATTCCGGTGACCTTAATTGGTAATGGTTCTAATCTTTTGGTGCGCGATAAAGGTATTCGCGGGCTGGTGATTAAGCTGGGCAATATGCTTAATAATATTAAGGTTGAGGGCGAGTTGATAACTTTCGGCAGCGGTGTATCCTTGGCGTTGGCTTCTAAAAAAGCAGCCAGCCTGGGACTTAGCGGTTTGGAATTTGCCGTAGGCATTCCCGGCAGCATTGGCGGCGCAGTGTATATGAACGCCGGCGCTTATGACGGAGAAATGTCTAAAGTTGTTACTAAAGTGCGCGTTATGGATTTTACGGGTACAGTAAGCGAGCTGTCCGCTGAAGAACTGTATTTTGCTTACCGTCACACAGCGCTGCAAAACAGCGGCAAAATTGTCACCGGCGTAACTGTAAAGCTCACTGCCGCAGATAAAGAAGCGATTGCTGCTAAAATGGCAGATTTCAGCAGCCGCAGAATCAGCAAGCAGCCTTTGGAGCTGCCCAGTGCAGGCAGTATGTTTAAGCGGCCCGCAGGCTATTTTGCCGGAACTTTAATCGATCAAACAGGCTTAAAAGGCTATACTGTAGGAGGCGCGCAGGTTTCTAAAAAGCATGCAGGTTTTGTGGTGAATATTGGCGGAGCTACTGCAGCCGATGTTTTGCAGCTGATTAGAGACGTGCAGAACAAGGTTTTTGCTGCCCACGGCGTACATTTGGAGCCGGAAGTGCTTGTTTTAGGCGAAGAATAGAGCATAAGGGAGAAATATTTCGTGGAAGAATTGTTGAATGAGCAGGAAATACATACGCTGGGTTTGCAGGCGCTTAGCCTTTGGCTGGAAAAGCATAATTTTGCAGTTGATTATATGCAGACGGAAAAATGCGTTGTGCCCCATGTGTTTGCTTTAAGCGGCAAGGTGCTGACGGTTATTGTGGCTGCCGTGGATATGTATCCCAAAAAAGGCGTGGTGTCCGACGTGGATAAGGCTGCCGCCTTAAAGGTGGCAGGCGAGCTGCACGCCTTGTGCGCCGTGGCTTCCATTGGCCTTGCCAATATGGACGGCGTAGCGACGGGAGATAAGGAGCTTATCGGCAAGCCATTGAAAAACGGCCATTATCAGGCAGATTTTGGCGGTTTGGAATATATTCAGTTTGAAGATTGAGGTGTTCCTATGGATTTGTTAAAGGTCGACACAGAAAAATGTCTGCGCTGCGGCATTTGCGTTGATTGCTGTCCTTCCTGTATTTTAACCTTGGGGGATAACGGTCCGGAATGTAATTTTGATCGCGGCTGCATGAGCTGCGGTCAGTGCGTAGCTATTTGTCCTGTGGGAGCTTTAGATAATAAATATGCGCCTTTAGCCGAGCAGCGTCCTGTAACTATGCCAATGCCGGCACCGGAGACTGCTTACGAATTTTTGCGGATGCGCCGCAGTGTGCGTAATTTTAAGCCGCAGCCGCCTACGGAGGAGGAAATCACCCGTATGCTGGATGTGGCCCGTTACGCGCCGACTGCCGGAAATTCCCAGGGGATGTATTACGTCGTTATTCGCGACGCGGAAAAAATCAAGGCCATTGCCGAGGCTGTTGCCTGCTGGATGGAGGATGAGGTTGCCGCCGCTACGGAAAATAAACGCTATTTTATGACGGTGCTGCGTGCTTATCGCGAGCGCGGGCAGGATATTATTGCCCGCCATGCACCCTGCTTGATTTTTGCTTTAGCGCGCCGGTTGAATATTACAGGCGTATCTAACGCCGAGCAAAGCTGGGCTTATGCCGAACTTTTTGCTCCGACTATTGGCTTGGGCACAACTATTGCAGGATTTATCCAAAGCTGCGGCATTGCAGGCTATAAGCCGCTTTTGGATTTGGTTGGCGTGCCGCCGAAGCATAAAATGGTGGGCGCGCTGATGGTTGGCTATCCTAAATATAAATACAAACGGATGCCGGAGCGTCAGCATTTAAAGGTGGATTTTAAATAAGACGGCGTAGCCGCGTTTTTACTAACGTCCTAGCGTACTGCTTGCAGTGCGCCGGGGCGTTTTTTATTGGTTCTTTAACTAATTTTGGGGTTTTCTACTTCCTAAAATAAAAAATAATATAAA